>NZ_JAGGOO010000003.1 GCF_018614415.1 Streptomyces sp. ISL-12
ACCCGACGCGCACAGCACCCCCATCACCCCCGCACAGCCACCAGCCGCCGACAAGGACCAGGCACCCCCGCCCGAGAAGCCGCCCCCCGGCGCCGGCCGGACCGCTCCCGGCGGAGCACCGGCCGACCCCACCGGAAGGACAGCATGACGACCGCGCCCCCTCCCCCGCTGCTCGGCGTGAGCGACCTGCGCGTCACCTTCCCCGGGCGGCACGGCGCCCCGCCGGCCCGGGCCGTGGACGGGGTCGGCCTCACCGTGCGGGCCGGCGAGATCGTGGCGCTGGTCGGCGAGTCGGGCTGCGGCAAGAGCACCCTCGCCCGGGCCCTGCTCGGACTGGTGCGACCGGCCTCGGGGCGGATCGAGTTCGCCGGGCGGCCGTTGGAGTACGGCGCACGTGCCCTCAAGGCCCACCGCAAGCGCGTCCAACTGGTGCTCCAGGACCCCAGCGGCTCGCTCAACCCCCGGCACACGGTGTACGAGGCGGTCGCCGAAGGGCTGCGCGTCCACGGGTACGCCGGTGACGAGAAGGAGGCCGTCACCGGGGCGCTGGCGCGGGCGGGACTGCGCCCGCCGGAACGCTTCCTGCTGCGCCACCCGCACGAACTCTCCGGCGGCCAGCGCCAGCGGGTGGTGATCGCGGGCGCGCTGGTCCTCGCGCCCGAACTGCTGGTCGCCGACGAGCCGGTGGCCTCGCTGGACGCGTCGGTGCGCGGCGAGATCCTGGCGCTGCTGCTGCGCCTGCGCGCCGACCTGGGGCTGGCCGCGCTGATCGTCACCCACGACTTGGGGCTGGCCTGGAACGTCGCCGACCGGGTGGCGGTGATGTACCTGGGCCGGATCGTGGAGACGGGCGAGGTCGAGCAGGTGCTGACGGCACCCCGGCACCCCTACACCCGGGCCCTGTTGTCGGTGCTGCCGGACACCCCGGGGGACCCGGTCGTGCTGTCCGGTGAGCCGCCCGACCCGTCCCGGGTTCCCTCCGGGTGCCGGTTCCGGGTCCGGTGCCCGGTCCTCGCGGACGGGGAGGCCGAGCGGGCGGGGGTCGCGGAGCGCTGCCACGGCGAGGACCCGTCCCTCACGGACGACGGCGCACGGAGCCGGGTCGCCTGCCACTGGGCCGCCGCCCGCGCCTGACGGGCAGCGGTCGGCGGGCTGACGGGCGGCGATCCGCGACTGACGCGCGGCGATCCGCGACTGACGCGCGGCGATCCGCGACTGACGCGCGGCGATCCGCGACTGACGCGCGGCGGCCCCGGAAAACACCGGTTCCCGGCACCTGGGGCAGGTGCCGGGAACCGGGGGAAGAACGGGATCAGGCCGCGTGCACGACGTCCTTCTCCTCGGCGAAGTGGCACGCCGACTCGTGCGCCGCCTGCGAGTTCTCGCCCTTGAACCGCTCGGGGACGGCCAGCAGCGGTGCCTCCTGCGCGCACTTGTCCTGCGCCTTCCAGCAGCGGGTGCGGAAGGAGCAGCCCGACGGCGGGTCGGCGGGCGAGGGCACGTCACCGGTGAGGATGATGCGCTCCCGGTGATCGCGCGACTCGGGGTCGGGCACGGGCACCGCGGAGAGCAGCGCCTGGGTGTACGGGTGCGTCGGGTGGTCGTAGATCTGCACGTCGGTGCCGATCTCCGCGATCTTGCCGAGGTACATGACGCCGACCCGGTCCGAGATGTGCCGGACGATGGACAGGTCGTGCGCGATGAAGATGTAGGAGAGGTCGAACTCGTCCTGGAGCTTCTCCATCAGGTTGATGACCTGGGCCTGGACGGACACGTCCAGCGCCGACACCGGCTCGTCGCAGATGATGATCTCCGGGTTGAGCGCGAGGCCGCGGGCGATGCCGATGCGCTGGCGCTGACCGCCGGAGAACTGGTGCGGATAGCGGTTGATGTACTCCGGGTTCAGGCCCACCACGTCCAGCAGCTCCTGCACCTTGCGCCGCCGGTCGCCCTTCGGAGCCACCTCGGGGTGGATGTCGAAGGTCTCGCCGATGATGTCGGCGACCGTCATGCGTGGGTTCAGCGAGGTGTACGGGTCCTGGAACACCATCTGGATGTTGCGGCGGACGGCCTTGAGCGCGCGCCCGGACAGCTTGGTGATGTCCTGGCCCTTGTAGAAGACCTCGCCCGCGGTGGCCCGCTCCAGGTTCATCAGGAGCTTGGCGACCGTGGACTTGCCGCAGCCGGACTCGCCGACGATGCCGAGGGTCTCGCCCTGGTAGAGGTCGAAGGAGACGCCGTCGACGGCCTTGACCGCGCCGACCTGCCGCTTGAACAGGACGCCCTGGGTCAGCGGGAAGTGCTTCTTGAGGTTGCGGACCTGGAGGATCGGCTCGCCCCGGTCCACCGGCTTGTCCAGCGCGACGACCGACGCCTCCTCGGTGGCCGCGTCGACGACCTCGACGTCCGTGACGTTCGGCGTGGCGTCCACGGCCTCGTCCTTCTTGATCTCAGCCATGGATCGTCTCCTTCCAGAAATGGCAGGCGCTGCGCCGGCCCGGCAGGGCGGAGCCGTCCCGCTCCGTCACCTCGAACAGGGCCGGGGTGTCGGTGCGGCAGATGTCCTGCGCCTTGGGGCAGCGCGGGTTGAACGCGCACCCCGACGGCGTCCTGAGCAGGTTGGGCGGCAGTCCCTTGATCGCGTACAGCTCCTGGCCCTTCTGGTCCAGGCGCGGGATCGAGTCCAGCAGCCCCCGGGTGTAGGGGTGCGCGGGGCGCTTGTACAGCTCGTGCACCGGGGCCTGCTCCACGATGCGGCCCGCGTACATCACGGCGATCTTGTCCGCCACGTCGGCGACGACGCCGAGGTCGTGGGTGATCAGGATCAGACCCATGTGGTACTCGCGCTGCAACTCGGCGAGCAGGTCCATCACCTGGGCCTGGACCGTCACGTCGAGGGCCGTGGTCGGCTCGTCGGCGATGATCAGGTCCGGTTCCAGGGCCAGCGCCATGGCGATCATGATGCGCTGGCGCATACCGCCGGAGAACTGGTGCGGGTAGTCGTCGACGCGGGCCGCGGCGGCCGGGATCTTCACCCGGTCCATCAGCTCGATGGCCTTGGCCTTGGCCTCCTTCTTGCTCATGCCCTGGTGGACCCGGAACATCTCGCCGAGCTGGTAGCCGACGGAGAGGACCGGGTTGAGGGACGACAGCGCGTCCTGGAAGATCATCGCGATCTTCGCGCCGCGCAGCCGGCGCCGCTCCTCGGCGTCCATCCGCAGCATGTCCTCGCCGCGGAACCGGATCTCGCCCTGCGGGATCTTCGCCGGGGGCATGTCCAGGATGCCCATGATGGCCTGCGCGGTGACGGACTTGCCGGACCCGGACTCGCCGAGCACGGCGAGGGTCTCACCCGCGGACACGCTGTAGTTGACGCCGTTGACGGCCCGGACGACGCCGTCCCGGGTGTGGAACTCGACGTGCAGGTCGCGCACTTCGAGCAGCGGCGCGTCGTCGGCGCCGCCGTCGGCCGGTCCCGGTACGGAAGCGGTCTGGTCGATGATGGTCACGTACGCCTCCCTCAGCGCTGCTTCGGGTCGAGGGCGTTGCGGACGGCCTCACCGAGCATGATGAACGCCAGCACCGTGATGCTGAGCATGATCGACGGGTAGAGCATGATGTACGCCGCGACCCGGATCTGGTTCTGGCCGTCGGAGATGTCGTTGCCCCACGAGGCGCCCTCCAGGCCGAGACCGAGGTACGACAGCGTGGCCTCGGCGCCGATGTAGACACCGAGCGCGATGGTGGCGACGACGATCACCGGGGCGATCGCGTTGGGCAGCACGTGCCGGAAGAGGATGCGCGAGGTGCTCGCGCCCAGCGCCTTGGCGGCCTGCACGTAGTCCTGCGACTTGACCGTGATCACCGAACCGCGCATGACGCGGGCGGTCTGCGTCCAGCCCAGGAAGGTCAGCGCGAGGATGACGATCGGGATGGACCGCTCGGTGAACGAGTTCAGCATCACCATCGTGCCGAGCAGGAACGGGATGCCGAAGAACATGTCGGTGATGCGGGAGAGCACCGCGTCGATCCAGCCGCCGAAGTAACCGGCGAGCATGCCCACCAGACCGCCGAAGACCGTGACGGCCAGGGTGGTACCGCCGCCGACCAGCAGCGAGGCGCGGGTGCCGTAGATGGCACGGGCGTACACGCTGCGGCCCTGGGCGTCGTACCCGAGCCAGTCGGCGCCGAAGATGTGCCCGTACTCGGGCTTCTGGAGGTAGTGCGCCGCGAGGTCCTTGGCGTCCGGGCTGGCGCTGGTGAACAGACCGGGGAACAGCGCGATCACGAGCAGCAGCAGGATCAGCACCGAGGAGACGATGAAGATCCAGTTGGTGCGCAGGTCGCGCCAGGCATCGCCCCACAGGCTGCGGGCCTTCTCCTGGCCGGCCTCGGGCAGGCGCCGGCCGTCCGGGGCGGCGGACGTCGCGGACTTCTCCGCGGAGGTCTTGGTCAGCTCAGGCATAACGGATCCTCGGGTCCAGGACCGCGTACAGCAGGTCGACGATGAGGCTGGTGACGAGGTAGACGAGGACCAGGACCGTGACCAGGCCGACCAGTGTCGTTCCCTCGCGGCGGGTGATGGCCTCCGCGATCGTGCCGCCGACGCCCTTGATGTTGAAGATGCGCTCGGTGACGATCGCGCCGCCCATCAGGGCACCGAGGTCGGTGCCGAGGAAGGTGACGACCGGGATGAGCGAGTTCCGCATCAGGTGGACACCGACGACCCGGCGCCGGGGCAGACCCTTGGCGATGGCCGTGCGCATGTAGTCGGACCGCATGTTCTCGGCGACCGAGGTCCGCGTCAGCCGCGCCACATAGGCCAGTGAGGCGCTGGCCAGCACGATGGCCGGCATCAGCATCTGCCCGATGTCGGTGTCGTCGTTCACCGAGGGGGCGCCGCCCGCGTTGGTGACCACCGTCTGCAGGATCAGGCCGAGCACGAAGACCGGCACCGAGATGAGCAGCAGGGTCAGGATGAGGATCAGCGTGTCGGCCGTCTTGCCGGCGCGCATGCCGGAGATCAGGCCGAGGATGATGCCGAGGGCGGCCTCGATGGCGAAGGCCAGGCCGGCCAGACGCAGCGTCACGGGGAAGGCGTCACCGAGGATCTCGGTGACCGGCCGGCCGCTGGCGATCTGGTTGCCGAAGTCGAAGTGAAGGACGATGCCCTTCATGTAGTCCAGGTACTGGACCATGATGGGCTTGTCGAGCCCGTACTCGTGCCGCAGGGCCTGCAGCACTTCCGGGCTCGCGCCCTTGTCCCCGAAGAGTCCGCGCACGGGGTCGCCGGGCAGCGCGTAGACCATCAGGAAAATCAGCAGAGTCGTCCCGATGAACACCGGGATCATCTGGAGCAGTCGTCGTATGACGTAGCGCCCCATGGTGCCTCCATGTCAGTTACAGCGGCAGGCCCTTTTCACCGCGCACGCCTGACGGTTCCTCGCGGACGTCCCGTACGTACCCGGTGAAAAGGGCCCCCCGGCCGACCGGCCGACACCGTGCCGCACCTGATGAGGTGCGGCACGGCACACGCTGTGATCAGCGGTTACTTCGTGACCTGAACGCCGGTCAGGATCGGGTCGCCGTCCTGGGCGTACTTGACGCCGGTGACCTTCTCCGAGTAGCCCGCGTTGACCTTGTAGTACCAGAGCGGGATGCTCGGCATGTACTCGGGAAGCTTCTTCTCGATCTCCTGGTAGAGCTTCTCCGACTCCTCCAGCGTGGCGGCGCTGTCGGCCTGCTCGATGAGCTTGTCGATCTCCGCGTTGGAGAAGCCGCCCTGGTTGCCGTCCGACTTGGTGCCGAACAGGTCCCGGATGAAGTTGGCGATGAAGGGGTAGTCGAGCACCCAGCCGGAGCGGTACAGCGACTTGACCTGCTTCGCGTCACGGGCGTTGGTGTCGGCCTGGAAGTCGGCCTTGGAGTCGCCGGTGCAGGCCACGCCGGTGGCGTTGGTGATGGAGCCGCAGACGGCCTCCACCCACTCCTTGTGACCGCCGTCCGCGTTGAACTGGATGGAGATCTTGTTGCCCGGGACGCCGCCACCCTCCTTGATGAGGGCCTTGGCCTTCTTCGGGTCGTACGTGGTGACGTCCCCGGCGGCGTTGTCCGTGTAACCGAGCACGCCCTTGGCGACCCAGCCGGTGGCCGGCTCACGGGTGCCCTGGAGGACGGTCTTGGTGATGGTGTCGCGGTCGATCGCCATCGACAGGCCCTGGAGGACCTTCGGGTCGATGTCCTTCCACTGCTTGGTGTAGAAGGCGACGGCGAGGGTCTGGATCGAGGACTGCGACTGGTCCACGGCGCGGTCGCCGAGGTCCTGCTTGTACACCGGCAGGTCACGCGGGGCGACCTGGCGCATCACGTCGAGGTTGCCGGACTTGAGGTCCTGGTAGGCCGTCTCCAGCTGGGCGTAGTTCTTGAAGATCACGCCGCCGTTCTTGGCCTTGTCGTCACCCTTGTAGTCGTCGTTGCGCTCGACCACGATCTGCTTCTTGTGGTCCCAGCTGACGAACTTGTAGGGGCCGTTGCCGACCGGCTTCTCACCGGCGGCGTCCGGGTCCTTGTAGAAGGACTCCGGCAGCGGGGAGAAGACCTCGTAGCCCAGCTTGTAGACGAAGTAGGGCAGCGCCTTGCTCAGCTCGATCGTGAAGGTGGTGTCGTCGACGGCCTTCAGACCGGACATCTCGTCGGCCTTGCCGCCGGAGATGTCGTCGTAGCCCTTGATGTCGGAGAACCAGAAGCTGTTGGTCTGCTTGTTGTCCGGGTTCGCGGCCCAGTTCCAGGCCTTGATGTAGGACTCGGAGGTGACCGGGGTGCCGTCGTGGAACTTCCAGCCCGCCTTCAGCTTGACCGTGAAGGTCTTGTTGTCCTTGGTGTCCACCGACTCGGCGTTCACCATGGTGATGTTGCCCTTGGAGTCGTAGTCGACCAGGCCCGAGAACAGCGAGTTGATGACGATGCTGCCGTTGGACTCCATGGTGTTGGCCGGCTGCAGCGGGTTCTGCGGCTCACCCACCTCGACGGAGAACGTGCCGTCCGGGTCGATCGCGGCCTTGCTGTCGCCCTCGTCGCCGCCGCCGCCACAAGCGGTCGCGCTCAGCGCCACAACCGCGGCTATCGCGACCCACTTGGCGCTCTTCGCACCGCGCATGGATTCCTCCTAGGAGACCAATGGTTCATCGCACGGGCAGGCCCGCGACACGACACCGTCACCGGTGCCTGAAAAGGTTGGGTGCCCGTCACTCGTGAGTCGGCGCCGCGGCTGCGGACGCCCCGCTCGATCGAGTTCTACGCGCCTAACTATCTGCCATCCCCCACAGCCGAACCACACCCCAAAGGTCTCGGTTCGATCACACCTGGCGCTAACTTCTTCCAAAATCCGGACAAACCCTTTGCAGAAAGATCCCTGCGAAACGGACTTGTTACACATCTATCGAGGGAAGGTGTCCGCATTGCGGACACTCGGGCACAGAAATCCGCTTGCCCGAACGTGCGGAACATGCGGTGTGCGAACCGTCGGTGACCGGACGCGTGCGCAACGGGGTGTGGGGCAACTCTCGTTCCCGTCGCGTCCCCCTGGACGGGACTCCGCGGGAGCCGTGAAACGGCGTCGGGCACCCCTGTCCGTGACAGGGGTGCCCGACGCTCGTCCGTGGTCCGGCGGCCGAGGCCGCCAGAAGGGGATCAGCCGTGCTTGGCGCGGCTCGCGGCGCGGGCGCGCTCGCGGGCGTCCAGGTTCACCTTGCGGATGCGCACGGCCTCCGGGGTGACCTCGACGCACTCGTCGTCGCGGCAGAACTCCAGCGACTGCTCCAGCGACAGCTTGCGCGGCGGGACGATCGCCTCGAAGGAGTCGGCCGAGGACGACCGCATGTTGGTGAGCTTCTTCTCCTTGGTGATGTTGACGTCCATGTCGTCGGCGCGGGAGTTCTCGCCGACGATCATGCCCTCGTACACCTCGGTGCCGGGCTCCGTGAAGAGCACGCCGCGCTCCTGGAGATTCGTCATGGCGAACGCGGTGACCGCGCCGGAGCGGTCGGCGACCAGCGAGCCGTTGTTGCGCGTGGTCAGCGTGCCGAACCAGGGCTCGTGGCCCTCGTGGATGGAGTGCGCGATGCCAGTGCCGCGGGTCTGGGTGAGGAACTCGGTACGGAAGCCGATCAGACCGCGGGAGGGGACGACGAACTCCATGCGGACCCAGCCGGAGCCGTGGTTGGACATGTTGTCCATGCGGCCCTTGCGGACGCCCATGAGCTGCGTGACCGCGCCCATGTGCTCCTCGGGCACGTCGATGGTCATCCGCTCGACGGGCTCGTAGGTCTTGCCGTCGACCTGCTTGGTGACGACCTGCGGCTTGCCGATGGTCAGCTCGAAGCCCTCGCGGCGCATCTGCTCGACCAGGATGGCCAGCGCCAGCTCACCGCGGCCCTGCACCTCCCAGGCGTCCGGGCGCTCGGTGTCCAGGACGCGGAGCGAGACGTTGCCGATCAGCTCGCGGTCGAGGCGGTCCTTGACCTGGCGGGCGGTGACCTTGCGGTCCTTGACGACCGCCTTGTTGTCCGCGCCCTTGCCGGTGGCGCCGCGGCCGACCAGCGGGGAGGTGTTGGTGCCGATGGTCATGGAGATCGCGGGCTCGTCCACCGTGATCAGCGGCAGCGGGACCGGGTTCTCCGGGTCGGCCAGGGTCTCGCCGATCATGATGTCCGGGATACCGGCGACGGCGCAGATGTCACCGGGGCCGGCCTTCTCGGCGGGCTTGCGGGTGAGCGCCTCGGTCATCATCAGCTCGGAGATCCGCACGTTCTGCGTGGATCCGTCGCGCTTGAGCCAGGCGACCGTCTGGCCCTTCTTCAGCTCGCCCTGGTGGACGCGGAGCAGCGCGATACGGCCGAGGAAGTTGTCGGCGTCCAGGTTCGTCACGTGGGCCTGGAGCGGCGCGTCCTCCTCGTAGGTGGGCGCGGGGATGTGCTGGAGGATCGTGGAGAAGAACGGCTCCAGGCTGTCGGAGTCGGCCGGGACCGTGCCGTCCTCCGGCTTGGTCAGCGAGGCGACGCCGTCGCGGCCGCAGGCGTAGACGATCGGGAACTCGATCTGCTCCTCGTCGGCGTCCAGGTCCAGGAAGAGGTCGTAGGTCTCGTTGACGACCTCGTCGATGCGGGCGTCGGGCCGGTCCGTCTTGTTGATGCACAGGATGATCGGCAGCCGCTGGGCGAGCGCCTTGCGCAGCACGAAGCGGGTCTGCGGCAGCGGGCCCTCGGAGGCGTCGACCAGCAGGACCACACCGTCCACCATCGACAGGCCGCGCTCGACCTCGCCGCCGAAGTCGGCGTGGCCCGGGGTGTCGATGATGTTGATGGTGATGACGTCGCCGCCATCCTTCGGGTGGTACTTGACCGCCGTGTTCTTGGCCAGGATCGTGATGCCCTTCTCACGCTCCAGGTCGTTCGAGTCCATCATGCGGTCGTCGACGGAGTCGAGCTGGTGGGCGGCGAAGGCACCGGCCTGCTTCAGCATGCCGTCGACGATCGTGGTCTTGCCGTGGTCGACGTGGGCGACGATGGCGACGTTGCGGATGTCGTGACGCGTTACGGACACAGCCATGTGCGGCGTACTCCCGGAGTGGTGAGGACGGCCAGGTCTGCTGCGCTGGCCTCGCCGGGCTGGTGACGCCACGGCCTTTTCCCTTCCATGGTACGGGGCTGACGGCAGTGGCCTTGTTCGACCCTGTGGGGACGGTCACGAGGACGGGGCCGGGGTCGGGGTCGCGGAGCGCTGTCCGCCCTGCGCGCCCTTCTTCAGGAAGCCCATGTCCTCGTAGACCGGGGTGGCGAAGCCGAAGGCGCCCGCGTTGGCGAGGTTCTCGCGGGCGACGGTGAGCTGGGGGCGCTGGTAGAGGGGGAGGGAGCCGGCCGCCGCCCAGATCCGGGAGTCGGCCTTGCGGATCAGGGACCGGGCCTCCTTCTCGTCCAGGGTGGCGATGGCCTGCTCGAAGAGCTGGTCGACCTGGTCGGTGCCGACCCGGGTGTAGTTCTGTTCGACGTTGAGGGAGCCGTCGGCGGCGGGGACGGGCTTGGCGTAGACGGGGCGGGCGTCGGTGGCCGGGAAGGCGGTGCCGGGCCAGGAGTAGAGCGCCAGGTCGTAGTCGCCGCCCGCGATGTGGTCCCGGAAGTAGCTCTCGTCGGGGACCTTGGTGATGTCGGTGCGGATGCCGATCCGGTCCAGCATGCGGCTGATCCGGTCGGCGACGGTGCGCAGCGTGCCGGAGCCGGGGCCGGAGGGGAGCACGAAGCGCAGGGTGAGCGGCTTGCCGTTCCTGGCCAGCGGCGCCGCGGCGCCGGCCGGGGCGGCGGTGCCCTTGGGGGCGTAGGCACCGGGGGCGCTGCCGTTGGCCTTGTTCTTCTCGCCGTCGCCGTTTCCGTGGCCGTTTCCGTCGCCGTCGCCCTCGCCCTTGCCGTCGCCGTTTCCGTGGCCGTTTCCGTCGCCGTCGCCCTCGCCCTTGCCGTCGCCGTTTCCGTCGCCGTCGCCCTTGCCGTCCTCCCCCACGATGTACGTACCGTCGTCGCCGCCCGGGGAGTCGCTCTCGGACGAGCTGCCCTCGCCCTCCTCGGCGCCGGCCGCCTCCTCCGCCTCCCCTTCCTTCTCCTTGTCCTTCTTCACGGGCCCCCCGGGCACCCACCCCGCGTCCGCGAGCAGCGCCCGCGCCTCCTTGACGTCCGGTTCGCCGAGCGCGCCGCTGCCGTCGGCGTAGGCGTCCTGGCCGGCCAGCGCGAGGTGGCTGCCGAGGGGCTCCGCCGGGAGGCCGAGGGGCTTCAGCACCGCCTCGGCCAGTTCCTCGCGGTCGACGGCGCGGGCGACGGCCCGGCGCACCCGTTCGTCGGCGAGGGGGCCGTCCGCCCCGTTGAGGGCGAGCTGGGTGTAGGCGGGCTCCAGCGACTTGCGGACCTCGAAGCCGCGCAGGGCGGCCCGCCGGCGTTCGGCCCGGGCGAGGGCCGCCCGCCGCTCCTCGCGGGCGAGCGTCTCCTCGTACGCGGCCTCCTCGTCGGAGCCGTGGGCGACGGCCCAGGAGCGCAGGGCGTCGGCGGCGGACCGCCCCTGGCCGCTCTCCGGACCGGAGAGGGATGCGGCGTCCTCGGCGGCGGTGGAGCCGAGCGGGTTGCCGGTGCCGGGCGGGGCGCCGGCCCGGCCGACCTCCCGGGCGGTGGCCGGGTCGACCTCGGCGAGGTCGAGCTTGCCGGCGGTCAGGGCCGCGGTCCGCTCGCCGCGCTCCACGGCGCGCAGCACGATCCGGGACAGCTTGGCCGGCTCGCCCCACCAGCGCGGATTGCGCCCGAGGACGACCTCGTCGGCCTCGCGGTCCACCTTCTGGACGGCGAACGGCCCGGCGGTGATCTTGAGCTTGCGCCGCGCTCCGTCGTTGAAGGCGTCCGGGGTGCCCATGACCTCCCTCGGGTACAGCGGCGTGAACAGGGAGCGCCAGTCGGCGTAGGGGCGGCGGAAGGTGACCTTGACCTCCAGGTCGTTCTTGCCCCGCTCGATCTTCTCGACGCGGTCGTAGCCGGCGTTGCGGGCGGTCCAGTAGGCGCTGTCCTTGCCGGACAGGGCACGCCACTGGGCGGCGAAGTCGGCGGCGCCGATCTCCCGGCCGTCGCTCCAGACGGCCTGCTGGTTGAGCTTGTAGAGCACGACCTGTCTTGGCTCGGTGGCGACCACCTCGGCGGACTCCAGGTAGTCGGGGTTGCGCACCGGGCGGCCGGTGGCGTCCATGCGGAACATGGAGGGCAGTACGGCCTGGGCGACCCGGGTGGTGGTGGCGTCGGCGTCGGACTGGAAGACGTTCAGCGTGTCCGGCACGGAGTCCGCCGCCCAGCGCAGGGTGCCGCCGTCGGCGATCCGGGCCCGGGCCGCGACGGCGGTGTCGGGACCGGCGAGCGGCTCGCCCGCGGGGTCCTCGGAGCTGCACCCGGCGAGGACGGGGACCGCGAGCGCGCCCGCGGTGAGGAAGGCGACCGAGCGCGTGCGGGCGCGTGGTCCGACGCCGACGTGGGACATCTGTCTACCTCCGGAGAGCCGCGGGCGTTGTGTTCACTTCTGGCGGTATATGGAGTTGATCATTTGTATTCAGACGTATGCGCCCACTGAAGAGGAATCGGTTCGGCAACGACCGGCGACACGTCGGCCCCGCTCCATAAGCTCACCCGCCCGGGGGAACGCGCGCCCGGGGGTGCGCCCGCGCGCCTCGGCCAATCGCTGCACGTCCCTTCACAGGGACAGGTGTGACGCGCGACACTCTCAGGCGCATGAACGTCGCCATCCCAGGCCGGCCGGTGTGGCCGCGTCCGACGGAAGTGAGGTCACGTCATGTCCGTGCACGACGAACTGACGACGATCCGGCGCTGCCTCGACGATCTGTCGCGGGCCGTGAGCCGGCTGGAACAGCGGATCGGCCGCGACGGTCTGGAGGTCCGGCGGGTCCGCACCGACGCCGGTCACCTGCGGGAGAGCGTCGCGCTGCTGCACGCTGCCGCCGCCGCGGGGGACGCGCCGATACCGCGGCCGGACCTCGTCACCATCTCCGACGCCCCGTACGACCTCACCCTGTGGACGGACTCGGACGACGAGGGACTGGGCGCCCGCGACCGGCGCGCCCCCTGACCCGACCGCATCCGACCGGACCCCACCGGAGTCGCCCAGTGGCCACTGGAACGGAACCACCCCCCACCGACCCCCGTCCCCGGCGCGGCGGCGTCCACGCCCCGGCGCGCGCCGCGATCAGCGCCCCGCACCTGCGCACCGACCGCTGGTGGCTGGCCCCCGCCGGCACCGCCGCCGGGCTGCTCGCGTTCATCGTGTACTCGACGTGGCGGGCGTTCGCCGACGCCGACTACTACGCGGCCCCCTACGTCTCGCCGTTCTACTCCCCGTGCCTGGCCGAGCGCTGCGCGCCGATGCGCTCCGGGCCCAACTGGGAGGTCTTCGGCGCCTGGTGGGGCATCTCCCCCGCGATCATCATCCTGGTCTTCCCGCTCGGCTTCCGGCTGACCTGCTACTACTACCGCAAGGCGTACTACCGCGGCTTCTGGGCCTCGCCGCCCGCCTGCGCGGTGGCCGAGCCGCACAAGAAGTACACCGGCGAGTCCCGCTTCCCCCTCGTCCTCCAGAACCTGCACCGCTACTTCTTCTACGCGGCGCTGCTGGTGGCGGGCATCCTCACCTACGACACGGTCCTCGCCTTCCGCGACGAGCACTACGCGTGGGGCCACATGGGCCTGGGCACCCTCGTCTTCCTGGTCAACATCGCGCTGATCTGGGCGTACACCCTGTCCTGCCACTCCTGCCGGCACATCGTCGGCGGCAAGCTCAAGCACTTCTCCAAGCACCCCGTGCGCTACCGCGCCTGGCAGTGGGTGGGCCGGCTCAACGCCCGGCACATGCAGCTCGCCTGGGCCTCCCTGGTGAGCGTGGCGCTCGCCGACTTCTACGTGTACCTGGTCGCGTCCGGCGCCTTCGACGATCCGAGGTTCTTTTGATGTCCGTGGTGGACCGGCAGGAGTGGGACGTCGTCGTGGTGGGCGCGGGCGGCGCCGGGCTGCGCGCCGCGATCGAGGCGCGCGAGCGGGGCGCCCGTACGGCGGTGATCTGCAAGTCGCTGTTCGGCAAGGCGCACACGGTGATGGCCGAGGGCGGCATCGCGGCGGCGATGGGCAACGCCAACGAGCGCGACAGCTGGCAGGTCCACTTCCGGGACACCCTGCGCGGCGGCAAGTTCCTCAACCAGTGGCGGATGGCCGAGCTGCACGCCAAGGAGGCCCCGGACCGGGTCTGGGAGCTGGAGACCTGGGGCGCTCTGTTCGACCGTACGAAGGACGGCCGGATCTCGCAGCGCAACTTCGGCGGCCACGAGTACCCGCGCCTGGCCCACGTCGGCGACCGCACCGGCCTGGAGCTGATCCGCACCCTCCAGCAGAAGGTCGTCGCCCTCCAGCAGGAGGACCACCGCGAGACCGGCGACTACGAGTCCCGGCTGAAGGTCTTCCAGGAGTGCACGGTCACCCGCGTGCTGAAGGACGGCTCACGTGTCTCGGGCGTCTTCGCCTACGAGCGCGAGACCGGCCGTTTCCTCGTCCTGGAGGCCCCCGCCGTGGTGATCGCCACCGGCGGCATCGGCAAGTCCTTCAAGGTGACGTCGAACTCCTGGGAGTACACCGGCGACGGGCACGCCCTCGCCCTGCTCGCGGGCGCGCCGCTGCTGAACATGGAGTTCGTGCAGTTCCACCCCACGGGCATGGTCTGGCCCCCGTCCGTGAAGGGCATCCTGGTCACCGAGTCGGTGCGCGGGGACGGCGGGGTGCTCAGGAACTCCGAGGGCAAGCGGTTCATGTTCGACTACGTCCCGGACGTCTTCAAGGAGAAGTACGCCGAGTCCGAGGCCGAGGCCGACCGCTGGTACGACGACCCGGACCACAACCGGCGTCCCCCCGAACTGCTCCCCCGCGACGAGGTCGCCCGCGCCATCAACAGCGAGGTGAAGGAGGGCCGGGGCTCCCCGCACGGCGGTGTCTTCCTCGACGTGTCGACGCGGATGCCCGCGGAGGTCGTCAAGCGGCGGCTGCCGTCGATGTACCACCAGTTCAAGGAGCTGGCCGACGTCGACATCACCGCGGAGGCGATGGAGGTCGGGCCCACCTGCCACTACGTGATGGGCGGCATCGCCGTCGACTCCGACACCGCCGCCGCGCGCGGGGTACCGGGGCTGTACGCGGCGGGTGAGGTGGCCGGCGGGATGCACGGCTCCAACCGGCTCGGCGGCAACTCCCTCTCCGACCTGCTGGTGTTCGGGCGGCGGGCGGGGTGGCACGCCGCCGAGTACGCGCTCGGCCGGGAGCGGCCCCGCACGGCCGAGGAGGACATCGGCTCGGCCGCCGCCGAGGCGCTGCGCCCGTTCTCGGCGGAGTCGGAGCCGGGGGAACCGGCCGGCGGGCCCCCGGAGAACCCGTACACCCTCCACCAGGAACTCCAGCAGACCATGAACGACCTGGTCGGCATCATCCGCCGGGAAGCCGAGATGGAGCGGGCCCTGGAGAAACTGGCCGAGCTGCGGGTACGGGCCCGGCGGGCCGGCGTCGAGGGGCACCGGCAGTTCAACCCGGGCTGGCACCTCGCCCTGGACCTGCGGAACATGCTGCTGGTCAGCGAGTGCGTGGCGCGGGCCGCGCTGGAGCGCACCGAGTCGCGCGGCGGCCACACCCGCGAGGACCACGCCGCGATGGACCGCCGGTGGCGCAACGTCAACCTGCTCTGCCGGCTGACCGACCCGACGGGCGGCCTGGCGGCGACGGACCCGGTGCGCGGCCAGATCACCCTGCACCGGGAGACCACCGACCCGGTCCGTCCCGACCTGCTCGCCCTGTTCGAGAAGGAAGAGCTGGCCAAGTACCTCGCCGACGAGGAGCTGTACCGATGAGCGGTTACGAGGCGCGGTTCCGGGTGTGGCGGGGCGACACCGGGGGCGGCGCGCTGGAGGACTTCACCGTCGAGGTGAACGAGGGGGAGGTGGTCCTCGACATCATCCACCGCCTCCAGGCCACCCAGGCCCCCGACCTGGCCGTCCGCTGGAACTGCAAGGCCGGCAAGTGCGGCTCGTGCTCCGCCGAGATCAACGGGCGGCCCCGGCTGCTGTGCATGACCCGGATGTCGGTCTTCACCCGCGAGGAGACGATCACCGTCACCCCGCTGCGCGCCTTCCCGGTCGTACGGGACCTGGTGACGGACGTCGGCTTCAACTACGCCAAGGCCCGCGAGGTCCCGGCCTTCGTGCCGCCCGCCGGGGTCGGTCCCGGCGAGTACCGGATGACGCAGGAGGACGTGGACCGGCCGCAGGAGTTCCGCAAGTGCATCGAGTGCTTCCTGTGCCAGGACACCTGCCATGTGGTCCGGGACCACGAGGAGAACAAACCGGCGTTCGCGGGCCCGCGCTTCCTGATGCGGGTCGCCGAACTGGACATGCACCCGCTGGACGCGGCCGAGTCCAGCGGTCTGGACCGCAAGAAGACCGCCCAGGACGAGCACGGCCTCGGCTACTGCAACATCACCAAGTGCTGCACGGAGGTCTGCCCCGAGGGCATCAGGATCACGGACAATGCGCTGATCCCCTTGAAGGAGCGGGCCGTCGACCGCAAGTACGACCCGCTGGTCTGGCTCGGCTCGACGATCAGGAGGCGCCGGGAGCGCTGACCCAGCCCTCGCGGTACGCCCGCCAGTCGGCCTCGGTCGCGGCGAAGTCGACGTACAGGGCGACGCCGAAGTTCTCCCGGCCGGGGTCCGTGCGGGACAGGCCGAGGCGGACGCCGCGCACGGCGGCGGGGACGGTCTCGGCGTGGCCCCAGTGGGAGGGGTCGCTCTCGTAGTAGAAGGGCAGGCCCATCAGCAGGTCGGTGGTGGGCGGGGTGACCTCCAGGGCGAGCGAGGTCTGCCGGGCCACATAGCCGCCGTAGGTGCTTTGCAGGGGCTGCGCGGTGTCGTACGACATGACGGCGATCTGGTCGACCCGGCGGGCGACCTGGCCGAAGTACTCCTGCGACCACCACTTGGGGTGGCCGGTGAGGGCGCCGGCGACGGAGTGCAGGGCCGGCAGCGGGTCGATCTGGTGGGCGGCCACGGAGAGTACGACGTTGCGCGCGTCCGTCACCCGGCGCACGGCGTCGAGGAGGGCGAGGTAGCCGCCGTTGCCGGAGCGGGCGGGTTCCAGGTCGAAGTGGACGCCGTCGAAGCCCTCGTCGAGGATCTGCCCGGCCGAGCGGACGACGGCGGCACGGGTCCCGGCCCGCTCCAGCCGCATGCCGTCCGGGGTCTCGGTGGCGAGGACGTCGCCGAGCCAGGCGTGCACGCGGACGCCGGGCAGTTCCTCGTGGACGGCGTCGGTCAGCCAGTGGGCCTTCGGGTAGCGGCCGCGGGGGAGGGTGCCGTCGTGTTCCAGGGGGCCGGTGTGGACGTAGAGGTCGCGGATGCCGGTGGTGGCGAGCCGTCGGCCGAGGGCGGCGAGGTCGGCGTCCGTCTTCCGCCCGTCGACCCAGGCGTGACCGAGCCAGACGGCGTCCTGGTGCCGGGTCCGGGTGCCGTCGGCCGGGTCGCCGGCGTAGCTGACGCGCAGGGCGGCCTGGGTGGCGAGGACGGGGACGAGGAGGACGAGGGCGAGCACCAGGGCGGTACGGCGCAGGCGGCGGAGCCAGGGTCTTCGGGGGGTGTCGGGGGTGGGGGCCTCGGGCTCACGGGCACCGGGGGTGTCGGGCTCGCACGCCTCGGGGGTGGGGGCCTCGGGCTCACGGGCACCGGGGGTGTCGGGCTCGCACGCCTCGGACTCACGGACCACGGAGTCACGCGCCCCGGACTCACGAACCACGCACTCACGGACCACGCACTCACGCGCCCCGGACTCACGGACCTCGGACTCACGGACCACGGACTCACGCGCCCCGGACTCACGGACCTCGGACTCACGCGCCCCGGGAACCTCGGTCTCCGTGGCCTCGGCGGGCGCGGGCGCCTCCGTCCGCTGTCCCCGGCGCGGGGTGCCCGTGCCGTCGGTCGGCTGTTCCATGCCGCGCCCTCCGTCGCCCGCCCCGGTGGCAGGTGTCACCGGCGGGGACGACGGACGCGGCGGTACCGGTTGCGGCCCGGGACACGGCCCCGGCGGGACCGGCACCGGCTCAGAACAGGCTGAGCAACGCCTCCGCCGGGTCCGGCAGGCCGGAGTCGCCGCCCGGCAGCGGGAGTTCGAACCACACCGTCTTGCCGCGCGGCGTACGCCGTGACCCCCACGCGGCGCTGAGCAGCCCGACCAGTTGCAGGCCCCGGCCGCCCTCGTCGGTGTCGCGGGCGCGGCGGCGGCGCGGCTGGACCAGGCCCGAGTCCCAGACCTCGCAGACCAGGGTGCGGTCGAGCAGGAGGCGGAGCCTGATCTCGCCCTCGCCGTACCGCAGGGCGTTGGTGACCAGTTCGCTCACCAGCAGTTCCGTGGTGTCGACGAGCGGTTCCAGGTCCCACTCGGTCAGCTGGGCGCGGGCGTACTCCCGGGCCCGGCCCACGCTGCGCGGCTCGCGCGGCAGCGCCCAGTCGCCGACGGACTCTGCGGGCAGCCCCTGCACCCGGGCCATGAGCAGCGCGATGTCGTCCTCGCCGTGGTGCGAGTCGAGGGTGTGCAGGACGTGGTCGCAGACGTCCTCCAGGTCCCGGTGGGTGTTGGCGCGGGGCGGCGCGGCCGAGGGGCGGGCCGGGCCGGTCAGCGCGCCGACGAACGCCTGGAGCCCTTCGTCCAGCGGGTGGTCGCGGCTCTCGACGAGTCCGTCGGTGTAGAGCGCGAGCAGGGCGCCCTCGGGGAGTTCGACCTCCACCTCCTCGAAGGGCTCCCCGCCGACGCCGAGCGGCAGCCCGGGCGGTACGTCCAGCATCAGGGCGGGCTCGCCCGGCTCGACCAGGACGGGCGGCAGGTGCCCGGCGTTGGC
This sequence comes from Streptomyces sp. ISL-12, assembly GCF_018614415.1. Classification (GTDB taxonomy): domain Bacteria; phylum Actinomycetota; class Actinomycetes; order Streptomycetales; family Streptomycetaceae; genus Streptomyces. The sequence continues at coordinate 18,504 of NZ_JAGGOO010000003.1, forward strand.
GAAGGTGCAGCGCCGGGTGACGGAGTCGTAGACGGCGTAGACGCAGGTCGCGAGGTACACCTCGGAGAGGTCGGCCTCGCGGGGCCGGCGGGCGGACCGGGTGGCCTGCCGGACACCGCCCGCGAACGCCTGCGAGGGGCCGCCGGGGGCGCCGAGACCCCGGGCAATCTCGTCCAACTGGGCGAGGACCTCGGCCGGTTCGAGGTCGAGCTGGGCCAGCGTCCGTACGGCGGTGCGCAGTTCGCCCATCGCGACGGCGGCCCGCAGCCCGCGGCCCATGACGTCGCCGACGACCAGCGCGGTGCGGTGCCCGGGGAGTTCGATGACGTCGAACCAGTCGCCGCCGACCTCGCTGGGCCGGCCGGTGGCCGCGTTGCCGGGCAGGTAGCGGCAGGCGATGTCGAGGCCGGACGCCTCCGGGTCGCCGGGCGGCAGCAGGGACCGCTGGAGTATCAGCGCCCGCTCGTGCTCGCGGCGGTAGAGGCGGGCGTTGTCGATGCAGACGGCGGCGCGGGCGGCCAGTTCCACGGCGAGCCCGCGGTCGCGGTCGCCGAACGGCTCGCTGCCCTTGGTCCGGGCGAACTGCGCGAGGCCCACCACCGTGTCGTGGGCGACCATCGGCACGGCGAGCGTGGACTGCACCAGGCCGCCCTCCTCGGCCGGGACGGTGCGCGGGCGGCCGGTGCGCAGGGCGTCGGCGCAGGGCGAGGTGAAGGGGTAGTGGTGGACGGCGCCGACCTGGACACGCGTCCCGGTGCCGAGGAAGGGCACGTCGGCGACGGCGCTGGCGTAGGCGACGCGGCGCAGTTCGGCGCTGCCGTCGGCGAGGCCGGGCGGTGTCTCGTCGCCGGTCAGCAGGCCCTGGTAGAGGTCGACGGTGGCCAGGTCGCAGAAGCCGGGGACGACGACGTCGAGGAGTTCGCGGGCGGTGGTCTCCAGGTCGAGGGAGGTGCCGATGCGGGCGCCGGCGTCGTTGAGGAGGGCGAGGTTGCGCCGGGCGGCGGCGGCCTCGCGGGCGGCGGCGCGGCGGGCGGTGATGTCCGTGCCGAGCCAGGCGACCCCGATGGGGCGGCCCGAACCGCTGTGCACCCGGTACAGGTTGACCGACCAGTGGCGGCGCTCGTCGGAGCCCGGCCGGAAGCCGGTGACGTGCATGTCGGTGATGGACTCGCCGGTCTCCAGCACCCGGCGCAGGGTCGCGGTGACCCGGTCGCCCTCGCCGCGCGGCAGGTAGTCGTGGACGCCCCGGCCGCGGTGGTCCTCGGGGGTGCCGCCGAAGACGGAGGCGAACCGCTGGTTGGCCCGGCGCACCTTCAGTTCGGGGTCGATCAGCAGGAATCCGAACGGAGATTGGCCGAAAATGGACTGCGAGGCGGCGAGGTCGGTCTCGATGCTGCGCAGGGTGCGGACGTCGACGACGATGCAGACGGCGGCCTTCTCGCCGTCCCGGGTCCGGGTCGGCATGACGTAGACCTCGGCGAGACCGCGCTTGCCGCACTCCCCGCCCTCGCCGTGCGGGACCCGGAAGGGGACGACGCCGGTCCACTCGCGTCCGTCGAGGATCTCGGCCATCTTGCGCTGGCCGCGCTCGCGCAGGTCGGGGTCGATGAAGACGTCGATGGGGTCGGTGCCGAGGGCCCGTTGCGCGGGGATGCCGAAGAGCTGCTCGGCGCGCAGACTCCACTGGTCCACCAGCCCGTCGGGCCCGATGGAGAAGGAGGCGACCTTGATGTAGTCGTAGATGGAGCCGGGCGGACTGCTCTGCCACATGGTGTCGCCGGGCAGGGTCTCGTCCCGGCCCGCGGACACCCGGCCCGCGGACACCTGTCCCGCGGACACCTGTCCCGCGGGCGCCACGGCCTCGCCCGCGGCGCCGGGCCGCACGCCGTCCGGCGCGCCCTCGGTCTCCTTGGACCCCTCGGACACCATGGGTTCCTCGGGCGCCTTGGACACCTTGGGCGCCTTGGACCCCGTGGCCCTCGCTGGTATCTCGCTCACGCGAACCGTCCCCTCCAGCTCACCGCGTCCGGCACCGGTCACCGGGGGCGGCTGTCCGCAGTATCCAGCACTACGGCGCCGCACAACACGGTGTTCACGATCACAGCACGGTCCCTGTGCTTTCCGGACCGGACCGTGACAACACTTCCAGTCTTCTAACCAGCGGACACGTCATCGAACCACGTACTTCGGCAACGGTGGGTGTCACGGGCGCACCGATACGGAGCGTGACGGGCGCTCACCCGGTCGGGGCGAGTTCGAACCACACCGTCTTGCCCGCCGCCCCCGGCCGCGTTCCCCAGCGGCGGGCGGCGGTGGCGACCATGTGCAGGCCCCGGCCGCTCTCGTCCTCGGGCCGGACGGGCCGCTCGTGGGGCAGGTCGGGGAGCGGGTCGGAGACCTCCACGCGCAGTACGCCGTCCGGCCCGTCGGGCGCCACCAGCCGGACTCCGATGGGGCCGGTGGCGTGCCGCAGGGCGTTGGTGACCAGTTCGCTGACGAGCAGGACGGTGATGTCGCCGACGCCGTCGAGGCCCCAGTCGCTCAGCCGGCCGCGCACCAGGGAGCGGGCGGCGCCGACGGCGTCCGGTTCCGCGGGGAAGACCCACTCGGCGCAGTCGCCTTCGGTGCCGATCACTCCGCTCACTCCCCGGCCACTGGAGACCCACTCACGTCCGTCCGTTTTCGTGAGGTTAGTGGGCCCATACCCGATTTGCCGCGTCGAGTACCGCCCGAAGGGGCGCACTGTGGCACGGACGGCGTAGGGGGCACGCCCCGGATCGCACAGGGGGCGCCCACCGGGTCACACGAGGAGTACGCGAGAGGGTGCGCGCCGGATCACGCCGCGCCGGACTCCCCCGGCGTCCCGAGGTGGGCGAGCACCCGGCGGACGGCCGGCACGTCCTGGTCGAGCCAGGGCACGTCCCAGATCTCGGCGGATGTCAGCCAGCGCAGTTCGTCGTGGTCCTGGAGCGGCTCGGGGGCGGCGGAGCCGGGGAGCAGGTGCGCGGTCCATACCTCCAGGACGTACGGGGATCTCAGCGGCCACCGTCCCGGAACCCGGTCACCGGTCCGGACGTCCACACCGAGTTCCTCGCGCAGTTCCCGCACGAGCGCGGCCTCGGGCGTCTCGCCCTCCTCCACCTTGCCGCCGGGCAGCTCCCACCGTCCGGCGAGTCCGGCCGGCGCGCTGCGGCGCGCGGCGAGCAGGCGCCCGCCGTCGAACAGGGCGGCCCCGACCACGATCCGTTCCGTCATGCGCCGGAGCCTACGGGAGGGCACGCGGCCCCCGTGCGCGACCGGCGACGCGGGGCCACGCCCGGCCGGCGTCACCGGGCGTGACCCACCGGCACCTCGGCGCTCGGCCGGTCGGCATCGTGGGCCCCGTCGGCCGGCCCTCGCCGGTCAGCCGTCGTCAACCGGCGGCCGTCAGTCGGCCGCGGTGCCGTTCTGTCCGATCCGCTCGACCCAGTACATCTGCTGGGCGCCGCGGCCCCCGAGGCTGTCCGCGATCTTCTGGGCCTCGGCCCGGGTCGCGTACCTGCCCACCCGGTAGCGATGGCCGTTGTCGTCCTGCCGCACGACAAGCCAGGGGAGAGTGACCGTGCCGTCATTCATCGCGCCCCTCCACTTCGCGCCCATGGCTGTGCCGCACCCCACCCGCCAAGGAAACCGCAGTCCGCATATGCCCGACCTTACGCCCTACCTTCACGCACCGAATACGGCTTTTTACAAAGAGGTATGCGACCGGCCAGGACGCGGGGGCGTGCAGCGCCGAACGCGCCCCGGCCGGGCGTCGGCGTATCGGATCGGGGTGTCCGCCGGGCCCGTCGGGCCCACCTGCGGGAACGGCCGGATCGCCCCGTCGCCGCCGGGAGCGGCGGGCCTCAGCGAGGCAGGGACGGCACGCCTCGAAGGGGCGCGAGAGGCGCGGGCGGCGTGCGCCATCTCACACCGGCGCCCTGGACGCCGTACGTCCCGTACGTCCGCCCTCGGAACGGGGCTACTTCACCGGCAGGTGGTACGCCACCCGGAACCGGTCCGCCAGGACCACCACGTCGGCCGTCTCGACCGCGAGGCCGGAGGCGTAGAACGTGCGCTGGACGACCAGGACGACATGGCCGGGGACCCCGCCCAGGGTGAGCAGTTCCTCCGCGAGGCCGGGGCGGGCGCCGACCTCCTCGGTGACGTTGTCCACGACGATGTCGATGGCGGCCATGCGCTCGACGACGCCCATCCCGCCGAGGGGACCCTCCTCGGGCAGCATCACGGGCGTGCGGCCGGTGACGGCGAGCGGCTCCCAGGAGGTGGAGAGCATCACCGCGTCGCCACCCTCGCGGAAGACGTACTTGGTGCGCATCACGCGCTCGCCGGGCTTGATGCCGAGCCGATCGGCGACGCCGACGCCCGCCTCGGTCTGCTCGCTGCTGGACTCCCAGGTGCCGCGCACCTCGGCGTCGGCCTGCTCCTGCCGGTAGGGCGTGGCCCCGCCGGCCGGCCGGTAACCGGAACGGGCGATGCGCCGGGGCACCGGACGCTCGCGCACATACGTCCCCGAGCCGGAGCGGCCCTCGACCAGGCCCTCGGCCATGAGGACCTTGCGGGCCTCCAGCGCGACGGTGTCCGAGACGCCGTACTCCTCGCGGATCCTGGCCTGGGAGGGCAGGCGGGTGTGGGGCGGCAGCAGGCCGTCGACGATCTTCTTGCGCAGATCCCCCGCGACACGCAGATACGCCGGCTGCTCACCGAATGTCACTGGCCGCTCTCCCATCAGGTTGTACAGACAGCAACAGCGTGGCAACCGTAGGTTGTACCAGGCAAGCAAAGGCCAGAGAATCACTCGATGTGATGACATACGGCGGCGACGGGTTTTGCCCAGGAGTTTCCCGGGGGCCTCGCCCGTCCCCCTCCTGGTCTCACACCTCGAAGCCGGGGTCGTCCCCGTCCGTCCCCTCCCCCGCGTCGCCCTCCTGGTACGCCGGCGGCGTGGTGGCCAGCCCCAGGGCCTCGCGCGCGGCGACCGAGGCGGAGGGGACGATCAGGTCGTACCCGGTGTCGTAGTGCTCGTAGAAGGTGTCCGCGTCGGAGGCCTTCGCGGCTTCGGCCCATTCCTCGCGGGCCGCGTCCAGGTCCTCGGCCAGGCCGGCGACCGGCCGCTCGGCGCCGGCCGGCCAGGTGTGCCCGCGCAGCCGCCGGCTCTGTTCGCCGAGCGCGCTCTCCATCCGGCCCGCCCACTCCCGGTGAGCCGGCAGGTCGTCCTCGATGTACGCGGTCGCGGGCTCGGACTGCAGTGCCTCGTCGAGGAGTTCGGCCGCCTTCAGGAAGGTGACCTGGTCGGCGTCGAGCGTCGTCTCGTCGTTGCGCAGGGAGCCGGTCAGGACGTCGCCCTCCTCCGCGCCACCGAACAGACAGGTCACCTCCCGGTCACCCGCCCGCCAGCTCTGCCGGGTCGGCGTGAGGTAGTAGATGTCGACGTTCGCGGGCACGGCCCAGGCGTCCATGGCGTAACCGGTGCGCAGCGCGTAGCACTTGTCGTCAGCCGTGCGCGTGACCGAGTCGTCCCCCGGGAAGGGCCCCTCGGCCAGGTCGAAGACGGCGAACACCTCACCGTCGTGCGCACCGGCGCAGGGCACCTCGTCGATGTCGTACGTCACGCCGCCCAGCGAGCCGTCGGGGGTGTCGAAGCACTGGCCGGTGTCGAGGGAGTACGCGGTGCCCTCGCCGCTCGCCGCCTCCCTGAAGCCCTGCCAGAAGGCGGACGCCCCGCCCGTGGTGAGCGCCACCGCCCACAGCACCAGCCCCACCGAGGACACCACCGCACCGGCCACCGCGAACCCCGTGCCGCGCTCGCCCCGCCGCCTGATCTGACTGAGCGCGATCAGCCCCAGCACCAGCCCGACGGCCGGCAGGAAGCACAGCAGGCCGAGCACGAGGGCGGAGATGGCGATCCCGTTGACGGGCGCCGGGCGGGGCGGCGCGTAGGGCCGGCCCCAGGCCGGGTGCGGGTGGGGCGGCGGCGGTATGGACACGTACCGTGCTCCTGACTCGGACGGCGGCGCGCAGGCGTCCGCGGACATGCCGTACCGCTGCCTGCCGTACGGCTGGGCGCATCGTAAGCGCCCGGCGGCGAGCACGCGGAGTCGTTTCCCTGGTGAGGGCGGCGGAACGGGCCCCTCCGGAGCGGAGCGGGAACCGGAGCGGGAGCGGCGGCGTCACCGCGAAGCCCGCAACAGCCCTTCCACTCCTTGCAGGAAGGTCTCGCAGACCAGCTCCGGATCGAAGAGGCAGCCGGCCGCCATGGCGCCGTCCCGGAGCATGACGAGGTGCCGGCCGGCCGCGTCGGCGGGCCGGTGGCCGTTCTCCGCCAGCAGTTCCGTGACCGTGTCCAGGAACCAGGCCCGATGGGCCAGTACGGCCTGGTGGATCGGGTGGGCGGGGTCGGGGTACTCGGCCACCGCGTTGAGGAAGGCGCAGCCGCGGAAGCCGGGGGACCGGATGCCTTCGGCGATCGAACGGCTGACGGCCCGGATCCGGTCCTCCGCCGACCCGCCGCCCGCCCGCGCGGCGTCCACCTGCGCCCGGATTCCCCGGTCGGCCTGGTCGAGGTAGGCGAGGACGAGGTCCTCCTTGCCCGCGAAGTGCCGGTACAGCGTCGCCCGGGTCACCTGCGCCTCCGCGATGATCCGGTCGACGCCGACGGAGTGGATGCCCTCCGCGTAGAAGACCCTCGTCGCCGTACCGAGCAGCCGGGCCCGCGCCTCGGACGTGCTGCCGCCTTCTGTGCCCTGCCGCATGGCTCCGAGGCTACCAAACCGAGGAGGGAGAACGTTCGGTCTTGACAGGGGTCGCGGAGTCCTCTTGAGTGAGAAAAGAGACCGAACGTTCTCCCTCTCGCCGTACGTTGGGAGCCGTCCCGTCCCGCGCCACTTCCCTGTCACTGAAAGGCACCCGATGAACTCCCGCCTCGGCACCACCACCGCCGTCACCCCCGCCACCGACGTCTCCTCAACACTGCGGAAGCTGTACCTCCTGCGCTTCGCGTTCGCCGCCGTCTGGGCCGCCCTGCTGTTCGCGACCGCCGACGCCCTGGGCCCGCTGAGCGTGCCGCTGCTGGTGCTCTATCCCCTGTTCGACGTGGCGTGCGCCGTCGTCGACGTCCGGTCCGCCCGCGCGAACGACGGTCCCGTCCGCGGCCTGTACGTCAACATCGCGCTCAGCACCCTCACCGGCATCGGCCTCGCCGTCGCCGCCACGTCCGGCATCCCGGCGGTCCTGCGCGTCTGGGGCGTCTGGGCCGTGACGGCGGGGCTCGTCCAGCTCGCCGTCGGCGCCACCCGCCGCCGGCTGGGCGGCCAGTGGCCGATGATCGCCGGCGGCGCCATCTCCACCCTCGCCGGCGCGTCCTTCTTCGCACAGGCGGGCAAGGACGGCGCCGGCCTGAGCAGCCTGGCCGGTTACGCCTTCCTCGGCGGCGTCTTCTTCCTCGCCTCCGCCCTCCGCCTGAGGCGCGCCGACGGCGATGTCTGACGCCGGCCGAGCTGACCGAACTGGAGAGGCGGAGAAATCCGTGGCGCACCGGCCGGCCCCGCGACGAGACTGCGCGAGTGAGCAACGACCTCTGCCCCTGTCCCTGCTGCGGGCACCGTGTGCTCGACGCCATGCCCGGCTCTCACGGAATCTGCCCCGTCTGCTTCTGGGAGGACGACCGGGTCCAGTTCCGCTGGCCGACCGTGTCCGGCGGAGCGAACCAGGTCTCCCCGGTCGACGCCCAGCGCAACTACCAGGACTTCGGCGCCTGCGACCAGCACGGCCGACGGTACGTCCGCCCTCCGTCCGCCGACGAGCCGCTCGACCCCGCCTGGCGCCCCATCGACCTGACGCGCGACTCCTTCGAGGCCTGGGACGCCGAGGACCGTGCCCCCTGGCCCGAAGACAGCTCGGCGCTCTGCTGGTGGCTCCCCACCTTTTGGCGTCGCGACCGCCCGATGCCATGACCTCCCGCATCGAGCGACTCGTCCAGCAGCTCGACGGCGAAGCCGGCGAGTCCTACGACGCCCGCGCGGAGCTGATCCGGATCAGCTCCGACGTCGTCCCCGCCGTCATCGACGGGCTTCCCTCCCTCGGTGCCTTCGGTCAACTGACCGCCATCGAGGTCTTCGAGGAGGTGGGCGATCCCGTTGCGGTCCCGCTCTCATCGGCCTGCTGGACAGCGACAACCCGACCGTCCGCGAATGGGCGGCCATGGCCCTGGTGAGCCTGGAGATCGACGGCGCCATCGAGCCCCTGCGCCGCGCCTACCGCACATGCCTGGAACGGGCGACCCCACCGGATTGGACCGAGTCTGTCGGCATCCGCTGGACGCTGACCGAACTCGACGCCCGTAGCCCTGTCTCCCCCACTCACCGCGCGCCTGCGGGCCACCGCCGCAGATGATGCCCCTGGTGGGCCCACGGCCCACTTCACCGCGATCATCAACGACCTCGCCGACCACACCCAGGTGATCCTCTACTCCCAGTTCTGGCGCGTGGACACCGGCCGCACGTACGGCGTCTCCGACACCGGCCTGGCCGTCTCGCTCCCCGGCCCCGGAAGGCCCGCCGTTCACCGACCCGGACGTGGCTCCCGCTGCGAGTCCGTTCGCGCCGAGGACGGCGGAGGGCAGCGCGAACATCGGGGACCGGCGCCAGGATCGATGGGAGACGAGCGAGGACGACACTCCGTCTCCCCACTTCTGGGACCCGTCGCACAGCCCGCGCCGGACCGCCGAACCCAGTCCTTGGGACGAGGACGAGGAGAACGGCATGTGATCCGGTAGACGGTCGACTCTCCGAGGCTCCCCTTCCCTGCACGCCGCGGCAGGGAAGGGGAGCCCTTCCTGTCTCGGGACTCATGCAAGCCCATCACCGAGTTCGCCCCCAGGCCCCTTGCGCACAGTCGCGAGAAACGGCAATGCGAAGACGGAGGTCCGAGGAGATCGAACAGACGGGTCTTCTCACCATGTGTTCATCCGCTCCTCCCGGTGGCGAGAAGGCGATGCACGTGCACCGGCCTGACCCGGCCCATGCGGCGGGCCCTGGCCGCTGCCTGGTGTTCGATGGTCGGCTTGATCTGTGGTTCGCAGATGATCACGGCGGAGGCAGCCTGCGTATTGAGGCCGACAGTGGGACGTACAGCGAGCGCCGCCTTCACCACGCCCAACACTTTCTTGAAGTGGGAGACGGCTCTGACGCCGCCCGCACCGCCTCGACCCCTCCACGGTCACCGGCCACTGCCCGCGCCGCCTCGTACAGTCACGCTCCCCTCGCAACCGTGTCCAGCTCACTACACCCCGCGCGTTGCACCCCCCTCTCGCAGTCCCCGCGTCCTCTCACCGCCCGATCCGGCCGTGGACAAGGTGTTCGTCCAGTCCGGACAGGATGCCGAGGTCCCACCGGACGGATGCCTATGACCAGGGCTTCTGCAGGTCAGAGGCCGTTTTTCCGAACTTCGGGACATGGGAGGAGTCGGCACAGATCGGTCGGGCCTGCATGAGATTTTCACCACCGAAGCATTACGACCGCCGGTAGGCTCAATAGCATGAGCGGTAGCAAGAAGTACTCCATCAGCTTGCCCGAGGACCTCGCCGAGGCCGTACGCGCCCATGTCGGCCCCGGCAGCTTCTCCGCCTACGTCGCTGAGGCACTCGAACAGCGGGTCGCCATGGACAAGCTCCGGGAGATCGTCGCCGACTTCGAGACCGACAACGAAGCTCTCGCCCGCGACGAGGTCGAGGCCGCCCGGGCGCTGCTGCGGCACGACCACCGGCAGCCCGGCGGGGCCGCCGCCTGATGCCCGGCACCCTCCTGCTCGACAGCGAAGGCCTCTCGAAGCTCTACCTCAAGGACCGTACCGTCGTGGCCTTGGTCCAAGCGGCCTCGGAAGAGGGCATCCGCGTCGCCACCAGCGCCATGACCACGCTGGAGGCCGACTACGAGCGCATCCACCCGGCGCGTATCAAGTGGATCCTCTCCCGCGTCGACGTTCACGACGTCACCAAGGAGATCACCGACCAGGCCGCCGCGCTTCTGCGCGCCGATCACCTCCACGGCCACAAGCACGCCATCGATGCCGCCTTCGCCGTCATCGCCCGCAACACACCCCGGCCGGTCACGGTCCTCACGTCCGACCCCGAGGATCTGACACTCCTGTGCGGCACTTCCGTCGAGGTCGTCAAGGTTTGAGGCGGTCTGACGCCGACAGGCCCGTCACTGCCCCTCATCGAGAGGGCGAGGCCTCCCTGCGGACAAAGACTTGTGCCCGACCCACCAACAAGCGCGTCGGACACAGTTCTCGACGAAACGTCACACGTTGAAGCGGAATGTCTGGGATCTGATCCTGACCTGCGGCGGAGCCCTCTTCCGGGCTCTGACCTGGGATGTCTTGGTTGGCATGCGTTGGCTGCCGACGGCCGTTTACGGGTGTCCTGCGGACTGGCTGCGGACTGGCCGGGGGTGCCGTGGCAGAGAAATCCATGGCACACAGGCGGGGCCTATTAGGAGACTGCGCAGGTGAGCGACTCCTACCCCTGCCCGTGTTGTGGGCACCGCGTGCTGGGCGTGGTGCCCGGCTCGTACGAGATCTGCCCCGTCTGCTTCTGGGAGGACGACGGGATCCAGTTCCGCTGGCCGACCATGGCCAGCGGGGCCAACAAGGTCTCCCTGTTCGAGGCCCAGCGCAACTACCAGGACTTCGGCGCCTGCGACCAGCACGGCCGGCAGTACGTCCGTCCTCCGGTCGAGGACGAGCCGCTCGACCCCGCCTGGCGCCCCATCGACCCGACGCGCGACTCCTTCGAGGAATGGGGCGTCGGGGACCGGGCTCCGTGGCCCGACGACCACTCGGTGCTCTGCTGGTGGCTCCCCACCTTCTGGCGCCGGGACCACCCTGACCACCCGCATCGAGAGACTCGTCCAGCAGCTCGACGACTCGACCGGCCCGTCGTACGACGCCCGCGCGGAACTGATCGCCACCGGCTCCGACGCCATCCCCGCCCTCGTCGACGGGCTGTCCGCACTCGACGGCTTCGCGCAGCTGACCGCCATCGAGGTCTTCGACTCTGCCCCTCAACTTTCCTACTCTAAGGCAGAATTACCGCTGCACGCTGCGACTGCGTCCAGCAGCACACCTGCACAGTCTTGGAGACGTCATGCACGTGGGAAATCAGGCTCTGCTCGAACGCTTGGACCGTGGGCCGTGTTTCCTGCTGCTCGGCCAACGCTACCTGTCGATCGAGACCGGCTCCGACCCCCTGGCTGGTCCACTGGTCAGGGCTCTGGGGGTCAATGGGCCTCAGCAGAGTGTTTACCAGGCGGTGCTCGGTCTCGCCCCAGGTCAGCGTCAGGCTGCGGCCAAGGCGCTGACCGAGGCCGGGCGTGCGCTGGTGCTACCACCCCCTGTGCGGACCACCCTGGAGTTCCCTTGGAATGGGGTACTCTCCTCGGCCGTGGACCCGGCGTGGCGAGCGGGCCTGCAGCGTGAGTGGCGAACCATTCAGCAGATCGTCCCACAGCGCGATCGGACCCGGGTCTCGCGCAATGCCTTCGACGTCCAGGCGCTCATGCTCTTCGGCGGAGTGGACCAGCCCGCCGACGACCAGCCTCCCGCGACCAGACCCGAGCTGACCCGCCGCCGGGCGATCGCGGCCGAGGCGCTCGGCCGTGTGGTGTCCGACGCTCTCACCCCCAGAGGGCTTCTGGTGATCGAGGGCTGGGGTCTCGACGACTGGCTCACCCCCGAAACGCTGTACGCACAGATCTGCGACGCCGTGCCGGGCCAGGTGCACCTGTTCTCGGCCACCGACGAAATCCTAGCGGACGACCACATCCAGGAGGCCATCGATCTTCAGGTTCTCGTCCCACACCGGGAATCCTTCGCATCGGTCGTGGTCGAGGCCCGCAGTACGGGCCGACTGAGCGAGGAACGTCCGGCGACGGCACTCACCCGGGCCCTGCGCGTAGGTGACCGGCTCCTGACGATGGACCGGAGCCGTTGGCAGCGCATCCTGCCGCACGCCCGTCCCATGGACGTCGACCTACTCGACGATCCGCCCGCCGAATCGTCCGAGCGCCGATATCAGAAGTTTCGGGAGTTCCTCGGCACGAGCGACGGCTCACCGGCGTGGTGGGCCCATGCCCGGGGGTTGTCGTTCGAGCGGTCCTTCGAGCAGGCTCTTTCGGACCTCGTGGAGCAGTCCGCCGGCGCCCGGGAGCAGAGGGGCCCGCTCATGGTCGTCGGGCAGTCCGGCACGGGCAAGAGCGTCGCGCTGGCCCGGCTGGCCTTCCAGACGGCACGCAGCGGACGACGCGTCGTACTGCACATCCCCAGGCGCTCGACCCGACCTGAGTATGAGGCACTCGACGACTTCTGTCTCTGGGCCGAGGAACAGACGGGCGGTAACACGCTGATCGTCTGGGACGGCATGATCGAGCCGCAGGAGTATCGAAGGCTCTTCGACTATCTGCGCAGCCGTGGTCGGAAGGTCGTCGTCGTGGGCAGCTGCTACTGGGACGCGGACCTCTTCGCCGGCCCCTACAAGCGCAGACAGCGGCCCTCTGGGAAGTCCTCGCCAGCCAACTCCCGTTACGTACCCGGGCGGGACTTCATCAAGGCTCCCGCGACACTCGCTGGCAAGGAGCTGCAGCGCTTCCTGCGCTACCTGGGAGATTTTGACGTCCGGCTCAAGCCCGGCGACGAGCAGGCCGTATCGCGCGACGGGTCGTTTCTCGCGGCGCTGTACCGACTGTTGCCCGAGGTGCACGGCTCGCTGTCCAGCGGGCTGGCCCTGGAGCTGCGCCGGTCGGAACATCTGCTCAACACGGCCGCGCGCACGCGTATGGACTTCCGGGCGAACAGCGCCATGGCGGACGCACTCGAAAGAGCCGGACTGCTGCACGGTCTGGAGGTGGTTCTGGACCACAACGGCGACACCCTGGCCTCCGCGGAGAACGACCCATACGAACGGCTACTGGGCCTAGTTTTGCTGATTCACAGTCACGGTCTGCGCATACCCCTTGAGTTGGCCCTGCGGACCATCGGCCGGGACGGTGTACGCAACCTCCCCGACCTGCTCAGCGGCATAGACATCATCCGCTGGGACGAGGACGAGGTGGGCAACTACACCCTCGGCGGCCGCAACCAGCTGGAGGCCCGGCTGCTGACGCAGGCAAGGGGCTCGGGAAAGGGGCGGGAGGCATCCCAGATCGCCGAGGTCCTCGAACTCGTACGCCCCGACGCACGGGCACGGGGCGGCGGCCCCGAGATCGACTTCGCCCTTGAACTACTGACCCGCATCGGACCGCAGGGCGACCGCGACCAGCGCCTCTACGGGGCGCACTACCTCGAATTCGCCGACTCCATCGCGGAACTGTGCATGCGCGTGGCCGACCCGGTGGTCCACGCCAGACTCACACACAAGGAAGTCAATCTGCGCCGGGAGTGGGCGGTCCGGGACCAGCGCCGAGAGGGTACCGACCCCGACATGCGCATGGCCGCTCTGGAGGCGGCTCAGGAAGCCGTCGACGAGGTTCTCCGCTCGGCGGAGGACGTGGGCCTGAGACCGCAGATCAGACTCAACCTCTACGTCGAGCAGGCCAGTGTGCGAGGCTCGCAGCTGTACGAACTTCTACACTCGAACTCGGACGGCCAGCTGCCCTCTTCCCCGCCCTCCGAGGCGTACATCACCGACAAACTACAAGTCATTCAGCGAAGCGTGCAGTCCGCGCTGTCCTGTGAGGGGACCAACTACTACCCGGTCGACGTCCTGTGCTGGGTGTGCCTGAACACGCTCAAGGCTGGCGTCCTGTCCGACGAAGCCTCCGCCACCCTGCTCGGGAACTGCCTGTCGATGCTGACGGCGATCGACCCGGACACGCTCGACCCACGCCAGGCGGCCCGCTATCACAGCAAGTTCGAGGAGATTGCGACCCTGGCCGGGGACACGGTGCTGGCCGAACAGCAGCTCAAGAAGCTCGAAGCGTACGACGAGCCACTGGCCGCCTTTTTCTACGCCCTCAAGGTGAGCGGCTTCCTACAGAAGAACCCCCAGCAGGGGGGTGCCCGGCGGGCGTTGAAGCATCTCCGCGAGCGGCCGGACCGGCTCCAGGACGAGAGGTGCATCCGTCTCGCGGTTGATCTGCAGTGGTTCGCGCGGACGGGCGAGCGGTTCATGTCTGGCGAGCGTCAGACGCTGCCTCTGGACAGCGCAGCCTGGCAGGAATGCCTCGATCTCACCGAACTGGCGACGATGCACGACGTGGTGAACTCACTACGCGTAATGTTCATGCGGGCGCTGGCCTTGTTCCACATGGGCAGGGTCGAACACGCACTGGACGCCTTCCGCGAGTTGGACCGCCTGTCCTTCGAACAGCGCGACCGCAGGCGGGTCATCAACGTCTACGTGGCGAGTTCCGAGGACGGCATGCCCAGAGTGTTCCGCGCCCGGGTGCTACGGGTGGACTCGGACTCCCGTAGCGGTCGCTGCTGGGTCGAGGACTACCAGCGGGAGTTTCCCTTCGACCCGGTCAACTTCGGTGCGGACCAGGCGATCGTCGGCCGAACGTTCGACGCCTACGTGGTGTTCAACATGCGTGGCCCCTGGCTTGAGCCCCCACGGGAGCCCGGAGAACGGCGCGGCCCTACGCTTCTCGGTCCCGCCGGGGAGAGTCACCACGAGACGAGGGGGGTCCAGTGACGACGCCACCTGCCGTTGCGCCGGAGGCCGCCTGGAACCGGATGACCCGGTTGCACATGGATCTGGACCGGCTGACCCGCCGTCTCCTCGAACGGCAAGCAGGCATGGACGTCAGCCTCCCGCCGCCGGACTTCTCTCATCCACAGACTGCGTTCTTCGCCACAACCGTCTGGACGAGTGCGTGGTACAAGGAAGCATGGTCGGTGAGCCACGGCTGGCTGGAATCCCAGGCGAAGGCTCTGGGACACACGGTGCCCGACGCGAAGTTTGTCCATGTGCTGGGGCGGCTGCGTACCTTCCTCGTCCACCACGTCGACCGAAGTCGACCCAAGGACGAGAAGACGGAGAAGACCTGCGTCGAGTGGTTCGAGGCAGCGTGCGGATCGGCAGTACCGCACGCTGCCGACGAGTGGCACGAGTGTTTGGCACGATTGCTCGCTCAGAATGAGGCGCACACTCAGTTCGTCTTCGACACCGCCAAGTCGGTGGAACGGAGCGCCGATCGGGACACTCTTGTCGACCAGTGGCGCTCGGTTCTCGAGCGACGGGACTATCCGAGATACCAGCGCAGCCTCCAGGAGGCTGCCGGCGATCTGGGGCTTGAACGGCTCGACGACCGGCAGCTCAATGTCATCCACGACCAGTACCGCGCCCGCTGGGAGAAGGCGATCTCCCAGCTGCCGCACGAAGCTGATTTCACGAGTGCCATGCGGCTCATGGCCGAGTGGGCCCTGCTCGCCGACACTGGTAGATCACTTGCCGTGGGCGCGGCCGATGTAATACGCACGCTCGGTCTGCCACCGGGGGTGAAGGTGGCTCAGGCACTGCGGCTCGCTCAGCTGCTCCATGAGATCCACCCGGACGACACCACCGACGAGCTGCTGCGCCGCCTGTCGTGGCACTGGAAGGGGTTGTTCACTCCAATGTGAGCCTCTCCAAGCAAGCCGCCCATCTTCTGTGCCGGGATGAGGGCTCAGACCCATCCGCTAAGAGAAACGGGGTATCCGCCAGACAAGTACTGACGGAGAGCGCTGGCTGTGGTGTCCACGAAGGCATCGGGGATTGCGCCAGCGCCGACCCACCGGACCTGGGAGTGCTTGCGGGGTTCGCGGTTTTCGGGTTCGCCGGTCCATTCGTGGGCGACGAAGACGACGGTGAGGAAGCCGTTGGGGGCCTCGACGCCCCAGGCGCCGTGGATGATGTGGGCGACCTTGAGGGACTCGGGCTTCACCGTGAGGCCGGTCTCCTCGTAGAGCTCGCGGACCGCGGTTTCGGTGATGGGCTCGCCCGGCTCGCTCTTGCCGACGGGGAGGTCCCACAGGCCCTGGGCGAACTTGGCGTTCTCACTGCGCTGGAGCAGGACCACGCGGTTGGTGGCCTTGTCGTGGACGATGACGGCGGCGACCAGCAGGGTCATGGATTCGAGCGCCGGCTTCAGGGCCTTCGGCTGATCGTCGGTCTGCTGGGCCACGGTGTTCCCTTCGTCGGACGGGTTGTTGGGCATGTTAGGCGAGGGCCTCGCGGGCGCGGCGGGCGAGATCGGCGGCACCGGGAACACGGCGGCGCTGGTAGACCGCGAGGGTGGAGCGGATCGAGGTGATCGCCTTGCGGGTGCGGTCGGACGTCATGCCCTCCATCAGGACCAGGGCCTGGGTCCAGGCGGCGACGGCCTCGTCGGCGCGGGCCTGGGCGGCCAGGCTGTCGCCGAGGTCTGCGTGGGTGAGGGCGTGGACGCGCTTGTACTTCTCAGGGTCCCAGCAGGTGAGGGCGTCGCGGTGCTGCTGCTCGGTACCGATGTGGTCCGCGAGATCGGTCAGGGTGCGGGCGGTGTGGCTGGCCACGGTGCCGGCGGCCGGGCCGCTCACACGGGAGTAGCTGGGCTGGGGACCGTCGTCCCGTAGGAGGGCGTCCTCGGCGGCGAGCAGGGCGCACGCGGCCTGGGGGTTCTCGTTCACGGCGGCGTAGGCGCGGGCGTGCGTGATGTGGAGGAGAGCCTCGGTCTGGCCGTCGACGTGGCCGAGACCCGTGCGGAGGGCTCCTTCGACGAGGTCGACGCAGTGGTGGGGCTGTTTGAGGCTGAGGGCCTGGTGGGCGAGGGCGCGCATCATCCAGGCTGCGTGGCCGTGAGGGTCGGCTTCGCAGGCGAGCTTGTAGCCGACCTGGTAGTAGCGCTGGGCGGCGCCTTCCTGGCCGAGGTCGTGGTGCTTCCACCCTGCGAGGTAGGCGAGTTCGGCGACGGCGCCGAAGGCGGCCCGGCGTAAGGCTTCGCTGGGGAAGCGTCCGCGCAGCATGGGGGCGGCGGTGTCGGCGAGGTACGCGGTGACGGTGGTCAGGCCGTGCCCGCCGCCGAGGCGCTCGTCAGCGGCGCTGAAAGCCGCGGTGATCTGGCGTACGACGTCCACGTCCTCCGTGCCGACCAGGGACGTGCCAGTACGGGCGCGAAGCATGCGGGCGGTGGCCTCGTGGTCGTAGCCGAGCGGCATGGCGACGCCGGCGGTGGTGAAGGCTGCGATGGCGAGGAAGCGGCGGCGCTCGACGTCGGCCCGGCCCAGGTCGGTGACCGCGAGGACAGGGTCGGATTCCGCCGGCTCTTCTTCATCACCAGCCTGGAGGGCAATCTCGCTTTGAGTGACCGTGCGCCCCGCTCGGCGGGACAACGCCTCGGCCAGGTACTGACCTACCCGGCCCGACGGAGCACGGGTCCCGTTCACCCAGTGCGAGATGGCCGACTTGTTGGTCTGGAGGATCTCGCCGTTCTCGGCGGCGATGCGCCGCACGTCTCGGGCGAGGGCCTCGTAGGTGCAGCCGACCGCGTCGATGGCATCGCGCAGACGGGAGTTGGGTTCTCTCTGCGCCGCCACGATCGCCTCCGTTCTGGAGCTGTAAACCGCGTATACCGCTTCAACTGCCTTCCACCGTACCCACTGAGCGTGACCACCGGTTCACTTATCAGCAGCCGCCCGGAACGGCGCGACCGTGATCCAGGCTCCCCCTTGGTCCGGGCGGCACCCCGAAGTTCCGTACGCCCACACCGGGCTCGGGCATTCCTATGCCCGAACCTGGCCGATCAGAGACGGAGACACGGTGACCACCATCGACACCACGGCCATCACGGTCGAGCTGCCCGAGGCGTTCGACCCGCGCTGGAGCCGCCTGCCCGGCATCCAGGTCGACGGCCGGCGCATCACGATCGACCCGGCGGAGTACTTCTTTCGCTTCGAGTCCAACTCCTGGCTCGTCGCCGACTGGGAGCTGGTCAAGGCCCAGCTCCTGGACGTGGATGAGACGACCGAGAGCGCGGTCGAGCAGCTCGCGCTCGACTTCATCAAGCAACACAGCGAATCCACCTCCGACGCGGCCCGCGTCGTGGCCACCGCGTACGAGGTGTACACGTACCTCTTCCGCGAGGAGCACCTGGTCGGCCTCGGCCTGCCGCAGATCACCGCCGACCACCTGCGGATGCTCCGCGAGGCCGCCACGCTCATGGCGCTCAACAAGGTCGAGCTGGACGGGCACATCTCCAACGTCGGCCCGTGCTGGTTCTTCCCCGCCGCCACCTCCGTCGTCTTCGACCTGGACGACGAGATGGGCGGGATGCTCGACGAGGTCTACCACGGCGGCTGGTTCAACGAGCACCGCCGGATCGAGTCCATCAAGGCCCACGCCGCCCTCGGCGGCCGGCTCGTGCACGGCTGCCAGTCCGTGCCGGACCAGTCCGGCGGCGTGGTCGCGCCCTACGGTGCCTCGATGGCGAACTTCCGCGACGACCTCGCCGCGTTCAAGGCGGGCTGGATCGAGCAGGTCTACGCCCACCGCGTGAACCCCGCCGCGTAACCACCCCCCGATCAGGCTCCGGGGCGGGCCGGCTTCCCTCGCCCACCCCGGACGCCACCGTCCCCCGGAGCCCTCCCGTGACCACAAACCCCAGCGCCGAACTCCTCGACAACCTGCTCACCGCGACCGGCCAGACCACCGCTGTACGGGAGGAGGTGCGCGTGTGGTCCATGTCCGGCGTCGAGCGCGTGACCTTCCCCGACGGCACCACGGCCATCTTCAAGTACGCCAAGAAGCCCTTCGACAGCGAGGACCAGGCCCTCCGCCTGGCGCACACCCTCGGCGTTCCCGTCCCCCAGGTCCACGCCTCCGCCGTCCTGGACGGCTGGCTCGGCATGCTCATGGACGACCTCGGACCATCCGTCCGCGAGGCCGACGACCTCGACGGCGTCGCCGCGGCCGTGGTCCTGCACGGAACCCGTACGGCTCCGCCCTTGCCCGTCCTCGACCAGGACCGGCTGCGCGCGCTCCCGGCCCGGGCACTGGAGCACCTCGAACGGCTCCGCAAGGCCGACCGGTGGCAGGACGCCGACGACGTCGAGGACGCGCTCGACCGGATCGCCCAGGCCGCCGAGGCCCGCTCGGCCGGAGCGACGCTGGAACCGTTCGGCTGGGTCCACTCCGAGTTCCACCCCACCAGCCTCCACATCGGCGAGCGCGGCTGGCGGCTGCTCGACTTCGCCCGCGCCTTCACCGGCCCCGGCCTGCTCGACCTCGCCGGCTGGCACGGCACCATCGAGCCCCCGCACCCCGTACGCCTGCGCGTCTTCCTGGAGCAGTACGTCACCGCCGGCGGCACCCCCGACGCCCTCGCGCCACGCGGCGGGCTCGCCGCCGAGAACTGGGCCCTGGGCTGGCATCGCATGTGGGCCGTCGAGTGGTTCATGGCGCAGTCCATCCGCTGGATCAACGACCCGGCCACCGACCCCGCCTACACCAAGGTTGTCCGCCGCCACCTCACCGACGTCTTCCACCTCCTGGAGATCTGACGTGCTCGCCCAGGCATCCCCCTGGCACGCCCACGCCCTCCAGCGCACCGCCGCCGGACTCGCCGAACCCCTTTCCGTGCCTGCCCGGATGGAATGGACCACGAGACCCGGCCAAGGGCCCGGCGCCGACGTTCTCGGCCCCGACCTGCGCGGCAAGCGACTCCTGGAACTCGGCTGCGGCCCCGGACACAACGCCGCCCACCTCGCCACCCGCCACGGCGCCCACGTCACCGGCATCGACCTGGTCGGCCTCCAAGTCCGCCGCGCCCGCTCCCACTACGGACGGCTGAACAACCTCACCTTCGCAGCCGGCCACGCACTGCACTACCTGCAAGCCTCCGACGAGCAGTTCGACGCGATCTACTCCGTTTTCGGAGCCATCGGCCTCGTCGCCCCCGAGCTCCTCCTGCCGGCCATCGCTCAGCGCCTCACGCCCGGCCGGGTGCTCGTCTTCTCCGTCCCTCACCCGCAGCGCGGCGGCCGAAGCCCCTCGGGTGACGACCGACCTCGCCGCGACCACGTCACCCTCCCCGACCACACCCGGCTCCCCATCGCCCGGTGGGAGTTCTGCACGGACCGCTGGGAGAAGCACCTCAGTCGAGCGGGTTTCTGGCTCACCTCCGCCCAGGAGTTCCACGACCCCCACATGGGCCACTGGCCGACCACCCTGCTGATCCGCGCCCGCAAGCTCTGACCAGCCACCCGCCCGGCTTCCCCCCGGAGGAACCGATGCGCCCGCCCTACCTGCTCCTCGACGTCGACGGCGTCCTCATACCCTTCCCCCACCCGGACGGCTCGACCCCGGCCACCCACGCCCGCCACGACGTCGTCCCCGCCGGCCGCAGTGCCGACAACCCGGTCACCGTCTGGCTCAACCCCGACCACGGCCGCCTTCTCATGGACGTGATCCGAACCGGCCTGGTCACCCCCGTCTGGTGCACCAGCTGGCGCCAGGACGCCACCACCCTCATCGGGCCCCTTCTCGGCCTCCCGGCCCTGCCGCACGTCGACCTGCCGCGTCCCCAGATCACCACCAGCCACCCCAACGGCTACCTGTGGAAGCGCGACCACGTCGACGCCTGGCTAGGCGACACCCCCGCTGTGTGGATCGACGACGACTTCACTGGCCTCGACCACACCTGGGCGGTGGAGCGCACCGCCCGCGGAATGGCGACCCTCCTCGTGCAGCCCGACCCACACGACGGGCTGCAGCCCGGGCACCTGACCGAGCTCACGACGTGGGTCTCGCAGGCACCCACAGCCCGCGCCGCCTGACGACTGATGCCCTCGCTGCCACGAGCAGCGAGGGCATCAGGGTGCGCTAGGGGCTCTGCCCTCCTGTGATGGATCTGGGAAAGGCTCTGCCCAGAGTTTCGTGAACGATCTTGAGCCTCTGGACGGACTCGGATGCGTGCAACAACGACTCCAGAGTCTCCCGGCAGTGCTCGGTCAGATTCGCATCCCCGAGTTACCGAGAGGCCCTGTCTTTATGCGCGCGCAACGGGAAGATCACTCCGGCGGAAACCTGTTCCACCCGCCCGTTCCGTGATCGGTTGAGACGCGACCCCTTGCGTCATATCAACTGTGCTGACTGTCATCTCAGTTGGGTACAGTCGTCTCTGGCTGCTCAGCGCTAGCGAGTCGTAACTGCCTTCCGCCGTACGGCGGGTCCGCCTCATGGCGGTGAGCCGGCACAGCGAGCCTTCGGGCCGTCCACTGGGCCTTTATCAGAGCAGTGCGTCCTTGTGACTGCGCGACCGGGTTGGCTGCTCGCACCACGTGCGGGGCAGTCTGCACTGTCGTGGGACACCCCTGTCCCGAGCGGCGGCCCACCAGGGCCACACTCCCGCCCGCGCACTTCCGGACATCACCGGAGCAGCGCCCACGACAGAAGGCACATTTCTGTGACCATCTCCGCTACCTTTCTCCCGCCCGGTGCCGAGACCGATGACGACGATGTCTCCCTGGGCGTGGTCGGCAAGTTGACAGCCGAGCAGACAGCGTCGATCGCCGCCGGCCTGATGGACATGGAGCCGATCCCCGCTCCCAGCGAGATGAGCTACCTGACCACGGCAGCAGGCGGCCACCCGTCGGTGACCTGTGGCAAGGACGCTGTCCAGGTGCTGCTGGCCGGTGCCACCCACCCCGAAGTCCTGGACCAGCTCACCCATCCCGACACGATGGCGGAACAGTTGTTCAGCTCCCGTGGGCGTGGCCGTAAGAACGCCCCGAAGCGGAAGGTGTCCAGGCTCGGCCGGCTGAAACAGCTCAGCACCGACACCTGCTACGCGGCGGTCATGCACAGCCCGTTCCACCAGATCGCCGGCGTGAAGGTACTTCCGGTCAATCCCCGGTTCCTAGCCATGGTGCAGCACGCCTTCACCAAGGGAAGCGTCACTGATCCCACCATCGAGGGCCAGACACCCGGACGACTGGAGATCCACCTGCCGACGCAGCAGAGCCTGCGGGACATGATGGTCCAGACCGTCGAGCACCACCTCATGGACTACGACTGGTCCGACTCCATAGCCCGAACCGGCACTCAGCACCCGCTGACGTGCATGGTCATGATCGTGCACTACGACGATGGCACCAGTGAGCTGATCGTCGTGTGCATCGATGGCCAGTCCCGCCTGGTGTCCGCCTGGCGGAACATCCTGAACATCAGCGGCAAGCCGCTCAAAGCTCCCGAGGCGCGCGAATACGCCGAGAAGATCGTGGGCCGGATGTTCGCCCACGACGCCATCGCCTCTTCCCGCAAGACCGTCAACCATGCGCTGCACACCGCAACGACCCGTTCGTGGACCGCCAGCGAGATGCGCGTTCTCCACTCGCACCTCGCCCCCACCAACCTGGTGCTCGGAACGTTCTCCCGCACGGGCGAGCCCTGCGACGCCTCCCAGTGGTTCACCGAGCACCTGACGCAGATCCACCTGCGTACCAGGTCCTGGGGCGGCGGCAGCGACAAGGAGAAGGCCGTTGCCGACGCCCTGACCGAGGCCGTCCGCAAGAACCTGCTCACCCAGCAGAAGTCCGACGCCCTGTCCGGACGCCTGCACGGCGAGGCGTTCGCCAACGCCACCAAGCTCCCCTTCCACCCCGCCTTCGCGCGGGCGGCGCTGTTCGCCACCGCGCTGTCCGGGGAAGCCGGCCAGTCCATCCGGACCTCCATCGCCGAATACCTCTCCCTTGACCCCAACGACGACAGCTTCCCCAAGAAGCTGCTGGAGATCCTGGCGATCTTCTCCACCCGCTTCCTCCGCTCGGACAACAAGAAGGTCTTCCCGCAGATGGTGAACACCTGGGGCGACGGCGGAGCCATTACCAGCCCGATGTGGCACCGTGTGGAGAACGGCGAACCCGCGTTCACCCTGACCTGCCTCCAGGATGACCTGCTCCACCTGGACCATCGCACGGCCGCCCAGCAGCTCACCGCGCAGTTGCGCGAGCGCGCCAAGAACGGTGACACCGAGGCCCTGGACGAGCTGGCTGTGCTGGGCGGTGACGCCTTGATCGTGGCCGACGCCCTGAACCGTGACCGTGGCTCTAAGGAGGACCTGGTTTCGGAGGGTCCGGTGGACAAGAAGACCCCATACCGGGCCAAGCCCCCCACCATCGTTGCGGCGCTCACCAAGACGGCGGCTGGCCAGCTCCTCCTCGGCGAGGCCCTGTCCAACTGGGTCGATCAGGTCCCCGGCTTCCCCGAGGACTACTCCCGCGGCTTCATCGTCCCCCAGATCAAGACCGACCTCGACGGGACTCCTAAGGTCGCCACCTCCTACGGCATGGCCGACCGCGCCTCGGAGTGGCACGTCTTCGAGATCGCCGAACCGGGCCTGCCCAGCAGGCGGCGCAATCAGATTGAGATCCGCCGGAACGCCGCCCGTGCCGAGGCTGCCAAGAACAACGCCAAGAGCACAGGCAGCGCCGCCACCATTGCCACGTTGCAGACCGACATCCACCGTGTCGAGCGGACCATCGAGAAGATCACCACGAGTACCAACCCGCCTTGCTTCGATGACGAGGCGCAGCGCGAGGCGATCCAGCAGCTGCTGTGGAAACTGGGAGGGGAGATCAAAGAGATCCCCGTTGCTCCCAAGCCCGTCGTTGGCGACCCCTACGCCGTGACCGACCAGGACGACGAGTGAGCACCGGATGGGCGCTCAGCGCCCAACTCGCCGCCAGCGTCGCGGCCATCCCCGGCCAGCGCCTGGCCGTCGCCACCGAACAGCTCGTCACCTGCGTATACTCGCTGCGCGAACGTAACGGCACCTTCACCACCCGGCGTCTGCCGCCATGGTCCTCGGCGATCTACGTGGCTCTCGATGAGCACCGACGCTGTCTGTACACCGGCATCGTCCAGCGCGGCACCACCAAGTACCCCGACCTGCTTGCCGTCAAAGACCGCACCGCCGAGCACTACCGCAACAACGAGCCAATCGAGACCCGTGCCACCTGGCACCACCTGTGGGTTATCCCGCTCCACCACGGCGTCCCGCGCCCCCAGCTCGAAGCATGGGAAACCCGGGTGCGGCAGCAGACCGCATCCCCGCAGACCCGCAAGAGCCGGCTACGCCCCGTGGCGTAACGCAACCATCAACGCTGGCCCCCGTACCGCACTGGGTACGGGGGCCAGCTCGTTGTACAGGGAGCAGTAGTCGGACGGAAGGAGCACTCCATGGATTTCGCGCCACCGAAGGATGCGTCGGCCACGTACCGGCCCCGGTGGGCCACGGCCCTGGACTCCATCGCCCTGGAAGCAGACCGCCGTGGAACCGACCCCAAGGCGCTGCGCAGCACCGCAGAAGGCCCAGGCCACACACGTGGTGCTCCGCCTGCATCGCTGGACCGGGCATCTGACCGGGGTCAGCGGTGCCGACTGTGCTCTTCGGGCCTCGTGTCCACTGGTGTGGCCGGAGGGCGCGGCGTGGCGGGCATGGACGACGTTCCGCTAGTGTCCTGCGCCAGT
>NZ_JAGGOO010000039.1 GCF_018614415.1 Streptomyces sp. ISL-12
GTCGGACGGCTCAGGCGGACGCCGGCTTGATCTCGCCCGCGAAGACGATGACCTGGTCGATGAGGTTCCGCCGCAGATGGACGACGTCCGTGCCCGTCAGGCGGGGGCCTCCGTCCGGAGTGGTGAAGACCCATCGGTACCGGGCCCACTCGTCCGGCATGTCCACCGCCGAGCAGCGCACCATCGTGCCGGCCCCCGCCGGGTGGCGCCGGATGTCCAGCACGAACCGTTCGACCGCCTCGATCCCCGCACTGCGTCCCAACGGCCCCCAGAAGATGACATCCGAGGTCAGAGCCTGAGAGAGCAGTCCCGTCACATAGCTGTCGTCGGAGGCGTTGAACGCCGAGATGAACGTGTCGATCGCGGACTGTGCGGCCTCTTCACGCATGCACCAGTAATACCAGCCCCCTCGTACCGACGGCCGTCGCGCGAGCGCCGCCCGGCCCGGGCACGGTGGACCCTCCCGGTCAGCGCAGGCGGTGGACCAGTGGGCGCAGCACCGCCGTCGCGCCCACCGGCTCCCAGCGGAGCTGGAGGCGGCCCGGGCTGTGGCCCTCCGGTTCGACGGTGAGCCGGTGGGGTGTGGTGCCGGAGCGGTAGGGGACGCGGGCCGTGAAGGGCGGGAAGGCCGGCGGGGCCAGGAGGGGGCCCGTGTGGGCACGGCCCTCGTGGCGGAGGCGGAGCACAGGATGCCGTACGCCGTCGAAGCCCCACAAGGGCAGGCGGGCCGCCGCCAGGTCCAGGCGGACGCGGCCCTCGAAGACGCCGGGGCGGAGGGGAGAGAGGCGGAAGGGGACCGTCATCCGGTGTCTGCCCGGGGTGAGGAGGAGGGCGGCGCGCTGGGGGCCGACCGGGAGGCGCAGGGCCGGGTCGTAGGTGCGGACGGTCAGGTCGACCGAGGCGCCGGGGCCCCGGCCGACGTCCGTGATCTCGTGCCGGAACCGGGCGTCGAAGAACGGCCGGGTGTCCAGTTCCAGGTCGGTGAGGTCCAGCTCGCGGCGGGCCGCGGCGCCCTCCGGAACCCGGTCGCCCCAGTACGTCCGGCCGTCGGGGCCGGTCGTGACGTGCCGGGGTGCCACGTCGTGCCCCAGGCCCCGCGCGGCCTGCCGGGCGTCGGCGAACCGCCGGTCGCGGACGAGCTGGACGACGACCCGTTCGGCGCGCGGCAGCCGGGCGTACGCCCCCGGCGTGAGCGTGTCCAGGTACGGGACGACGAGGTCCGCGAAGGAGGCGAGCCACGCCTCGTCGCGGTAGGGCAGGTCACCGGCGTACATCCGGAAGTCGTGCTTGAGGAACTTGTGGTCCTTGTCCTCCCGCAGCGACTCGTGCCCGCTCTCGGCGAGGAACGCGTCGATCAGGCGTTGTACGTGGATGCGGTCGGCGACGTTGGTCAGCCGGTCGCGCTGGTTGGAGAGGGAGGCGGCGGCGGGGGCGGCGTACGGGGCGATGTACCAGAGGTAGACCGGCTCCGGGACGATCGTGAACGTCTTGGCCAGGCAGTACGCCTGGGCCGAGAAGAGCTGGTCCTCGTAGTGGATGCCCTCGGGGAAGCGGAGGTGGTGTCGGTCGAGGAAGGCGCGAGCGTACATCTTGCTGGTGGCGAGGTGTTCGAAGAAGAGGCGCGGGTCGGCCTCGATGCCGTCGAGGGTGCGGTGTTCGGCGACCAGGTGCGGCATCCAGGTGGAGCGGCGGCCGTTGTCGACGCGGATCCGGCGCACCGCGCCCATCGCGAAGTCGAGGTCGCGGGCGCGGTGGGCGGCGAGCAGGGTCTCGACGGCGCGTTCGGGGAGTTCGTCGTCGCTGTCCAGGAACATCAGGTACGGGGCGCGGGAGAGTTCGATGCCGCGGTTGCGCGGGGCGCTGCAGCCGCCGCTGTTCCCGGGCAGGCGGACGTAGCGGATCCGGGGGTCCTCGGCGGCCAGGGCGCGGGCGACGGCCGGGGTGTCGTCCGTGGAGTGGTCGTCGCTGATGACGATCTCCAGGTCGGCGTGGGTCTGGCGGCGGACGGAGGCGACGGCCCTGGGCAGGCGTTCGGCGTCGTTGTGGACGATGACGGTGACGGTGACGTCGGGGCGGGTCACGCGGCCTCCTCGGGGGTCGGCGCCGGGGTGCGTTCCGCCAGGGGCGGCACCGGGGGCAGCGCGTCCTCGTCCTGGCCGAGGAAGACCCGGCGTACGACGCGTTCGGCGGCGCGTCCGTCGTCGTACTCGCAGAAGCGGCGGCGGAAGGCGGCCCGCGCCTTCGTCGCGGTCGCGTCGCGCCAGGCGTCGGTGGTGAGGATCTCCGTCAGGTCGGCCTGGGTGCGGGCGACCGGGCCGGGCGGCTCGGCCAGGAGGTCGAAGTAGACGCCGCGGGTCTCCCGGTAGATCTCCCAGTCGTCGGCGTGGATGACGATCGGGCGGTCCAGGTTGGCGTAGTCGAACATGATCGACGAGTAGTCGGTGACCAGGGCGTCGGCGGCCAGGCACAGGTCCTCGACGGGCTCGTAGGGGGAGACGTCGATGACGCGTCCGGTGCGGCGCAGGCCGGTGAGGGGGGAGGGGGCGGAGCCGTAGAAGTAGTGGGCGCGGACCAGGAGAACCGTTTCCTCGCCAAGGTGGCCGGCGAGGGCGGCGAGGTCCAGGCGGGGGGTCCAGCCGGCCTCGTAGTCGCGGTGGGTGGGGGCGTACAGGACGGCGCGGCGGCCGGGGGCGATGCCCAGGCGGGCGCGGATCGCGCGGATGTCGGCGGCGCGGGCGGTGTAGTAGACGTCGTTGCGCGGATAGCCGTGGTCCAGGGAGACCCAGCGGGACGGGTACGCCCGCCGCCACATGCGGGTGGAGTGGCTGTTGGCGCTGACGCTGAAGTCCCATTTGTCGACGCGTTCCAGCAGGGCCTGGAAGTCGAGGCCCCGGGCGGCGGCCGGGTAGGGCAGCTGGTCCAGGCCCATGCGCTTGAGCGGCGTGCCGTGGTGGGTCTGGAGGTGGACCGCGTCCGGGCGTTTGACCACGGAGTTGGGGAAGTTGACGTTGTTGACCAGGTACGTGGCGCTCGCCAGCACCTCCGCGCAGCGGCGGGTGCCGGGGACGACGTGGTCGGTGCCGGGCGGCAGCAGGGCGGCGTCGGCGGCGTTCACCACCCACACCGGGCGGATCCACGGGGCGAGTTCGCCGAGCTTGGCGGCGATCGCGGCCGGGTTGCAGGCCACGCCGCGGTTCCAGTACGCCGAGAAGACGGCGAGACGGGGGTCGGCCGGGGCGGTGAGCGCGCGGCGGTAGTGGTGGTCGCGGAGCAGGGCGGCGGCCTGGCGGCGGCGGGTGCGGACGGTCCCGCGGACGGCGCGGCGGGCCTTGTTGGCGGCCTGGAAGGCGCGGTACTTGGTGTAGGCGCCCTCTTCGAGCAGCGAGCGGCGCAGGCCCTCCGGGCCGGGCGGGCGCAGGTACCCCTCGGGGCGGCGGCGCAGGGCGGCCAGCGAGGCGCGGCGGAAGAACTCGCGGGCGACGGGCTCGGGCATCGCGGTACGGACGAAGGTGCGCAGGCAGTCGCGGACCATCAGGTCGTAGAGCACGGCGTACGGGGCCGGCCGGCCGCGGGCGAGATCGAGCAGCGCCTCGTAGCGGTCGACCAGGGCGTAGTGCTGCTCGGCGGTGACCGGCGGGAGGCTCTCGGGGCGCGGCGGGCGGTGCTCGTACGCGGGGTGCGGCAGGGTGGCGACCCGGTCGGCGAGGAGCAGCGCGGCGCGGGCGGCGAACGGCTCGTCGCGGCCCGACGTCAGGAACTGCGCGTGCGCCCGCCAGAACGCGGCCCGGACCACCCGGGTGCCGAGCAGCGGGGCCGCCCTCAGCAGGGGCGCGTGCTCGTCGAGGGCGAGTGGGGCGCGGCCGGCGCGGCCCGCCCGGGCCAGCAGGGGGCCGTCGGGGGAGGGGAGGCCGGAGGTCCGCCAGGTCGAGCGGACGTGGTCGAGGAGGAGGACGTCGGCTTGGTCGGGCAGGGCGGCGGTGTGCTCGGCGACGGTGCGCGGGGCGCCGGCGGGGAGCCCGTCCTCGGCGCGGACGAAGTGCAGCCAGCGGCCCGTCGCCCGGGCCGCCCCCGCCGCCCGGGACGCGGCCCCGTCCGTCCCGTCCGGCAGCGGCACCACCTCGACGGCGGGGGTGTGCCGCTCGGCCGCCTCCCGCGCCCAGTCGCCGACGGCGGCGACGACGACCTCGGTGTCCGGGTGCGGGTGGGCGGCCAGGGAGGCGAGGAGCCCGGTCAGGTGGTCCTGGGTATCGGGCCCGTGGACGACGACACTGAGTTCGGGCATCTCGGTGGTCTCCTTCGTCAGCGACGCTCCCCGGCACACCTGTCCGGACATAGTGGCATCGAACGGACGGAAGGGTTAAGCCGGGCTGCGCCTCACGAGGGAACCGAGGTGGCCGCCTTGGGGTCGGGGGTGGGGTCCGTCTTCGGGGCGGAGGCGGGGTCCGGCTTCGAGTCGGAGGCGGGATCCGGCTTCTGGGCGGTCGTGTCGGTCTCGGGGGCCGTCTTCTGGGCGGTCCTGTCGGTCTCCGGGGCCGTCTTCGGAGCGGTCGCGTCGGTCTCCGGGGCCGGCTTCGGGGCGGTCTTCGGCTTCGGCTTGGGCTTCGGCTTCGGCCGTGCCTTGTCGGGGCCGCCGGTGAACGCCTCGTACTCCTTGAGCACCTCGTCCGTCGGGCCGTCCATGCGCAGCTCGCCGCGCTCCAGCCACAGCACCCGGTCGCAGGTGTCGCGGATCGACTTGTTGCTGTGGCTCACCAGGAACACCGTGCCCGCGTGCTTGCGCAGCTCGCGGATGCGGGCCTCGGAGCGCTTCTGGAAGGAGCGGTCTCCGGTGGCGAGGGCCTCGTCGATGAGGAGGACGTCGTGGTCCTTGGCGGCGGCGATGGAGAAGCGCAGGCGGGCGGCCATGCCGGAGGAGTACGTGCGCATCGGGAGGGTGATGAAGTCGCCCTTCTCGTTGATGCCGGAGAAGTCGACGATCTCCTGGTAGCGCTCCTTGATCTGCTCCCGGGACATGCCCATCGCGAGGCCGCCGAGGTACACGTTGCGCTCGCCGGTGAGGTCGTTCATCAGGGCGGCGTTGACGCCCAGCAGGGACGGCTGGCCGTCGGTGTAGATCTTGCCGTTCTCCACCGGCAGCAGGCCGGCGACGGCCTTGAGCAGCGTCGACTTGCCGGAGCCGTTGGTGCCGATCAGGCCGATGGCCTCGCCCCGGTACGCGGCGAAGGACACGTTCCGCACGGCGTGCACCTTGCGGACGCCGGACGCCTTCTCGGTCTGCTTGCGGCGGACGATCCGGTTGAGGGCGGCGGTGGCGCTGCCCCGTCCCGCGCCGGTGCCGTTGACCCGGTAGACGATGTCGACGCCGTCCGCGATGACGGTGGGAACGCGCTCGTCAGTGTGCTCAGCCACGGCCGTAGGTCTCCTCAGCCTTCCAGAAGTAGATGAAGCCGCCGATCCCGGCGAGCAGGGCCCAGCCCAGCGCGAGCGCCCACACGTGCGAGGGGAGCTGGCTCGCGTGGAAGGTGTCGATCAGGGCGAAGCGCATCAGGTCGATGTAGACGGCGGCGGGGTTGGCCTGGAGAACCGGGCCGACCCAGGACGGCAGGTCGCCGTGTTTGGCGATGAGCTGGTCGATGCTCCACATCACACCGGAGACGTACATCCAGGTGCGCAGCGCGAACGGCATCAGCTGGGCGATGTCGGGGATCTTGGAACCCAGCCGGGCCATGATCATCGCGACGCCGGCGTTGAAGGTGAACTGGAGCACCAGGACCGGGATCGCCAGCACCCAGGAGGCGGCCGGCGGCACACCGAAGGCCAGCAGGATGACGACCAGGGCGGCCATCGAGTACAGCAGCTGCTTGAGCTGCTGGAGGCAGAAGGAGACCGGCAGCGCGGCGCGCGGGAAGTGCAGGGCCCGCACCAGGCCGAGGTTGCCGGAGATCGCCTTGGTGCCCGCCATGATCGAACTCTGCGTGAAGGTCCAGATGAACACGCCGGTGACCAGGAACGGGACGTAGTCCGGCACGCCCTTCTTGGTCTGCAGCAGCACGCCGAAGATGAGGAAGTACACCGCCGCGTTCAGCAGCGGCGTCATGACCTGCCAGACCTGGCCCAGTTTGGCCTGGCTGTACTGGGCGGTGAGCTTGGCGGTGGAGAAGGCGCCGATGAAGTGCCGGCGGGCCCACAGCCGGCGCACGTAGTCGGGCAGGGAGGGGCGGGCGCCGCTGACCGACAGGCCGTGGCGGACGGCGAGGGCCGCGAGGTCTTCGGTGCCGGCCGGTGACGGGGCGGTCGGCGGGGGCGGTGTGTGGAGGACCTGGCTCACATCCGCTGCTTTCACTCGGGGGGAGGGGTGAGTAGTCGCGGTGCTACGTCGGGACGGGACCGTATCGTCGCAACGGGAGACTAGGCCGAATTGACGTCGGAACGCAACCGTTTCGTCCTCACGCCCCTATGCTTGGGGCGTATGACGACCAACGCCGACGAGCCTCAGCCACGTCCGCGCCGCAGGGCCCCCGCCGGGGCCGCCGTACTGCGGGCGGACGTGACGGAGGCCATCCGGGCGGCCGTCTTCGAGGAACTCGCGGCCGTCGGGTACGCGCGGATGTCCATCGAGGGGATCGCGCGCCGCGCGGGGGTGGGCAAGACGGCGGTGTACCGGCGCTGGCGCTCCAAGCTGCACCTGGTGCTCGACATCGTCTCGGCGCTGGCCGTGCAGGGGCTGCCCGCGCCGGACACGGGCACGCTGGAGGGCGATCTGCGGCTGCTCTACGAGGTGACGTCCAGGGCGCTGCGGCACCCGGTCGCCTCGCAGATCATCCCCGACCTCCAGGCGGAGGCGGCCCGCAACCCGGACATCGCCGAGGCCATGCGGAAGGCGCTGCGGGAGGGGCAGGACGGGGTCGCCAGCTCGATCCTGGCGGCGGCGCGGCGGCGCGGCGAGATCCGCGCGGGCTTCGACCACGACCTGGCGCTGGACCTGATCTCCGGACCGCTGTACTGGCGGTCGGTGGTGATCAGGGGGCCCAAGCCGCCGAAGGGGTACCTGGGGGCGCTGACCCGGGCTACGGCGGCGGCGCTGAAGGCGTTGTGAGCGGGGCGGGGTGAGGGGGCGTGCGCGCCCCGGTTTTCAGCCGGGGCGGGCGGGCGAACGCCCCGGCTGGAGCGAGCGCGGGCTCGTCGTGCGGACGTGCCGCGGGCCGGGATGGACTCTCAGACTCCGGTCGCCCCGGTCGCCCCGGTCGCTCCGGTCGCTCCGGTCGCTCCGGTCGCCCCGTCCCCCCGAGCCGCCTCCGGGCGCAGTGCCACCCAGCCCGCCCACGCCGAGGTGATCATGTCCTGGACGTCGTACTTGGCCTTCCAGCCCAGTTCGGCGGCGGCGCGGTCGGCCGAGGCGACGACGCTGGCCGGGTCGCCGGGGCGGCGCGGGTCGACCGTCGGGGGGAGGCCGTAGCCGGTGACGGTGCTGATCCGGTCGATCATCTCGCGGACGGAGACGCCCTCGCCCCGGCCGATGTTCAGGGTGAGGTCGCGGCCCGGGGACGCCTGGAGCGCGCGGGCCGCCGCCACGTGGGCCTCCGCCACGTCCATCACGTGGATGTAGTCCCGGACGCAGGTGCCGTCCGGGGTGGCGTAGTCGTCGCCGAAGATGCGCGGGGGCGCGTGCTCCGTCAGCTTCTCGAAGACCATCGGGACGAGGTTGTGCACGCCGGTGTCCGCCAGCTCGGGGGCGCCGGCGCCCGCGACGTTGAAGTAGCGCAGGGACGCCGTCGACAGCCCCGTCGCCCGCCCGGTCGCCCGGACCAGCCACTCGCCCGCGAGTTTGGTCTCGCCGTACGGCGACATGGGGACGCAGGGGGTCTGCTCGGTGACCAGGTCCACGTCCGGCATCCCGTACACGGCCGCCGAGGACGAGAAGACGAAGGAGGACACGCCCGCCTCCGTCACCGCCTCCAGCAGGACGCGCAGGCCCTCGACGTTCTCCCGGTAGTAGTGCAGCGGACGCTCCACCGACTCGCCGACCTGCTTCTTCGCCGCCAGGTGGACCACGCCGGTGACGCCGTGGTCGGCCAGGGTGCGGCGGACCCGGCCGGCGTCCAGGACCGAGCCCTCGACGAGGGGCACGCCGGCGGGCAGCCGGGCGGCGACGCCGGAGGACAGGTCGTCGTACACCACGGTCCGCTCGCCCGCCTCGGTCATCGCCCGTACGACGTGCGCCCCGATGTAGCCGGCGCCGCCGGTGATCAGCCAGGTCATGGTGGCCGTCCCCTCGTCAGTTGCCTGAGTGGCAGTGGTCGCCTCTCCAGTGGTCGCCTCTCAGTGAAGCAGGCGCCGGAGCCTGCCGCGTACCACCGTCGCCACACCCCGCGCCCCGGGCGCCACCCGCAGCGCCAGTGCGCCGGAGTGCGTGGCGTACGGCTGGACGAGCACGATGCCGTGCCGGGTGCTGGGCAGGGCGCGACGGCGCAGATGGCCGGGCAGGTCCGCGCGGGCGTGCGCCGTCACCTCGCGCGCCGTGCCGTCCCGGAAGCGCAGGCGCAGCCGCAGCTCCCAGGTGCCGGCGCCGAGGGCGGCGGGGTCGACCGTGACGCCGACCGGCCAGACCGCACCGCCGGCCCGTGGTGCGGACCGTTCCGGTGGTCCGAACACCGCCGTACGCCGCCCCCCGCACCGCCCGTCCTCCCGTCGCCGCCACTGCGCCTCGACGGCCACCGGACCGCCGGCCCGCTCCACCCGGCCGTACAGCTCGTGCAGCCGCAGCGACAGCCGCGTGCCCCGCGCGGACGGGCGCAGTTCCGCGTCCGCCGCCAGGGGCAGCAGCCGGACCGGGCGGGTGAGGAGGGGCTCCAGCGTGACCTGGGGGAGGTCCTGCGACCAGACGGGGAGGCCGTCGGACCCCGTCGGGTACGGCGGGAGCAGCCGGGCCGGGCGGGCCGCCAGTTCCCGCAGGCGGGGCAGGTCGCGCGGCTCGGGGGAGGCCAGGATCACCCGGCCGATCAGGCGGCCCGGCGCGGTCGGGGAGCGGGTCCAGTCGGCCGCGTCGTACTCCGCGAGGTACGCCCGGGTGTGCGCCCACCACGCGCGCCGGTAGCGCACGTCCCGTACCTCCAGCTCGCGGACGTACATCCGCAGCTCGTGGTCGAGGAACTTGGCGCGGGCCGCCCGTGCCAGCCGCTTCTGCCCGGCGGCGAGCAGGATGTCGTACGCCGTCCGGCACGCGTGCGTGCGGGCCCGCCAGTTGCTCACGTCGGCGCGGTCCAGGGAGATCGACAGGCGCTCGGCGGACCGGCGTACGTGCCAGACGTAGACCGGGTCGGGGACGAGCGCGACGCGGGGGCCGGCGGCGAGGACGCGCGCGGTGAAGACGAAGTCCTCGTAGGGGAAGCGGCCGTCGGGGAAGCGGATGCCGTGCCGGCGGAGGAAGGCGGTGCGGTAGAGCTTGTTGACGCAGAGGGTGTCGTGGACCAGGCGGGGGCGCCGGGCGGGGTGCGCGACCACGGTGCGCGTCGCGTACAGCGGCGCCTGCCACGGCACCTCGCGCCCCGAGGGCAGCTCCCGGCGCACACACAGCCCGCTCACCACCTCCGCGCGCTCCTCGACGGCCGCGCCGAGCAGCGCGTCCACCGCGCCCGGCGGCAGCACGTCGTCGCTGTCCAGGAACATCACGTACGGCGCGGTCACCGCGGCCAGCCCGGTGTTGCGCGGGGTGCCGCAGCCGCCGCTGTTGGCCGGCCGGCGCAGCACCCGGAGCCGGGGCTCCGCCGCGGCCAGCCGGCCGAGCAGTTCCGCGCTGCCGTCGGCCGAGCAGTCGTCCACCGCGACGACCTCGCGGACCACGGCGCCCTGCGCCAGCGCGGAGCGTACGGCGTCGGTCACATGGGCCGCGTCCTGGTATCCGATGACGACGACGCCGACCTGCTGGGACGGAGGAGGGGAGCATGCGGGCATATCACAGTAAAACGCCCGCTGTGCCTTCCCGCTCGCCGCTCCGGATCAGGCGCCGTCGGCCGTCGCCCGGTCCAGGGCGGTCGTCAGGCGGTCCAGACGGGACCGCAGGTCCTGGATCTCCGCCAGGTCGAAGCCGGTGGCCGCGGCGATCCGGCGGGGCACCTCCAGCGCCCGCTCGCGCAGCGCCAGGCCCTCCTCGGTGGGCCGCACCTGGACCGACCGTTCGTCGTGGGCGCTGCGCTCGCGCCGGACCAGACCGGCCGACTCCAGCCGCTTGAGCAGCGGCGACAGGGTGCCCGAGTCGAGCCTCAGGTGCTCGCCCAGCCGCTTCACCGGCAGCTCGCCGTGCTCCCACAGCACCAGCATCACCAGGTACTGCGGATAGGTGAGCCCGAGGTCCTTGAGGATCACCCGGTAGACGCCGCCGAAGGCGCGCGAGGCGGCGTTCAGGGAGAAGCAGATCTGCTGGTCGAGGCGGAGCCAGTCGGCCGGGGGTGCGGGCGTGGTCATGTCTCCAGGGTAACCATGAGACGTGATTTGGTTGTGCCCAACTTAATTGTGTGCTTCACTGTTCGTCGTACGAGATCACAAGACCCGGACCCGACCCGGACTCTCCTGGAGGGATGTTCTCCATGAACCCGCTCTACACCGCCGTGGCCACCGCCACCCACGGTCGTGACGGCCGCGCCGTCAGCTCCGACGGCAAGCTGGACCTCGCGCTCGGCTTTCCGGTCGAGATGGGCGGCGACGGCAAGGGCACCAACCCGGAGCAGCTCTTCGCCGCCGGGTACGCCGCCTGTTTCGGCAGCGCCCTCGGTGCCGTGGGCCGCGCCGCCAAGGTCGACGTCACCGACGCCGCGGTGACCGCCGAGGTCGGCATCGGCAAGGAGGGCGAGGGCTTCGCGCTGGCCGTCACCCTGCGCGTGGAGCTGCCCGACACCGTCGACCAGGAGACCGGCCGCAAGCTGGTCGAGCAGGCCCACCAGGTCTGCCCCTACTCCAACGCCACCC
This sequence comes from Streptomyces sp. ISL-12, assembly GCF_018614415.1. GTDB lineage: Bacteria > Actinomycetota > Actinomycetes > Streptomycetales > Streptomycetaceae > Streptomyces. Next base: position 10,963 of record NZ_JAGGOO010000039.1, read on the forward strand.
GCGGCAACATCCCGGTCGAGCTGGTCATCGAGTAACGCCTACCGGGCCCCCGGTCCCGGCCCCGGGGACCCGACCCGCGCCAGCACCTCCCCCGTCCGCTCGCTCCACGCCACCACCACCGCCTCCTCGGGCACCGGCCGCCAGCGGGTCAGCAGCAGCCAGCGCACGCGGTAGCGGCGGACGACGGCGGCGCGCTCGGCGCGGGTCGCGTCCCGGTCCAGATACCTCGCCACGTCCGCCTCGCGCCGCTCGCGCTCCCGTTCGTCCAGGGAGGGGTCCGGCCAGGCGGGCGCGGCGAGGTTCGGCCCGTACCCGGCGATGGCGTGGCCGGCGTAGTACCCGTCGGTGATCACCACCTCGCCGGGGCCGATGTGCCGGGCCGCCCAGCCGTACGCCGGCCAGCTCGGCGGCTGCGGGAAGCCGGCCGGGACCAGCGCCCCCGCGTGGACGGTGAGGAAGCCGAGGGCGGTACCGGCCGCCGCCGCCCACCCCAGGACGCGCCGCGCCGCGCTCCACGGCCGGGGCGCCGCCAGCTCCACCGCGAGCGCGAACTGGAGCGGCACCAGGGTCAGGCCCAGGACGCGGCCGTAGGTGTAGTGGCCGCTGAGCCGGCCGTACGCCACCACCAGGCAGTCCAGGGCGAACATCAGGACCAGCGGGTCCCGGGGCGAACGGCGCCCGCGCCGCCACAGCGCGGGCAGCCCCACCACCACGGCCAGCCAGAACTCCCCGGCGAGGTGCGCGTACAGCGTGCGGTGCACCGCGTCCACGCTGTCGTTCCCGGCCAGCGCGAACACGTCGAAGTACGGCCACACCGCGCCGGTCAGCGCGGCCGTCACGCCGGTCAGCGCCCAGCGGCCCAGCACCGGCACCGCCGAGCGGCCCGGCCCCGGCCGGCGCGGCTGCCACCCCGCGACCAGGGCGACCGCGCCCAGTACCGCCGCCACCGACGTGATCGGGTGGATCAGCAGGACCAGCCCGTACAGCACGCCCAGGGCGGCGTACCCGGGCAGGCCGCGCAGGCCGCCGGGGCCGACCCAGCGCACCCGGCGGGTGTCCCGGGCCCGTGCCCCGGTCAGGGCCCAGGCCCAGAAGGTGAGCCCGATGGCGAACGTGGAGGGATAGCCGAGGTTGCCCGTCATGGACATCAGCCCGAGGTAGCCGCTCCACCAGGCCCGCTCGGTGCCCCACAGCAGGGTCATCGCCACCAGGGCCAGCACCGGCGCCCAGGGGCGGGGGGTCAGCGTCCGGACGAAGCGGTTGACGCCGGTCAGCAGCACCAGCAGGTTCAGCGGGCCGGCCAGCCGCACCACCTCCCAGCCGCCCAGCCCGGTGAGCCGGGCGGCGACGCCCTGCGCCAGCGCGTACGGCGAGTAGTACGCGCTGCCCGCGCCGGGCAGGTCGGCCATCGGGTGGCGGGGGTGGAACAGGTCGGCCTTGAGGCGTTCGACCACCGCCGCGTGCTGGCCGGCGTCGCAGCACAGCGGCACCCGCCAGTACGCCAGCGACACCACCAGCCAGAACAGGAAACCGGCCGCCTGGTAGGGGGTGGGGCGCCAGACGCGGCCGCCGCGCAGCGCCGTGGCACCGTGCGCGGCCCGCCGGACGAGGACTCCGGCGCTCACCGGAGGAACGGGGTGGGGAGCGTCTGGGGCATTTGCCGTATGTTCCCGGTCGGGTCAACGGCATGACCCGCCGTCACCGCATCGAGTGACGGTCAGTTGGCCGCCGGGGCCGCCCGGCCGACCTGGCCCTGCGCGGGGACCGCGACCCGGCCGCGCACCACCGGCTCCAGCAGCAGCGGCAGCCCCACCACCGGCAGCAGCCAGGCCAGCACGATCAGCCGGCCGCCCCAGATGTTGATGTCCGGGTGCCCGGCCTGGGTGAGGATGCCGGTGGCCGCCGCCGCGATCAGGAACGCGCCGAACGCGGGCCGCCGCAGCGCGCCCCACGCACCCGCCGCCAGGGCAGCGACGAACAACGGCTCCCGCAGCTGCCGGCGCGACCACTCGGTCCAGAAGTTGCCCTGCAACTGGAAGAACTCCGGCCACGGACGCTCCCGGTCGGGCCGGGCGAAGTGGTCGGCCAGCAGGTCCTGGAGGCTCTCCGACTCGGAGGGGTAGTGCAGGAGGCGGGCGAGGGCGACGGTGGCGAGGGCGGCGCACAGACCCGCGCCCGCCAGCCGCAGTACGCCCCGGCCCGGCGCCTCGCCCCGGCGCACCCGCCGGAGCGCGACCGCCGCGCCCGCCACCGCCAGGCATCCGCCGAGGAACAGCGCCTGCGAGTGCTTCACGGTGAACAGCAGCGCCAGCGCCCCGGCGACCAGCCAGTACCCCCGCCGCTCCGGCGCCGCACGCGACACCAGCGCGCAGCCCCACACCGCCGCCAGCGTCAGCGCCATCAGCAGCCCCTCGGTCATCGGCCGCATCGCCACCGCCCCGCACGGCAGCACGTAGTACAGCGCCTGACCGGTCAGCGCGAGCGGTACCGGGAGGGCGAGGGTGCGCAGGATCAGGAAGACCAGTACCCCGCCGGCCGCCGCGACCAGGACGCTCGCCGTCCACACGCCCCAGGTCACGCCGAGCACGGTCACGAACGGCACCAGGAACGCCGGATAACCGGGCCGCGCCTCGAAGATCCGCATGAACCGCTCCGGCATGAACGGCACCGTGTGCCCGCCGGTCTGCCCGGCCCGCAGCCGCCGCTCCACGTTCCGCCACTCCCGCTCCCGGCACTCGGCCGTCACCCGGGCGGTGGGGTCGGCCCGGTGGAAGCGGACCACGTGCACGCTCTGCGCCCGCTTGGCGCTCGACGCCCGGCTGGCGCAGTAGTGCTCGATGGCGCCCGCCGCCGCGCCCCGCTTGTCCTCGCCGGACAGGCTCAGGGCGTAGGAGAGGTAGTTCTTGGTGTCGGGGGTGTCCCGGCCGGTGACGTTGGCGAGCTGGAGGAGGGCGAAGAGCAGCGCCAGCAGCAGTACCCGCGTACGTACCCCGGTACGCCGCCTCACGACGGGGTCAGCAGGTCGCGGCCGGACGGCACCGCGCGGGCCCCGGGCACGGTGACCGGCCCCGGCATCGTCTCGCCCAGCATCATCGTGCGCACCACCCGCTCGGCGGCCCGCCCGTCGTCGAACGCGCAGAACCGCGTCCGGAACGCCGCCCTCAGCCGCGCCGCCTCCTCGTCCCGCCAGGTCCCCGACGCCAGCAGCCACGCCAGTTCCCGGTAGGAGCGGGAGACGTGGCCCGGCGGCTCGGCGGTGATGTCGAAGTACAGGCCGCGGCTGGCCGCGTACGCGTCCAGGTCGTCGGCGTGGACGACGACCGGCCGGTCCAGGACGGCGTAGTCGAACATCAGGGCGGAGTAGTCGGTGACCAGGAGGTCGGCGGCGAGCAGGACGTCCTCGACGTGCGGTTCGTCGGTGGCGTCGACCAGCACGCCCCGCCGGTGCAGGTCGGCCAGGCCCATGCCGCGCGCGGGGCCGGTGGCGAGGGACGGGTGCAGCCGGACCACGAGGGTGTGCCCCGCGCCGAGGTCGGCGGCGAACCGGGCCAGGTCGATCCGGTCGACGTGTCCGCCGCGCCGGTAGTCGCGGCGGGTCGGCGCGTACAGCACGACCGTGTGCCCGGCGGGAATGCCGTGCCGCAGCCGGAACCCGGCCCCGGCCGCCTTGTCGTTCCGTGCCCGGACCAGCACGTCGTTGCGGGGGCTGCCGGTGCGGGCCGAGGCGAAGTGGCAGGGGTAGGCCCGCTCCCAGACCAGCTCCGAGTGCAGGTTGGCGACCAGGCTGTGGTCCCAGCGGTCGGCGCGGCGCAGCATCTGCGGTACGTCGAGCCCGTGCCGGGCGCCGGGCTTGCCGAGCAGGTCGGCGCCCATGTACTTCAGCGGGGTGCCCTGGTGGGTGTGGATGTGGACGGTGCCGGGGCGCTTGGGCACCGTGCCCGGCCAGTTGACGTTGTTGACGAAGAACGTGGCCCGTTCGGTCACCCGGCGCCAGGCCGCGCTGCCGAGGATCACGTGTTCGGTGCCGGGCGGCAGCGACGGCACCAGTTCCTCGTCCCGCAGCACCCACACCCCGCGCAGGTGCGGGGCGATGCGGCGGGCCTCGTGGTAGATCGCCGCGGGGTCGCCGAGGACGCCCCGGTGCGAGAAGGCCGAGTACACGGCGAGGTCCGGGTCGAGGGGGCGGCGCGTGCGGAGCGCCGACCCGGCGCGGTGCAGGCGCCCGGCCGCCGCCGTATGGACCCGCGCGGCGCGTCGCGCCAGCGCCCGCCCGGCCCGCGCGCCCTGGCTGCGCGCCACGTACGCCGGGTAGCCGCGCTCCAGTACGCGCAGGTCCGCCGGGGTGCGCGCCCCCTCGGGCCGGTGGGCGCGGAACAGTTCGGCGGTGCGGTGGAAGAACTCGGCGCGGTCGGACGGGGGAAGCCGGTCCGGCTTGGCCAGGATGTCCAGACAGTGCTCGCCCATCTTGGTGTGCAGGAACGGCCGCCACCGGGCCAGCTCCGGGCGGGCGTCGACGAACGCGAACACCCGCTCGTACTGGGCGTGAATGTCGAAGTGCTTGCGGCTGGTGGTGGACAGGATGCTGCCCTGGCGGCGCTGCCGGTAGTTCAGGCAGATCCGGTCCAGCGTCGCGATCCGCCCGGCGCTCAGCAGCACCGGGAAGGTCCAGGGCGTGTCCTCGTAGTAGCCGGGCGGGAAGGCGAAGCCCTCCCGTTCGACGAAGGAACGCCGGTAGACCTTGTTCCACACCACCATCAGCAGGTCGAGGATCTGCGGGCGTTCGGCGGCGGTGAAGGTGCCGTCGGCGGATTCCGCGAGGACGTGGGCGAGGACGTTGCGGCGTGTGCCGCCCCACCAGTACGTGCGGGCGTAGTCGAAGACCAGCACGTCCGGGTCGTCGGTCTCGGCCAGCCGGTCGGCCAGCGCGCGCAGCGCGCCCGGGGTGAGGGTGTCGTCGCTGTCGAGGAAGAGGAGGTAGTCGCCGGTGGCGTGCGGCAGCCCGGCGTTGCGGGCCGGGCCGAGGCCCACGTTCTCCGGCAGGTGGAGCACCCGCACCCGGTCGTCGCGGGCCGCGTACGCGTCCAGGATCGCGCCGCTGCCGTCCGGTGAGCAGTCGTCCACGGCGATCACCTCGATGTCCCGGTACGACTGCTCCAGGACCGAGTCGAGGCACTCGCGCAGGAAGCCCTGCACCTTGAAGCAGGGGATGATGACGCTGAAGCGGGGCACGTCAGCTCCTTACGAGAGGGGCGCGAGAGGGGCGTGGGGGAGGCCGGCGGCCGAGGGCGTGGCGGCGGGCGCCGGCGTGCGCTCCGCGAGCGGGGTGACCGGCGGGAGCGCCTCCGGCGGCTCGCCCAGGAGCACCCGGCGCACCACGCGCTCGGCGGCCCGCCCGTCGTCGAACTCGCAGAACCGCTCCCGGAAGGCGGCCCGCAGCGCGGCCGACCCGGCGTCCGCCCAGGTGCCGTCGCGGAAGATCCGGGCCAGTTCCTCCGGGGTGCGGGCGACCGGCCCCGGCGGCTCGGCCAGCAGGTCGAAGTAGACGCCGCGGGTCTCCCGGTAGACCTCCCAGTCGTCGGCGTGGATGACGATGGGCCGGTCCAGGTTGGCGTAGTCGAACATGATCGACGAGTAGTCGGTGACCAGCGCGTCGGCGGCCAGGCAGACGTCCTCGGCGCTGCGGTGCGCGGTCACGTCGATGATCCGGCCGCCGCCGCTCAGCGCCTCCCCCCGGTCGTAGAAGTAGTGGGCGCGCAGCAGCACCACCACGTTCTCGCCGGCCGCCTCGCAGAACGCCGCCAGGTCCAGGCCGCCGGCGCCGAACCCGGTCTCCCAGTCGCGGTGGGTGGGCGCGTACAGCACGGCCGTCGCCCCCTCGGGGACGCCCAGCTCCGCGCGGACGCGCGCCACGTCGTCGGCGGTCGCCGCGTAGTAGGCGTCGTTGCGCGGATAGCCGTACTCCAGGTGCTCGTAGGAGCCGGGGAAGGCGCGCTCCCACATCTGGGTGGAGTGCCGGTTCGAGGAGAGGTTGAAGTCCCAGCGGTCCACCCGGCCCAGCAGCTTGCCGAAGCTGCCGGTGGCCGCGGCCACCACCGGGTACGTCGACTGGTCGACGCCCATCTTCTTCAGCGGGGTGCCGTGCTGGGTCTGGAGGTGGACGCTGCCGGGGCGCTTGACCACGCCCTCCGCGAAGTTGGCGTTGTTGACCAGGTACGTCGCCCGGGCCAGCACCTCCCAGTACCGGCGGCTGCCGATCACCGCGTGGTCGACGTCCGGCGGCAGCGTGTGCTCCTGACCGGCCTCCACCAGGAACACCGAGCGGATGTGCGGGGCGAGTTCGCGGGCCTTGGCGTGGATCGCGGCCGGGTTGCAGGTGTAGCCGCGGCCCCAGTACGCGCAGTAGACGGCGAGGTTCGGGTCGAGCGGGCGGAGCAGGTGGGCGCGGTACAGCAGGCGGGTGCGCAGCCCGCGCGGGTACGGCAGCGCGCCCCGCGCCGCTGTCAGCGTCCGGTTGGCGCCCCGCAGCGCGCGGAACGCCGCGTACGCCCCCCGGGCCAGCAGCCGGTGCTGCACCCCGAGGCTGCCGCCGGGCACCTGGAAACCGGCCGGGCGGTGGGCGGCGTACAGCGCGCTCGCCCGGCGGAAGAACGCGGCCCGGCCGGACGGCAGCCGGCGCGGATGGGCGGCCGTCTTCAGGACCGCCGCGAACAGCTGCTCGAACAGTGCCGCGCGCCGTACGTCGGACAGGGCCGGCCCGGCGGCCCGGGCCAGCACCCGTTCCGCCTGGTCGAGCAGCTCGGCGTGGTGGTCGCCGGGCCGGTTGAGCCGGCTGCCCTGGCGCCGCACCAGATGCCGTACGACGACGGAGCGCAGCACCGCCATCCGCTCGGCCTCCGCGGCGACCAGGCCGCCGAAGCCGACGTCGGTGAAGTGCCCGTCGGGGAAGGCGATCCGGTGCTCGGTGAGGAAGGCGCGGCGGTAGGCGGCGCTCCACGCCGGGAGCTGGACGCCGGTCAGCCGGGGCGCGGCGTCGGGAGCGAAGGCGCCGTCGGGCGTGCCGGTCAGCAGCGGGGCGGCCGGGTTGGCCGGTTCGCCCTCCCACCAGGGGGTGCGCTCGTGCTCGAAGTAGAGGACGTCGACGTCGCCGGTCCGGGCCAGCCGGGCGTCGAGCGCCGCGAGCGCGCCGGGGACGAGGACGTCGTCGCCGTCGAGGAACAGCAGGTAGGCGCCGGTCGCCGCCCGCACGCCGGTGTTGCGCGCCCCGGCCAGGCCGTCGGCCGGCGGGGAGTGCACGGGCGCCACCCGGGAGTCCCGCCCGGCGAGGGCGGCGGCCACGTCGGCCGCGGAGCAGTCCGGTGTCCGGCACACCGGGATCAGCTCGAAGTCGCCGAAGGACTGGGCGAGCACCGAGTCCAGGGCCTGGGACAGCCGTCCCGCGACCCCGTGGGACGGGACGATGATGCTGAAGCGCGGCATGCTGCTCTCTCCGTCGTCGTGCTGTGCTGCTGTTCTGGCTTCGTTGGTCTCGCTGTCACCGCCGCGGGTCTCAGTTGCCGCCTCCGCCCCTGCCGCGGCGGCCGGGCCGTCCCGTCGGCCGCCGCCCGGGCGGGCGGGTCGGAGCGGGCCGGGACGGGTTGCGGGGCATACGGACTCCCGGGGAAAAGCGGTCAGAGACGGTCGGCGGCGTTCGGGGGGTGGTCGGCGGCGTTCGGGGTGGTCAGCGGCGGTCGGAGAGGGGCGGGCGCGGCCGGAAGACGCCGGAGGCGGAGGCGGCGTCGCCGGGACCGGCCGGCCCCGGCAGGGTGACCAGGGGCGTGCGCGGGGGCGGGGCGGGCGCGGGGTGACGGGCGCCGAGGGGTACCACCGGCAGCGGCGCGCGCTCCCCGAGCACGATCCGGCGCACGGCGCGTTCGGCGGCGCGGCCGTCGTCCCAGGGGCAGAACCGCTCGCGGAACGCCGACCGCAGCTGGGCGGCGCGCGATCCGCACCAGTGCCCGGTGGCGAAGACGTCGATCAGCTCGTCCTCGTCGCGGGCGCTCACGCCCGGCGGGACGGCGCGCAGGTCGATGTAGAGGCCGCGGGCCGCCTCGTACGCCTGGTGGTCCTCGGTGTGCAGCACGATCGGCCGGTCCAGGACCGCGTAGTCGACCATCAGCGGCGCGTAGTCGGTGACCAGGACGTCCGAGGCCAGGCAGAGCGACGGCAGCCGGGGGTGAGCGGTGACGTCGATGACCCGGGCGGCGCGCGGGACCGGGGGCGGTGCGTCCCCGGCGCCCGGTCCGGCCTCGCCCCGGGCCAGCACCACGAAGCGCGGGCCGAGGCGGCGCACGACGCGCTCCAGGTCGAGGGGGAAGCGCTGAGTGCGCCGGTGGTCGCGGCGGGCCGGCGCGTACAGGATGGCGACCGCGTCCTCGGGGATGCCGAGCCCGTCCCGCAGCCGGGCCACGTCCGCCGCCGTCGCCCGGTGGAAGACGTCGGTACGGGGCTGGCCGCACTCCACGACCGTGTAGGCGCCGGGGTGGACGCGCTGCCAGGTCAGGGTGGAGTGGCGGTTGGCGGACAGCACGTGGTCCCAGCGGTCGACGTCGCGCAGCAGTGCCGCGAAGTCGGTGCCGCCGGCGGCGGCCGGGCGCTCCTGGCGGTCCAGGCCCTCGTGGCCCAGCGGGGTGCCGGCCTGTGTCTGGACCAGCACCTGGCCCCGGCGCTTGACCAGCCGCGGGTCGAAGGGGGCGTTGTCCACCAGGTACTTCGCGCGGGCCAGCTCGGTGAGATGGCGGGCGGTGCCGGGGGAGACGCGGCGCGGACCGGGCGGCACCGTGTGGTGGAGCGCGGGGGCGGCCACCCAGGCCGTGCGGATCCGCGGCACGACGGACCGGAACGCCTCCTCCAGCGCGCCCGGGTTGCAGCCGTAGCCGCCATAGCCGTCGTACCCGCCGTAGCCGTCGTAACCGCTGTAGTCGCCGTGACCGCCGTAACTGCCGTGACCGCCGTTCGCCTGCCCGGCGTGCCCGGCCTGCCCGGCCTGCCCGGCGTACGCGACGTACCCGGCGTGCGCGGCGAAGAGCGCGCGGTCGGCGCGCAGCGGGAGCAGCCGCTGCGTCCGGTAGTGCAGACGCAGTACGCCGGAGCGCACGGCGCGCAACGCCTTGACGGTGATCCGGAGGACGCGGCGGCATCCCGCCGAGGCCTGCCGCAGCACCCGGTAGGTGCGGTGCAGGCCCAGCCGGAGCAGGCCGTGCCGCAGCCGGACGGGCAACGGGGCGGAGGCGCCGGGGACGCGGTAGCGGCGCAGCTGGGCGCGGGCCCGGCGCAGGAACTCGGCGCGCACGCCGCGCGGCAGGCGGTCGCGCCGGGAGAACACCACCGCCAGATGGTCGGCCATCCGGCGGAACAGCACCGGCCGCCAGCGCGCCAGCTCCGGGTCGCTCTCCAGGAACGCGAAGACCCGGTCGTACTGGGCGAAGACGTCGAGGTGGCGTTCGCTGGGCGTGCCCAGGATGGAGCCCCGGCGGCGCTGCCGGTAGTGCACGCAGACCAGGTCCAGGGTCGCGATCGACTCCGCCCGCATCAGCACCGGGTACGTCCACGGGGTGTCCTCGTACAGGCCCGGCGGGAAGGAGAGGCCGGCGCGTTCGACGAACTCCCGGCGGCAGGTCTTGTTCCAGGCCACCATCAGCAGGTTCAGCAGGCCGGGGCGGTCGGTCAGCCGGAACGGGGCCGGGCCGTCCTCGGTGAGGCGGGCGGCGGCCTGGTTGCGGACGGTCTCGCCGGTCCAGTACGTGCGCGCGTAGTCGTAGACGAGGACGTCCGGGTCGCCGGTCTCCTTCAGCCGGTCGGCGACCGCCCGCAGCGCGCCCGGGGTGAGGGTGTCGTCGCCGTCTAGGAAGACCAGGTAGTCGCCGGTGGCCTGGGACATCCCGGCGTTGCGGGCCGGGCCCAGGCCCTGGTTGCCGGGCAGGTGGACGGGTCGGACGCGCGGGTCGCGGGCGGCGAACTCGTCGATGATGTCGCCGCAGGCGTCCGGTGAGGCGTCGTCGACCGCGATCAGTTCGAGGTCCGGGAACGACTGGGAGAGCACCGACTCCAGGCACGCGTGCAGGTACGCCTGGACCTGGTAGGCGGGGACGATGACACTGAACCTGGGCACGGGACATCCATGGGTCGGCGCGGGCGTTCGGCCCGGGAACGGCCGATGGAGTGACTTGGTTACGCCGCCTGCGGCATTCGGGGGACCACGGCCGCACCCACGACCGGGGGCGGACCGCGACCGGCCCGCCCCCGACCACCCTTGCCCGCTCGGTTACTTGACCGCGCCCGCCATCACCCCGGACACGAACTGCCGCTGGAACGCGAAGAACACGACCAGCGGGACCACCATCGAGATGAACGCGCCGGGCGCCAGCACGTCGACGTTGTTGCCGAACTGCCGTACCTGCGTCTGCAACGCGACCGTGATCGGCTGGTTCCCCGAGTCGGTGAAGATCAGCGCGACCAGCATGTCGTTCCACACCCACAGGAACTGGAAGATGCCCAGGCTCGCGATGGCCGGTCCGCCCAGCGGCATCACCACCCGCGTGAACAGCCGCAGTTCACCCGCGCCGTCGAGCCGGGCTGCCTCCAGCAGCTCCCGGGGGATCTCGGCGAAGAAGTTCCGCAGCAGGAACACCGCGAACGGCAGCCCGAACCCGACGTGGAACAGGATCACGCCGAGCAGCGAACCGAACAGGCCGATGGCGCCGAAGAGTTCGGCGATCGGGATCAGCGCCACCTGTACCGGCACCACCAGCAGCCCGACCACGCCGAGGAACCACCAGTCGCGCCCCGGGAACTCCATCCACGCGAACGCGTATCCCGCCAGCGAGCCGATGACGACCACCAGGACCGTCGCCGGCACCGTGATCAGCACGGTGTTGACGAGCGAGTCGGTGATGTCGCCGTTGGCCAGCAGGTCGGAGTAGGCGGAGAAGGTGAGCCGCGACGGCTCGCTGAACACCTTCCACCAGCCCTCGGCCGCCATGTCCTCCGGACTGCGCAGCGAGGACAGCAGCAGCCCGATGGTCGGGACCAGCCAGAACAGTCCTACGACGATCAGGGCCACCCGCACCAGACCGCCGCTGACGCCTCCGGCGAGCCGGGAGCCCAGCGACCGCCGGGGTTTCGTGAACGACTCCGCGCTCATCGCCGCACCTCCCGCCGCAGCCGCCGTACGTTGAACCACATCACCGGGATGACGAGCAGCAGCAGGAACACCGAGATCGCGCTCGCGATGCCCGGCTGGTCCTCGGAGAAGCCCTTGCGGTACAGCTCCAGCGCGAGGACGTTGGCGTCGTCCTGCGAGGACCCGGGCGCGATGATGAAGACCAGGTCGAAGATCTTCAGCACGTTGATCATCAGGGTGACGGTGACGACGGCGAGGACCGGCGCCAGCATCGGCACGGTGATCCGGCGGAACACCTGCCACTCGTTGGCGCCGTCCACCCGCGCCGCCTCCAGCAGCTCCCGCGGCACCCCCGCGAGCCCCGCCGCGATCAGCACCATCGCGAACCCGGCCCACATCCACACGTAGGAGCCGATGATGGCCGGGGTGACCAGGGACGGGCCGAGCCAGTCCAGGCCGTTGTACGGCTCCTTGAAGTTGTCGGCGGGCAGCCGCAGTTGTGCCCCGTCGGCGGCGGCGGGCAGCGTGAAGGTGCCGTCGTCGGCGGCGGTGGTGGACGCCACGACCTTCCCGTCCTTCACGGCCTCGATCTTCATCCCGGCGTACCCGAGTTCGCCGCCGTCGACCTCGTTGAGGGTGCCGACGCCCTTGCCGCGGGTGAAGTCCTGCCAGGTGGTGCCGGTGACCTTCGCCGGGTCGGTCCTCGGCGCCGCGGCCGTCCCGGCGCCGTCCGGCATCTGGTCGGGCGCGACCCCGACGAGCGGCAGCACGACCGGCGTACCGGCCCGGACGGCCTCCTTGGTGACGAACGCGCCGCCGCCCGCCGCTTCGAGCGGCGACTCGCGGCCCGGGTGCGCCTTCGGGAACGCCGACGCCTGCGCGAAGGTGTCGTGCACCCCGACCCACACCGCGTTGGCGACGCCCTTCTCCGGGTCCTGGTCGTACACCAGGCGGAAGATGATGCCCGCGGCGAGCATCGAGATGGCCATCGGCATGAAGACGACCAGCTTGAACGCCGTGCCCCAGCGCACCCGTTCGGTCAGTACGGCGAAGACCAGTCCGAGCGCGGTGGCGACCGTGGGCGCGAACACGACCCAGATGATGTTGTTCTTCAGCGCCGTGCGGATGCCGTCGTCGGTGAACAGGGCCTGGTAGTTGTCGAATCCGGCGAAGCCGTCGCCGGACTGGTCGTAGAAGGAGCGGATGACCGAGTACCCGATCGGGTAGACCACGAGCGCGCCGAGCAGCACCAGGGCGGGCAGCAGGAACAGCACCGCCACGGCCCTGCGCGTACCGGTCACGCTCTTGCGCGAGGTGGGAGCGGAGGGGCCCGGTGGGGCCCCCGCCGCCGCGGTCGACGCCATCGCGTCAGTCCCCGTAGGCGGCCGCCGCGTCCGCCTCCAGCTTCCGCTGGGTGCCGGCGACGTCCTTCGGATCGCTCAGGAAGTCCTGGAGCGCCTTCCACTCGCCCTTGCCGGGCGTGCCGCCGAACGCCTGCGGGGCCTGGTCGGACATGTCGAAGCGGAAGTCGTCGCCGGCCGCGATCAGCGCCTCGGCCATCTTGCGCTGCACGTCGTTGGGGTACGCCGACGCGTCCACGTTCTTGTTCGGCGAGAGGTACCCGCCCAGCTTCGCCTGCACCGTCGCCGCGTCCGGCGAGGCCAGGAAGGTGGCCAGGGCCTGCGCCGCCTCCGAGTCCTCCAGGATCACGGCCGCGTCGCCGCCGGAGACCACGGGCGCGCTGTCGCCCACGGCCGGGAACGGGAACACCTTGGCGTCGGTGCCGACCTCCGCCTTGGTCTGCGTGATGTTGACCTGCGCGAAGTCGCCCTCGTAGACCATGCCGGCCTTGGGCTGGTCGCCGCCGGTGAAGGTCTGCGTCACGGAGGCGGGGAAGTCCGTCTGGAGGGCGCCGCTCGCGACGTAGTCCTTCTTCCCCCAGATCTCGGCGAGGGTGGTCAGCGCCTCCTTCACCGACGGGTCCGTCCACTTGATCTCGTGCTGCGCCAGCTGGTCGTACTTCTCCGGACCCGCCTGCGAGAGGTAGACGTTCTCGAACCAGTCGGTGAGGGTCCAGCCCTCGGCGCCGCCGACGGAGAACGGGGTGACCCCGGAGTCGTAGACCATCTGCGCGGTGTCGAGGAGTTCGTCCCAGGTCTTGGGCTCGGCCGCGCCCGCGTTCTCGAAGACCTGCGCGTTGTACCAGATCAGCGACTTGTTGGCGGCCTTGTAGTAGACGCCGTACTGCTTGTCGCCGACCTTGCCGATGTCCTGCCAGCCCTGGGAGTAGTTCTCCGCCAGCTCCTTGAGCGCCTCGGCGCCCAGCGGCTTGGCCCAGCCCTTGTCGACGGCCTGCTTGATGGCGCCGGGCTGCGGGAGCATCGCGATGTCCGGCGGAGCGCCGCCCGCGATCTTCGACCCGAGGAAGTTGATGATCGGGTCCTGGGCGGGCACGAAGGTCACCTTGGCGCCGGTGCGCTTCTCGAACTCCGCCAGGACCTGCTTGAAGTTCTTCTGCTCGTCCCCGGTCCAGACCGCGGCGACCTCCAGGGTCTCGCCGTCCAGCTTCGGGAGGGTGACGGTGGCCGCCGTCTCCTCGGGGTTCTTGTCCGCGCCGCCCCCGTCGTTGTCGTCGTCGCCCCCGCACGCGGTGAGCGAGAAGGCGAGGGCTCCCGCGACGACGGCCGCGGCGGCTCGTACGGTTCTGCGGGTCCGTGTCCGTGCCCGGTTGGTGCCGGTGGTGCTGCTCGTGCGCATCCCTGCCCCGTCCTTCGACCTCGTTCGTCGAACGTCGTGCGCTGTCCCGTGCGCTCTGGTGTACGCCAGGGGGGTGAGGGCGGCAAGAGCGCGTCCCGCGCGGGGCGGGGGATCGTGACCGCGTCGTGACGGTGCGGAGCGTCCGGTGCGGACGGCCGGCCTGCCGGGTGCGGGCGGCGGGCCGGGCGTTTCGGCCCGGCAGGGGACGTGAGCCGCGTCGGCGCCGGGTCGGCGTGCGGAACGTCTGGCTGTCTTCGTGGTGAGCACGGTGCGGCGGACTGGCGGCGGCCCGCTCGCGCGAGCGGGTCGATGACACTTGGCAGGCTTCCGCCATCCGATTCCGGACGGACTGCCCCCCCGGGGCACCGCCCGCCGGCCGCGTCATCAGCGCGTGGGCGCACGCCGCGCTGGTCCGCCCGTCATCAGCGCGTGGGCGCACGCCGCGCTGGTCCGCCCGTCGAGGGTGAGGGCGTGGAGTCCGACGGCGCCGGGCACGGCGGGCTCGTCCCCGTCGCCCTTGAGGCGGCGGGCAGCCGTGCGGGACCTTGGCGGGTTTCGTCCGAGGACGTGGTGGCGGCTACGTGCTGGGCGAGTCCTTGGCCGTGAGCGCGATGGCGGTGTCGACGATCGTCTGTTCGGCGGGGCGGGGCTGCCAGCCGAGCGCGCGTGCTTTGCCGCTGTCGACGAGCCTCTCGCGACCGAGTTCGAGGCGCACCATCGCCATCTGCGGGTTCACCCGGGCCAGCAGTTTGACGATGGTGTCGGGCATGGTGCGCGTGGGCACCTTGGTGGCTTCGTCCGGGAGCTTGTCGCGCAGGATGCGGGCGATGTCCCGGTACCACAGGAAGCTGCCCGAAGCGAGGAAGCGCTGCCCCGCGGCGGCGGGGCTCGTCATGGCAAGAATGTGCAGTTCGGCGACGTCACGGACGTCGACGACGTTCCAGCCGATGTTCGGGACAGCGGGGATCTCGCGGGTGAGCAGGCGGCGGATGACGTCCGTCGTCCCTGCCCCGTTCCGCGCGCCCAGCGGGGGGCCTTGCATGAACGTCGGCAGGACGGCGGAGAGTTCGAGCCCGGTCGCTCCGGCGAGCTCCCATGCGTCGCGCTCGGCGAGGATCTTCGAGTCCGGGTACGCGCGCTGCGGGGTGCCGGACGGCTCGGCGTACGTCGTCTCGGTCGCGGGCGTGCCCGAGTCGCCCGCGCCGGCCGTGGTGCCGGAAGAGGTGAGCACGGCACGCCGCACCCCGGTGCGGGCGGCGGCGCCCAGGACACGGCGGGTGCCCTCGCGGGCGGTCCTGACGAGATCCACGCCCGGGTCGAAGGGCATCGGCGACGCCGTGTGCAGCACGTAGTGGACGCCCTCGAAGGCCTTGTCCCAGCCCTCGTCGCCGAGGAGATCGGCGACAGCGAACTCGACACCCCGGGCCGCCTCCTGGCCCGCGCGCCCGCGGACGGCCGCACGCACCTGCTCCGCTGCGCCGAGGCTGCGCACGGTGGCGCGCACCCGATAGCCGCGCTGGACCAAGCCCGTGATCACCCAGCCGGCCAGGTAGCCCGTTCCGCCCGTGACGAGGACCGTCTCACTACCGTTACCGAGAGTCATATACATCCCCCTAATCATTGAGTTTTTCATTGATTTTCGAGCGTAGCATGGTTCCATGACTGCCGACCGCGATGCGACGACACCGACGACTCACCACGCGGACGCCGAGCGGAAAGCCGAGATCGTCCGTGCTCTCGTGGAAGTGGGACACTCCGCGGATGCCGTCGTGGCCCAGGTGCTCGGGGAGTTCCGGGTGCCGGCCTCCGTCGCCGGTACGCTGTGGGCGCTGGCGCCGGGAACGGAGCCGCCGACCATGCGGGACGTGGCGGCCCGCCTCCGCTGCGATCCTTCGACGGTCAGTCTCGCCGCCGACAGACTCCAGAGCGTGGGACTCATCGCCCGCCGGCCTCACCCCTCCGACGGCCGCAAGCGGACCCTGGCCCTGACGGAACGCGGGCACGAACTGTGGGAGGCGCTCAGGGCGCGACTTCACGACTCCGGCCTCTTCGCCGGTCTCGACGCGGAGGAACAGCGCACCCTGCTCGCGCTGCTCACGAAGATGCGGCCGCGGTACTAGGGATCCGGCGGGGCTCCACCGCTCTCACTGGTCAGGCGCGGTCCGTAAGGCCCTCGTCGGCGATCGGGGCGGTGAGACGTCCCGCGGACCGGCCGGGCCGACCCGCGGAGCGCTGCCCAGTGGCACGGCAGCGACCGAGAAGGCCGGAATCCTCGGGCTCCAGCCCGAGGGGCACGTCAGAGCAAGGACGGCACCTCCGCCGCCGACACCTCCCGTGCCGCCCGCTCCAGCGCGCTGGCCAGCAGGGCCAGGTCGGTCGGGCCGTTGCCCAGCTCGCGGACCGGGCGGCGGGCCGGGGGGTCGCCCATGCGGTGCCAGTCCAGGGGGACGACCGTGGGGCGCAGGGTCGCCGTGCGGGGGATGCGGCCGGTGACCCGGCCGCCCTGGAAGGCGACGGTACGGCCGTCCGGGCCCGTCAAGTGGCCGCGTCCGGGCGCCGGTTCGTCCGGGCCGGGGACGGGGGCGTCGAGGGTCACCCGGAGCGTGGCCCGCAGGGCCGGTTCCGTCTGGGCCGTACGGCCGCCGGGGCCGGTCGCGGCCACCAGGTGGACGCCGAGCCGCTCGCCGTCCCGCGCGACCGCCTCCAGTGCCCGCATCACCGACCCCGCCGCGGGCCGGCCGGGCGACCCCAGCGGGGGCGTGACCAGCGCGTCCAGGTCGTCGACGACCACGACCAGGCGGGGCAGCGGCGGCGCCGGTTCCGCCTGCCGGCGGGACGCGGCCGGGCGCAGCCGGATCGTCGTGCTGGGCGGGGTGTCGAGGTCGGCGGCGCCCGCGCCGGACGTACCCGTGCTCCGGGACACCGCCGTCCCCGCCGTCCGCTGGGCGACCATCCGGCCGGACACCTCACGGCCGGTGTGCCACTCCGTGAAGTGGGACCGGCCGAGCAGCTCGGCGCGCCGCTTCAGCTCCGCGCTCAACGACTGGGCGAACTCCCGCATCCGTATGGGGTCGTTGGCCGTGAGGTGGGTGGTCACGTGGGGCACGTCCGTGCAGACCCGCAGGCCCTCGCCGGGGCCCTGGTCCGTGCCGGTGCCGTCCCGGCCGTCCATCAGCACGACGCCGAGGCGGTCGGGGCGCTCGGCGGAGGCCAGCGAGGCGACCAGCGCCCGCAGCAGCTCAGTACGGCCGCTGCCCGGCGGTCCCTCGATCAGCAGGTGCGGTCCGTCGGCCGCGAGGTCCACGCCGACCGGCCCGCGCGGTCCGGCGCCCAGCACGCCGTGCGCCCGGCCGCCGAGGGACTGGGGGTCGTCGGCCGCGTCGGCCCAGCGGGCCATCAGGGACGCCGGGGTGGCGCGGGCCAGGCCCAGTTCGTCGAGGAGGCGGGCGGCCTGGGGGAGCGGTGCCGACACGCGCGCGTGCCGTTCGCCCGAGCCGCCCTCGGGGCGGAGGGGGGCCAGGGCCCGCGCGAACCGCTCCGCCCACGGCAGGGAGACCGCGTCCACCGTGGCGAGGGTGCCGTGGCCGACCGGGCCGGCCGGGGCCGCGCCCTCGGGGGCGACGCGCAGCAGCCGCAGGGTCGTCGCCACGTCCCCGCTGAGCAGCGCGACGGCCCCGCAGCGCCGGAACACCGGCGACACCGCGCAGGCCGCCTCGTACGTCCGCGTCACCGGGGAGGCGGGGGACGCGGCGGGCGTCTCCGCCAGGCACACCACATGGATGCCGGCCCGCGGTCCCTCCAGGGCGAGCCGCTCCACCGCCTCGTGCACGTCCGCGCTCGGGAGGCCGCCGTCCACGACGACCACGGTGAACGGGCCGGGGGCGGCCGGGGCCTCGCCCGTGTCGTCCGGGTGGGCCCAGGCGGGGCGCCGGTCCGGGGCCGCCGCCGCCCGTACGGGGCCGGTGGCCGTCCGGGTGTCCGTCAGGTGGTCCTCCAGGCGGCGCACCAGCTCCTGGGCGCGGGCCGCGGCCTGGTCGTGGTCGAGGGCGAGCAGCAGGCGGCAGTCCTGGCCGTGCCCCGGACGCAGATGGGGCAGCCAGCCCAGCCAGGCCCACTCCGCGGTGCGCCGCGGCAGCGGACGCCCGCGGTCCGCGCTGATCAGGACGATCTCCAGCGTGTCGGGGGAGTGCAGCGCGGCGAGCTGGGCCAGCACCGCGCGGGCGAGTCCGGCCAGCCGCTCGCGCGGTCCGGCCAGCCCGAGCGCCCCGGCCTCGCGCAGCCCGGCGGTCACCGGCACCGCGGGCAGCGGGGCCGCGCCGCCCGGGGCCACCCGGTCGGCCGTGCCGAGCCGCACGGTGAGCGCCTCCGGGTGCCCCGGCCCGCGCTCCCACAGCCGGGGGCCCGGCCCCAGCGCCGTCAGCAGCAGGGCGGCGGGGTCCGGCCAGGTCTCCGGCGCGGGGGCGAGGGCGGGAGCGGGGGACGGTACGGCGGGCAGGCCGGCCGGCGGTGCGTCGTGCGGTCCGGTCCCGGCCGCCGCCGGCTCGCCGCGTCCGCCGGTCAGCCGCCGTGCCCAGGCCGTGAGCCCGCCGCGCCGCCGCATGCCCGGCGGTACGTCGGTGCCGCGCAGCGGCGTTCCCTTGCGGCCGCTGCCGGCCTCGCCCCCGAAGGCGGCGGCGTCATGGGGGCCGGTGCCCGGCCGTCCCCCGTGGGTGACGCCGGAGGTGTCGGCCCGTACCGTCGCGGGGGCCGGGGCGTCGCCGCCGTGGCTCTCGGCGCGCGGGGCGCCGCCCTGCTCCGGGACCAGGGGTTCGGCGGCACGGTGGTTCGGTCCCTGTCCTCGTCCCGGTCCCCGGCGTCCGGGTCCGTCGACGCTCATCGTGCCGTGCGTGCCGTGCGTGTACCCGGTGGGCCGGCCCGGCCCGCCCGCCGTACCGTCGCTCCCGCGCGTGTCCACCGCGTCCGCCGCGTCGGCCACGCGCGCGTGCGCCGCGAGGTGCTCGTCGGCCACCCCGCTGCCGGTCACGCCACCGTCGGTCACGTCACCGTCGGCCGCGCCGCCTCCGGTCGCGGCACCACCTGCCGAGCCACCGCCGGCCACGCCACTACCAGCCACGCCACTACCAGCCACGCCACTACCAGCCACGCCACCGCCGGTCGCCCCGCCTCCGGACGCGCGCCTGCCGCCCGCCGCACCACCGCCCGCCGCCGTGTCCCCACCGCCCGCGCCCGTGCCGCCGCCCGTCGCGTACGTACCGCCAGGAGCCGGCCGAACACCGCCGGAAGCCCCAGGAGTGCCAGGAGTCCCAGCACCCCCGCCCGCCTCACCGCCCCCGCCGGCCCCTCCGACCCGCACCCGCACCCGCACGCACCCCTCCCCGTCGGGTGCCGTCTCCACTCGTGCCGCCGCCACCGGCGCGGGCGCCAGCCGCAGGGCCGACTCGCCGATCCGCAGCAGCGCCCCCGCCGGGAAGCGCACCGCGCGGTCGCCCACGCGCGTGCCGTCCAGGGTGGTTCCGTTGGTGGAGCCGAGGTCGGCGACCGCGACCCGGCCGTCGGCCGCGACGGTCACCGCGCAGTGGGTCCGGGAGACGTCCGGGTCGTCGAGCGCCACGTCGGCGTCGGCGGAGCGCCCGATGCGGATCTGTCCGCCGTGCAGCAGGTGGACGCCGCCCGCGTCGGGGCCCGCGACCACGTGGAGCTGCGCCGGTGCGTCGGCCGACTCGGGATGCGGCTCGGGATCGCCGGGGGCGCCGAGGAACAGCACCGCGCCGTCGACCAGCGGCGGCTCGCCCAGGGTGCAGCGCTGGGCGTCGAGGCGGCGCTCACCGGCGTACAGCACCACGGGCCCGGAACCGGAACCGGAGCCCGCACCGGACGAACCGGTGCCGTCCCCGCCCGGGACCGCCGAGGCCAGCGCCGGCGCCACCGTGGCGAGGGCGGTGCCGGCGGGTGCCGTGACCAGCACGTCGCAGCGCGCGGGGAGGCCGGGCGCCGTGGGGGAGGACGGGCCCAGCGGGTCAACGACGGTCAGCCGGATCTGCATCGCCGTCAGCGGTCCCTTCTGCGCGGGCGCCCGCGCAGCCGGGGGGACGAAGCCGCCCCGCGGTCCCCCACCACGGATGTCACCACGGACTTCCCCCACCCGCCGCACGCGCACGTCGGCCAGTACTGCACGCATCCTCGCACCTGCCACTGACAACGCGCCCGCTCCCGGCTGTCAAATGATCTTGATTGGTCGGCTCTGCCCTTAAAAATGCCTGACCAGTGATCTCAAGATGATCGTTTGAATATCGCTTGAGATCGGTCACGTTCGCGTCCGGCAACCGAGGGAGCGGATCCCGCGTCTTTCCTTCGAACATCTTCCGGCACGTTCCGGGACGGCTACGGCTTCCGGAAGCAGCACAGCCGAACGACAGCCCGGTGCTGTACTCCTCGGCACTACAGTGGTCCGGACAGTGGGTCGGAACAGCCAGCAAGCAACAGGGAGCGCATGACGTGCGGCCGGTAGGCAGCAAGTACCTCCTGGAGGAGCCGCTCGGACGCGGTGCCACCGGCACCGTCTGGCGAGCCCGCCAGCGGGAGACCGCGGGCGCCGAGGCGGCCGTGCCCGGACAGCCCGGCGAGACCGTCGCGATCAAGGTCCTCAAGGAGGAGCTCGCGAACGACGCCGACGTCGTGATGCGCTTCCTGCGGGAGCGCTCCGTCCTGCTCCGGCTCACCCACCCCAACATCGTCCGGGTCCGCGACCTGGTCGTCGAGGGCGATCTCCTCGCCCTGGTCATGGACCTCGTCGACGGCCCCGACCTGCACCGCTACCTGCGGGAGAACGGCCCCTTCAGCCCCGTGGCCGCGGCCCTGCTCACCGCCCAGATCGCCGACGCGCTCGCCGCCAGCCACGCCGACGGCGTCGTCCACCGCGACCTGAAGCCGGCCAACGTACTGCTCAAGCAGGACGGCGGCCGGCTGCACCCGATGCTGACCGACTTCGGCATCGCCCGCCTCGCGGACTCGCCCGGCCTCACCCGCACCCACGAGTTCGTCGGCACGCCCGCGTACATCGCGCCGGAGTCCGCCGAGGGCCGCCCGCAGACCTCCGCCGTCGACATCTACGGCGCCGGCATCCTGCTGTACGAGCTGGTCACCGGCCGCCCGCCGTTCTCCGGCGGCTCCGCGCTCGAAGTGCTGCACCAGCACCTGAGCGCCGAGCCGCGCCGCCCGTCCACCGTCCCCGACCCCCTGTGGACGGTCATCGAGCGCTGCCTGCGCAAGAACCCCGACGAACGCCCCAGCGCCGAGAACCTGGCGCGCGGCCTGCGCGTCGTCGCCGAGGGCATCGGCGTGCACGCCAATTCCGCGCAGATCGGCGCCGCCGAGGACGTCGGCGCGCTCCTCGTCCCCGACCCGGCGCCCGCGTCCGTCCCGGACACCCCCGGCGCCGCCGACCCGACGCAGGTGCTCCCGCAGAACCCGGGCGGCGTGTACGACCCCAACGGCGCCACCAGCGTCCTGCCGCACACCGGCCCGGCCGGCGCCGCCGACCCCACCGCCGTGCTCCCGCACACCGGCGGCCCCGCCGGCGCGGCCGACCCGACGGCCGTCATGCCGCCCGTACCGCCGGGACAGCCCGGCCAGTCCCCCCAGGGACAGCACCCCGACGACCCGCACCCCTGGCAGAACCAGCTGCGCGCCGCCCGCGACCGCAACGAGCAGACGCAGGTGCAGTACCTCGACCCGAACGAGGACCCGCTGCGCCGCCGCCCCCAGCGCCAGGTCGCCCGCCCCCAGCAGGAACCCCGCCGCCAGCCCCAGCAGCCCCAGCAGCCCCCGCAGGGCTACGGCCGCCAGCAGCAGCAGCCGCCGCAGCGGCGGTATGCCACCCCCCAGCCGCAGCAGCCCGCGCCGCCCCCGCAGCCCGCGCCGCAGCGGTACGCCCCGCCGCCCGCGCCCGAGCCGCAGCGCCCCCGGCGCGAGCCCCGGCAGCGCAGCGCCAACCCGATGCGCATCCCCGGCCTCGGCTGCCTCAAGGGCTGCCTGGTCACGATCGTCGTGCTGTTCGTGGCCGGCTGGCTGATCTGGGAGCTGAGCCCGCTCCAGGAGTGGATCGGCACGGGCAAGGGCTACTGGGAGCAGCTCACCGACTGGGTCGGCACCGCCACCGACTGGATCGGGGACCTGGGCAGCGGCTCCGGCGGCACCGGCTGATCGCCGTTCCGCCCGCTGTACGGCGAGTTCGGCGATTTGTCGACATCCCACGGGTGTTTTCCGCCTCGGAGGTGAAGGCCGGCTCCACGGACGCGTAGCTTTGTCGGCAACACGCGTCGGTAGGAGCAGTCTTGGCACGGAAGATCGGCAGCCGGTACACCGCCCACCAGATCCTCGGTCGGGGCAGCGCCGGCACGGTGTGGCTGGGCGAGGGCCCCGAGGGACCCGTCGCGATCAAGCTGCTGCGCGAGGACCTCGCGTCCGACCAGGAGCTGGTCGGCCGCTTCGTGCAGGAGCGCACCGCCCTGCTCGGCCTGGAGCACCCGCACGTCGTCTCCGTGCGCGACCTGGTCGTCGACGGCAACGACCTCGCCCTCGTCATGGACCTGGTCCGCGGCACCGATCTGCGCACCCGGCTCGACCGCGAGCGGCGGCTGCCGCCCGAGGCCGCGGTGGCGATCACCGCCGACGTCGCCGACGGACTGGCCGCCGCGCACGCCGCCGGGGTCGTGCACCGCGACGTGAAGCCGGAGAACGTCCTGCTCGACATGCAGGGCCCGCTCGGCCCCGGCGGCTCGCACCGCGCGCTGCTCACCGACTTCGGTGTGGCCAAGCTCATCGACACCCCGCGCCGCACCCGCGCCACGAAGATCATCGGCACCCCCGACTACCTCGCCCCGGAGATCGTCGAGGGCCTCCCGCCGCGCGCCTCGGTCGACATCTACGCCCTGGCCACGGTCCTGTACGAGCTGCTGGCCGGGTTCACGCCGTTCGGCGGCGGCCACCCCGGCGCCGTACTGCGCCGCCACGTCACCGAGACCGTCGTCCCGCTGCCCGGCATCCCCGACGAGCTGTGGCAGCTGCTGGTGCAGTGCCTGGCCAAGGCGCCGGCCTCCCGGCTGCGCGCCTCCGAGCTGGGCGCCCGGCTGCGCGAGCTGCTGCCGATGCTGGCCGGCATGCCCCCGCTCGACGTGGACGAGTCCGGCGGGGAGCAGCCGGAGGACGCGGCCGACGCCGACCGGGAGCCGTCCGCCGGGACCGGGGCGGGACGGGACGGCGACGAGGTCCGGCGGCGCGGCGCGGTCCCGCTGGTGCCCGGCGCCAAGCCCGCCGACTCCAACCGGGACACCCACACCTCCATGCGCGTCCCCGCCCCCGACGAGCTGGCCGGCCCGGCCCACGGCACCGCCCGCGCACCGCGCGCGCCGGGCGCCCGCCGCCCCGGCTCGGCGCGCAACCGGGCCGCCGCCCGCCGGCGCCGGGCCGCGGTCGGCGCGGGCGCCGTGGCGCTGCTGGCGGCCATCGGCGTCGGTACCTGGCTGGCCACCGGCGGCGACGACTCCGGCACGGGCCCCCAGGACACGAAGGACACCCGGAACTCGGCGCCGGCGGCTCCCTAGCCGTATCGCCTGGCGGCAACGCCCGGCGACGGCGTCCGTACGGCCCGGCGTGGGCCGCCCGGCGGAGCCGTTACGCTGGAGGCGTGGCAGTCGTCGATGTATCCGAAGAGCTGAAGTCCCTCTCCTCGACCATGGAGTCGATCGAGGCCGTCCTGGACCTCGACAAGCTGAGGGCAGACATCGCCGTGCTCGAGGAGCAGGCGGCAGCGCCCTCCCTGTGGGACGACCCGGAGGCGGCGCAGAAGATCACCAGCAAGCTCTCCCACCTCCAGGCCGAGGTCAGGAAGGCGGAGGCGCTGCGCGGCCGGATCGACGACCTCGCGGTCCTCTTCGAGATGGCCGAGGAGGAGGACGACCCGGACACCCGCGCCGAGGCCGAGACGGAGCTGGCCTCCGTCCGCAAGGCCCTCGACGAGATGGAGGTCCGCACCCTGCTCTCCGGCGAGTACGACTCCCGTGAGGCGCTGGTCAACATCCGCGCCGAGGCGGGCGGCGTGGACGCCGCGGACTTCGCCGAGAAGCTCCAGCGGATGTACCTGCGCTGGGCCGAGCAGCGCGGCTACAAGACCGAGATCTACGAGACGTCGTACGCGGAGGAGGCCGGCATCAAGTCGACCACCTTCGCCGTGCAGGTGCCGTACGCCTACGGGACGCTCTCCGTCGAGCAGGGCACGCACCGGCTGGTGCGGATCTCGCCCTTCGACAACCAGGGCCGCCGCCAGACCTCGTTCGCGGGCGTCGAGATCCTGCCCGTGGTCGAGCAGACCGACCACATCGAGATCGACGAGTCCGAACTGCGGGTGGACGTCTACCGTTCGTCCGGCCCCGGCGGCCAGGGCGTCAACACCACCGACTCGGCGGTGCGCCTCACCCACCTCCCCACCGGCATCGTGGTCTCCTGCCAGAACGAGCGGTCGCAGATCCAGAACAAGGCGACCGCGATGAACGTCCTCCAGGCCAAGCTCCTGGAGCGGCGCCGCCAGGAGGAGCAGGCCAAGATGGACGCCCTCAAGGGCGACGGCGGCAACTCCTGGGGCAACCAGATGCGTTCGTACGTGCTGCACCCCTACCAGATGGTCAAGGACCTGCGCACCGAGTACGAGGTGGGCAACCCCGAGGCCGTGTTCAACGGGGAGATCCAGGGCTTCCTGGAGGCCGGAATTCGCTGGCGCAAGCAGCAGGAGAAGTAACGGCGTCGCACGTACGCCGCTTTGTCGACAAGGCAACTGCCGCCCTCGTGGCGGCAGTTGCCTTTTCTTCGTGACCGATGTCCGGGTTTTACATCACACTCACAGTCTTTGTATCCGGCATAGGCCCCGTACAGGGACATCGTGTACGCAACGGCCTTGACGTTGCCTTTAAAAATGGGAAAGGTGATGCGCGGCATGCGTGTTTCTGGGGCGCATGTGAACCGGGGGGCTTCACAGAGCAGCTACTCCCGTCGATCACGGCCCCGAGACGCCGCCACACTGACGATTCAGCTACTGGGGGTAGCAACCATATGACCAAGAAGACGCGGATCCGTGTCGCACGGGTCGCGGCCGGTGCCGTCATCGCCTTCGGTGCCTCGCTGACCGCTGCGGGTGCCGCCTCGGCGACGGAGGCCGAGGACTGCATCCTCGGCGTCCTGTGCGGCGACGAGACGCCGGAGCCGACCCCGACCCCGAGCGACACGCCTCCGACCGAGATTCCCAGCGAGGACCCCACGACGGAGCAGCCGCCCACGGAGGAGCCTCCGACCGAGGACCCGACCGAGGACCCGACCGACCCGGGCACCACCGACCCGGTCGAGCCCAGCGACGACCCGACCGAGGCCCCCGGCAACGGGAACGGCAACGGAAACGGCAACGCCGGCAACGGCAACACCGGTACCGACAACACCAACACCGACGGCGGCAGCAACAACAATGCCGCCCAGGGCGCCGGTACCTCCTCCCTGACCGACACCGGCGCGGACACCACCGCCCAGACCTCGGCCCAGGGCAACGGCGAGGAGCTCGCCGAGACCGGTGCCGCCGAGACCACCTTCCTGATCATCGGTGCCGCCACGATGATCGCCGGAGGCATCGGCTTCCGCTTCCTGCCGCGTCTGGCGGCCGGCCGGGGCGCCGCTGCCTGACGGTGACCGTCCGCGTACGGGACGCCGTACGCGACACATCACGGCCGAGGGGCCCGGAGCGTACGTACGGCGCTCCGGGCCCCTCGGCCGTTGTGCGAGCTCTGTCAGGTGGTCTGGTGGGCCAGCAGGGCCACCGCCGCCACCAGGACCACGAGCAGCGCGATCAGCGCCGTCGGGCTCAGGCCGTTCAGCCCGCCGAAGAAGCTGTCCTGCTGCAGCCGCTCACGGTTCGCCCGGCACACCGGGCAGCGGCCCTCGCTCACGGGCGCCGCGCAGTTCGCGCACACCAACCGGTCGTACGTCATGCGCTCGCCCTCCTCGCACCGGTGTCCACCTACACACAACGCTCGCGCCACCGCGGACGTTCCCTTCCACTGTGCCAGGTTCCGCGCGTCGCTGCGCGCGGTCCCGCCGGGGACGGTGTACGGGCCCGGCGCGGACGCCCGCCCGGATCACGCCCGCACCGCGCGCGGGTAACGCGGACATAACGCGCAAGCATGACGCAACCCCGACCGGTGACTGCGGTCCCATACCCACTTCGCGTATGGTCACGCTCATCTACCCCCGGCGACCCGTGGTGCATCCGTGATCCGATTCGACAACGTCTCCAAGGCCTACCCCAAACAGAACCGCCCCGCCCTCAGGGACGTCTCCCTGGAAGTGGAGAAGGGCGAGTTCGTCTTCCTGGTGGGGTCCTCCGGCTCCGGTAAGTCCACCTTCCTGCGGCTGGTCCTGCGCGAGGAGCGGGCGAGCCACGGCCAGGTACACGTCCTGGGCAAGGACCTGGCCCGCCTGTCCAACTGGAAGGTGCCGCACATGCGCCGCCAGCTGGGGACGGTCTTCCAGGACTTCCGCCTGCTCCCCAACAAGACGGTCGGCGAGAACGTGGCCTTCGCGCAGGAGGTCATCGGCAAGTCCCGCGGCGAGATCCGCAAGTCCGTGCCCCAGGTGCTCGACCTCGTCGGGCTCGGCGGCAAGGAGGACCGCATGCCGGGCGAGCTGTCCGGTGGTGAGCAGCAGCGCGTGGCCATCGCGCGGGCGTTCGTCAACCGGCCCAAGCTGCTCATCGCCGACGAGCCGACCGGCAACCTCGACCCGCAGACCTCCGTCGGCATCATGAAGCTGCTCGACCGCATCAACCGGACGGGCACCACCGTGATCATGGCGACGCACGACCAGAACATCGTGGACCAGATGCGCAAGCGCGTCATCGAGCTGGAGAAGGGGCGCCTCGTCCGCGACCAGGCGCGCGGTGTCTACGGCTACCAGCACTAGGGCTCAGACACGCAGCACGCCCGGCATCCACGGAAAGGCTTAACCAGACGCCATGCGCGCCCAGTTCGTCCTCTCGGAGATCGGTGTAGGTCTCCGCCGCAACCTGACGATGACCTTCGCGGTCATCGTCTCCGTCGCCCTCTCACTGGCCCTGTTCGGCGGTTCGCTGCTGATGAGCGACCAGGTCAACACCATGAAGGGCTACTGGTACGACAAGGTCAACGTCTCCGTCTTCCTCTGCAACAAGAGCGACGCCGAGTCCGACCCCAACTGCGCCAAGGGCGCGGTGACCGAGGACCAGAAGAAGCAGATCCTCGCCGACCTCGACGAGATGTCGGTCGTCCAGGACGTGACGTACGAGTCGCAGGACGAGGCGTACAAGCACTACAAGGAGCAGTTCGGCGACTCCCCGCTGGCCAGCTCCCTGACGCCGGACCAGATGCAGGAGTCGTACCGCATCAAGCTGAAGGACCCGGAGAAGTACCAGGTGATCGCCACCGCCTTCGACGGGCGGGACGGCGTGCAGTCCGTGCAGGACCAGAAGGGCATCCTGGACAACCTCTTCGAGCTGCTGAACCTGATGAACCGGGCGGCGCTCGGCGTCATGGTGCTCATGCTGGTCGTGGCCCTGCTGCTGATCGTCAACACGGTGCGCGTCTCCGCCTTCAGCCGCCGCCGCGAGACCGGCATCATGCGGCTGGTCGGCGCCTCCGGCTTCTACATCCAGGCGCCGTTCATCATGGAGGCCGCCGTCGCCGGCGCCATCGGCGGCGCCCTGGCGTGCGTGTTCCTCGTCGTGGGCCGGTACTTCACGATCGACCACGGCATGGCCCTGTCCAACAAGCTGACCCTCATCAACTTCGTGGGCTGGGACGCCGTACTGACCAAGCTGCCGCTCATCATCGCGGCCAGTGTGCTGATGCCGGCGTTGGCCGCGTTCTTCGCGCTGCGCAAGTATCTGAAGGTGTGACACATGCCAAGAGGGCCGTACGGGCAAGCTCCCGTGCGGCCCTCTCGCCGTGTCCTACACTCACCGGCATGTCAGGTCGTGACCGGTTCTGCCCGCCCCGCCGCCTCCGCCGCGGGGCCACCCTGACGTTGGTGTTCGCCGGTGTCCTGGCGGCCGGTGCGGCCACCGGCTCGCTGCCCGAGGCCGATCCGAACGCGGCGGCCGAGGCGGCCCGTACGTCCGCGGGGTCCGGCGGGTCAGCCGCTTCCGCTGCTTCCGCTGCTTCCGCCGCTTCGCGCCGGGAGGTGGCGCGGGCGGCGGCCGAGGCGATGGCCGACGGCAAGTCCCCCGTGGAGGCCGCCGAGCGCGCGGTCAGCCGCAGCGGCGACCGCTGGGGCGCGGTCTACTCCCGGGGCGAGTACGAGGAGTTGGCGGAGGCCCTGGACGGCCGGTACACCGGCGTCGGGATCTCCGCGCGGCGCGGGCGCGACGGTGCCATCGAGGTGACGAAGGTGCGGTCCGGCTCGCCCGCGGCCCGCGCCGGCGTCCGCGCGGGCGACCGGCTGCGCAGCGTCGACGGCGAGGAGGTCGACGGGCGTCCCGTCACCGAGGTCGTCTCCCTGCTGCGCGGCGACGCCACCGACGCGCCCGCCGGCACCACCGTGCGGCTCGGCCTGGAGCGCGGCACGCGCGCGTGGACCGAGACGGTACGCCGGGTCAGGCTGAGCACCCAGCCGGTGACCGTGCGCCGGCTCGCGAGCGGCGCGAGCGTCGTGCGGATCACCTCCTTCACCAAGGGCGCCGGTGACCAGGTCCGCGCCGCCGTCCGCGACACCCCGGCCGGCACCGGCGTCGTCCTCGACCTGCGCGGCAACTCCGGCGGGCTGGTCGCCGAGGCGGTCACCGCGGCCTCCGCCTTCCTCGACGGCGGCCTGGTCG
This sequence comes from Streptomyces sp. ISL-12, assembly GCF_018614415.1. Taxonomy (GTDB): domain Bacteria; phylum Actinomycetota; class Actinomycetes; order Streptomycetales; family Streptomycetaceae; genus Streptomyces. The sequence continues at coordinate 39,762 of NZ_JAGGOO010000039.1, forward strand.
CCACGTACGACGTCGACGGCGACCAGCGCGCCCTGCACGCCGAGGACGGCGGCGACACCTCCAGACCCCTGGTCGCGCTCGTCGACGGCGGCACGATGAGCGCGGCCGAACTCCTCGCCGGGGCCCTCCAGGACCGCGGCCGGGCGGTCGTCGTGGGCTCCCGCACCTTCGGCAAGGGGTCGGTCCAGATGCCGAGCCGGCTCCCCGACGGCTCGGTGGCCGAACTGACCGTCGGCCACTACCGCACCCCCTCCGGCCGCGGCGTCGACGGCACCGGCATCACCCCCGACCTGGACATCGACCCGGCCCGGCCCACCGCCGTGGACCGGGCGGCGACGCTGCTGGGCGGACTGGGGCGGTAGCGCGTCCGCAGGCCGCCCGGTCACGTAATCGGCTTCCCGCGGACCCCCTCCGTAGTGCGAAAATGGGCGCACTATGAGCAAGGGAATGTACGTACCGAAGGAGTCCCAGCCCAAGCAGGGCGGCGGGGGCGGCGGCAAGGCCCGGGACGGCGAGAAGGGCGGCAAGCGCAAGATCGTCGCCCAGAACAAGAAGGCCCGGCACGACTACGCGATCATCGACACCTACGAGGCCGGGATGGTGCTCACCGGCACCGAGGTCAAGTCGCTGCGCGAGGGCCGGACCTCGCTGGCCGACGGGTTCGTCCAGATCGACGGGGGCGAGGCGTGGCTGCACAACGCCCACATCCCCGAGTACCACCAGGGCAGCTGGACCAACCACTCCGCGCGCCGCAAGCGCAAGCTGCTGCTGCACCGGGAGGAGATCGACAAGCTGGAGGCCAAGTCCCAGGAGACCGGGCACACGATCGTCCCCCTCGCCCTGTACTTCAAGGACGGCCGGGCCAAGGCCGAGATCGCGCTCGCGCGCGGCAAGAAGGAGTACGACAAGCGCCAGACGCTGCGGGAGAAGCAGGACCGGCGGGAGGCGGAGCGGACGATCTCGGCGATCAAGCGTCGGGAGCGGGGCTGAGCCCCAGGAATAAGCTGGCACGGTCGTGCGTTGGTCACGTACGATGGCACTCGCATCGCTCGCCGGTGCAGTGGTTTGAAAAATCAACATGGGGATGATCGGTTTCGACAGCGGCTGTCGAAGCAGGGGAAGCGTGTCGAGGAAGCGGCCATGATCTCGTAAACCACAGGCCGAAAAAAATAATCGCCAACACCAAGCGCGATTCCTCCCAGCAGGCCTTCGCCCTCGCTGCCTGATCTCAGGTAGCGAAGCGAGCCTCCTACTAAGGGAGTGTCAGCCCGGGGCTGTTCCCGACCCGGATCCTGGCATCAGCTAGGGGACTAAACCTTGATCCCGGTCACGGGGTGAAGAGGGAAACCAAACAGTGACTGGGCCCGTCGGAGACTTGTCCGCGTGATCTCCGGGGCCGAGAAAATCGAAGCGGACTGCACACGGAGAAGCCCTGGTTCCGCACCGTTGGACGCGGGTTCGATTCCCGCCATCTCCACAGTTCCCATGTGGGCCGAGGCCCCGTCGCTCCCGAGCGGCGGGGCCTTTGTCATGCGGTCACGCCGGAGGCCGTCATGCCGGGGGAGCCGTGCTCGCGCGGTCGGTCAGGCGGGGCGGCAGCAGGTGTACGCCGGGAGCGGCGGGACCGGCGAGGGCCCGTACTGCCAGCTCCACGGCCCGGGTGCCCAGTTCGGCGGACGGGACGGTGACCGAGGTGACCGGCGGCCGGGCCGCGAGGGCCACGTCGTCCGGGCAGACCGCCACGACGGACAGGTCGCCGGGGACCCGGAGGCCGAGGCGTTCGAAGGCGTCGAGCAGGGGTGCCAGCAGCGGATCGTTGTGGACGACGACGGCGGTGGGCGCCGGGCGCAGGCGCAGCAGCCGTTCGGCCGTGTCCCGGGCGGTGTCCGGCGCGGCGGCGCTCGGGTGCACGGACGGGACCAGCCCGGCACGGCGGGCGGCGGCCGTGAAGCCCCGCACCACCCGGTGGGCGGACGCGGTCTGCCGGGCGTACACCTGAGGCGGGCCGCCGACCAGCGCCACCACCCGGTGCCCCAGCTCCGCCAGCCGTGCGACACACCGTTCACCGGCTGCCCGGAAGTCGAGATCGACGCAGGTCAGCCCCTCGGGCTCGGCGGGCACCCCGATCAGCACGGCGGGCCGGCCGCGCAACGACGGCAGCCGGGGGTCGCGCAGCCCCACCTCCGTCACGATCAGCGCGTCCACCGCGCGGTGCGGGGAGCGTTCGCCCTCCTCACCGGTGATCAGCAGTACGTCGTGACCGTGGGCGCGGGCGGCGGTGACCACCGACATGGCGCAGCCCGTCGTCGTCGGCTCCCACGTCCCGCCGCGCAGCGGGAGCAGCAGCCCCAGCACGCCGGTCGGGGAACCGGCGTGCGGACGGTAGCCCAGCTCGCGGACGGCCGCCTCGACGCGCCGCCGGGTCGCCGCGGAGATCGGGCGCTTGCCGCTGAGGGCGTAGGAGACGGTGCTGGGGGAGACCCCGGCGCGCCGCGCCACGTCGGTGATCCTGGCCATCAGCCGGCGCCCGGCGCGGACGGAGTGATCGGCATGGTCGGCTCCTCCGGAAGCGGTCGGACGGAGGAAGGTAGGCGCGGTGGGCGAAGGCGTCAATGGGTTGGGCGCGACGCGGGGGGTGTGCGGGGTGGGGCGCCCATGGGGTCGGTGTGGCCGGCTGGGGTGGTGTGCGGGTTGGGGCTCATGGGGTCGGTGTTTCCTGGCCGGGGTGTGCGGGGTTGGGGTT
>NZ_JAGGOO010000040.1 GCF_018614415.1 Streptomyces sp. ISL-12
TCTGCGCGCCCACCGACCGCCTCCGCACGCCCACCGCCCGCCCCGACGCACACCCACGAACCCCGCGCTGCCGCCCCCGCCCGACTGAATCCGCCGGGCGCGGATATCAGCTAGGTACAGGGCACGGGGCAGGCCGCCCCGCGCCCCGGACCTTCGGAGGAGAAGAGATGGCACTGGTGAATGCGGGCGTCGTGGTGCTCGACTGTGCCGAGCCCGAGATGCTCGCGGAGTTCTACAAGGAGCTGCTCGGCGCGCGGGAGACCGACGTGGCCGCCAACCGGATCGAGATCAGGGGAGCCGACGGCTTCCGCATGGCGTTCCGCCGGGACGTCAACGCCACCCCGCCGAGCTGGCCCCGCCCCGAGAACTCCCTCCAGGTCCATCTGGACTTCGTGGTGGACGACCTCGACGAGGCCGAGCGCGGCATCGTGGGGCTCGGTGGGCGCCCGGTGGAGGCGAAGGACACGCCCGGCCCCTACGAGGAGCGCGGCTTCTCCGACCCGGCCGGCCACTCCTTCACCCTGCGCCGCCATCCCTCGACCGCGCCCAAACAGGGCTGAGCCCCGCGGCGGACGGTCCGCTCGCGGGGCGTCGGCGGCGTGCCGGGGCGGTGGTCAGTCCCGGCCGCCCGAGCCCGCGGCCGGCCACACCCCGGTGGAACGCTCGATGACCTTGGCGCCCGAGCGGTCCACGGCACTGCGCACCACGGCGAAGATGGCACCCTGGATCGCGGCGGCCAGCAGGATCTCGCCCCAGCCGCGGTCCGGGTCCAGGGCGTCGGGCGCGTCGTCCTCGTGCCGGATCAGCTTCCACGTCTTCTGGAACGCCATCCCGGCCAGCGCGCCGCCCGCCCAGCCCAGCACGAAGCCGACCGGCTTGTAGGCCATCGGAAGCTTCTGCTTCTTCTTCTTTCCCACGAAACTCCTCCTTGGTGCGCCGAACGAATCGGTACGCCGAATGAATTGGTACGCCGAACGAGTCGGTAAGTCGATTGAGTCGGTACGTCGAACGAAGAGGAGCGGATCAGGGCCTGCCCCGCGCCGGTACCTCCTCGTCGGCGGGGACCGGCCCGGGCGGGGTGCCGTCACCGAACGGCCGGCCGCCCAGCTCCTCGCGGTGGTGCGGCGTGAGCCAGCCGGACAGGTCGGGGCCCAGCGGCACGATGCGGGTCGGATTCACGCCCGTATGCGCCTGGTAGTAGTGACGCTTGATGTGGTCGAAGTCCACGGTGTCACCGAAACCCGGCGTCTGGAACAGATCGCGGACGTAACCCCACAGCACCGGACTCTCCGTCAGCTTCCAGCGGTTGCACTTGAAGTGGCCGTGGTAGACGGCGTCGAACCGGACCAGCGTGGTGAACAGCCGGATGTCCGCCTCCGTGATGGTGTCGCCGACCAGATAGCGCTGCCGCTCCAGCCGGGGCGTCAGCAGCTCCAGCCGCCGGAACACGCCCGCGCACGCCTCCTCGTACTCCTCCTGGCCGGTGGCGAAGCCCGCCCGGTACACCCCGTTGTTGACGTCGTGGTAGACGCCCGCCATCACCTCGTCGATCTCGTCACGCAGCTTCTCGGGATACAGGTCGGGCGCCCCCGGCCGGTGCAGGGCCGTCCACTCGGTCGCCAGGTCCAGGGTGATCTGCTGGAAGTCGTTGGTGACCAGGGCGCCGCTCGGCACGTCCACGATCGCCGGCACGCTCACCCCGCCCGGATACCCGGTCTCCCGCCGGTCGTACGCCTCGCTGAGGTAGCGGATGCCGAGCACCGGGTCGCGGCCGTCCGGATCGAGGGTGAACCGCCAGCTGCGGTCGTCCTGGATCGGGTCGGCGATCGCCAGGGAAAGGGCCTGCTCCAGGCCGAGCAGCCGCCGGGAGACCAGCGCCCGGCTCGCCCACGGGCAGGCCCGGCTGACCACCAGCCGGTACCGCCCGGCCGCCACCGGCCAGCCGTCCCGGCCGTCGGCGGTGACGCGGTCCGCGAAATGGCTCCGGGACCGTTTGAACGCCTTCCTGCCGTACGCGCTGTTGCCGGCCTCTCCGGCGCCCTCGCTCATGGCCCTCTCCTCCCTGCCGCACGGATGCCCTGGTTGACGCGTTCCCAGTTTTCGGCCCCCGGCACGGGCCGGCCACCCACAAGTGGGTGTGATCCGGGCAGGCCGGGGGCATCCGGCGAAAGGTGAGCGGAACGACTACGCGGCAGACGACGCCCGGGACGGGCGAGGACAGCGGACCCAAGACACCGGACAGCGGACCCAAGACACCGGAGAACGGGGCGACCGACCGGCGTACCCGCGTCACCGTGCTGGTGGCGCTGGCCGCCAACCTGGTGATCGCCGTCGCCAAGGCGGCCGGCGGCTTCGTCGCCGGATCACCCGCGCTGTTGTCGGAGGCGGCGCACTCCGTGGCCGACAGCCTCAACGAGGTCTTCCTCCTCGCCGCGCTGCGCCGCAGCCGCCGCCCGGCCGACCGCCGGCACCCCTTCGGCTACGGCAAGGAGCGGTACTTCTGGTCGTTGCTCGCGGCCGTCGGCATCTTCGTCATGGGTGGCTGCTTCTCCTTCTACCAGGGCGTCGAGGCCCTCCGCACGGGCGCCGAGGAAGAACTGAGCGGCTACGTCGCCGGTCTGGTCGTGCTCGGTGTCGCCTTCCTCGCCGAGGGCGCCTCGCTGCTGCGGGCCCTGCACCAGGTGCGCCGGCAGGGCGGCGGCCTGAGCGACCCGGCCCTGCGCACGGTCGTCGCCGAGGACGGCACCGCGGTGCTCGGCGTGACCCTCGCCATGATCGGCATGGCGCTGCACATGGTCACCGGACAGGTGGTCTGGGAGGCGTCCGCCTCGCTCGCCATCGGCGCGCTGCTCGTCTACGTCGCCTACCGGCTCGGCCGCGAGGCCCGCGAACAGCTGATCGGCGAGGCCGCCGACCCGGAGGCCACCGGCCGGATCCGGGCCCTGCTGGAGGCCCAGCCCGAGATCGACAGCGTCGAGGCCCTGTTCACGATGAAGACCGGCCTCGACTCCACCCTGGTGGCCGCCCGCATCGACCTGGTGCCCGGCCTGGACAGCGAACGGGTCGAGGAGGTCGCCGTACGCATCAAGCGGTCCCTCGCCAACACCGTGCCCGAGGCGGGGCAGATCTTCCTGGACGTGACGGACCGGCGCGCGCGGGAGGCAGGCGAAAGCCCCGCCGCGACGGGGGAACGCGGCGGGACCTGACCTTCGGGTGCCCGGCGGCGGCCGGTTCATGCACGGCCGGAGAGAAAAATTCTCAGCGGACTCCCGGCCCGCTCTCAGGAACCGTCGGCCGGCTCCAGCACGAAGACCGGGATCTCCCGGTCCGTCTTCTTCTGGTAGTCGGCGTAGTCCGGGAACGCCGCGACGGCGCGCTCCCACCACTCGGCCTTCTCCGCGCCCGTGACCTCACGGGCCGTGAAGTCCCGCTTCACCGCCCCGTCCTGGAGTTCCACCCGCGGGTCGGCCTTGACGTTGAAGTACCACACCGGATGCTTCGGCGCTCCGCCCAGCGAGGCGACCACCGCGTAGCGGCCGTCGTGCTCGACGCGCATCAGCGGTGTCTTGCGCAGCTTCCCGCTCTTCGCGCCCCTGGTCGTCAGCAGGATCACCGGCAGACCGGTGTCCCGCAGGGTCGTGCCCTCGGTGCCGCCGGACCTTTCGTACAGCTCCACCTGCTCCCGCACCCACTGCGTCGGGCTGGGTTCGTACTCGCCCTCAAGAGGCATCTGCATCCGTCCCATCGTCGGTCGTACGGCTCACTGGCACCGAGGTCAACGCCACCCGGTACGTAATCCATTTCTATCGCCTCCCGACCGCGATCCCCGGCTGCTGCCCCGGTGCGCCGATCTGGCCGAACTTCGCGTCGCCGCCCGGCGGCGCGCGGCATCTAATGGACTGTCATGCCGGACACGACCGAACCCGTCGCCTTCCCTCAGGACCGGACCTGCCCCTACCAGCCGCCCGCCGGCTACGACCGGCTGCGCGCCACCCGGCCGCTGGCCCGCGTCACCCTCTACGACGGCCGCCCGGCCTGGCTGGTCACCGGGCACGCCACCGCCCGCCGGCTCCTGGCCGACCAGCGGCTGTCCACCGACCGCACCCGCCCCGGATTCCCCGCCACCTCACCACGGCTGGCCGCAACGGCCGGCCGCAAGGCCGCGCTGCTGGGCGTCGACGACCCCGAACACCGGGCCCAACGCCACCTGGTGCTCCCCGAGTTCACCCTGCGGCGGGCGACGGCCCTGCGCCCGCGCATCCAGGAGATCGTCGACGAGCACCTCGACGCGCTGACCGCCCAGGGCCCGCCCGCCGACCTGGTGACCACCTTCGCGCTCCCCGTGCCGTCGCGGGTGATCTGCGCGCTGCTCGGCGTCCCCTACGCCGACCACGCCTTCTTCCAGGAACAGTCCCGCCGGCTGCTGCGCGGCCCCACCGCCGCCGACGCCCTGGACGCCCGCGACCGCCTGGCGGCGTACCTCGGTGACCTGGTCGACCGCAAGCGCGCGGACCTCGGCACCGGCCTGCTGGACGACCTGGTCCACCGCCCCGGCCCGGACACCCCCGGCCGCGAGGAACTCGTCGCCCTGGCCGTCATCCTGCTGGTCGCGGGCCACGAGACGACCGCCAACATGATCTCCCTGGGCACCTACACCCTGCTGCGCCACCCCGAGCGCCTCTCCGAACTGCGGGCCGACCCCGCCCTGCTGCCCGCCGCCGTCGAGGAACTGACGCGGACCCTGGCGATCACCGACGGTCTGCTGCGGCTGGCCGTCGAGGACATCGAGACGGACGGGGAGACCATCCGGGCCGGCGACGGCGTCGTCTTCGCCCTCTCCGTCATCAACCGGGACCCGGCCCTGTGCCCGGAGCCGGACGCCCTCGACTGGCACCGCCCGACCCGCCTCCACCTCTCCTTCGGCTCCGGCATCCACCAGTGCCTCGGCCAGCACCTGGCCCGCGCCGAGATGGAGATCGCCCTCGGCACCCTCCTGCGCCGGCTGCCCGGCCTGCGCCTGGCCGTTCCGGCCGAGCGGATCCCCCACAAACCCGGCGACACGATCCAGGGAGTACTGGAACTCCCCGTGACCTGGTAGGAAGCTGACGGACCATGCGCATCGACATCGACAAAGACGTCTGCATCGGCGCCGGCCAGTGCGCCCTGACCGCCCCCGACGTGTTCACCCAGGACGACGACGGCTACGGCGCCGTCCTGCCCGGCCGCGAGGACGGCGGCGGCAGCCCTCTGGTCCGGGAGGCGGCCCGGGCCTGCCCGGTGGGCGCCGTCCTCGTGACGGATCATCCGGCGGGCTGACGCCCGGCGTGGCATCCGGCCGCCTCGCCCCGGGCGCCCCCGGACCGACCCGCGCGGCCGTGCCCCGGCCCCAGCCGCCCCGGAGGACCGGGCGGCACGCGAGGCGGCCGGAGACGGTCACCTCACCGGCCGCCCGCTGAGTAGGCTTCCCGGGTGACCGAACAGGACCGGAAACCCTTCCTCTACGTGGTCGTCTGCGCCGCCGGCGTCGCCGCGGACGTCGGCGAACTGATCGAAGCGGCGCAGGGGCGCGGCTGGGCGGTCGGGGTGATCGCCACCCCGACCGCCGCGACCGACGGCTTCTTCGATGTCGCGGCCGTCGAGACGCTGACCGGCCGCCCGGTACGGGCCCGCTCACGCCGCCCCGGCGAACCGCGCCCGTTCCCCGCGCCGGACGCCGTGATCGTCGCGCCCGCCACCTTCAACACCCTCAACAAATGGGCCGCCGGCATCGCCGACACCCTCGCCCTGGGCACCCTGTGCGAGGCGTACGGCCTCGGCGTGCCCATCGGCGTACTGCCCTGCGTGGGCGACGCGCTGGCCGCCCACCCGGCCTACCGGGAGAGTCTCGCCCGGCTGCGCGCGATGGGCGTCCGCTTCGGCACCCCGGACGCGGCCGGGTACCCCTGGGAGCGGGCGCTGGACCTCGTCGGGCGTCCGGGTCAGGACCGGTCGCAGCCCACCGTCGGCCCCACCAGCATGCCGCCGGTGAACACGTCCTGACCGCGCGGCATCCAGTACCCCAGCTTCGACACCACCGTCGAGCAGGCCGCCTTCAGGGCGACGCGGACCCGCACGGTGGCCGGCCGGCCCGGCTGGAGGTCGGTGAACGCGCAGTCCAGGGAGTGCATGAGCCGGTCGGTCGACGGGTGACGGCCCACCAGCGGATTGACGCAGCGGGCGTCGTCCGTGGCCAGCTCCACCCCCGACCCCTCCTCGCCGATGAGCCCGAAGCGGGCGCTGCCGTCCCCCGCGTCGCTGTCCCGGTGGACGGTGTAGGTGAGGGTGGTGACGGTGTCCGGCCGCAGCACGCGACGGTCGACCTCGACGCGGTGGGTGGGCGCGGGTTTGGGCGCGCTCAGCCGGAGCTTCGCGCGCACCGTGCCGCGCAGGTCCACGCCCCCGGGCTCCGAACGCGCGTGCACGGACGCGGTGATCTCGTACGTCCCCGGGCCCGGGTAGGTGGCGTCCGCGCCGGGCAGCGTCCCGGAGGCGACGGTCGCGCCGTCGCGCCGCGCGGTCCAGGTCCCGGAGGTCGCACAGGCGTACCGGACGGCCGCCCGGGAGCCGGTCGTACAGGTGGCGGGCGCCGAGACGGACAGGCCGCGGGCGCCGCCGCTCGCGCACAGGCTGACCGCGGCCCGCTGACCGCCCGCGCCGCGCAGGGTGCCGGCCGGGGCGCACAGCGTCGACGCCGTCCCCTCCGCCGGCTTCGGCACGGGACCCGGACGGCCCCAGGCGGACGGGACGAGGGCCAGGCACAGCACGGCGGCACCGGCCAGGACCGGGACACTTCTCGGACGGATCGGCACATCTTCCTCCGGAAACAGTGAGGGAAACGCTGACGGAAACGCTGACGGGAACGCTGACGGAAACAGCGGCGGACCGGAGGGCCGGGCAGCCGCCGTCTGCGCCGAGGATGCGCGAGCCCGCCCGTTCCCGGGCCGCTCCCACGCCGGACGGTCACCTCAAGGCCGTAGGCTCTTCCTGGAAGATCACTCGACCTGAAGATCACTCGTCCTGAAGGCGGGAGCGGCAACGGTGCAGTACGTGAAGCTCGGTTCGACGGGCCTGGACGTCTCGCGGATCTGTCTGGGCTGCATGACCTACGGCGTGCCCGAGCGGGGCCCGCACGAGTGGACCCTCGACGAGGACGCCGCGCGTCCCCTGATCCGGCAGGCGGTGGAGGCCGGGATCACCTTCTTCGACACGGCCAACGTCTACTCCGACGGCACCAGCGAGGAGATCGTCGGACGGGCCCTGGCCGACTTCGCCCGCCGGGACGAGATCGTGCTCGCCACGAAGGTGCACGGCCGGATGCGGCCCGGCCCCAACGGCGGCGGCCTGTCCCGCAAGGTGATCATGACCGAGATCGACCACAGCCTCCGGCGGCTGGGCACCGACTACGTGGACCTGTACCAGATCCACCGCTGGGACCCGCACACGCCCGTCGAGGAGACGATGGAGGCCCTGCACGACCTGGTCAAGGCGGGCAAGGTGCGGTACATCGGGGCCAGTTCGATGTACGCCTGGCAGTTCTCCAAGGCCCAGTACACCGCCGAGCGCAACGGCTGGACCAAGTTCGTCAGCATGCAGAACCACTACAACCTGATCTACCGCGAGGAGGAGCGGGAGATGCTGCCGCTCTGCGCTGACCAGGGCGTGGGCGTGCTGCCGTGGAGCCCGCTGGCCCGCGGGCGCCTCACCCGTGACTGGGGGACCGCCACCCGGCGCAGCGAGACCGACCGCTTCGGCGGCACCCTCTACCAGGAGGGCGACCGCGCCATCGTCGAGGCCGTCACCCGCATCGCCGGCGAGCGCGGCGTCCCGCGCGCCCAGGTGGCACTGGCCTGGCTGCTGCGCCAGGCCACGGTGACCGCGCCGATCGTCGGAGCGGCCAGGTCCGGCCACCTGGAGGACGCGGTGGCGGCGGTCGGACTGGAGCTGAGCGACAAGGAAGCCGAGGAACTGGAGCGGCCCTACGCGCCGCATCCGGTCGCCGGTCACTGAGCCGGGCGGCTCAGGGGCCCGTGCCGGGGGTCAGGGCGGTGAGCGAGACCTCGGACTCGTTGCCGCCCACCGGCACCTCGCCCGCCTTCCAGGTCACCTCCAGGGCGTCCCGCTCGTCCGGCGGGGTGACGAGCAGGGTCGCCGGGGCGGCGGTGCGCGCCCCGCTGATGTCCGGGCTGGCGAACGACAGCGCCGACCAGGCGCTCTTGCCCGGGGTGAGGGTGAGGGTCCGGGGCGAGGCGGGGTCGCGCACCGGGTCCGGCCCCAGCTGCTTGCCGGACGCGTCGACGAACGCGGCGCCCGGATAGCCGTACAGGGTGCAGGTGCGGGACGAGGTGTTGGTCAGGACCACGGGGAAGTTGCGCTGGCCTGCGCCCGGGTCGACGCGGCCGACGGAGGCCCGCAGCTCGGTGGTGCGGCAGCGGCCGTCGGTGCGGGCGGAGGCCGACGCGGACCCGGCCGTGTCGGTCGGGGCGGTGCTCGGTACGGCGCTGGACGCCGGGGCGCTGGGGGAGTCCGTGCCGGGTGCGGCCGTGGGTCCGGCCGTGTTCCCGTCCGTGGCCGTCCCCGCGGTCGTCGGGGAACGGTCCGGTGCCGTCGCGGTACCGCCGCTGTCGCCGCCGCAGGCGGTCAGGGCGCCGAGCAGCGCGACCGCGCCCGCGAGCAGCGCCGTCCGGCGCACCGGCCGGTATGTGTTCACCATCGCTGCCTCACCCTCCTGGGGATTCGTCACGACCGGACCGGGGTTCGTTCCCTACGTCCTGTCTGTCCGGATGTCCCGTCGCGAGGCCGCGGAAACCGGCGTTCATCCCTGGTCCAGCAGCGCCAGCTCCGCCCAGATCGTCTTGCCCTCGGCCGTGTGCCGGCTGCCCCAGCGCTGGGTGAGCTGGGCGACCAGCAGCAGACCGCGCCCGCCCTCGTCCCAGGTCTTGGCGCGGCGCAGGTGCGGGGCGGTGTGGCTGGTGTCGGACACCTCGCAGATCAGTGTGGTCGCGTCGTGGATCAGCCGCAGCCGGATCGGCGGGGCGCCGTAGCGGATGGCGTTGGTGACCAGTTCGCTCACCACCAGCTCGGTGGTGAAGGACGCCTCCGTCAGCGACCAGGTGGCCAGCTGGTCCAGGACCTGCTTGCGGACGGGCGCGACCAGCGCCGGGTCGGCGGGGATGTCCCAGGTCGCCACCCGGGACGGGGGCAGGCCCCGGGCGCGGGCCAGCAGCAGGGCCACGTCGTCGGCGGCGCCGCCCGGCGGCAGCAGGGTGCGCAGCACCCGGTCGCAGGTCTGGTCCAGGGCCGCGGACGAGGTGCCGGGCGGGGCTGCCGCCAGGGTCTCGCACAGCAGGGCGATACCGGTGTCGCCGTCCCGCTCCCGGCTCTCGATCAGCCCGTCGGTGTAGAACGCCAGTACCGAGCCCTCGCTGAGGTCCAGTTCGGCCGACTCGAACGGCAGCCCGCCCACGCCCAGCGGCGGCCCCGAGGGCAGTTCGACGTGGTGGGGCGGTCCGTCCGGCGGGACCAGGACGGGCGGCGGATGACCGGCCCGGGCCAGGGTGCAGCGCCGGGAGACCGGATCGTACACCGCGTACAGACAGGTGGCGCCGACCTCGCCGGTGCCGTCGCCGCCGGACTCGTCGGAGAGCCGGACGACCAGGTCGTCGAGGTGGGTGAGGAGTTCGTCGGGGGCCAGGTCGATGTCGGCGAGGGTGCGCACGGCGGTACGCAGCCGGCCCATGGTGGCCGACGCCTGGATGCCGTGGCCCACCACGTCCCCCACGACCATCGCGACCCGCATCCCGGACAGCGGGATGACGTCGAACCAGTCGCCGCCCACTCCGGCGCGGGCCGCCGGGAGGTAGCGGGAGGCGGCCTGCACCGCCGCCGTGGGCGGCAGCTGGCGGGGGAGCAGGCTGCGCTGGAGGGTCAGTGTGGTCTCCCGCTCCCGGGAGTAGCGGCGGGCGTTGTCGATGCAGACGGCGGCCCGCGCGGTGACCTCCTCGGCCAGCAGCACGTCCTCGTGGGTGAACGGCACCGGGCTCCGGAAGCGGGCGAAGACCGCGACCCCGAGGGTGGCGCCCCGGGCCTGGAGCGGGACGCACAGCATGGAGTGGACGCCGTCCTCCCGCACTCCCCGGAACGGGACCTCGTCCAGGCTGCGCCACCCCTCGCCGTCCCCGGAGGGCACCGTGGTCACGATCGCGCGTCCGGTGACCAGGCACTCGGCCTGCGGGGAACCGGCCGGGTAGTCGTCGAGCCGGCCCGGTTCGGCCACCGCCTCGGGACAGCCCGGGGTGATCGACGTGTGGGCGGCCCGGCGCAGGGCCACCGGCGGCAGGGGCCGGTCCGGGTGCTCGCCGCCGTGCTCCCCCGGGTCGAGCAGGTCGACGCTGACGAAGTCGGCGAGGACCGGGACGCAGACCTGGGCCAGTTCCTGGGCGGTACTGGTGACGTCGAGCGTGGTGCCGATGCGCACACTGGCCTCGTTGACCAGCTGGAGCCGCTCCCGGGCCCGGTGCTGCTCGGTGAAGTCGTGGACGCTCGCGCAGACGCCGCGGATCCGGCCGTCGGGGCCGGTCAGCCGCGCGACGCGGGCCAGCCACGCCTGGGGGTGCGTCTCGCCGGGGACCGGCTGGAACGTCTCCACCTCGTGCGGCTTCCCGGTGACGAGCACCCGCCGGAGGTTCTCCTCGTACTTGGCGTACTCCGGGTGGCTGTCGATGTCGGTGAGCCGCAGACCGAGCAGGTGCTCGGGCGGCACCATCGTCAGACGGGCCATGGCGTCGTTGACGCCGCACAGACGCAGCTGTTCGTCGAAGATCAGCATGGCGCAGGGCGACTGGGTCAGCGCCAGGTTGACCAGGGGGTCGTCCGCCGGGTCGGGGACGCTGTCCAGCGCCGCGACCGCCAGCCAGCCGGCCGGGCGGCCGTCGTCCGGGCCCCGGCGGCGGGCGAGCACCCGGGCGGACACCACGTGTCCGTCGCGGTGCCGCAGCTTCAGCACGCCGTGCCAGCGCGCGTCGCCGGGTTTCGGGAACTCGTCCTGGCTGCCGTCGGCCAGGAGGTCGGCGGCGGGCCGGCCCACGACCCCTTCCGGCGGGTGGCCGAGCAGTCTGCTCGCCCCCTCGTTCCAGTGCAGTACCACGCCGGTGTCGTCGATGACGGCCCGGGCCGTGGCGGCATCGTCGTACGGGTTGACCGGGCTCATCGTCGCCACTCCATCGCGCACACTCACAGTGAACGGTGTGTCACTTGGGGCACAGCGTAGTGGGTCACAGGGGTCGCGCGGACCCGAACGCGGTCTGTACGGCACTTGGTGGGCGCACGGGGTCTTCAACAGGCGCGACGGGGGTGGCGCGTGCGGTAGAAGTGCGCCTCCGCCCCCTTGACGGACTGCCGTGACGCATCGACAGAATCTGTTTGTTCGCGATCACTTGTGAGTACTTCTGGGCCCTGACGAGGGAGAGCCATGACAGTCACGCGCAGATCGGTCCTGATCGCCTCCGCGGCCACCCCGGCGGTCGGGGTGCTGCCGGTCGCCCCGGGGGCGTGGGCGGCGGATGAGAAGGAAGGTTTCCCCGGCCGTCGTACCGTCGCCCTGCGGGACGGCTGGCGCTTCACCCTCGCCGACCCCGTGGGCGCCGACGAACCCGATGCGGACGCCGCGGACCCCGGGTACGACGACTCCGCCTGGCGCGAGGTCGCCGTCCCGCACGACTGGAGCATCGAACAGGCGCCCACCACCGAGCACGGCACCACCAGCGGCACCGGCTTCCTGCCGGGCGGCCTCGGCTGGTACCGCCTGTCCTTCACGCTGCCGGCCGCGCTCGCGGGCAAGCGGATCGCGGTGGAGTTCGACGGCGTCTACATGGACGCCTACGTCTGGTGCAACGGCACCGAGGCGGGCCGCCACCCCTACGGCTACACGGGTTTCGCCCTCGACATCACCGACCTGGTGCACACCGACGGCCGGACCGAGAACGTGCTCGCGGTCCGGGTCCGCAACCGGCTGCCGAGCAGCCGCTGGTACTCCGGCAGCGGCATCTACCGTGAAGCCCGCCTGGTCGTCACCGAACCCGTGCACGTGGGGCGCTGGGGCACGTACGTCACGACCCCGGAGGTGACCGACGAGCGGGCCGTCGTCCGGGTGGCGACCACGGTGGTGAACGCCTCCGGCGCCTCGCGCGAGGTCGAGATCCGCTCGGCGGTCCGGGACCCCGACGGCCGCACCGTGGCCCGTGCCTCCTCCACGGTCACCGTCGGCGCCGACGACCGGAGCGAGACCCACGAACTGGCCGTCGCCCGGCCCCGCCGCTGGGACTTCGCCGCCCCCGACCGGTACACCCTGCGCACCGAACTGCGCGTCGGCGGCCGGACGGTGGACACCTACGACACCGTGTTCGGGATACGAACCTTCCGGATCGACCCCGAGGAGGGCTTCCACCTCAACGGCGTCCACGCCAAGCTCAAGGGCGTCGACCTCCACCACGACCTGGGCGCGCTCGGCGCCGCCGTCAGCGCCGACGCGGTCCGCAGGCAACTGGAGATCATGAAGTCGATGGGCGTCAACGCCCTGCGCACCTCGCACAACCCGCCCGACCCGGCGGTGATCCGGGTCTGCGAGGAACTCGGGATCGTCATGCTGGTCGAGGCGTTCGACTGCTGGCGCACCGGCAAGAACCGCTGGGACTACGGCCGGTTCTTCGACCAGTGGTGCGAGACGGACGCCGGCGAGATGGTCCTGGCGGCCCGCAACTCGCCCGCCGTCGTGATGTGGTCGATCGGCAACGAGGTCCCCGACTCCACCTCCACCGCCGGTCTCGCCATGGCCGACCGGATCATCGGCGCGATCAAGGCCGCCGACGACACCCGCCCCCTGGTCATCGGCTCCGACAAGTACCGCAGTATGCCCGCCAAGGGCTCGGCGGCCGACCTCATGCTGGCCAAGCTCGACGGACTCGGTCTCAACTACAACACCGCCAAGTCGGTCGACGCCCTGCACGCCGCCTATCCCCACCTGTTCCTGTTCGAGTCGGAGTCGTCCTCGGAGACCTCCACGCGCGGCACGTACCAGGAGCCCCAGCACCTCAACACCGGGGAGAACCACACCCCCGGCAGGCGGGCGACCTCCTCCTACGACAACAACCTCGCCTCCTGGACCATGAGCGGCGAGTACGGCCACAAGAAGGACCGGGACCGCAGGTGGTTCACCGGGCAGTTCCTGTGGTCGGGCATCGACTACATCGGGGAGCCGACGCCGTACGACGTCTTCCCGGTGAAGGCGTCCTTCTTCGGCGCCGTGGACACCGCGGGCTTCCCCAAGGACATGTACCACCTCTTCCGCAGCCAGTGGACCGAGGAGCCGATGGTCCACCTGCTGCCGATGACCTGGAACCACGCGGCGGGCGACACGGTCGAGGTGTGGGCCTACTCCAACGTGGACACCGTCGAGCTGTTCCTCGACGGGGCGTCGCTGGGCGTGCGGAAGTTCGACACCAAGAAGACCGTGGACGGGCGGAGCTACCTGGAGACCACCGAGGCCACCGGCGACGACAAGACCTTCACCGACGGCCCCTGGCCGGGCAGTTACACCAGCCCCAACGGCAGCGCGGGCAAGCTCCACCTGACCTGGAAGGTGCCCTACGCGCCGGGCGAGCTGAAGGCCGTCGCCCGGCGGGACGGGAAGACGGTCGCCACCGATGTGCTGCGCACGGCCGGTGAGCCGTACGCGATCCGGCTGACGCCCGACCGGAAGTCCCTCGCGGCGGACGGCCGTTCCCTGGTCTTCGTCACCGCCGACGTCGTCGACCGGCACGGCACGGTGGTGCCCGGCGCCGAGCACCTGATCACCTTCGACGTGACCGGCGGCTGTCTCGCCGGGCTGGACAACGGCCGCCAGGAGAGCGCCGAGCCCTACCAGGCGAGCACCCGCACCGCCTTCCACGGCAAGGCCCTCGCCATCGTCCGCTCCGGCACCCGGGCCGGGACGCTGAAGGTGACCGCCCGAGCGGAGGGGCTGCGCACGGGCACGGCCAGCGTGCGCGCCGAGCGGGCGGCGGACCGCGCCACCACGCCCGCGCCCGGGTTCCGGGCGGCGTATCCGGCGCCCGTGGAGACCCCGCACGCGGACGCGAGCTACTCCGGCCGTCCCGACACCCTTCCGGCCGCCATGCTCGACGGCGACCCGGCGACCGGCTGGTCCAACGGCTTCGTCAAGGCGGCCACCGCCCTGCTGCCCGCCTTCGACGGCGCCCGCGCCGAGGACTGGGTGAGCGTCGACTACGGACGCGCCCGCCGCTTCGACCGGATCGAGGTCTCCTTCACCACCGACGCCACGCACAGCCTGCCCGCCGCGATCGGGGCCGAGGTGTGGAACGGCCGGGCGTGGCGGGCCGTCGAGGGTGCCCGTACCGACTGGGCCACCGCCTCCGACCGGCCCACGGTCGTCACCTTCGACCCGGTCCGCGGCTCCCGGATCCGCCTCACTCTGACCAGCGGCCACCCCGGTGAGCCCCGGGGCGCGGTACGGATCAGCCGGCTGGCGGCGCCGGCCGCCTGACCGGTGCCGGGGAGGGCGCACGCCCAGGAGCGGCTCGCGCCCTGCCCGGCCCACGCGGACCGTCGATCTCGCCGGGGGGTTGTACGGCGTTCTGCGGATTGCCGCGGTGCCGGTGGTGAGCCTTGACTGACGGTGTGCCCGGTGGGGGCCGGGGGAGGCGCGCGGGGTGCACGAGGGGGTATGGCCGCCCTCTCGTACGGCTCCCGGCCCGGGCCCACGGCCGTCACCGGCCCGGGACACCGACTTCCGAGGGGGAACCGACTCATGCGCAGCAGATGGGGAACGGCCGTCGCGGCCCTGACCGTCGCCGCCGCCGCGTCCGTCGCGGTACTGCCGGCACCCGCGACGGCGCACACCGCGCCGTCGCACGGCAGGCACGGCCACCACCCGAAGACCCACAACGTCAGACTCACCCAGGGCGCGGACGCCGAGTCCGAAGCCCCGTCCCTGAGTGCCGACGGACGGTACGCCGTCTTCGTGTCGGAGGCGTCCAGCCTGGTCCGCGGGGACACCAACGGCGTCGCCGACGTCTTCCTGCGGGACCTGAGGACCGGCCGCACCCAGCGCGTCAGCACGGACGCCGAGGGCAGGCAGTCCGCGCACGGCGCCACCTACGGGGCCATCAGCGCCGGTGGCCGGCACGTCGTCTTCATCTCGGCCGCGCCCGACCTGATCCCGGGAGAGACGCACGACAAGCGGTCGGTCTACTGGCGTGACCTGCGCACCGGGAAGCTCAGGTACGCCGGCAACGAGATCACGGGCAACACGGCGCACGCGAGGGACGCCTCCGTCAGCGCGGACGGCCGGTACGTCGCCTACGAGTCGAGCGACGCGGTGCCCAAACCGGGCCGGGGCGTCGCCGTCCGCGACATGCGCACCGGAGAGCTGACGATCCATCCGTACCTCGGAGTCCTGTCGTACGGGCCCTCCCTCAGCGACGACGGACGGGTGCTGGTGTACACGAACGGCCAGTACTACCGCCCGTTCAACGACGTCAAGGTGGCCGACGCCCGCACCGGGGAGTACCGGTCGGCGTACCTCACACCCGAGGGCGTCCGCGGCAACGGGGACGTGCACGACGGCCGGATCAGCGGCGACGGCCGCTACGTCTCCTTCAGTTCGGCGGCCACCGACCTCGGCCCCGAGGACGCCAACGGCGCCGGGTACAACGTCTTCGTCCGCGACCTCCGCACCGGTTCGCTGCGGATCGTCGAGGCACCCGACCCGTCCCTGTGGACCCTGGACGGGAGGCTCAGCCGCGACGGCCGGTACCTGCTCTTCCGGGCCGCGACCAACTGGTCGGACGGCTCCTGGTACCTGCGGGACCTGCGCACCGGCCGCACCACGCCCGCCGTCACCGACGCCTCGGGCCGGCCGGCCGAGGCGCTCGTCGGCGACCAGCCGCTGGACTCCCGCGCGGGCACGGTCGCCTTCTCCTCGGAGGCCGGGCACATGGCCCGGGGCCCGCGGAGCGCGGGCGCGGACGCGTACGTACGCCGCATCCGCTGAGGGACCCGCTGAGCCGGTCCCGTCGAGACCACTGCGGCCGGGGATGTGACGGTCCGGACGGAACGCGTTCCGTCCGGACCGTTGACGCGGTGTCATGGCTCCAACAAACATGGTCGGCGTCCGTCTCTGGGAGCGCTCCCACGCCGTCGTGCGGGGAGTGTCGCCCGCACCTCCCCCCGAGGAGCCCAGACGTGAGAAGACGCAGCACCGTCCTCGTGCCCCTGGCCGCCCTGCTGGCGGCGGCCCTCACCGCGCTGCCCGCCGGCCCGGCGGGTGCCGAGGAGACCGAGCAGGTCAGGAACGGCACGTTCGACGACGGTACCGAGCCCTGGTGGACGACCGGCAACCTCACCGCCGCCGTGGACGACGGGCGGCTCTGCGCCGACGTCCCCGGCGGCACCGCCAACCGCTGGGACGCGATCATCGGCCAGAACGACATCCCGCTCGTGGCGGGGGAGACGTATCGTTTCTCCTTCCGTGCGAGCGGCACGCCCGGCGGGCACACGGTCCGGGCCCTGGTCGGCCTCGCGGTCGAGCCGTACGACGCCTACCACGAGGTCAGCCCGCAACCGAGCGTCTCCGGCGACAGCTACTCCTACACCTTCACCGCGCCCGCCGGCACCGCCCAGGGCCAGGTCGCCTTCCAGGTCGGCGGGAGCGCCGAGCCGTGGCGGTTCTGCGTGGACGACGTGTCCCTGCTCGGCGGGGTGCCCCCGGAGCCGTACGAACCCGACACCGGGCCGCGGGTCCGGGTCAACCAGGTCGCCTACCTGCCGGACGGGCCGAAGAACGCCACCCTCGTCACCGACGCGACCGGCGCGCTGCCCTGGCGGCTCAAGGACGCCGACGGTGCGGTGGTCGCCCGCGGCCGGACCGTGCCGCGCGGCACCGACGCCTCCTCCGGGCAGAACGTCCACTCCATCGACTTCGGCCGCTACGGCAAGCGCGGCACCGGCCTCACCCTGGTCGCCGACGGCGAGGCCAGCCGCCCCTTCGACATCGGCACGGCCGCCTACGAGCGGCTGCGCACCGACGCCGCGAAGTTCTACTACACCCAGCGCAGCGGCCTCGCGATACGCGACGACCTGCGCCCCGGCTACGCCCGCCCCGCCGGGCACATGGGCGTCGCGCCCAACCAGGGCGACACCGACGTGCCCTGTCAGCCGGGTGTCTGCGACTACCGGCTCGACGTCTCCGGCGGCTGGTACGACGCCGGCGACCACGGCAAGTACGTCGTCAACGGCGGCATCTCGGTGTGGGAACTGCTGAGCACCTACGAGCGGACGCTGCACACGCGGGGAGCCGAACGCTTCCGTGACGGCACCCTCGCCATTCCCGAGAGCGGCAACAAGGTGCCCGACCTCCTCGACGAGGTCCGCTGGGAGCTGGACTTCCTGCTGAAGATGCAGGTCCCCGAGGGGCAGCCGCTGGCGGGCATGGCCCACCACAAGGTCCACGACGAGCAGTGGACGGGCCTGCCCCTGCTGCCCAGCGACGACCCGCAGCAGCGCGAACTCCACCCGCCGACCACCGCGGCCACCCTCAACCTCGCCGCCACCGCCGCCCAGGCGGCCCGCCTGTACCAGCCGTACGACCGTGAGTTCGCCGCGCGGGCGCTGAAGGCCGCGCGCACGGCGTGGGCGGCGGCGCTCGCCCACCCCGAGGTGTACGCCGACGAGAACGACGGCGTAGGCGGCGGCGCCTACCCCGACCGGGACGTGCGGGACGAGTTCTACTGGGCGGCGGCCGAGCTGTACCTCACCACCGGCGAGAAGGACTTCCGGGACCACGTGCTCGCCTCGCCGGTCCACACCGCCGACATCTTCGGCCCGCTCGGCTTCGACTGGGCCCGTACCGCCGCCGCGGCCCGCCTGGACCTGGCGACCGTGCCGAGCCGGCTCCCCGGCCGGGACGCCGTCCGCCGCTCCGTCGTCCAGGGCGCCGACCGCTACCTGGCCACTCTGGACGCCCACCCCTACGGGATGCCGTACGCCCCCGAGAACAACGTCTACGACTGGGGCTCCAGCCACCAGGTCCTCAACAACGCGGTCGTGCTCGCCACGGCCCACGACCTGACCGGCGCCGCGAAGTACCGGGACGGCGCCCTGGAGAGCATGGACTACATCCTGGGCCGCAACGCGCTGAACATCTCCTACGTCACCGGCTACGGAGAGGCCAGCGCACACCACCAGCACAGCCGCTGGTACGCCCGCCAGCTCGACCCCGCGCTCCCCGACCCGCCGGCCGGCACCCTCTCCGGCGGTCCGAACTCCAGCATCCAGGACCCCCTGGCCCAGGCGAAACTCCAGGGCTGCGTCGGCCAGTTCTGCTACATCGACGACATCCAGTCCTGGTCGACCAACGAGACCACCATCAACTGGAACGCCGCGCTGGCCCGCATGGCGGCCTTCGTGGCCGACCAGGGCTGAACCCGCCTCCCGCCCCGGCGGTACCGCACGGGACCCGTTCTGACCTGGCAATATTGTCGAGTCAGTACCCGAGCGGTACCGTGGGGGCATGCCAGCCTTGAACGTGGAGTTCAGTGACCGCGAACTCGAGGACCTGCGTCAGATCGCCAAGGAGCGCGGTACGTCGATGAAGGCCCTGGTCCGAGAAGCCGCCGCCGCCGACATCGCGCGGCACCGGGCGCTCCAGGAAGGCGCGGAGGCGTTCCGCCGGTTCTTCCAGGGGCACGCCGAGGAGTTCGCCGCCGCCTTCCCCGACGACGAGCCGCCGCCCGCCCGGGGCGAGGGACGGGCCGCCTGACGCATGGCCTCCGTTCTCCACATCGACGTGCCCTGGCTGCTCCAGCGCCACGAGGAAGTACTGCCGGACCAGCCCGTCGTCAACGACTTCTCCGCCCTGGTCGCCGCCGTCGCCCGGCACCGGGTCGACCCGCCCCGCCTCGGCGTGGACTCCGACCCGGCCTGGCGGGCCGCCGCCCTGCTGCACACCCTCGCCGTGCTCAAGCCGCTGCCGTCGGCCAACGCCCGGTTCGCCTGCGCGACCGCCGTGGCCTACATGTTCGTCAGCGGTGCCGGCATCGACCCGCCCTACGGCGCGCTGGTCGACCTGGCCCGCGATCTGATGTCCGGCAAGGCCGACATCTACCGCGCGGCCGACCGGCTGCGCTCCTGGCAGATATGACGCCGGGGCCGACGCCGCGGCTCACATGAGGGCTGACTTTCCTTCAAGTGTGCAGGTTTCCCAAGTGCCTTGTTGACCTTCTGTGTTCGTGCCAGAGTGATGCCCCCGTGCGGGGGGTGACGGCCGGGTGACGCGCGCGCCCTGATGGACCGGGTCCGCTTCACCGTCGGTGCGCGCTCCCCGCTGTCGGCATTCGCCTGCGCGTGGGAAGGAAAACCCCTCAGTGCCCACCCCTCGTCCCCCTCGTCCGCTCCGGCCCCCGTCCGGCGGAGACCCGGGGGAGTCCGACGACGCCCTCGCCGCCAGACTGCGGGAGCGTCCGGAGAACCTGGCCGCCTCCGCCGCCGCGCTGCTCACCGCGCGGCACTGGCGGCCGGCGCACGACTACGCCGCCATCTGCCTCGCCACCCCGGCGGACGTCGCCGCCATGGTCACCGCCGCCGCCTTCCGCAAGGTCCTGGACCGGCTCGCCCAGGGCGACCCCGCCGCGGCCCTGCGCCCCCGGCTCCTGGTGGCCGTGCGCGACACGGTCCGGCAGTGGGCCGCCGACGACCGGCTACCCACGACCCTGCCGGAACTGCTCAAACCGGCGGGCGGACGCGGCATGCGCACCGCCAAGTCGCTGACCCCGGAGAACCGGACGCTGGCCGCGCGGGCCTTCGAGTCGCTCCCGGCGACCGCCCGCTGTCTGCTGTGGCACACGGAGGTCGAGGCCGAGCCCGTCAGCGTTCCGGCCGGCCTGCTGGGCCTCGACCACGACACGGCGTCGGCGGCGCTGGCGCAGGCGCGGGAGCACTTCCGCGAGGCGTGTGTGCGCGCCCACCAGCAGTTCGCGCCCACCCAGGACTGCCGGTTCCACAACCGCCTCCTCGACGTCCCGATCCGCCGGGGCACCGAACTGCTCCCGGACGTGCGCGAACACCTGGAACGGTGCCGGCACTGCCGGCACGCGGCCGAACAGCTCACCCTGGCCGAGACCGGACCGGCGACCCTCATCGCCGAGGCCGTACTCGGCTGGGGCGCCCGCCGCTACCTCGACTCCCGGCCCGGCCGCGCCGCCCCCGGCCCCCGCGCCGGGGACACCGCCCGGCACCGCGGCGCCCGCACCGGCCTGCTGGCCCGGATGCCCGTGCGCCGCCCGCGCTCGGCCGGGTCGTTGCTCCGCGGCGTCGGCGCCGCCTCGGCGGGCGTCCTGATGACCGCGCTGGTGATCAACTCCTGGAGCTACGACGGGAGCAGCGCGGGACCGGCCGCCTCCACCGGCGTCGCCGGCCACGAGCCCTCCGCCTCGGCGCCCGCGCCCACCGGGGCCGCCGGACCGCCCGCCGCACCGCTCGGCACCCGGCTGCGCAACGAGGCCGCCGGGCTGTGCCTGGACGTCCCCGGCGTGCCGGAGGCCGGCGCGGGCGCCCGGCTGACGCCCTGCTCGTCGCGGTGGACCCAGCAGTGGACGTACGAGGACGACGGGCTGCTGCGGTCGGTGGCCGACCCCGGGCTGTGCCTGGACTCGCGGGCGGACGCCGGCGTCGTCGTCCTGGGCACCTGCGCAGACGAGGGCACCGCGCGGGGCTACGACGTGCGCTACGCCCTGACCACGGACGACGAACTGGTGCTCCGCCGGGACCCGCAGCTGGCCCTCGCCGTCACCGCCGCCGAGCCGGGCGCCGACATCGTGGTCAAGCTGCGCGACAACTCCACCGGACAGCGCTGGCGCACCGACCCGGCCCCGACCTCTCCGACGCGCTCCGGGCCGGCGTCGGCCGCCGGGCAGGGGGACCCGGCGGCGCGTTCCGTCGGACTGGCCGGCCGCTGATCAGCCGGTCTCCCCGCCGTCCCGGTCGTAATCGCGTGACAGGCCGTGCCGACAGCAGGCCTCCCGGGAGCGGACCACACACCGCCCGAGGGGGCGGGTGAGCACACCGTGCGGGTCGCCGTTCCGGGGCCGGACGCGCCGGGAAACCGGCGCGGTGGCGCGGGCGGGGAGGCCGTCGTGCGCCTGGTCAGTCGCGCCGTCCCGCGCCGTCGGCCGGGGCGTCGCCGGGCTGTCGGCGGGCGCGGTGGCTGGTGTCGCACCACGGGAAGCGGCGGCTGCGGCGGCAGGTGCACAGGGCGACGCGGAAGCGGTCGGAGGAGACCGTCGTGCCGTCCTCCAGCTCGATCTCCACCGGGCCCTCCACCAGCAGGGGCCCCCGGCGCTGGACCGTGATCCGGCGGGGGGTGTCAGACGGGGAGTTCGGCACGGACGACCACCAGCTCTTCCTCGTTGTCGGTCCCGGACAGCAGACCCCGCCGCCGCAGCCAGGCCTCCCGGCCGCGCAGCACCGGGCCGAAGGCGATCCGGCGCCGCCGGGTCACCGCGGCCTTGAGGCCGGCGGCCCGCAGATGTCCGACGGTGCCGTCGGGGTCGCTGAACGCCGACTGCACCAGCAGCAGCACCCCGCCGGGCCGCAGTCGCGCGGGCGCCTGCCGGCAGATCCGGTCCAGGTGCAGCCGGCCGTCGTGGCCCGCCTCCCAGGCGCGGGCCGCGCCCCGTGGCCGCCGCGGCCCGGCGGGCGAGGGCACGTACGGCGGGTTGGCCAGGATCAGGTCGAAGGTCTCGCCCAGCACGGGGGTGAACAGGTTCCCGTGCCGCACCCGGACCGGCAGCCCGGCCCGCGCGGCGTTCAGCCGGGCCGTGCACACCGCCCGCCAGGACACGTCCACCGCGGTGACCCGGGCGCCCCGGCGGGCGGCGGCCAGGGCCAGCGCTCCGCTTCCGGTGCACACGTCGAGGACGTCCGCGCCGGCGGCGAGCGGCTCGTCGTTCAGGGCGTCGGACAGCAGCGCCGTGTCTTCTTGCGGGGCGTACACACCCGGCAGCACCAAGGGACTCACGCGTCCCGGGTACCCCACGGGTCAGGAAGTATGGGCCACGGCTTCCGTCAGCGGGGTGCGCAGGGACGAGCGGCCCGCCCGCCACTCGGTGAGCAGCCGGGCGGCGAGGAGGTCCTCGACGTGTCCGGTGGCGTCGATGCCGAAGACCACGTCGGGCGCGAGGTGCGGCTCCTGTTCCAGCAGACCGCCGATCACCTCGTGACGGACGACCTGCTCATGGACCGCGTCGGCCTCGACGTGCTCGTCGTAGAAGTGCTCGGCGGCCGGTCCGGCGCCGGTGCGGCGCATCGCCTCGGCCAGCCGCCGGGAGCCGGGCGAGGAGGTGATCTCGACGGCGGCGAAGTGGCCCACGAGGGCGCCGCGCAGGGACCGGTGCAGTCCGAACAGGGACATCATGTTCACGGTGGCCAGCGTCTCCGCGGACGCCGCGTCCAGATAGCGTCCGTACGTGGTGTCCAGGCCCAGGTCGGTCATCAGGTCGGCGAACAGCCGGGCGTGCACGCGGTCGGCGCGTCCGCCGCCGTACTCGTCGTACTCCACGGCCGCCATCCCCGCCTTGGCCCGTCCCCACAGCCGGGGCAGCACCCAGGCGTGCGGGTCGGCCTCCTTCAGGTGGTACAGGGAGCGCTGGGCGGCGTACTCGCGCAGGTGCCACAGCTCGCCCTTGTCGCGCAGGAAGTGGGTGACTCCCGTGCCGTCCACCGGTTCCACCAGCAGGTCGCCGATCGCGTCCTCGACGGTGTCGTGGACGCGAGTGCCGGCCCGCAGGGCGGCCAGGAACCGGCCCTCCAGCGCGGCGCGGAAGCGGAGCAGGGCGGGGTCCCACTCCTTCTCGGCGTCCACTCCGGCGAAGCCGCGGTAGTGCAACTCGTAGCACTGGTAGAGGGCGAGCTGGAGGTCGTCGCCCCAGGCCGGGACGGATTCCACGGTCTCGGTCCGGGGGAGGGGGCCGGTGCCCCGCAGGTGGTCCCGGACGGCCGCGGAGAGGGGGCCCCGAGGGGACGGCAGTGAAGGTTCTTCGCGGTCGGTGTGCATGGGGTGGCGGGTACCCGGGAGGGCGGCCGGCATCCCCGTCAGGGGCGCGGGGAACCGCGCGACAAGCCCTCACCGCACCCGCGGCCGCCCCACGAGGGTCAGGCCCCTCAGTCGCGCTCCGACTGCTCCTGCGCCCCCGTGTTGGGGGAGATCGCGTCCCCCGCCTCGCCGCGGTGCCGCCGCTCCCGCTGCGCCTCGGGGTCGCGCGTCTCCGCCTCCTCGATCTCGCGCATGACCTCTTCCAGGGCCGTCTCGGGCTTCTCGCCGCCGTTCTCGCCGTTCTGGGTCATGAAAGCTCCTTGCCTCGGCATTCGAAAGTGGGTGGTGGTCAGTGCAGGGCCGCCGCGATCCGCAGCGGCACCGGGCCGCCCGGACCGACGGACTCCTCGTTCTGCTCGTCCTGCTCGTTCTGCCGGATGATCTCCGCCCACCAGGAGGGGCCGTCCTCGATGTGGCGCAGCAGCACCCCCTCGCGGATCGCCCAGGGGCAGACGGTCACCGTGTCCAGGCCGGTCAGCTTCATCGCGGTGTGCCCGATCACCGCGCCGGCCAGGCTCTGCGCGGCGCGCGGCGCGGAGATGCCGGGCAGCCGGGCCCGTTCGGCGGCGGGCAGCGCGGCCAGCCGGTCGATCGCCGTCCTCAGGTCGCCGCAGTGCAACTCCCGCTCCACGAAAGGCCCCTGGCGGCCGGGCGCGGCACCGCACAGCCGCCCCAGCTGCTGGAAGGTCCGTGAGGTGGCCACGGCGGTGCGCGGCCCCTCCCAGCGGATCCGGGCCGCCGCGTCCCGCAGCTGGTGGCGCACCCGGCGGCGCAGCGCCCGGATCGCCTCCGGCGCCGGCGGGTCCTGCTCCCCGAAGAACTCGTGGGTCAGCCGATTCGCGCCCAGCGGCAGCGAGGCCACGAAGTCGGGCAGCCGGCCGCGGCCGAAGGCGACCTCCAGGGAGCCGCCGCCGATGTCGAGCAGCGCCAGCGGACCGGACCGCCAGCCCATCCAGCGCCGCGCGCCGAGGAAGGTCAGCTCGCCCTCCACCTCGCCCGGCAGGGTGCACAGGGCGACGCCCGTGCGGGCGCGCACGGCGCGCAGCACCTCCTGCCGGTTGGGCGCGGACCGCACCACCGCGGTCGCGAACGCCAGCGGCCCGGACGCGCCCCAGCGGGACGCGGTCCGGCTCGCGGCGGCGACCGCCTCTACCAGCCGTTCGACCGCCTCCCCGGGGATCGGCCCCCCTGGTCTGACCTGCTCCGACAACCGCAGCCGCCATTTGGCGGTGTGCACCGGCAGCGGTATCCCGCCCTCGGCGTCGGCCACCACCAGCCGGACCGTCTTCGACCCCACGTCCACCACGCTGATTCGCATGCTGCCGCAGGTACCCATTTACCGAGCGGATCAACGTTGTTCACCGAGAGTTGGCCGGTCGAGGCCCCTTTACGGCCGGTCAGGCCAACTGGCGCCGCACCAGTTCGCGCAGTCGGCCGCCGGTGTCCGCGAGCAGGGCGGCCGGCGGCCCTTGCTGGACGACCTTGCCGTCCTCCATGACGATCACGCGGTCGGCGTCCAGCACGGTGGACAGGCGGTGCGCGATGACGATCCGGGTGGCGTCGAGCGCCTTGGTGGACTCGATCACGGTGCGCTGCGTCGCGTTGTCGAGGGCGCTGGTCGCCTCGTCGAAGAAGAGCACCCGCGGCCGGCGGATCAGCGCCTGCGCGATCATCAGCCGCTGCCGCTGGCCGCCGGAGATCGATCCGGCGCCCGAGACGATGGTGTGCAGGCCCATCGGCATCCGCCGGATGTCGTCGGCGAGCCCGGCCATCTCGGCCGCCGCCATCGCCTCCTCGGGCGTGTACGGCTGGGTGCCGCAGATGACGTCCAGGATCGACCCGGTGAACGGCTGGGCGTGCTGGAGCACCACCCCGCACTGCCGCCGCACCGCCGACTGGTCGAGGGCGGCCAGGTCCTGACCGTCGTAGAGGACGCTGCCGGAGAGCGGGCGGTCGAAGCCGATGAGCAGTCTGAGCAGCGTGGACTTGCCGCAGCCGCTCGGGCCGACGATCGCCGTGAACTCGCCCGGCCGCACCTCGAAGGACACGTCGTCCAGCACCAGCGGACCGTCGTCGGTGTACCGGAACGACAGCCGCCGCGCCTCGATCGCCCCCGTCAGCGGCCCCGGCCGGGTGCTTCCCGTGCGCACCTCCGGGGTCGCCTCCAGCACCGGCTTGATCTCCTCGAACAAGGGCAGCGCGGCCACCGCCGACACGAACGCGCCGGTCAGCTGGGTGACCGAGGTCAGCAGCATGGTCACCGAGGTGTTGAAGGTCAGGAACTGGGCCGCCGACATCGAGCCGCGCGCCGGACCCGCCAGCAGCATGAACATCAGCAGCGTGCACAGCGGCAGGTAGACCGCGCCGAGCACCGCGTTGAGGTTCTTGATGTGCCCGGCCTTGCGCTGCAGTTCCCGGCTGCGCGCGAACTGCCCGGCCCACGCCGCGTAGGCGTAGTTCTCGGCCGCCGCCACCCGCAGCTTGGGCAGGCCGCGCAGGGTCTGGAACGCCTGGTTGTTCAGCTTGTTGCCGAGCACCACGAGCCGCCGCTGCCAGCGCACCTGCCACAGCCCCAGCCCCAGGAACACCGCGGCGACGACGACCAGCATGCCGACCGCCGCCAGCGCCATCGGCACGCTGTACCAGAGCAGCAGCGCCAGGTTCATCACCCCGACGGTCACCGACTGGGCCACCGTCGGGCCGACCCCGGCCAGCAGCCGGCGGATCTGGCTGATGCCCATGGCGGCACTGGCCAGTTCCCCGGTGGAGCGCTCGGTGAAGAACTTCGTCGGCAGCCGCAGCAGCCGGTCCCACACGGCGGGCTGGAGGGTGGCCTCGATCCGGCCCTCCAGGCGCAGGATGGTCAGGTTCTGCAGCAGCGTGAAGGCCGCCGCCACGACACCGCTGAGCATCACCGCCAGACAGACCTGCACGATCAGATCGGTCTGCGCCTTGGGCACGTACTCGCCGAGCACCTTGCCGGTGGCGACCGGCACCAGCGCCCCGATCGCCACCGTGACCAGGCCGGCCAGCAGGAGACGTGCCAGATCGCCGCGGGTGCCCTGGAGGCAGAACCGCAGCAGCCGCAGCGGACCGGTCCGGCGCTCCGGCAGCGGACGGTAGAACATCACCGCGCGCGGCTCGAACTCCCCGGCGTTCACCTTCTCCACCGGCGTCCGCCGGCCGGTCGCCGGATGCACGGCCACATACCCGCCGCGCCGCCACAGCAGCGCCACCGGCGCCCCGGACAGCGCCCGGTGCCCCACCAGCGGCCCGACGTCCTCCCGCCACCAGCGCCCCTCCAGGCGTACCGCCCGGGTCCGTACCCGCGAGGCCAGCGCGATCCGCTCCACCTCGTCGAGGCGGTCGCTCTCGGCGGCGCCGCGCGCGGGCTCGGCGAGCGCGATCCCGGCGGCCCGGGCGACCAGCTCGCAGGCCGCGTACGTGGCGTCGGCGTCGGCGGCCGTGGCGCGCGGGTGGTCCCGCTTGCCGAGGGAGGCGAGCAGGGTGCGGTCCGCCTGGGCGCGCACCGCCTCGCCGGCCTTGATGCCGGCGGCGGCGCGGGTCTCGTGGGTGCGTTCCAGCTGCTCGATCCAGCGGTCCAGGGTGGTCAGCAGCCGGTACTGCTGGTCGACCATGGACTGCCACAGCGCCGGGTCCATCAGCAGGTCGGCCGCCGCCTGGTCGCCGTAGACCGCGCCGTACTGGACGCTGCCCGGCGGGACCTGCATCCAGAGCACGTCGTCGTCGCCGACCGCCCCCGCCTGGTCGCCGGCCATCGGCGCCTGGAAGAGGACGGACAGCCCCCGGCCGACGCCGAGGGCGAGGGCGTACTCCAGCGGACTCGTCGTCGGCGGTACGTACTGGGGGTTGCCGTACTCGTCGTAGGACCAGGTCTGGGTGCTCGCCGGCTGGTACAGCTCGCGCAGTCCGACGCGGCGCACCACGCAGTCCCGCAGCGGGCGGGCGACCAGGGTGTGCCCGGGGCCCGCGACCGGGCCGAGCAGCAGCGCGCCCGCCTCCAGCCGGCCCAGGTGGTGCCAGGTGCCCTGCTGCCGCGCGTCCACCGCGAACAGGTCGACGGCGCCGGCCGCGACCAGCCACAGCACCTGCGGCCCTTCCAGATCCAGGCGGCTGAGCCCGGCGCAGTCGACCGGTGTGCCCAGCGTGCCCAGCGCGCCCAGGACGACGTCGCCCTCGGGGAGTCCGGGGTGTACGGAGGTCATCTCATCGCTCCCTGACCAGCGCCGCGTAGGCGCCGCCGCGCGCCACCAGTTCCTCGTGCCGCCCGCGTTCGACGACCGTGCCCTGCGTCAGGACGACGATCTCGTCGCTGTCGCGCACCGTGCTCAGCCGGTGCGCGATCACCACGCAGGCGCAGCCCCGCCGGCGCAGGTTGTCCATCACGACCTGCTCGGTCTCCGCGTCCAGCGCACTGGTCACCTCGTCCAGGACCAGGATGCTGGGGCGGCGCACCAGGGCCCGGGCGATCTCCAGGCGCTGGCGCTGCCCGCCGGAGAAGTTCCGGCCGTCCTGCTCGACCCGGCTGCGGATACCGCCCGGCCGGCGCATCACGACGTCGTACAGCGCCGCGTCCTTCAGCGCCTCCACCACCGCGTCGTCGGGCACGGACGGGTCCCACAGCGCCACGTTGTCCCGGACGGTGCCCTCGAAGAGGAACACCTCCTGGTCGACGAAGGAGACGGAGGCCGCCAGCGCCCCGCGCGGAATGTCCTCCAGGCGCTGCCCGTCGATGCGGATCACGCCGTCCCACGGGGCGTACAGCCCCGAGATCAGCCGGGACACCGTGGACTTGCCGCTGCCCGAGCCGCCGACCAGCGCCACCTGCTGCCCCGGGCCGACGGTCAGGTCGAAGCCGGCGAGCAGCGGCTTGTCGAGGGGGTTGTAGCCGAAGGAGACGTTCTCCAGCTCGATGTGACCGCGCAGGCGGCGCGTCGACTCGTCCGCGCCGGGCCGGCCGTAGAGCGGATCGGCGTCGAAGTTCTCCACGTCCTTCAGCCGGGCCACGTCGGCCGCGAAGTCCTGGATGCGGCCGGCGACGCCGTTGAGCCGGGTCAGCGGCGCGGTGAAGCGGGTGACCAGCGCCTGGAAGGCGACCAGCAGACCGACCGAGATGTGGCCCTCCACCGCGCGCAGACCGCCGATCCACAGGATCAGCGCGCTGTTGAAGGTCGCCAGGGCCGGCGCGACCACGCCCAGCCAGGCACTGGGCACCCCGAGGCGCTGCTGCTCCTCCAGCGTGGTGGCGTGCTGCCCGGCCCACTTGCGGAAGTAGCCGTCCTCGCCACCGGTCGCCTTCATCGTCTCGATGAGCTGCAGACCGGTGTACGCCGTGTTGGTCAGCCGTGCCGAGTCCGCGCGCAGCTTCGCCGTGCGGGTCGCCCGCAGTTTGACCACGACCCGCATCGCCACGATGTTCAGCAGCGCCACCCCGATGCCGACGAAGGTGAGCTGGGGGTCGTAGGTGTACAGCAGCAGCGCGTAGAGGACGACGACCACCGCGTCCACGCCGGCCGCCGCGAGGTCCCGGGAGAGGGTCTCGGCCACCGCGTCGTTGGACTGCAGCCGCTGCACCAGGTCGGCCGGGCTGCGCTGCGCGAAGAACGTCACCGGCAGCCGCAGCAGGTGCCGCAGGAAGCGGGCGCTGGAGAGGGTGGAGGAGATCAGCCGGCCGCGCAGCAGGTTCCCCTGCTGCAGCCAGGTCAGCACCAGGGTGAGCAGCACGCACGCCGCCATGGAGGCGAACAGCACGCCCAGCAGCGAGGTCTGCCCGCCGATCAGGAACATGTCGATGTAGGTACGGCTGAGCGCGGGTACCGCCGCGCCGACCAGCACCAGCAGCAGGCTCGCCAGCACCGCCGCCGGCAGGGTGCCGGCGGTGCCGCGCAGCCGGGCCGGCATCGCGCCGAGCACGCCGGGCTTGCGTCCGCCCGTGCTGAAGCCGGGGCCGGGCTCCATGGTCAGGACCACGCCGGTGAAGGAGCCGTCGAACTCCTCCAGGGTGACGAACCGGCGTCCCTTGCCGGGATCGTTGACGAAGACGCCCCGGCGGCCGAAGCGGCGGCCCATGCCGTCGTAGACGACGTAGTGGTTGAACTCCCAGAACAGCACCGCCGGGGCCGCGACCTCGGCGAGGGCGGCCAGGTCCATCTGCATGCCCTTGGCGGTCAGGCCGTAACCGCGCGCCGCCTTCAGGAGGTTGCTGGCGCGCGAGCCGTCGCGGGAGACGCCGCAGGCGATGCGCAGCTCCTCCAGCGGGACGTGCCGGCCGTAGTGACCGAGGACCATCGCGAGCGAGGCGGCGCCGCACTCCACGGCCTCCATCTGGAGCACCGTGGGCGTACGGACCGTCTTCGTCCGGCTCCTGGGCACCTTGCGTTCCGGCGGGGCGGCGCGGCGGCGGCCCCGGCGTTCGGTCGTGGCGCTCATGGCAGCAGCCAGTCGACGGGGTGCTGGTCGGCCAGCCGCACCGAACCGGTGGCCATGGTCATCGAGGACAGGCCGAACGGCGGCCCCTCGGCGGACGACCAGGCGTAACCGCTCTTCGTCGCCGCGGACGTGTCGAGGCTGACGGTGACGGCGACCGGCCTGCCGTCCTTGGTGAACTGCTCGCCGAGCTGGCTGTCGCCGAGGAAGGCGGCGATCTGCGACGCGGACTGGGCGGCCCGGTCCACGGACGTCACATGGCCGCGCAGCACGCCGTACTCCTGGGTCGGCACCGACTGCACGGTCAGGTCGACGGCGGCGTGCGCGGGGATGGCGGCGGCGCTCTCGGCGGGCACGTACACCGTGGCGTAGAGAGGGTCGTCGGCGTGCGCGACCTTCTCCACGGCGGCCACGTCGGCGCCGGTCCGGATGATCTGGCCGACAGTGGCGGCGAGCGCGCTGACCCGGCCCGCCTCGACGGCGCGCACGACGGTCTCGCCCTCGGCGGTACGGACCTTGAGGACGGGCGCGTCGGCGCCCAGCCGCTGCCCCTGCTTCGCCACGACGGCGGTGACCTGCCCGGCGACCGGGCTCTGGAGCAGATAACTGCCCTGGTTGTGCGTGAGGACGGCCGGCGCGTCGACCGTGGAGGCCACCGAGCCGGTCACGGCCCACACGGAGGCGGCCGCCATCGCGAGCACGGTGACGGACAGCACCAGCCAGCCCTGGGGACGGGCGAAGCGCACGGGGAGGTCGAGTTCCTCCGGTGACTGGAGCTTGGCGAGGGCCTGTTGGCGGAACTGCACGGGAGATGTCCAGGTGTCCGGTTTCCGGGTTTCCCGGGGGAGGGCTTCCGGGGGAGGGGACGCCGAAAAGTCCCGGAGCCGGGGATGCGGCTCCGGGACTCAGCGGCACGTGGGTGCGGTCAGAGACCGGCGACCAGGCCGGTGACCGGGGCGGTGTTCAGACCCGTGACACCCTCGACCGTGCCGACGACCGTGCCGACCACGCCGGAGACCGGGGCGATGCCGTCCACGGCACCGGTGACGGTGCCCAGGGCGTTCACGCTCAGGCCGCCGGAGACGTTGTCCAGCTCGGCGTCCGAGATCTCGACGGTCTCGACCTGGGGGGTGGAGTTCATGATGGAACTTCCCTTCGTATAGCCATTTCACAAGGGGGGAGCGGCCCCCTCTGGGGACAGATGACGGCCGCGACCACGGGCGCCGGGCGCTTGGGTCCGGAGCCCTGCGCGGCCCCCGTGGTGCGATGGATCAAAGCACGCCGCCCCTCTGCGCTTCCACTCAATCACCCGTCCCACCAGGCAACTTGCGTCACACACGGGGTCAACCGTGCAGGCGCCCGCACGCCTTCGCGGCCACTTCTTCACATGCGGCGCAGCATCGCCCCACGGGCCCCCCTTGTCCCGCCGCCGGCGAACCGGGCACTCCTCTCCAATGGCGTGCGCGGGGGCGCGCGTTTGTGCAGAACCGCCAAAGGCCGTGACCGGGGTGGGCATTCGATGTGCAGATTCCCTGGAGCGGTGGTTCCGTTCCACGGTCCCGACGGAACGTAATTGACCGATCGCTTTCGGTGGTGGTCGGCGGATTGTGAACGGCTCGCGCGGCCCTCCCGTACCTCCTGCCAGCCAGGCGCCCCGAACCCCGTCCCCAGGAGGTCGAGAAGGTTGAGTCACAAGCGAATGCCGAAGCGCAAGGCCGCGCTGGCCGCGGGCGGCGTCGTCGCGCTGGGAGCCGCCGCGATCCTGCTGCCGCAGGCGGGCGCCGCGCCGAGCGGCGGACCGGACACCGCGGCGGCGCCCCGCACCCTGAAGGCGGCGGACGCCTCCGGCCTCGCGTCGCGGCTCGCCGGAACGCTCGGCGACGCCTTCGCCGGCGCGTACTACGACGCCGGCGACCAGCGGCTCGTCGTCAACGTCGTCACGGGCGACGACAACGACGTGGTCGTGCGGGCGAAGAGCGCCGGCGCGGAGGTCCGCGAGGTCGACAACACCCTCGCCGAGCTGGCGGCCGGGGCCCGGACCCTGAAGTCCGAGGCGGCCGTCCCCGGCACCGCGTGGGCCGTCGACCCGCGCACCAACAAGATCCTGGTCACCGCCGACAGCACCGTCACCGGCGCCCGGTGGGACCAGGTCGAGTCCACCGTCCAGGAGCTGGGCACCGGCATGGCGACGCTCAGGAAGTCCGCCGGCACCTTCGAGACGTTCGCCTCGGGCGGCGACGCGATCTTCGGCGGGGGAGCGCGCTGCTCGCTCGGCTTCAACGTCACCGCCGCCGACGGGGCGCCCGCCTTCCTGACCGCCGGGCACTGCGGGGTCGCCGCCGAGCAGTGGTCCGACGCGCAGGACGGGGCGCCGGTCGCCACCGTCGAGGAGGCGGTCTTCCCCGGCGACGGCGACTTCGCGCTCGTCCGCTACGACGATCCGGGCACCGAGGCGCCGAGCGAGGTGAACGTCGGCGAGCAGACGGTCGCCATCAGCGAGGCCGCGGAGGCCACCGTCGGCGCGCAGGTCTTCCGGACGGGCAGCACGACCGGACTGGCCGACGGACAGGTGCTCGGGCTGGACGCCACGGTGAACTACCCGGAGGGCACGGTCACCGGGCTCATCCAGACCGACGTGTGCGCCGAACCCGGGGACAGCGGCGGCCCGCTGTTCACCCAGGACGGTCTGGCGGTCGGCCTCACCTCCGGCGGCAGCGGCGACTGCACGGTGGGCGGCGAGACGTTCTTCCAGCCGGTGACGACCGCGCTGGAGGCGGTGGGGGCGACGCTCGGGGACGGTGCGGGTGCCGGGGACGGCATCGGTACGGGGGAGGAGCCCGGCGACGCGGGCACCGGCGCCGGTGACGGCGCCGCCGCCGACGAGACCTCCGCGCCGCCCGCGACCCACTGACGTGCCGTACGCGCCGCGCCCCGACCGGCCCGTGGGGCGTCGGCGCGGTCCGCGCACAGGGGCTGCGCGGGCCCCGTACAAGCGCTGTAATGGCGGCGTGACCAGTGAGGGTGACGTGGAGCGCGGAGCGGGAACGGCGCGTGCCGCGCGGGCCCTCGCGGCGCTCGCCTCCGCCGCCGGTCCGGGCGACCGGCCGCGCCGCACCCTGGAACTGGCCCTCGTCTTCGCCGGCGCCTCCTTCGCCGGCCTCTACGCCCCCGGCGAGGACCCCGGCCTGCTGTGCCTGGCGGAGTCGGCCGGGGTGCCCCGGACGCTGTACGGGCTGCGCGACACGTACCCCGCGTCCGGCGGCTCCCCGGTCGCCGAGGCCCACCGCGGCGGGCGCCCGGTGTGGCTCGGCCCGGAGGAACCGGCCGGTCACGCCGCGGCCCGCCGCGCACCGTCGGGCGGCTTCCGGCTGGCGGCGCTGCCCGTGCCCGGGAACGGCGGCTGCCTCCTCGCGGTCACCGAGCGCCCGGCCGGTTTCGGCACCGGCGAGCGCGCGCACCTGGAGCTGATCGCCGGTGCCGTCGTCCGGCCCGCCCCGCCCCCGGCCGCCCCGGGTGACGCACTGCCACCGGACATGTTCTCCCTCGCCGTGGACACCGGCCGGGCCGAGGTCGGCGACGACATCCTGGACCTGTTCGGCCTCGACCCCCGGGAGTTCGACGGCCGGATCGAGACGCTGCTCCGGCTGACCGTGCCGGAGGACCTGCCCTCCCTGATGTCGGTGGTCGAGGCCGGCCACATGTCCCTCGGCGAGCGGGAACTGGAGTTCCGCGTGCTGCGCCCCGGCGGGGCACCGAGGTGGCTCAGACTGCGCGGACGCATGCGCCCCGGCGGCGAGGGCCGGCCCGCCCGCCTCGTCGGCACCGTCGCCGACGCCGCCACCCTCCGCTCCGACGTCACCGACGTCGCCCGCGTCCAGCGCCTGGCCGCCGCGCTGGCCACCGCGGGCACCGTCCGCGAGGTCGGCCGGGCCGTGGTCACCGCCCTGCGCGGACCGCTGCGCGCCGACCGCGTCGCCCTCGCCGGACTGGAGAACGACCGCCTCGTCGTCACCGTCCTCGACCCGCCCGACCCCGAGGCGTGGCCCGGGGTGTGGCGTACCGAATGGCGCTCCGAGTGGCCCGACGCCCCGCTGCGCGCCATGCCCACCCTCGCCGCGGCCCTGCGCGAGGGCCGCGCCCAGGTCTGGCCGGCCGGCACCGGCTCCCTGGAACCCGCCCTCGCCGACGTCGGCCCCGGCGGGCTCGCCGTACTGCCGCTGCCGGCCGGTGACCGCGCCGTCGGCGTCTGCCTCATCGGCTGGGACGGCCCGCACGACGTCGGCCCCGACGAACGCGCCCTGCTCACCGCCTGCGCCGGCCTCGCCGGCCAGGCCCTGACCCGGGCCCACGCCTTCGACGCCGAGCACGAACTCGTCGGCATGCTCCAGCGCCAGCTGCTGCCCCGCCGCCTGCCGAAGCTGCCCGGCGCGGTCGCCGTCGCCCGCTACCTGCCCAGCACCGCCGGCCTCGAACTGGGCGGCGACTGGTACGACGTGATCCCGCTGCCCGACCACCACGTGGCCCTCGTCATCGGCGACGTCCAGGGCCACAGCGCCGGCGCCGCCACCCTCATGGGCCAGATGCGCACCGCCCTGCGCGCCTACGCCGTCGAGGGCCACCCACCCGACGTGGTGGTCGCCCGCGCCAACCGGCTGCTGGCCGAGATGGAGACCGACCTCTTCGCCACCTGCGCCTACGTCGACCTCGACATGGAGGAGGGCGCCGCCTGGTGCGTACGGGCCGGTCACCTGCCCCCGGTACTGCGCCACCCGGACGGCCGGACCGAGATCGCCGAGGCGGAGGGCGGCCCGCCGCTCGGCGTGGTGGCCGGGGCCGACTTCCCGATGAGCCCGCTCGGCCTGAGCCCCGGCACCCTGCTCGCCCTGACCACCGACGGCCTGGTGGAGTCGGCCGACGCCGACCTCGACCAGGGCATGGACCGGCTGGCCCGCGGGCTCGCCGCGGCCGACCCCGGCCACCTCGACCTCGTCGCGGACACCCTGCTCGAAGGCGCCCGCCGCAGCGACGACGTGGCCCTGCTGCTGGTCCGCTACGACGGGATGGCGCTGCGCCCGCTGCGCGAGAGCTGGACGGTGTGGCGGGTCCCCGAGGCGGTCCGGCACGCCCGCCGTTTCACCCGGCGCACCCTGCGCGCCTGGGACGTACCGGACACCGGCGTCGACGCGGTCCTGCTGGTCGTCTCCGAACTGGTCACCAACGCCCTGGTGCACACCGACGGACCGGTCCGCCTCGACCTCACCCTGGTCGGCGGCCGGCTGCGCGTCGCGGTCGCCGACTCCTCGCCCCGCACCCCGGCCAGGCCCACCGGCGTCGGCTGGGAGGCCACCGGCGGGCGCGGCATCCTCCTCGTCGAGGCGGTGTCGGCGGCCTGGGGGACGCTGCCGGTCAGCGGCGGCAAACAGGTCTGGAGCGAACTCCCGGTCGGCCGGTGACGGCGCCCGCCATCGGGTTACCCGGCACCCGACCGCACGTACGCGCAATGAAGAAGAGGCAGCAGTCATGACCCAGTACGTCCGCGACATCATGACCGGCGACCCGGTGACCGTCGAACCGCAGACCTCGGTGACCGCGGTGGCCCGCATCATGCGCGACCAGAACCTCGGCGCCGTCCTGGTCACCGACGGCGACGACCTGCGCGGCCTGGTCACCGACCGTGACCTGGTGATCCGTACCCTCGCAGAGGGCGGCGACCCGGAACAGACCACGGTGGCCGGCGCGTGCAGTGACGACCTGGTGACCGTCCGCCCCGACGAGGAACTGGACCACGCGGTGGAGGTGATGCGCGAGCACGCCGTACGCCGCGTCCCGGTGGTCGACGAGGGACACCCCGTCGGCATCGTCTCGCTCGGCGACCTGGCCATGGAACGCGACCCGGAGTCGGCGCTGGGCGACATCAGCGTGGCCCGGCCCAACACCTGAGCGGGTTCGGCCGTCCCGGAGCCCGGGAACCCGGCCGGGGTCCCGGAGAGCAGAAGGAAGTGGATGTTCCGTGGTAACGGAGACCTGTGAGAAGCCCGCCGACCGGCACCCGGCCACCGGCTGGTCCGAGGCCCGCCGCCGGCGCGGCCCGGACACGGTGCGCACCTGGGTGCCCGCCGTCGAGGACCCCGGCGCCCCGCGGGCGACGCCGCCGGGCCGGGAACCGGAACCGCACATCGTCCGGGGCGAGGACTGACGCCCGGACCGACCCGCGCGGCGACGACGGCTGAACGACACGACGAGGGCGCGGCGACCTGACCCGGTCGCCGCGCCTTCGCCGGCACGGCTTCGCCATCACCAGGTCGATCAACTAACGTTCCGTTCACCCGGATCGACAGTAGGGTGAACCAGATGAAGGCACTGGTGCTGTCCGGCGGCGCGGGCACCCGGCTGAGGCCCATCACACACACCTCGGCCAAGCAACTCGTCCCGGTCGCCAACAAAGCTGTCCTGTTCTACGGACTGGAGTCCCTGGCCGAGGCCGGGATCACCGACGTCGGCATGATCGTCGGCGACACCGCCGCGGAGATCGAGGAAGCGGTCGGCGACGGATCGAGATTCGGCCTGAAGGTCACCTACATCCCGCAGGAACGACCGCTGGGGCTGGCCCACGCGGTGCTGATCGCCCGCGAGTACCTGGGCGACGACGACTTCGTCATGTACCTCGGGGACAACTTCATCGTGGGCGGGATCACCGGCCTCGTCGAGGAGTTCCGCACCCACCGGCCGGACGCCCAGATCCTCCTCACCCGGGTCGCCGACCCACGCTCCTTCGGGGTCGCCGAACTCGGCCCGGACGGCAGGGTGATCGGCCTGGAGGAGAAACCGGAGCGGCCCAAGAGCGACCTCGCCCTGGTCGGCGTGTACCTTTTCACCCCGGCCATCCACGAGGCGGTACGTGCCGTCGAGCCGTCCTGGCGCGGGGAGTTGGAGATCACCCACGCCCTCCAGCACCTCCTCGACACCCGTGCCGACGTACGCTGCACGGTCATCGAGGGCTACTGGAAGGACACCGGCAACGTCGGCGACATGCTGGAGGTCAACCGGATGGTCCTGGAAGGCATGGAGCGCCGCATCGACGGCGAGGTGGACGACGTGTCCGAGACCATCGGCCGGGTCGTGGTGGAGGAGGGGGCACGGATAGTGAACTCGCGCATCGTCGGCCCCGCCGTCATCGGCGCGGGCACCGTGGTCAGCGACTCCTACGTCGGCCCGTTCACCTCCGTCGCGGAGAACTGCCGGATCACCGACAGCGAGGTGGAGTTCTCCATCGTGCTGCGCGACTCCTCGATCCACGGGGTGGGCCGGATCGAGGCCTCGCTCATCGGCCGGCACGTGGAAGTGACACCGGCACCCAGTGTGCCCAGCGCCCACCGACTCGTCCTCGGAGACCACAGCAAGGTGCAGATCCACTCATGAACCTCCTCGTCACCGGCGCCGCCGGGTTCATCGGCTCCCGCTACGTCCGCAGACTCCTCGCCGACGAGGCGCCGGACGCGCCGCGCGTCACGGTGCTGGACAAGCTCACCTACGCGGGCACCCTCGACAACCTCGAACTCGGCCACCCGCGGCTGGAGTTCGTCCAGGGCGACATCCGCGACGCCGAACTGGTCGGCAAACTGGTCGCCGAGGCCGACCAGGTGGTGCACTTCGCCGCCGAGTCGCACGTCGACCGGTCCATCCTCGGCGCCGACGACTTCGTCCTCACCAACGTCGTCGGCACCCAGACGCTCCTCGACGCGGCCCTCAGGCACGGGCTGGAGACGTTCGTGCACGTCTCCACCGACGAGGTGTACGGCTCGATCGCCGAGGGGTCGGCGGCGGAGGAGTGGCCGCTGCGGCCCAGCTCCCCGTACTCCGCCTCCAAGGCCTCCTCCGACCTGATCGCCCTGGCCTACCACCACACCCACGGCCTGGACGTGCGGGTCACCCGCTGCTCCAACAACTACGGCCCGCACCAGTTCCCCGAGAAGGTCATCCCGCTGTTCGTCACCAACCTCCTCGACGGGAAGAAGGTGCCGCTCTACGGCGAGGGCCTCAACGTCCGCGACTGGCTGTACGTCGACGACCACTGCCGCGGCGTCGAACTGGTCCGCACCCGGGGCCGGGCCGGGGAGGTCTACAACATCGGCGGCGGCACCGAGCTGACCAACAGGGAACTGACCGGCCTGCTCCTGACCGCCTGCGGCGCCGACTGGGACCGGGTCGAGTACGTCGAGGACCGCAAGGGCCACGACCTGCGCTACTCGGTCGACTGGAGCAAGGCCCGCGACGAACTCGGCTACCGCCCCGAGCACGACTTCACCACCGGCCTCGCCGAGACCGTCGCCTGGTACCGCGACAACCGCGCCTGGTGGGAGCCGCTGAAGCAGCGCGCCGCCCGGGGGCCCGCGTGAGGTGGCTGGTCACCGGCGCGGGCGGCATGCTCGGCCGGGACGTCGTCGCCGAACTCACCCGGCGCGGCGCCGACGTGACCGGGCTGGACCGCACGGCCCTGGACATAACCGAACCGGCCGCCCTGGAGCAGGCGTTCACCGATCACCGTCCTGACCTGGTGGTCAACTGCGCCGCCTACACCGCCGTCGACGACGCCGAGACCGACGAGGCCCGCGCCCTGGAGATCAACGGCGAGGGCCCCCGTCTGCT
Source organism: Streptomyces sp. ISL-12 (assembly GCF_018614415.1). Lineage (GTDB taxonomy): Bacteria > Actinomycetota > Actinomycetes > Streptomycetales > Streptomycetaceae > Streptomyces. The sequence continues at coordinate 38,294 of NZ_JAGGOO010000040.1, forward strand.
CGCCCGGACCTGCGCCGCGTACGGCGCCCGCCTGGTCCACATCTCCACCGACTACGTCTTCGACGGCGCCGACCGCGACGCCCCCTACCCGGAGGACCATCCCCCCGCCCCGCGCACCGCCTACGGCCGCACCAAGCTGGCCGGCGAGCGGGCCGTGCTGGAGGAACTCCCCGAAGCGAGCGCCGTGGTGCGCACCGCCTGGCTCTACGGCGTCCACGGCCGCAGCTTCGTGCGCACCATGATCGAGCTGGAGGGCCGCCGGGACACCGTCGACGTCGTCGACGACCAGCGCGGGCAGCCCACCTGGAGCGCGGACGTCGCCGCTCGCGCGGCCGACCTCGGCCCGCTGGTCGGCCGCGGCGCGAGCGGCGTCTACCACGCCACGAGTTCCGGCGAGGCGACCTGGTACGACCTGGCCCGGGAGACCTTCTCCCTCCTCGGCGCCGACCCGGACCGGGTCCGCCCCACCGACAGCGCGGCCTTCACCCGGCCCGCGCCCCGCCCCGCATACAGCGCCCTCGCCCACGGCCGCTGGCAGGAGACCGGCCTGCCCGCGCCCCGCGACTGGCGTTCCGCCCTGCACGAGGCTCTTCCCCGAATCCGCAAGGAGTCCAGTTGAAACGCCACGAGTTCCTGCGGGAACTGCACAAGGTCAGCGCCAACCGCAACTACCTGGAGATCGGCGTCAACGACGGCCGCAGCCTGCGCCTGTCCCGGGTCCCCAGCATCGCGATCGACCCCGCGTTCAAGGTCGTCTCGGAGCTGAAGTGCGACGTCCACCTGGTGAAGGCCACCAGTGACGACTTCTTCGCCCGGAAGAACCCCCTCGCGCACCTCAAGAGCGGCCGCCACCCGCTGCGCAACATGCGCCGCGGCCGGTCCCTGACCGGTTACTGGCGGCGGACCACGCTCGACCTGTCGTTCATCGACGGGATGCACCTGTTCGAGTACGCGCTGCGCGACTTCATCAACGTGGAGAAGCACTCGGACTGGTCCAGCGTGATCGTCTTCGACGACATGCTGCCGCGCAGCGTGGACGAGGCGGCCCGGGACCGGCACACCGACGCCTGGACCGGTGACGTCTACAAGATCACCGAGGTGCTGACCCGGTACCGGCCCGACCTGGTGACCGTCCTGGTGGACACCCAGCCCACCGGCCAGCTCGTGGTGTTCGGCGCCGACCCGGACAACACCGTGCTCCAGGACAAGTACGACGAGATCATGGCCGAGTACCTCGTCGAGGACCCGCAGAAGGTCCCGGAGACGCTGCTGGAGCGGTCCGGGGCGGTACCGGCCGAGACCCTGCTCCAGGCGGGCTTCTGGAGCCGCCTGGTCAAGGCCCGCAACCTGGGCCTGGGCCGTTCCCGCGGCTGGGAGCCGCTGCGCCGCGCGGTGGAACAGGTCGGCGTCAGCCGCTAGGCGTATCGGTCACGGGGCCGCCGGGGGCCTCGGGCCCGGCTGCCGTTCTCCCGCCCGTCCCGCACCCGAGCGGGACGGGCGGGAGAACGGCAGCGACAACGCGGGCGCCCCGGACCGGGCCCCGCCCGGCCGCGAACCGCAGACCGGCACACGGAGGCTTCGGCCATCGCCGGGGGCCGGGCCGGGGGCATCGGGCACGCCGCGCGGGCCCGGCACGCGCGTCTTCAGCGCGCGTTCACCGGCTCCCCTCACCAGCCCCGTACACAGGCATCGCCGACCGCCCCGCCGACGCGCGGCACGGCGGCCGGCATCCCGGTTACCGGCCGCGCAGCCGCTCGTAGTACGCGGAGCAGTCCGCGAAACTCGGCAGCAGCCCCGCCCGCTCCGCCTCCGCCAGTGTCGGCGCCGCCGCGTCCTTCTCGGACAGCACCGGTGTGATGCCCTCCGGCCAGGCGATGCCCAGTTCGGGGTCGAGCGGGTGCACCCCGTGCTCCCGGCCGGGCGCGTATCCCGTCGAGCACAGGTACACCACCGTGGCGTCGTCGGTGAGTGCCATGAAGGCGTGCCCGAGCCCCTCGGCGAGGAACACCGCGTGCCGGGTGTCGTCGTCGAGGCGTACCGCCTCCCACTGCCCGAAGGCGGGGGAGCCGGTGCGGATGTCGACCACCACGTCCAGGACCGCGCCCCGCACACAGGTGACGTACTTCGCCTGGCCGGGCGGCACTTCGGAGAAGTGCACGCCCCGCAGCACGCCCCGGCGGGAGACCGAGCAGTTGGCCTGCGCCAGCGACAGGTCGTACCCGGTGGCCTCCCGGAACTCCGCGCCGCGGTACCACTCGTGGAAACTGCCCCGGTCGTCCGGGAACACCTTGGGTTCCAGTACCCAGGCGCCCGCTATCCCCAGTGCCCGCACGTCTCACGTCCTCGCTTTCCGGGCTTCCGCGATCCGGGAAGCCGTCTTCCGTACGGCGGCGCCCAGCATCCGCCGGGCCTTGCGCCACAGTCGCTCCCCGAGTCCGGGGCGGGGCGGCGGACCCACCCGCACCTCGCCGCCCTCGACCCGCAGGGGCCGCGGCAGGGCGTGGAAGCGGGGACGGTCGGCCTGCGGGGCGAGGCAGACGGCGGCCTTCCAGGTCCCTCCGGCCAGGACGGCGGCGGGCAGGACGGCCGCGAGCCGCGACCGCGCGGGGTCCGGGGTCGGCGACAGGGTGCCGGGCACGTCGACGGACCGGCCCGGCGTGGCCAGCCGCACCAGCACCTCCGTCTCGCCCGGCACGTACAGCGGCAGCCCCGCGCCGAGCCGGTCCCCGGACACCGAGAGGTCCGCGCGCGGCACGCCGAGCCGCTTGGCGGAGGCGCCGAGGTCCAGGGAGAGGTTGCGGTGCGGATCGGTCCAGTACGGCAGTACGGCGCGGGCGGCGACGACCCCGGCGGGCGGGGCGAGCCGTCCCTCGGGCCGGGGGACGGGCCCCAGCCGGCACTCCTTGGTCCAGCCGCCCAGCTTGACCCGGACCAGGGCGTCCCAGATCCCGGTGCCGGGCAGCGTGCCCGGGTCCACGGTGGCCGTCGCCCGCAGGGTGAGCCGCACCCGGCCGTCGTCCCCGGCGGGAACCGGCTCACGGGTGAACCGCACCGGCTGGAAGTGCTGGGCGGCGCTGGAGCGTTCGCGCAGCAGCAGATCGGCGGTGGCGGCCTCGAAGCGGACCGCGGTCTGCTCCTCGACCCAGGCGATCGCCTCGGCGACGTCCTTCGGCGCACCGTCCAGGGGCGTGCTCGCGGCGCCGGCGGGGAAGGTCATCGGCTGTCCGGCGCACGTGTACTCGGTCCGGAAGCCGATCTCCAGAGTGCCGTCCCGCCAGGTCACGGTCTCGGGCGCGGAGCTGAGCGCGACGGACGCCTCCCACTCGGCGAACGCCACCAGGTCGTCGAACCGGTCGGCGGCGGTCAGCGCCGCGACGACCCGCTGGGTCGGCTGGAGCCCGGCCGCCACCCCGGGGCCGAAGCGTTCGACGACGACCTTGTGGATCTCCGTGAACAGTTCCCGGCGGTAGTCCTCGGGCGCGGCCAGCAGCCGCTTGCCGCGCAGCCGTTCGACCATCTCGTTGCGCAGCCAGCGTCGGAACAGCCGGTCCCGCAGGGCCCCGGGCTCGGTGTACTTCTCGACGATGTCGAGGGCCTCGCGGAGGTTGCCGAAGTAGCCGACCGGGTCGAAGCGCTGGAAGCCCGCGTTGGCGGCGTCGTCCCGCTTGACGTGGTAGTAGCAGACGTAGTCGCTGAGGACGGAGACGTTCTCGGCGCGCAGGTACGCCTCCGTCACGAAGACGTGGTCCTCCAGGCGCCGCCGGCCCTCCGGGAACCTCAGCCCGATCCGGTCCAGGAACTCCCGGCGCACCATCTTGTGCGGCGTGAGGCTGTCGATCAGCGGCGTGTCGGCCAGGGTGGCCCGGGGATGGTTGCGGCGGAACAGCTCCACGGGCACCGGACGGCCCTTGCCTGCCATCTTGCCGACGACGACGTCGGCACCGTGGGCGACGCCGTAGTCGTACATCCGCTCCAGGGTCTCGTCGCCCAGGTAGTCGTCGTTGTCGACGAACATGACGTACTCGCCCCGGGCGGCGTCGATGCCGACGTTGCGGGGCTTGCCCGACCAGCCGGAGTTCTCCTGGTGGATCACGCGCATCCGGGGGTCCTCGGCGGCGAGCGCGTCGAGCCGGGCCGGGGTGGCGTCGGTGGAGCCGTCGTCGACGAAGATCACCTCGTACGCTTCCGGAGGCAGCGACTGCCGCTGCAACGAGGCGATGCAGTCCTCGATGTATGTCCCCGGGTTGTAGACGGGAACGATGACGCTGACCTTGACCGGCATCAGGTTGGGGCCCCCTGGGTCTCTTGCCGTTCACGTGCTGGTGTGGCGAAGGTGGCCCGATGCTAACGCGGTCCGCTGTGTCCGCCGTCTCCGGCCCGTGGAAGAGACCGTGTCGTGAGGCGACTTCGGCCGTGCGTCAGCCGTGCGCCCTGTCCAGCAGGGCGAGGACGTCGGCCGTCGTGCCCGTCTCGCCGAGCCTCGGGAAGATCCGCTCCACGCTGTTGCGGTGCGTCTGCTCGTCCATGTCGCTCATCGCGTCGGTGACCAGGGTGACGTGGTAACCGTGCTCGTGCGCGGCGCGGGCGGTGGACTCCACGCCGATGCTGGTGGCGATGCCGGTCAGCACGATCTGGGTGACGCCCCGGCGGCGCAGCTGCACATCGAGGTCGGTGCCGTGGAAGGCGCCCCAGTTGTGCTTGGTGACGGTGATGTCGCCGGGGTGCCCGGCCAGTTCCCCGGCGATGACGTCCCAGCCCTCGGGCCGGGTGCCCCCGGAGCCGGCCTCGGTGCGGCCCGGTACGGCGTCCGTCCCGTCGGCCGCGAAGGAGACCCGGACCAGCACCACGGGCAGGTTCCGGGCACGGAAGGCCTCGGCCAGCTCGACGCTCCGGGCGAGGACTTCGGCGCCGCTGTGCGGGACGACGGGCGCGGCGAGGATGCCGGCCTGGAGGTCGATGACGACGAGGGCGGTACGGGGGTCGAGGGCGGTGAGGGTCATGGGTGCGGGCCTTTCGGTGGTGCGGTGTACGGAGGTCGGATGCCGGTCACGGCCGGGTGAGCCGCTCCAGTACGGCGAGCGCGTCGAGAACGGTCTGCCGTTCCTCCTCGCTGCACCGGTCCTGGAAGGCGTGGGTCAGCCACTCGCCCCGTAGCTCCCGGTCGCCGTCGACGCGGGCCCGGCCCGCGTCGGTGAGGGTGACGAGCTGCCGGCGGCCGTCTTCGGGGTCGGGGGTGCGGCGGATCAGTCCGTGCCGCTCGAGTGCGGCGAGCGTCGCCGCCATGGACTGCGGGCGGACCCCCTCGGCGGAGGAGAGCGCGCTGGCGGTGGCGGCACCGTGCTTGCCGACGAGGGTGAGGGCCGACACCTGCGACGGGGTGAGGTCCTCGTCCCGGGCCACCTCCCGGATCCGGCGGCGCAGCCGGCTGAACACCACGCGCAGGTCGTGCGCGGCACGGGCGGCGGAGTCGGAGACGCCCTCGGCGGGCACGGCGGCTTGCCTGTTCATGCTCCCGGCGTTCATGCTCCGACCCTAAAATCGACAGGCCAGACTGTCCAGTCGAGGCTGCACAGTTTTACCTGTTCATGTCCGTACGGCCCGTCCGGCCGACGGGGATCTACGCTGGGCCGGTGCGCCTGCTGATCATGTCCGACACCCATCTGCCGAAGCGCGCCCGGGAGCTGCCCGCCCCGCTGCTGGCCGAGCTGCCGCGCGCCGACGTCGTGTTCCACGCGGGGGACTGGGTCGACACGGCCACCCTCGACCTCCTGGCGGACCGCTCCCGCCGGCTCGTGGCCGTGTACGGCAACAACGACGGGCCCGAGCTGCGCGCCCGGCTGCCGGAGGTGGCCCGCGCCGACCTCGGCGGCCTGCGCTTCGGCGTCGTCCACGAGACCGGCCCCGCCCAGGGACGGGAGGCACGCTGCGCGGCCCGCTTCCCCGACCTGGACGTCCTGGTGTTCGGCCACAGCCACATCCCGTGGGACACCACCGCCGACACCGGCCTGCGGCTGCTCAACCCGGGCTCCCCGACCGACCGCCGCCGCCAGCCGTACTGCACGTACCTGACCGCGACGGTCACCGACGGCCGGCTCGACGCCGTCGAACTCCACCGGCTGCCGCCGCGCACGCCGTCGCGGCGGCGCTGAACCCCCCGGCGTACCGCACCTCGTCGACGGCGCTCCCGCAGGTGGCCACCCGCGTAGGCGTCTCCCGGTCAGCCGCCGGCGGTCAGGAACTGGGTCGCCGCCAGCTCCGCGTACAGCGGGTCGGTGCCCACCAGCTCCCGGTGGGTGCCGACCGCGCGGACCCGGCCCGCGTCCATCACCACGATCCGGTCGGCCATCGTCACCGTGGACAGCCGGTGGGCCACGACCAGCACCGTCGTCGTGCGGGCCACGTCGGCGACGGTGTCGCGCAGCGCCGCCTCGTTCACCGCGTCCAGCTGCGAGGTGGCCTCGTCGAGCAGCAGCAGCCGGGGGCGGCGCAGCAGGGCCCGGGCGATCGCGACGCGCTGGCGCTCACCGCCGGACAGCTTGGTGCCCCGGTGCCCGACCAGCGTTCCGAGGCCGTCGGGCAGCCGGGCGACCAGCCCGTCCAGGCGGGTCGTCTTCACCACCCGGGCGACCTCGTCGTCGTCCACCTCGGGGTTGCCCAGCAGCAGGTTGTCCCGCAGGGAACCCGACAGCACCGGCGCGTCCTGCTCGACATACCCGATCGCGGCGCGCAGCGCGGGCAGCTCCCAGTCGGCCAGGTCCCGGCCGTCCACGGTGACCGTGCCGGACTCGGGGTCGTAGAACCGCTCGATCAGGGAGAAGACGGTGGTCTTGCCCGCGCCGGACGGGCCGACGAACGCCGTCATGCCCTGGGCGGGCACGGAGAACGTCACGCCGTGGTGGATGTAGGGCAGGTCGTCGGCGTAGCGGAAGCGGACGTCGTGGAAGGCGACGGCGGCCGGCCGCGTGCCGGGGGAGGGCAGCGGGGCGGCGTGCGCCGGCGGCTCGGCGGGCAGGCGCAGCGCCTCCTGGATGCGGAGCACGGCCGCAGCGCCCGTCTGGTACTGGGTGACCGCGCCGATGACCTGCTGGAGCGGGGAGATCAGGAAGAAGACGTACAGCAGGAACGCGACCAGGGTGCCGATGTCGACCGCGCCGGTGGCCACCCGCGCGCCGCCCACCGCGAGCACCGTGATGAAGGCGATCTGGAGGGCGAGTCCCGCCGTGTTGCCCGCCGCCGCCGACCACTTGGCGGCGCGGACGCTCTGCCGCCAGGACTCCTCGGCCGCCTCGTGCAGGGCGCGCTCCTCGCGGTGCTCGGCACCCGACGCCTTGACCGTGCGCAGGGCGCCGAGGACCCGCTCCAGCGCGGCGCCCATCAGCCCCACCGCCTGCTGGGCCTGTCTGCTCGCCCGGTTGATGCGCGGCGCGATCAGTCCGATCACCACGCCCGCGCCCGCGATCACCGCCAGGGTCACGCCGAGCAGCACGGCATCGACCAGCCCCATCATCACGATCGTCGCGAGGAGGGTGAGCCCGCCGGTGGCGAGACCCACCAGGGACTCGGAGGTGACCGTGCGCAGCAGGGTCGTGTCCGAGGTGATCCGGGCCATCAGGTCGCCCGGTTCGGTGCGGTCCACGGCCGTGATCCGCAGCCGCAGCAGGTACGAGGACAGGGCGCGCCGCGCGCCGAGCACCACCGACTCGGCGGTGCGCCGCAGCACGTACGAACCCAGCGCGCCCACCACCGCGTTGACGATCACCAGGGCCGACATCGCGAGCAGCGCGCCGGTGATGGCCCGCTCGTGCGACAGGTCGTCGATCAGCCCGCGGGCGACCAGCGGGAGCAGCAGTCCCGTGGCCCCGGTGAGCAGCGACAGCACGGCGCCGCCGAGCAGGGCCCACCGGTGCGGCCGTATGTAGTCCAGGAGCAGCCGCCAGGGAGGCGGTCCGGTCTCCTCGGTGATGGCGCTCACGGTGCTCCTTCGGCGGGTCGGCGCGACGACTCAGGTTACGTCGGCGGTCGGCACCGTCCGCTTGCGGCTAGGGTCGGCAGGGATACAACCGTGGCCGAGAACAAGGAGCCAGCACCATGGCGCAGGAAGTACGCGGCGTGATCGCACCGGGCAAGGACGAGCCCGTGCGGATCGAGACGATCGTCGTGCCCGATCCCGGCCCCGGCGAGGCCGTGGTCCAGATCCAGGCCTGCGGCGTGTGCCACACCGACCTGCACTACAAGCAGGGCGGCATCAGCGACGACTACCCCTTCCTGCTCGGCCACGAGGCCGCGGGTATCGTCGAGTCGGTGGGCGCGGGCGTCACCGACGTCGCCCCCGGTGACTTCGTGATCCTCAACTGGCGTGCCGTGTGCGGGAAGTGCCGCGCCTGTCTGCGCGGCCGGCCCTGGTACTGCTTCGACACCCACAACGCCGAGCAGAAGATGACCCTCGCCTCCACCGGCCAGGAACTCTCCCCGGCGCTCGGCATCGGCGCCTTCGCCGAGAAGACGCTGGTCGCCGCCGGACAGTGCACCAAGGTCGACCCGGCCGTCGCCCCGGAGGTCGCCGGGCTGCTCGGCTGCGGCGTGATGGCCGGCATCGGCGCCGCGATCAACACCGGGAACGTGGGCCGCGGCGACACCGTCGCCGTCATCGGCTGCGGCGGCGTCGGGGACGCGGCGATCGCCGGTTCGTACCTGGCGGGCGCCGCCAAGGTGATCGCCGTGGACATCGACGACCGCAAGCTGGAGACCGCCCGCACCATGGGCGCCACCCACACCGTCAACTCCCGCGCCACCGACCCCGTCGAGGCGATCCGCGAGCTGACCGGCGGCTTCGGCGCCGACGTCGTCATCGAGGCGGTCGGCCGCCCGGAGACGTACCGGCAGGCGTTCTACGCCCGTGACCTGGCCGGCACGGTCGTCCTGGTCGGCGTCCCGACCCCCGAGATGAAGCTGGAACTGCCGCTCCTGGACGTCTTCGGCCGCGGCGGCGCCCTCAAGTCGTCCTGGTACGGCGACTGCCTGCCCTCCCGCGACTTCCCCATGCTGATCGACCTGCACGTCCAGGGCCGCCTGGACCTGGCCAAGTTCGTCACCGAGACGATCCGGCTGGACGAGGTGGAGCAGGCGTTCGAGCGGATGCACGCCGGTGACGTGCTGCGTTCGGTGGTGGTCCTCTGATGGCCGCCCGCATCGAACGCGTCGTCACCTCCGGGCAGTTCAGCCTGGACGGCGGCACCTGGGACGTCGACAACAACGTCTGGCTCGTCGGTGACGACCACGAGGTCGTCGTCATCGACGCCGCGCACGACGCCGACGCGATCCTGGACGCCGTCGGGGACCGCCGGCTGACCGCCGTCGTGTGCACCCACGCCCACAACGACCACGTGGGCGCCGCCCCCGCGCTCGCCGAGCGCACCGGTGCGGTGATCTGGCTGCACCGCGACGACCTGCCGCTGTGGCGGCAGACCCATCCCGACCGCGATCCCGACGCCTGGCTGGCCGACGGCCAGGTGATCGAGGCGGCCGGCACCGACCTGACCGTGCTGCACACGCCGGGACACGCGCCCGGCGCCGTGTGCCTGTACGACCCCGGGCTCGGAGCCGTTTTCACCGGGGACACCCTCTTCCAGGGCGGTCCCGGCGCCACCGGCCGTTCCTTCTCGCACTTCCCGACGATCATCGACTCGATCCGCGACCGGCTGCTGACGCTGCCGCCCGAGACGAAGGTCCTCACCGGCCACGGCGACCCCACCACCATCGGCGCGGAAGCCCCCCACCTGGACGACTGGATCAAGCGCGGGCACTGAGAAAGCCCGCCCGCAAAGGCGACAGAAGGTGTCCGGCTTTCCGGGAATCCTCGATACCGGTAACGCACGAGGACTTCTCCACGCAACGGAAGGCCGGACATGTCACAGCCGCTCAAGGGCAAGGTCGCACTCGTCGCCGGGGCGACCCGGGGCGCCGGACGGGGCATCGCCGTCGAACTCGGCGCGGCCGGCGCCACCGTCTACGTCACCGGGCGCAGCACCCGCGCCCGGCGCTCCGAGTACGACCGTCCCGAGACCATCGAGGACACCGCCGACCTGGTCACCGAGGCCGGCGGCCGGGGCGTCGCCGTCCCCGTCGACCACCTGGAACCGGACCAGGTCGAGGCACTCGTCGACCGGATCGACCGCGAACAGGGCCGCCTGGACGTCCTGGTCAACGACATCTGGGGCGGCGAGCACCTCTTCGACTGGGACGTCCCGGTCTGGGAGCACGACCTCGAACGCGGCCTGCGGCTGCTGCGGCTCGCGGTCGAGACCCACGCCGTCACCAGCCACCACGCCCTGCCCCTGCTGCTGCGCCGCCCCGGCGGCCTGGCCGTCGAGGTCACCGACGGCACCGCCGACTACAACCGCGACCACTACCGGGTCTCCTTCTTCTACGACCTCGCCAAGACGTCCGTGCTGCGCATGGCCTTCGCCCTGGGGCACGAACTCGGCCCCCGCGGCGCCACCGCCGTGGCGCTCACCCCCGGCTGGCTCCGCTCGGAGATCATGCTCGACCACTTCGGCGTACGGGAGGAGAACTGGCGCGACGCCCTGACGGCCACGCCCCACTTCGCCATCTCGGAGACACCCCGCTACGCCGGCCGGGCCGTCGCCGCGCTCGCCGCCGACCCGGACGTGGCACGCCACAACGGCCGCTCCCTGTCCAGCGGCGGCCTGGCCCGGGAGTACGGCTTCACCGACCTCGACGGCAGCCGCCCCGACGCCTGGCGCTATCTCGTCGAGGTCCAGGACCCGGGCAAGCCGGCCGACGTCACCGGGTACCGCTGACGTCGGCCGAACGGTGTGAACTCCCGCACACGCCGCGGCATATGACGTGACCAGAGACACGGTCCGGTATGTCCGTTTAGGTCGCGATTACTCACGGTGCCTTCACGTCGCGAGCCGTATGCTTCACACCATGTCCACCACTGTTGATCCTTCCTCCGAGCGATCGGCTGCCGAGGTCAACGAGGAGATCCGGGCCCTGTGGCACCGGTCGGGCGGAACCCTGAGCGGCGAGCAGCGCGAGGAGTACCAGCGACTCGTCCTGGAGTGGGCCGCCGCGGTCCCGCATCCGGTGAAGGCGGCCTGACCACCGGTCTCCCGGCCACCCCTCGGCAGCGGCGCGTCGCGGCTTCCGTCCGGGGCACCCCCACCGGATGGGAGCCCTCCTCGCACTGGCCTCGGCCGTCTGCTACGGCCTCGTCGACTTCGCGGGCGGCATGCTCTCCCGCCGGGTCCACCACCTCACCGTCTCCCTCCTCGGCCGGCTCGGCGGGCTGCTGCTCGCCTGCGCCGCGGCGCTCCTGTTCACCGCGCCGGAGCCGCACCACGCCGACCTGCTGTGGGGCGCGCTGTCCGGCCTCGGCAGCGGCGTCGCCATGCTCTTCCTCAACCGGGGCCTGAGCCGCGGCGCGATGAGTGTCGTCGTGCCGGTGAGCGCCGTCACCGGCGTCGCGCTGTCCGTGCTGTGCGGGGTGCTCGTCCTCGGCGACCGGCCCGGCGCCGTCGCCTGGGCGGGCATCGCCGTCACGGTGCCCGCGCTGTGGCTGGTCTCCGGCGCAGGAAGCACCGGCCGCGGTCCCGCCGTGACGGACGGGCTGCCGGCCAGCGCCGGCGTCGCCGTCCAGTACCTCGCCCTGGGGCAGGCCGGTCCCGGCAGCGGGCTGTGGCCGGTGGCCGCCGGCCGCGCCGCCGCCGTCCTCCTGCTCCTGCCGGCCGCCGCCCGGCACCCGCGGCGCCTGCGGACACCGCCGCGCCGGGCCGCCGAGGCGCTGCTGATCGGCGCCGGCGCCGCCCTCGGCCTGATCCTGTACCTGCTCGCCGTCCAGCGGCAGCTCCTGGCCGTCGCCGTCGTCCTCGCCTCGCTCTACCCGGCCCTCCCGGTCCTCCTCGGCCTCGCCCTGCTGCACGAGCGGCTCACCCCGCGCCGGACGGCCGGCCTGCTCGGCGCCGCGGCGGCCACCGTGCTGCTCACCCTGGGCTGAGCCGGGCTCAGCCCCAGGTCGCCGAGTAGTGCCGCCGGTACGCCTTGCGGTCGTGCTCGGTGCGGATCCAGCGGGCCGCGACCCACATGAGCAGGCTCCCGGCGACGACCAGCAGACCGGGGCCGACGTTCTGCCGGTCGGTGAGGCGGGCCAGCAGCGTCGAGGCCTGCGTGCCCGGCACCGGCGCCGCCCCTCCCGGCGCTGCGGCACCCGGCGCCGCCGCCGACGGCGCGGCGGAGGCGCCCTGCCCCGGCCCGGCCGGCCCGGCGGTGATCAGCCGCACACCGAGCGACCGGAGCGCCTCCGCCACCGGCTGGAAGAACGTCGTACCGCCCTTCGCGCAGTCCCCGTTCCCGCCCGAGGTGATGCCGAGGGCGACCCCTTCCGAGAACAGCGGGCCGCCGCTGTCCCCGGACTCCGCGCACACGTCGGTCTCGATCAGACCGGTGACCGTGCCCTCCGGATAGTTCACCGTCGCGTCCACCGCCGTCACCCGGCCGTCCCGCAGCCCGCTGGTACTGCCGCTGCGGAACACCCGCTGCCCCACGGCCGCCTCCCCGGTGCCGGTGATCCGCACGCCCTTGCCGTCGCCCACCGCCACCACCTCGGCGTCGTCGCCCGCGTCCCCGTCCGCGTACCGCACCAGCGAGAAGTCGTCACCGGGAAAGCTCCCGGCGACCGTCGCCCCGACCTCGCGGCCGTCGGCGAACCACACCGATCCCGTCGGGCCGCAGTGCCCCGCGGTCAGGACGAAGTCGTCGTCCCCGTCCGTCACGTTGAACCCGGCCGAACAGCGCCCCGCCGCGGACAGGATGGGCTGCGCCCCGCTCACCCGCGGGGTGAAGGAGCCCTCGGTGCGCTCCGTGCGGACGAAGCCGCCGATGTCCTCGGCGGCGTCCGTCACCGTCGACCAGTCCTCGGACGAGACGGTGCTGTCACCCCGTACCACCACCTCGTTCGACCGGTAGTCCACGGTCCACGCGGTCCCCGACACCCGGGGCAGCGAACGCAGCGTCGCCGTCGCCGACTTCAGCTCGCGCATGCTGTGGGTCACGAGCTTCGCCGTGGCACCCGCGCGGCGGACCTCGGCCGCCGTCCCCGCGTCGGTGACCGCGACCACCGGCCGCCCGTCGGCCCCGATCCAGTGCCCCGCCGTACGGGAGGCCCCGAGCCGCGAGACGAGTCCGGCGGCCGTCACCTCCTCGGTTTCCGGGGCGGCGGGTTCGTCCGCGACGGCCGTGGTCACCATCGTGCCCCCGAGGAGCAGTCCACCGACGGCCGCCAGCCGCACCGCCCGCCGGACGATGCGTCGTCGTACATGGCTCATACGTGCTCTCCCGTGGCCGGACCGCCGCCGTCGCCCCTCCATACGTCCCTGCGGCCGGTCGCGTTCAGCCCTATCTTGTGGGCCATGACCGGTGAACCGAACCCCCTGCGCGCGCTCACCCTCGACCATCTGAGGCGACGTACGAGCATGAAGTGGCGTACCTACCCCGAGGACGTACTGCCGCTGTGGGTGGCCGAGATGGACGTGCCGCTCGCCGCGCCGGTCGTGCGCGCCGTCGCCGAGGCGATGGAACTCGGCGACACCGGCTACCCCGCCGGCACCGCCTACGCCGAGGCACTGGCCCACTTCGCGAGCGAGCGGTGGAAGTGGGACGGGCTCGCCGTGGCGCGGACCGCCGTCGTGCCCGACGTCATGCTGGGCGCCGTCGAACTGCTCAAGCTGGTCACCGGGCCGGGCGACCCGGTGATCGTCGACCCGCCCGTGTACCCGCCGTTCTACCAGTTCGTCACCCACCTGGACCGCCGGGTGACCGAGGCCCCGCTCGGCCCGGACCTGCGGCTGGACCTCGCCGGGCTGGAGGACGTCTTCCGGCGGTGCGTCGCGGACGGCGGACGGGCCGCCTACCTGCTGTGCAACCCCCACAACCCCACCGGCACCGTGCACACCGCCGAGGAACTGACCGCCGTGGCGGCGCTCGCCGAGCGGTACGGCGTCCGGGTCGTCGCCGACGAGATCCATGCCCCGGTGGTCTCCCCGGAGGCGCGGTTCGTGCCGTACCTGAGCGTGCCCGGCGCCGAACGCGGTCTGTCGCTGATGTCGGCGTCCAAGGGCTGGAACCTGGCGGGCCTCAAGGCCGCCCTCGCCGTGGCCGGCCCCGGGGCGGCGGACGACCTGGCCCGGATGCCGGAAGAGGTCGGGCACGGCGCGAGCCACGTCGGGGTCCTCGCCCACACCGCGGCCCTGCGCGACGGCACCGCCTGGCTGGACGCGCTGCTCACCGGACTCGACGACAACCGGCGGCTGTTGACGGACCTGCTGGCCGAGCGGCTGCCCGGCGTCGTGCACCGCGCGGGGGAGGCCACCTTCCTCGCCTGGCTGGACTGCCGCGCCCTCGGCCTCGGCGACGATCCGGCCGAGGTGTTCCTGCGGCGCGGCCGGGTGGCCGTCAACTCCGGCCTCCCGTTCGGCACCGGCGGCGCCGGGCACGTACGGCTCAACCTGGCGACGTCACCGGAGGTGCTCGACGAGGCCGTGCGGCGGATGGCGTCCGCCCTGTCCTGAACGGGGGCGGCACCCTCGTGGGCGGTGACGACAGGCCCTAGACTGCCCGGCCATGGACGAGGCGTCACTGGCCCGGCTCGGCGCGGGCCGCTATCTGCTGTTCACCAGCTACCGGAAGAACGGCACCCCGGTCGCCACCCCGGTGTGGGTGGTGCGCGACGGGGACGCGCTCGGCGTCTGGACGGTCGCGGACTCGTGGAAGGTGAAGCGGGTCCGCAACCGCCCCGAGGTCCTGGTCGGCCCCTGCGACGTGCGCGGCAACCCGACCGGCGACCTGACCCCCGCCACCGCGCGGATCTGCGACGCGGCGACCACCGCCCGCTACCGGAAGCTGATCGCCCGCAAGTACGGACTCACCGGCCGGCTCGTCCTCCTCGGCAGCCGGCTGCGGCGGGGCCTCGACGGCACCGTGGGCATCCGCGTCACCCTCACGCCCGGGGCCGGGACCGGCACCTGACGCGCCGTCAGGTCCACGCCCGGTAGGGCTCGTCGACGAGCTGGAAGACCGGCTCGCCGCGCACCGGGTCCTTGGCCGTGGACAGCCGCACCCGGTCCCCGCTGTGGATGCCGAGGGGCGGGCCCATGACCCGGCCGCGCAGCACGAAGCCCTCCGCCATCTCTATCAGCGACACATTGCGCGTCGCGGGGGTGTTGCGGTGCACCACCGTGGAGTGGCGCACCGTCCCGGTGCCCTCGCTGCGCTCCGTACGCAGATCGCTGCCCCGGCACACCGGACACAGCACCCGGTGGTACATGGCGGTCCCGCACCAGGTGCAGCGCTGGAAGACAAGGGCGTCCGTGACCGGGACGGAGGCTTCGAGCACCCCTGCCGGGGCGCCGGCGGTCTGCTGGGCGACGCTTCCTGAGTGGTGGTACACGCTGGTCAACTCCCTGCGCTCGGCCGGAAAGCCGCGTGCGCGGTCCCCCGGGCACACGGGTGCGCGGTCCGCTGGTGCCACCGTGCACGACAGCAGAGTATGGCACTGAGTGTCAGCCGTAAAGGCACTCCGTACCATCTGAAGAGTCGGCCCCCCGGCCGCGCGGGCCGCGCGCGGTCTCCAGCTCCTGGACCACCCGCCACAGGGGCGCGTCCCGCCGGGCCACGACGACCATCACGTCCCCGGGCCCCTCGGCGACGGCGGTCGGCACGGGCTTCACTGCCGACGGGCCGTCACCGAACGCCGACTGCACGTACCCCAGCGCGCGGTCCACCGTGCCGGCCGCGTCGCCCGCACCGTCCGAACGCAGCCAGGCGCGCAGCGCGTTGTTGTGCGCCGCGACCACCGCGGCGGCGATCACATCGGCCCGCAGCGTCCCGTCCGGACGGTCGGCGAACCGGCCGCGCAGATAGGCGGCGAGGGCGCGCTCGTAGCGCCACACCACGGACAGCTCGTACGCGCGCAGTCCGGGGACCCGCTTGGTCAGCCGGTAGCGCTGCACCGAGAAGGACGGGTTCTCGGCGTACATGCGCAACGCCAGCCGGGCGGCGTCGCAGACCCGGCGCACCGGTTCCGCGTCCGCGGGGGAGGCGGCGAGGAAGGCGGTCAGGTCGGCCAGGCACCGCTCGTGGTCCGGGAAGACCACGTCCTCCTTGGAGGGGAAGTAGCGGAAGAACGACCGCCGTCCGACCCCGGCCAGCGCCACGATGTCGTCGACGGTGGTCTGTTCGTAGCCCCGCTCCAGGAACAGCCGGAAGGCCGCCGCGACCAGGGCCTCGCGCATCGGCGGCCGGCCGTCGCGGCGCGGTGCCGCACTGCTGGCGTTCATGGACGCCGAACGTAGCACCTGACCGGGCCGGATGGCACTCAGTGCAGTGCTGGACGGAACTGAGTGCTTGATTCAGCGGGCCCGCGGCGGGAAGCGGTGTGAGCATGGTGGACATGGACGCGTTCCTCGGGCGGCTCGACCCCGACATGTGCGTGGTGACGGCCGCGGCGGGCGGCGAGCGGGCCGGCTGTCTGGTCGGCTTCGCCTCGCAGTGCTCGCTGCGCCCCGTGCGGTTCGCGGTGTGGCTGTCCGAGCTCAACCGGACCTACGAGGTCGCCCGCTCGGCGGAGTTCCTCGCGGTCCATCTGCTCGCCCGCGACCAGCGCGCCCTGGCGGAGCTGTTCGGCGGCCGGACCGGTCACCGGACGGACAAGTTCCGTGATGTCCGGTGGCGTGCCGGGTACGGCGGAGCAGTGGTCCTGGAGGACGTCGAGGCGTGGTTCGTCGGGCGGACCGTGGGCCGGGCCGACGGGGGTGACCACGTCGGGTTCGTCCTCGATCCGGTCGAGTGCGGCGGGCGCGCGGACGGGGAGGGGCCGCTGCTGCGGCAGCGGGACGCGGGAGCGATCCGTCCCGGTCACCCGGTGGACTGACCGCCCGCATTCCGGGCTCTCCCGAGCCGGTCACGCGGTTTCGTCCGGCACCCGGATGTCCAGGACGCAGACGTCGTCCCGGCGCTCCTCCCCTCCCAGCAGCGTGGCCAGCAGCGGCTCCAGGGAGTCCGGCGTGTCCTCGGCGCAGGCCGCGGCGGCCTGCGCGAGCCGTTCCAGACCCCGGTCGATGTTCTCCGGTGGCCTCTCGATCAGGCCGTCCGTGTACAGCACGAGCCGGTCGCCCGGCCGCAGCACGCACTCTCCCTCCCCGAAGACCGGGGACGGCGTCGCGCCGAGCAGTATGCCGCGCGGGCGGTCGAGATAGCGCGCCGTGCCGTCGCGCACCAGCAGCGGCGGCAGATGCCCCGCCTGCGCCCACAGCAGCCGGTGCCGGGCGCGCTCGTAGCGGGCCAGGACCATGCTCGCGGTGCCGTGGCTGTCCCGGGAGTGCAGCAGCAGCGTGTTGAGCCGGGTGAGCGCACCGGTCAGCGACGACCCGGTGATGACCATGCCCTTGGCGGTGAACCGGAGCTGGGCCATCGTGGCGACCGCGTCCACGCCGTGCCCGGCGACGTCGCCGACCACCAGCAGGGCGTCGCCGTCGGGCAGCTCGATGGCGCTGAACCAGTCGCCGCCGACGTGCACCCCCGACTGCGCGGGCAGGTAGGAGACCTCGACGCGCAGCCCGGCCAGCCGGAGCCGGCCCTTGGGCAGGGGCAGCAGCGCGTGCTGGAGCTGCGCGACCAGGGAACGCTCGGCCCGCAGCACGTCGTGCTGGGTCAGCATGGCCTGCTCGCTCTCGACCAGGGCCAGTTCCACCCGGCGCCGGGCGGTCAGGTCCTGCACGAACCCGTGCACCTCGACGGGGGTGCCGTCGGCGTCCCGCGCCGCCTCGGCGACGACGCGCAGGTGCCGGACGCCGGCCGGGGTCCTGGTGCGGAACGGGACGTCGCACGGCTGCCCCTCGTCGACCAGGGCCCGCACGGCCCGGGCCAGCGCCGGCCGGTCCTCCGGCAGGGCCAGCGCGGGCAGTTCGGTCAGGCGGACCGGCCCGAGCCCGTGGTCGCGCCCGAAGATGGCGAAGACCTGGGCGGACCAGCCGGCCTCGTGGGTGACCAGGTTCCAGTTGACCCAGCCGAGGTCGCCCAGCCGTTGCAGGTCCGCCAGCCGCTGTTCCTGCCGGTCGGAGGAGCCGTGCCGCAGCCAGGTCAGCACCAGCCCGCCGCCCAGCGGCGTCACCCGTACGGAGTACGTGGCCAGCTCGGTGGTGCCGGCCACCACGTTCTGGTGCGCGAACGGCTCGCCCTCGTACGGCGTGCCGGTGGCCAGCGTGGTCAGGCAGGCCGGCCACAGCGGCTCGCCCGCCAGGGCAGGGAAGCACTCCAGGAACCGTCGCCCGACCAGTTCCGGGCCGGTGCGGCCGGCGGCCCGGCCGGCCGGTTCGGTAGCGGCGTCGATGCGGTAGTCCTGGACCTCTCCGGTGGGCGACCGCACCGGGGTGAGCAGCATCGCCCCGACCGGCAGCGCGTCGAACACCCGCTGTACGGCATCGGCGTCCGCGGCCGGCTCCTGGCGGGCGCCGAAGGCGCGCAGCCGGCCGGCGCACAGCCTGGCGACCGCGAGCAGGCGTTCCCGGTCGGCGGGCGGGAAGGCACCGCCGCGGCGCCGCAGCACACCGAGGCAGAAGCCGGACGCCTCGCCGCCCGGCACCGGCAGCCAGGCCCGCGACCGCCAGCGCTCTGGCGGATCGCCGATCAGCAGGTACCGCTCCCGGTCGCGGTCGAAATCCTCCAGCCAGCGCGGCTCACCGGCGCGCAGGACGTCCGGGGCGACCAGTCCGCCGAGCGGGGGCACCTGCCGCCACTGGGCGGCCAGCGCCTCGTCGATCCCGGCGTGCCCCGCCAGTTCCAGCGCGCCGGAGGGCAGTCGCGCGTAGAGCAGGACGGCGTCGGCGGCGGTCTCGGGGCCGAGGTGTTCCAGCAGAACCCGGGCCAGCTCCCGCGGGGACCCGACGCGGACCAGGGCCCGGGCGAGCCGGGCGAGGGCCGCCGGGACGTCGTCCGGGGCGAAGGCCGACGACATGTCGTCCGGGGCGGGGGACGCCGACGGGACCCCGGGGGCGGCGGAGCCGGATGGCGGGCCGCCGGTGCCGGCCACGGCCAGTTCCGGTCTCCGGTCCGGTCCGGAGACCGGCGGCCCCAGTGTCCCGAGGGTGATCCAGCACTCCTCCAGCAGCGTGCGGCGCCGGTCCTTCGCCCGCTGGAGCAGTGCCTCGCGCGCCTCGTCGGCCGAGCATCCGCGCAAGGCCATCTCCGCGCCCTTGGCGCGTTCGAGGACGGCCGACGTCGCGGCCAGGTCGCGCAGCCGGTCCATCTCGGCGCGCTGTCTGGCGACGACCTTGGCCAGAGTGGCCAGATCGGGCGTGGCGTGCTCGCTCGTCACGCCACGAGCATCGCACATCGGGCTGTCTCCGTTGTCCTGCTCGTCGCGCCGCCCCGGCGGCGGGCCGCAGGCCGTCGGGAGCCGGTGCCGGTGGGCCGGGCCGCGGGCGGGCTCCCGACCGGGTTCGCTCAGCGGCTGCCGCTGCCGCTGCCGCCGCCGTCGGAGAGCGCCGTCGTGACCGCGCGGACGCTGCGGGCGATGTGCTGCAACTGGCCGATCTCCGCCGCGTACAGCTTGATCGTGTGCTCGATGACGGACTCGGGCAGGCCCAGCCGGGGCAGGTCGGCCCGGGCGCTCTGCAGCGCGGTGCGGGCGACCCGGATCTCCTGCTGCACCTGGAGGTGCGCGTGGCGGGCGAGCAGCACCGGATGGCGGATCAGGGCCGGGTAACCGGCGTAGCGGGCCGGCACCAGCTCACGCAGCCACCTGACCGCGGAGCGCTCCCAGTCGTAGCTGCCGGGGTGCTTGACCTGGCACGGCCAGTCCGGGCCGGTGCGCGTGGACGTCAGGGGCATGATCTTCGCTTCCGGGTGTGCGGTCTCGCGGATGCGGTCCGGTACGGCCGGGTCGCGTTCCGTGAGCAGTATTTATATATACGGTCCGCTTTTCAAGAAGCATGAAAACATTCATACGGACTCGGCACAGGACCCGCACTCAGTCCCGCAGGAAGAAGCGGTGCTCCTCGGCGATCTGCTCGTACGCCTCCAGCCGTGCCTGCGTCCGCTCCGGATCGGCGTCGGTCATGGCCTGGAGCAGCGCCGCGCACAGCACTCCGGTGGCGGCGTAGGAGTCGAAGACCAGCCGGGACCCGGTGCCGGTGGCGAAGACGACGTCCGCCTCGTCCGCGACCGGCCCGAGCGCCAGGTCGGTGACGAGCGCCACCCGCAGGCCGGCCCGCCGCGCCACCCGCACCGCCTGCAGCGTCTCCCGGGCGTGCCGGGGCATGGAGAACGCCAGCACCCAGGTGCCGCCGGCCTCCCGCGACTGGAGCAGGGCGTCGTAGGCGACGCTGCCGCCCCGTGTCACCAGGCGCACATCGGGGTGGATGCGGCGGGCGGCGTAGGCGAAGTACTCGGCGTGCGAGACGGAGATGCGCAGCCCGAGCACGGTCAGCGGCACCGACCCCGACAGCGCGCGGCCCGTGCCGATCACCGCGTGCGGGTCGGCGAAGTCGCGCCGCAGGTTCTCCAGGTTCTCGATCTCGGCGTCGACCGCGGCCTGGAGCTCGTTGCCGCGGTACTCCTCGGCGGGACCGCCGCGCGCGGCGAGTGTCATCGACTGGAGCCGCTCCCGCAGCGCGGGGTACCCCGTGAAACCCACCGCCGAGGCGAACCGCGTCACCGAGGGCTGGCTGACCCCCACCCGGTCGGCGAGGTCGGTGATCGACAGGAACGCCGCCTCGGTGAGGTTCTCGATCAGGTACTGGGCGATGCGCCGTTGTCCGGGGGAGAGCCGGGGACGGTCGAACAACGCCCTGAGCTGGGACGCCGGGGAGGGTTCCGGCTCCGGGGCGGCAGGTTTCGAGGTGATCGCTGACGCCTGTGCGCGTGCCTGCTGCGGCGATGGCACCGTGCGCCTCCTTCGTCTGCCGAGGACGTCTCCCGCGGCAGGTTCAACATAGCCCAGGGATAGCCGCGGCCGGTCCGGGAACCCGCTGCCTCGGAACACCCGTACCACCGACGAGGAGAGGCGCCATGACCGTCCCCGAAGAGAACCGGCCGAAGACCGAGACGACCGACGAGGTCCTCGAACCGGAGAATCGCGAGGGCGACGCCCACGGCCAGGCCGGGGCGACCGGCCGCACGATGCGCGAGGCGCTGGAGGAGGCCCACGTCCGTCCTGACGACTACGAGGAGTAGCCGTCCCGTCGGCGGCGAGCGTCCGGCCCCGCCGGTTCCCGTGCTCACGCGCGAGCGGGGCGGCCGGCGGGCGGGGCGGTGACCGGGGTGAGGCAGAAGACGCGGATGTCCCGGCCGGAGCGGGCGGCGTAGGCGTCGTAGAAGGGGACGGCCAGCAGGACGCGGTCGCGCTGCCGCTCCTTTTCCCGGGCGGTGAGCAGGCGGGCGGTGACCTGCCAGGAGCGTCCCTCCGCGGTGACCGTGGCGTGGGGGCGGAGCAGCAGGTTGGTGCTCCAGGCCGGGTGACGGGAGCGGCCGAAGTTGCTGCCGACCACCAGCCAGGTGCCGTCCGCCGCCCGATGCGCGGCCAGCGGAGTGGACCGCGGGGCCCCACTGCGGTGGCCCGTGGTGGACAGCACGATCGTGTCCAGGGCGATCCTGCTCGGCAGCAGCCGGCCCCCGGTCAGGCGGTGGACGAACAGGTCCCAGCGCGGAAGGACATGAGGGGCGACACGCAGCACGGCACGGCTGGTGGCGAGCCGGACGAGAACGGGGTGGGTCACAGGGTCTTCTCCGTCGTGGGAAGCGGCACGCGCCGGTACGGCTCGCCCTGGGCGGGGCGTCGGTCGGGACGGCCGGCGGCGGGCCAGGCGGCGCAGGCCCGTTCGGCCATCGCCGTCACGGTGAGCGCGGGATTGACACCCAGGTTGCCGGGCACGGCCGAGGCGTCGGCGATGTGCAGGGCCGGGTAGCCGTGCACCCGGTGGTAGAGGTCGACGACGCCGGTGGCGGGGTCGGCGCCGACCGGGCAGCCGCCCAGCAGATGGGCGGTGACCGGCAGGCCCAGGGCGGCGCTCCACGGCAGCGCGGTCCGGCCGCCGGTGTGCCGGGCGTAGTGGTGCGCCACCGCCTCGGCGGCGGCCAGCCGTACGGGTTCGGGCCGCGGGCCGCCCGGCCGGAAGGTCAGCCTGCCGTACCGGTAGCGGCTGGTCAGGTGGGAGTCGCCCCGCTCCATGGCGAGGAGGACGGCGGTACGGCGGCCGAAGTCCCGCCAGGGGAGACCTGCCGTCGCCGTGAGCAGCGCGGCGGCCGGGTGGGAGCCCGGCCCGAGCCGGCACAGCTGGACCAGGAGGTCCGGGCGGGGCCGCAGCGCGCAGCTGATGGCGACGCCGGGCCCGATGTCGAAGCCGTTCGCGTACACGGCGGCGAACACCTCCCGGTTGGTGCGGGTGCGCGTGCCCAGCGCGGTTGACAGCTCCGGCAGGTATGGCCGGGAGCGGTGCAGGAGTTCCGCGGTGCCCCAGGCCCCGGCCGCGAGGACGACCTGGTGCGCCGACAGCGCCGCGCGGCGCCGGACGGGGCCGGCGCCCTCGCGGATGTGCACCAGCCAGGTGCCGTCCGGCCGTGGCTCCAGCGCCCGGACCTCGGTCAGCGGCCGGATGCGGGCTCCGGCCCGTTCGGCGAGGTACAGGTAGTTGTGGTCGAGGGAGTTCTTCGCTCCGGCGCGGCAGCCGAGGGTGCACCGGCCGCACTCCGAGCAGCCGGCGCGGGCCGGGCCCCGGCCGCCGAAGAAGGGGTCCGGCGTCGACCGGCCGGGAGCGCCGAAGTGGATGCCGACCCGGGTGGCACGGACCCCGCCGGGCACCCCGAGGGTCTCGGCCGCCCGGTGCAGGGCATGGTCCCCCGCCGCCCGCCGGGGGACCGGCGTGGTGCCCAGTATCCGTTCCGCCACCGCGTAGTGCGGGGCGAGTTCGTCCGCCCAGTCCACGGACGGGTCCCAGCAGGAGTCACGGAACACGGCCGCCTCGGGCCGGCAGTGCACCCCCGCGTAGACGAGGGAGCCGCCGCCGACTCCGACACCCGTCAGCGCGGTCAGCCGACGCCGCACCCGCAGGCGGGCGATGCCGCGCCAGCCGAGCCAGGGCGCCCACAGCAGGCGGTGCGCCTGCCAGGGGGAGGTGGCGAACTCCTCCGGCCGCCAGCGCCGCCCGGCCTCGACGACCGTGACGCGGTACCCCTTCTCCGCCAGCCGCAGCGCCGCGACGCTCCCGCCGAACCCGGAGCCCGCGACGAGCACTTCGTGCGGAACCACGCACCCCACCTCTCACTACTGCCGGTACATTGTCGATCACAGTATGTGCGTGTCATCCGATTTCAGAGAGGGCCCGTGGCTGTTTCCGTGCCTCCCACCCCCGTACCGACCGCTCCTGGCGCACTGCCCCTGCTCGGGCACGGCCTGAAGCTGCTGTGCGACCCGCTCGGCTTCATGACGTCGCTCAACGCGTCGGGCCCCCTGGTGCGGATGCGGGGCCCCGCCTTCACCCCCGACGTCTACCTGGTCAACTCGCCGGAACTCCTGCACCAGGTCCTGGTGACCGACGCCCGCAGCTACTCCCAGGCGCGGATCACCGCCGGAATCGGCTCCCAGTTCGGCATCAGCCTGGTGATGGACATGGAGTTCGACGGGTTGACGCTCTTCGCGTCGCACCTCCGGCACCGCCGTGCCGTCCAGCCGGCGTTCCACCCGCACCGGATCGCCGCCGGGACACCGGCGGTCCGGGACGCCACGCACGA
Source organism: Streptomyces sp. ISL-12 (assembly GCF_018614415.1). GTDB lineage: Bacteria > Actinomycetota > Actinomycetes > Streptomycetales > Streptomycetaceae > Streptomyces. The sequence continues at coordinate 62,096 of NZ_JAGGOO010000040.1, forward strand.
GGCCGTCACCGGCTGGACCCCCGGCGCGACCGTCCGCGTGGACCAGGAGACGGCCCGCCTCGCCTACGACGTCAACGCCCGCGCCGTCTGCGGCGACACACCGGCGCTCGGCCGGGTGAAGGCCGCGCTCGCGGCCCTGAGTTCCCGGACCACCCCCGGCCTGTACTGGCGCCTCGCCCTCCCCGGGCTCGCCCACCTCCGGCACGTGCCGGGCACCGGCGGCTTCCGGCGGGCCCTGTCCCGCCTGCGCGCCGCCGTCGCGGCCTCCCTCGACCACCACCGCGGCCGGGGCGCGACCGGCGACGACGTCCTCTCCCAGCTCCTGCGGGCCCGCTACCCCGACACGGACGAGCCGCTCGGCGACCGGCAGATCATCGCCGACACGCTCTTCCTGCTCTGGGCCGCGACGCACGGCCTGAAGGACGTACTGCCCCACGTCCTCCACGAGTTGGCGCTCCATCCCGACGTCGAACAGCGGGTGCACGAGGAGATCGGCTCCGTCCTGCGGGGGCGTCCCGTGCGGGCCGAGGACCTGCCCGCGCTCGACTACACCCGGCGGGTCGTCAAGGAGACCCTGCGGCTGCACCCCGCTCCCTGGATGCTGGGCCGGCGCACCCTCGTCCCGGTCCGCCTCGGCGCCGCCGAGCTGCCGGCCGGTACCGAACTCGCCTACTGCACCTACGCGGTGCACCGCGATCCGGCGGTCCACCCCGACCCGCTGCGGTTCGACCCCGACCGCTGGCTGCCCGACCGCACCAGGGGGCTGGCGCGCTGCTCGGACATCGCCTTCGGCGCGGGGGTGCGCAAGTGCGTCGGGGACGCGATGACGGTCAACCAGGTCCTCACCGCCGTGGCCGCCATCGCCGCCCGCTGGCAGTTGCGCACCGTGCCGGGACACCGCCACCGACCGCGCGCCCGCATCGTCATCTCCCCCGGCCCGCTGCCCATGACCTGCCGTCCGCGCGGCAGTTGACCGCAGCCCGGCCCGACCCCGGCGGTGGTCGACTGCCGCCGTGCGCACCGGGACCGGCCGCCCGTCCACACCTCCGACGAGGCCGTCGGGCGTATGCCCCCGGTGCCCGTATCCGGCGGGGCAACCGGTCGCGACGGCTCTTCATCCGATGGTGTGATTGGCGGTACTTCGGTCCGGGGTGGTCGTTGGGCCGGGCGTGATCGATGACGACTCCTCCGTGCGGACGAGCGGCGGGCGCACCAGCCGCCGGCGGTTCGCTCTGGCACTGGCCCCCCTGCTCGTCGGCGCCTGCGCCCTGCTCGCCGGGAGCGCCACGGGGGTCGTCTCCGTGGCGTTCGCGGGGGAGGTCCCGGTCACGGTCCACGCCGCGCGGGTGTCCGGGTCGGGTGTGTCGGCCTCCCCGGCCGCCTCGGGCCGCGGCGGACTGCTGCCGGCGCTGGCCACGCGGATGGAGCGGGCGACCGTCGAGGACGCCTGTGTCCACTCCACCGCCCACCTGCCGGTCATCGGAGCGGTGACGGCCGTCGTACGCATCGAACGGGCCACCGCCACCGGGCTGACGGTGGAGGCGGGCATGGCCACGGCCCGGTCGGTGCGGCTCTCCGGAGCGGAGTTCAGCACGCCCGGGGGTCCCCGGACCAACCCACCGGACTGTTCACCGTCGGCGCGCGGGAGGTCAGCGGCAGCGCGGTGACCACGCGGCCGCACGCCTTCACCGCCGGAACCATCACGTCCCGGGGCGTCGCCGTCGAGCTGCGCCGTGGAGAGGGCGGCTGCGCGCCGGGAGCCACCCGATGACCACGGGGACGCGTCCCGGGGGGGCGGGGGTGGCGCCGAGGCCGCCCGTTCGCGGCGGGGCTGCTGCTGTGCCTCGGCGGTCTGGAGCTGGTCTGCGTCTCCTGGGCGGGGCTGGGCTTCCTCCGGCTCACCGGCACCGCGGGCGCCACCTCGTGGACCCTGGGCGCCGGGTTCGTCGTCGCCGGGGTGACGACGTGGCGCAACCCGGCCCTGCGCCACTTCTCCGGCGTACTGGCCGCGGTGCTGTCCCTGGTCAGTCTGGTCGCCGCCAACCTCGGCGGCCTGCTGCTCGGGTTCCTGCTCACCGCCGTCGGCAGTGCCCTGGCCCTGGCCTGGATTCCCCAGCCGGCACCTTCGACCCCACAAGAGGAGGCGTGAGGTGCGTTCTCCCGCCGTGCCCGCCCCCGGCGTCTACCGGCGCAGCGGCATCCACGGCGCGGCCCTGCGCCGCGGCTACGAGGCGTGCCGCCGCGCCACCCGCGCGACGGGCGAGATCGAGTACGCCGTCTCGCTGCTGCTGCCGCCCCCGCTGCGGACCGCCACCTGGGCGCTGTACGGCGCCGTCCGCGCCGTGGACGACCTGTCCGACGCGGCCGGACCCGCGGGCGAGGCGGACCCGGGGCGGGCCGCCCGGCTGGAGGCGTGGATCTCGGCGTTCGACACGGACCTGCGCGAAGGCCGCGGCAGCGACCCGGTACGGCGGGCACTGATCCACACCATGCTGACCTGGAACCTGCCGCCGGGGTTCCTGCACACGCTGTTCGAGGAACTCCGCCAGGACGCCGACGGACGGCAGTTCGCCACCTGGCAGGAGTGGCGGCACTACAACAGCCTGATCAACACCCCGCTCGTGCTGCGCGCGAGCTCACTGCTGCTGCGGGCCACGGGCCTGTCCACCGAGCCGGAGGCGATCGCCGCGGGCGTGCCGGACGTGGCCGTGGCCTGCCAAACCGCTGTCGAGGCGGTCTACCTCACCGACGCCCTCGTCGACCTCTCCGACGACCTCGGCCGCGGCCACGTGCCGCTGCCGCAGGAAGCTCTGGACGAGGCCGGCGTGCGCCGGGCGGACCTGCTGGCCCGGCGCACCACCCCGGCCTTCGAGGAACTGGTGCGCCGCCTCGCCGACCGGGCCCGCACCTGGCTGGACCGCACCCCACCGCCGCCGGCGCTGCACCCGGCGGTCGGCGTCGCGCTCGGCGCCTACACCGACCTGTACCGGCTGCGCCTGAAGGCCGCGGCCGCCGCGCCCGCCGCGCTGCTGCACCGCCGGCCGGCCCTGCCACGCGGCGCCCGGCTGCGCCTGCTGCTGCCCGCCCGGGCCAAGGCCGCGCTGGCCTGGGGCCTGTTCCCCTTCCCCGTCCGGCCCGGCCCACCGGAACCGGCACCGACGACGACACCCGAGGGGCCAGGCCGGGCCGAGGGGGCACACCTCCCCGCCTCCGGGCCTCGCCCGGCCGTCGCTCCGACGCCCCACCCCTCCGGCGCCCGCCCGCCCCGGCTGCCCGGCGAGGCCACGCCCCGCCACGTCGCCATCGTGATGGACGGCAACGGCCGCTGGGCCACCGCCCGCGGCCTGCCCCGCACCGACGGCCACCGGCGAGGAGCCGAGGCACTGGTCGACGTCGTCCACGGCGCCCTGGAGATCGGCCTGGAGTACCTGACCGTGTACGCGTTCTCCACCGAGAACTGGAAACGCCCCGCCGCTGAGCTGCAGGCCCTGATGTACGAGATCCCCCAGATCGTGCGTCACCTGGTGGACGAGAACCTGGACGTCCGCGTCCGCTGGGCCGGCGCGCGCTCCCGGCTCCCGGCCGACGTCGTCGAGCAACTCCTCCGCTTCGAGCGGCTCACCCGCGACCGCACCGGACTGACCCTGACCATGTGCGTCAACTACGGCGGCCGGGCCGAGATCACGGCGGCCGCGGCGACGCTCGCCCGGGAAGCGGCCGCCGGGAAGGCCGACCCCGGCGCCGTCTCCGAGCACGCCTTCGCCCAGTACCTGTACGTCCCCGAACTGCCCGACGTCGACCTGCTCCTGCGTACCGGAGGCGACCACCGCACCTCCAACTTCCTGCCCTGGCAGGCCACCTACGCCGAGCTGCTGTTCCTCGACACCCCCTGGCCCGAGGCGGACCGCCGCGACCTGTGGGACGCGATGGGCCAGTACGCCCGCCGCACCCGGCGCTACGGCTCCGTCCCCCGCGTCGTCGCCCAGGCCGCCGCCCCTTGAGCATCCCCCGAGGGGGGACAGTCGGTCCGCGGGAAGCGGATCACGACCCGCGCTGGTCCTTGACCCGGCGGAGCTTGCCGACGGAACGCTCCAGGCTCTCCGGTTCCACGACGAGCACCTCCACGCTGATGCCGACGCCGTCCTTGACGCCCTGCGCGATGGCACGGACGGCGTCGGCGCGCCGCTCCGGGCCGGCGTCCGGCCGCGCCTCCACCCGGACGGTCATGTGGTCCATGCGGCCGCGCCTGGTCAGCTGGATCTGGAAGTGCGGGGCCACGCCCGGCGTGCGCAGGACGACCTCCTCGATCTGGGTGGGGAAGACGTTCACCCCGCGCAGGATGATCATGTCGTCGCAGCGGCCGGTGATCTTCTCGATGCGGCGGAAGGCGGGCCGGGCGGTGCCGGGCAGCAGCCTCGTCAGGTCGCGGGTGCGGTAGCGGACGACCGGCAGGGCCTCCTTGGTGAGGGAGGTGAGGACGAGTTCACCGCTCTCGCCGTCGGGGAGGACCTCGGGGGAGAGGGGGTCGACGATCTCCGGGAGGAAGTGGTCCTCCCACACGTGCGGGCCGTCCTTGGTCTCCACGCACTCCTGGGCGACGCCGGGGCCCATGACCTCGGAGAGGCCGTATATGTCGACGGCGTGCAGGTCCACGCGCTCCTCGATCTCGCGGCGCATCTCCTCCGTCCACGGCTCGGCACCGAAGATGCCCACTTGAAGGGAGGTGGAGCGCGGGTCGACGCCCTGTCTCTCGAACTCGTCGAGGAGGGTGAGCATGTAGGACGGGGTGACCATGATGATCTCGGGCCGGAAGTCCTGGATGATCTGCACCTGGCGGGCGGTCATGCCGCCGGAGGCGGGGATCACGGTGCAGCCCGCGCGTTCGGCGCCGTAGTGGGCGCCGAGGCCGCCGGTGAACAGGCCGTACCCGTAGGAGATGTGGACCTTGTGACCGGGGCGGCCGCCGGCCGCGCGGATCGAGCGGGCGACGACGTCCGCCCAGGTGGCGAGGTCCCGCTCGGTGTACCCGACCACGGTGGGGCGCCCGGTGGTGCCGCTGGAGGCGTGGACGCGGCGCACCTCGGACAGGGGGACGGCGAACATGCCGAAGGGGTAGGTGTCCCGCAGGTCGGCCTTGGTGGTGAAGGGGAACCGGGCCAGGTCGGTCAGGGTCCGGCAGTCGTCCGGCGTGACACCGGCCGCGTCGAACTTCCCGCGGTACAGCTCCACATGGTCGTAGGCGTGCCGTAGAGTCCGGCGCAGCCGGCGCAACTGGAGTGCCTCCACCTCCTGGCGCGGCATGCGCTCGGCGTCGTCCAGCAGCTCTGCCGGAAGGGGCTCGCCACGACGGGACCGGGCGCCCACCGGTTCGGTCGGTTCGCTGATCATTGCGGCTCCTCGTACGACGTGTTCCGGACACTGCGGCTGCGGCCGCGGAACTCCGCGATCACCGTCTCGCCGCGTACGACGCTCACGTCGTAGACGCCGCTGCGCCCGAAACGGGTGGCCTCCCGGGCGGTGGCCGTCAGGACGTCCCCCTCGCGGGCCGGGGCCACGAAGGTGACATCCGCTCCGGAGGCGACGGTGACGGGGCCGTGGCTGTTGCGGGCGCAGGCGAACGCGGTGTCGGCGAACAGGAACAGATATCCGCCGTGGGCGGTCCCGTGCCCGTTGGCCATCGCTTCCGTCACGGTCATGCGGAGCACGGCGGTCCCCTCGCCCTGCTCCAGGAGTTCGATGCCCAGCAGCCGGGAGGCCCGGTCGGCGGCGAACACGCGCGCCGCCGGCCCCGGGACCGCGGGGGTTGCTTCCGTCACGGTTCACACCACCTTGTGTACCGACCGAACATTCGGTTAGCGTGCGGCACGGATCAGTAAGTCAAGTCGCGCCAGGGAATGTCAAGGGGTGCGCGCCCTCGGAGGCCGGGCGTCCGCTTCCATCGGTGAACGATTCGCTCCCGCCACTTGCCGGACAGGGGGAGGGGCGCCTTATCATATACCGAACGAACGGTCGGTTGGGATGGGTGGTACGGATGACGGAACAGCGGGCCGCCACGTCGGCCGCGGACACCGCGCTCGGCGGACCCCAGGAGCACTTCGACGCGACGATCGCGCGGGACCAGCGGATCGAGCCGCGCGACTGGATGCCGGAGGGCTACCGCAGGACACTGATCCGGCAGGTGGCGCAGCACGCGCACTCCGAGATCATCGGGATGCAGCCGGAGGGGGAGTGGATCACCCGCGCCCCGTCGCTGCGCCGCAAGGCGATCCTGTTCGCCAAGGTCCAGGACGAGGCGGGCCACGGCCTGTACCTGTACTCGGCGGCCGAGACCCTCGGCGCCGACCGCGCCGACCTCACCGAGCGGCTGATCGAGGGCCGGCAGAAGTACTCGTCGATCTTCAACTACCCGACGCCGACCTTCGCCGACGTCGGTGTGATCGGCTGGTTCGTGGACGGCGCGGCGATCTGCAACCAGGTCCCGCTGTGCCGCTCCTCCTACGGGCCGTACGCCCGCGCGATGGTGCGCATCTGCAAGGAGGAGTCCTTCCACCAGCGGCAGGGCTACGAGCTGCTGATGACGATGATGCGGGGCACCGAGGCCCAGCGGGAGATGGTGCAGGACGCGGTGGACCGCTGGTGGTGGCCGTCGCTGATGATGTTCGGCCCGCCCGACGACGCCTCGCCCAACTCGGCGCGGTCCATGGCGTGGAAGATCAAGCGCCACAGCAACGACGAACTGCGCCAGCGCTTCGTCGACATGACCGTCCCCCAGGCCGAGAGGCTCGGCGTGACCCTGCCCGACCCCGAGCTGCGCTGGAACGAGGAGCGGGGGCGCCACGACTTCGGCACGCCCGACTGGGACGAACTGGCGCGGGTCATCAAGGGCGACGGTCCGTGCAACGCCGAGCGGATCGAGCGGCGCCGCACGGCGCACGAGGAGGGCGCCTGGGTGCGCGAGGCGGCGCTGGCCCACGCCGCCAAGCGGGCGGCCCGCGCGCGGAAGGGAGCGGCGGCATGACCGGCGGGAAGCGGGAGTGGCCGCTGTACGAGGTGTTCGTCCGGGGCAAGCGCGGCCTGAACCACGTCCACGTCGGCTCGCTGCACGCCGCCGACGACCGGATGGCCCTGACCCACGCCCGGGACCTGTACACCCGGCGCAACGAGGGCGTCAGCATCTGGGTGGTGCGCAGTGAGCACATCACCGCCTCCACCCGCGACGAGAAGGACCCCTTCTTCGACCCGAGCGGCGACAAGGTCTACCGGCACCCCACCTTCTACGACATCCCCGACGACGTCCCCCACATCTAGGAGCGCGGGCATGAGCGACGACCACGTCTACATGTCCCTGGCCGAAGGACACGGGGACGACACCCGGTGGGCGTACGGCACCGGCTTCGAGGACCCGCTGCACGGCGTGGACACCACCGTCCCGGACGGTGTCGACCGGGACGGACTCGCCGCGTGCTGTCTGGCCCTCGGGGACGACGCCCTGGTGAGCGCCCAGCGCCTGGCGCAGTGGACCACCCGCGCCCCCGAGCTGGAGGAGGAGGTGGCCCTCGCCAACATCGGCCTCGACCTGCTCGGCCAGGCCCGCCTGCTGTACGCCCGCTGCGGCCAGGCCGACGGCACCGGCCGCGGCGAGGACGCCTACGCCTACTTCCGTGACCCGGACGACTTCCGCAACGTCACGCTGGCCGAACTGCCCAACGGCGACTTCGCGTTCACGGTGGCCCGGCTGCTGGTGCTCTCCAGCTGGCGGCTCGCGCACTTCGAGCGGCTGTCCGCGTCGCCCGACCCGGTGCTGGCCGCCGTCGCGGCCAAGGGCGTGAAGGAGCTGACGTACCACCGGCAGTACGCGGCCGAGTGGGTGGTCCGGCTCGGCGACGGCACCGAGGAGTCGCACCGCCGCATGCGGGCCGGGCTCCAGCAGGTGGTGCCGTACCTGGGCGAACTCGTCGACGCCCACGACGCCCGGGACGAGGTCCTCGGCGTTCTGCGGCAGGTCACCGACGCGGCGGGCCTCGACCTGCCGGACGTGCCGCCAGGCGTCGAGGGGTCCGGTCGACAGGGCCGGCACACCGGACACCTGGCTCCGCTGCTGGCCGAGTTGCAGTCCGTGGCCCGCGCCGACCCGGAGGCGACATGGTGACCGCCCTGACCCCGGCGCGGCGCGCCCGGCACATCGCCGAGCAGGTGCCGGACCCGGAGCTGCCCATGCTCACCCTCGCCGACCTCGGGGTGCTGCGCGCGGTGGAGGTCACCGACGACGGCACGGTCGTCGCGAGCCTCACCCCGACCTACTCCGGCTGCCCGGCGATGGCCGAGATGCGGGCGGGCGTGGCCGCCCGGCTGAGGGAGGCCGGCTTCGCCCGCGTGGAGATCCGCACGGTCCTCGACCCGCCGTGGACCACCGACTGGATCACCCCCGAGGGCCGGCGCAAGCTCACCGAACACGGCATCGCCCCGCCCGGCCCGGCACCGCGCCACCCGTCCGGACCCGTGCCGCTCACACTGGCGCCGACGCGGCACCGGGTGACGTGCCCGCGCTGCGGTTCGGCGGACACCGAGGAGCGTTCACGGTTCGGCGCCACCTCGTGCAAGGCGCTGTGGCGCTGCCGCGCCTGCCGCGAGCCGTTCGAGTACGTCAAGGAGATCTGATGGCGGACCTGTCGGCCCCTGCCCGCGCGACCCCCGCTCCCGGCCGCCGCACGCGCCGCCGCCCGGCCTTCCACGCCCTGCGGGTGGCGGACGTACGGCGGCTGTGCGAGGACGCGGCCGAGGTGAGCTTCGACGTCCCCGGGGAACTGGCGGAGGAGTTCGCCTTCGCGCCCGGACAGGCGCTCACCCTGCGCCGCGAGGTCGACGGACGCGAGGAGCGGCGCTCGTACTCGATCTGCTCACCGGTCGGCGACCGGCCCCGCATCGGGGTCCGTACGGTGCCCGGCGGGCTGTTCTCCTCCTGGCTGGTACGGGAGGTCCGGCCGGGAGACGTCGTGGAGGTGATGGCCCCGACCGGAGCCTTCACCCCGGACCTGTCCGTACCCGGGCACCACGTCCTGGTCGCGGCCGGCTCGGGCATCACGCCGATGCTCTCCATCGCCGAGTCGGTCCTCGCCGCCGACGGCCGCTCCCGCGTCACCCTCTTCTACGGCAACCGCCGCACCGACTCGGTGATGTTCGCCGACGAACTGGCCGACCTCAAGGACCTCTACCCGCACCGGTTCCAGCTCGCCCACGTGCTCTCCCGGGAACCCCGCGAGGCGGAGCTGCTGTCCGGACGACTGGACGCCGGCCGGCTGGCCGCGCTCGTCGACGGGCTGGTCGACGTGGCCGGGGCCGACCACTGGTGGCTGTGCGGCCCGCACGGCATGGTCCGCGACGCGCGACGGGTGCTGTCCGGGCTCGGGGTGCCCGACGACCGGATCCACCAGGAGCTGTTCTACGCCGGTGAGGAACCGTTCGCACCCGTGCGCCGGGAGGACCGGCGGCCCGACGGGCCGGTCAGCCAGGTCACCGTCGTCCTGGACGGCCGCTCCACCACGTCCCCGCTCTCCCGCGAGGAGCCGCTGCTCGACTCGGCGTCGCGGGTCCGGCCCGACCTGCCGTTCGCCTGCAAGGGCGGCGTCTGCGGCACCTGCCGGGCCCTCGTCACCGACGGCGAGGCCGACATGTGCCGCAACTACGCCCTCGAACCGGCGGAGGTGACCGGGGGGTACGTGCTGACCTGCCAGACGTTCCCCGTCTCGGACGCCCTGACTGTCGACTTCGACAGCTGAGCTGACGGCGGACCGTCACGGCGGGGCCTGGGGGATCTCGGCCTGGGGGTCTTTCGGGCGTGCCGGGCGTGTGTGTGGGGGGAGGAAGGAGGAGGGCCGGTCGGGTTGGTTCGTTTCGGGCCGGGCATGCGGGGTCCGGGCCGGTCGTTTCGTTCAGGAGCTGCTGCTCCGGGGTCCGGTCGGGGCGAGGGGTTACGGGCCGCGGGGCCCGGTCGGGGCGATTCCTCAAGGGTCACCGCCCCGGGGCCCGGTCGGGGCGATTCGCCCTGGGGCACGGCTCCGGGGTCCGGCCGGGTCCATCCGGCTCGGGTCGAGCATGCCGGGACCGGCCGGGCCCGTCCGCCCGGTTCAGCCGCGCCGCGCCCGGCCGGTGCCGGATCGGCGGGTGACGGACCGGCCCACGACGGGACCGGTCTCCGCTGAGTCGGCCTCCGCCGGGCCGGTCTGCGCCGGTCCGGGCCTCGCTGTACCGGGCCGGTCTGCGCCGGTCCGGGCCTTGCTGTACCGGGCCGGTCTCCGCCGGGCTGACCCCCGCTACGCCGGTCTCCGCCGGTCCGGCCCCCGCTCAGCCGACCCCCGCCGCACCAGTCCCCACCGCACCACCCCGCAGCGCCGACCCCGGTACCACCAGGTCGGCCCGTCCCCGGCCCGTGGCGACCAGGGCCGCGTTGCGTTCGTCGGTGCGCCGTACCCAGGCCTCCGCATCCTCGGGGGACTTGCCGAACCGCTCGTGCCGGGCGATCAGCCGGCGTACCCGTTCCGCGTCGTCGATCTCGCAGAACCAGACCTCGTCCAGCGCCCGCCGGACCCGGCCCCACGCACCGCTGTCCAGCAGCAGGTAGTTCCCCTCCGTCACCACCAGCCGGGCCGCCGGTTCCACCGGGACGGCCCCGGCGATCGGCTGCTCCAGCACCCGCTCGAAGCCCGGTGCGTAGACGACGTCGCCGCACCCGTCGGCGCCGTCCTCGCGCAGGCGCCGCAGCAGCGCCGCGTACCCCGCCGCGTCGAAGGTGTCCGGCGCGCCCTTGCGGTCCCGGCGGCCCAGCCGGTCCAGTTCGGCGTCGGCGAGGTGGAAGCCGTCCATCGGCACGTGCGCTGCCCACGCCGGCCCCGCGTCCCGGTTCAGCTCCCGCACCAGGCGCTCGGCGAGCGTCGTCTTGCCCGCCCCGGGGCTGCCGGCGATGCCGAGGACCGCGCGCCGCCCGTCCACCGGGAGGGCACGGGCACGGGCCAGGAGGTCGTCGAAAGTCAGTGGCACACCCAGCAGTGTGCCACCGCCGCCGCCGAGCCCTGGGCCCGGCGCTGTGTCACGGACCACCCGATGGGAGGCGCCCGGGCGGGGAACTGTCACGGGTATGACCACGCAGCTCGGCCTCCCCGAAACCGTGCAGGCATGCCTCTTCGACCTCGACGGGGTCGTCACCAGGACGGCGGTGGTGCACGCCGCCGCCTGGAAGGAGACGTTCGACTCGTTCCTGCGCGAACGCGACGGCGAGGACTTCCGGCCCTTCACCGACTCCGACTACGGCGAGTATGTCGACGGCCGCCCCCGCGCCGACGGCGTGCGCACCTTCCTCGCCTCCCGCTCCATCGAACTGCCCGAGGGCGACCCCGACGACCCGCCGGACCGGCAGACGGTCAACGGCCTCGGCAACCGCAAGAACGAGCTGCTCCTGAAGAGGATCCGCACCGACGGCGTCGAGGCCTACGACGGCACCCTGCGCTACATCCAGGCGGTACGCGCCGCCGGCCTGCGCACCGCCATCGTGTCGTCCAGCGCCAACACCGTGGACGTCCTGCGCTCCATCGACGCCGAGCGCCTCTTCGACACCCGGATCGACGGAGTCGTGGCCCGCGAACGCGGACTGCCGGGCAAGCCGCGCCCCGACACCTTCCTCGCCGCCGCCCGCGACCTCGGCGTCGACCCCTCCCGCGCCGCCGTCTTCGAGGACGCCCTGGCCGGCATGGACGCCGGCCGCTCCGGGCACTTCGGCTACGTCGTCGGCGTCGACCGCGTCGGCCAGAGGGACGCCCTCTACGCGCACGGCGCAGACCGTGTGGTCAAGGACCTCGCCGACCTCGGGAGCGGCGAGTGATCACCGACCGCGCCTACGCCGTCGACCCCTGGTCGGTGCGCGAGACCGAACTCAACCTCGACCTCCTCGCCCAGAGCGAGTCCGTCTTCGCGCTGTCCAACGGCCACGTCGGCTGGCGCGGCAACCTCGACGAGGGCGAACCGCACGGCCTGCCCGGCACCTACCTCAACGGCGTCCACGAACTCCACCCGCTGCCCTACGCCGAGGCCGGCTACGGCTACCCAGAGTCCGGCCAGACCGTCATCGACGTCACCAACGGCAAGCTGCTGCGCCTCCTCGTCGACGACGAGCCCTTCGACCTGCGCTACGGACGCCTCGTCACCCACGAACGCACCCTCGACCTGCGCCGGGGCGTCCTGGAGCGGGTCTGCGAGTGGACCTCCCCGGCCGGCTCCACCGTTCGGGTGCGCTCCACCCGGCTGGTCTCCCTGACCCAGCGGGCCATCGCCGCCGTCGACTACGAGGTCGAGGCCGTCGGCGGCCGCATCCGGGTGGTCATCCAGTCGGAGCTGGTCGCCAACGAGAGCCTGCCCGACCCCAACGGCGACCCGCGCGCCAGCAAGGCCCTCAAGTCCCCGCTGGAACCCGAGGAACACCACGCCCTCGGCCCCCGCCTGCGCCTGGTCCACCGCACCCGGCGCAGCGGCCTGCGGGTCGCGGTGGCCGCCGACCACCAGGTGGACGGCCCCGAGTCCACCACGACCGGCAGCGAGTCCAGCGACGACGTGGCCCGGCTGACCGTCACCTCCGTACTGGAGCCCGGGGAGCGGCTGCGGGTGCGCAAGACCGTCGCCCACGGCTGGTCGGGCGCCCGCTCCCGGCCCGCGATGAGCGACCAGGTCGAGGCAGCGCTGGCCGCCGCCGCGCACGGCGGCTGGGACGGCCTGGTGGCGGAACAGCGGTCCTTCCTCGACGACTTCTGGGCCCGTGCCGACGTCGAGGTGCACGGCGACGAGGAGATCCAGCAGGCCGTGCGCTTCGGCCTCTTCCACGTCCTCCAGGCCGGCGCCCGGGCCGAACAGCGCGCCATCCCCTCCAAGGGGCTGACCGGTTCCGGCTACGACGGCCACGCCTTCTGGGACACGGAGATGTTCGTGCTCCCGGTCCTCACCTACACCGAGCCCCGGGCCGTCGCCGAGGCGCTGCGCTGGCGCCAGGACACCCTGCCCGCCGCCCGCGACCGCGCCGCCCAGCTCGGCCTGCGCGGCGCGGCCTTCCCCTGGCGGACCATCGACGGCTCCGAGGGCTCCGCGTACTGGCCGGCCGGCACCGCCGCCTTCCACGTGAACGCCGACATCGCGCACGCCGCCGTCCGGTACGTGGCCGCCACCGGCGACACCGGCTTCGAACGCGACACCGCCCTGGAACTGCTGGTGGAGACGGCCCGCCTGTGGCGCTCGCTGGGCCACCACGACCACCACGGCGTCTTCCACATCGACGGCGTCACCGGCCCGGACGAGTACAGCGCGGTCGCCGACGACAACCTGTACACGAACCTCATGGCCCGCTCCAACCTGCTGGCCGCCGCCGAGGTCTGCGAGCGGTACCCGGACGAGGCGGCCCGGCACGGCGTGGACGACGAGGAGAGCGCCACCTGGCGGGACGCCGCCGAGTCCGTGCACATCCCGTACAACGAGGAACTCGGCGTCCACGAGCAGCACGCGGGGTTCACCCGCCACCAGCGCTGGGACTTCGCCCGCACGGGCGCCGACCAGTACCCCCTGATGCTGCACTTCCCCTACTTCGACCTCTACCGCAAGCAGGTCATCAAGCAGGCCGACCTGGTGCTGGCCATGTACACCTGCGGCAGCTGGTTCGACACGCACTGCGACGAGGAGCAGATCGCCCGCAACTTCGCCTACTACGAGCCGATCACCGTCCGCGACTCCTCCCTCTCCGCCTGCTGCCAGGCCGTCGTCGCCGCCCAGACGGGCCAGCTGCGCCTCGCCTACGACTACGCGGCGGAGGCGGCCCTGATGGACCTGGCCGACCTGGAGCACAACACCCGCGACGGACTGCACATCGCCTCCCTCGCCGGCACCTGGATGGCGCTGGTCGCCGGGTTCGGCGGCACCCGGCGCGACGGCGACATGCTCCGCTTCTCCCCGCGGCTGCCCGAGAAGTTCAGCCGGCTGGCCTTCCGGCTCCAGTTCCGCGGCCGGTGCCTGCGCGTCGAGATCGACGGGGGGAAGGCGACGTACACCCTGCTGTCCGGGCCGCCCATGCGCGTCGGCCACCACGGCACCGAGTTCACCGTGAACGGGGACGGCCCCGTCGTCCGCGCAGTCCCCCCGCTCACCCCGCGCCCGGAGCCCGAACAGCCGCCGCACCGCCGCCCGAACGCCCGCTGAGGGGGTCCGGCGACTGGCCGTATTCCGGCCTGCGGTCCCGCACACCCCGGGTTAGCTTGATCTCGTTCACCCGGGGTTCGCCCGGGGGTGTCCGTACGTGCGGGTGAGGGGTGCACATGGCCGACAGCGCGCACGCCGTCCTGACCGGCGGGCGGCGAGGCGGCACGGCGACCGGGCCCGGCGCCCCCGGGCTCCCCGCCACCCGCCTGTTCGCCGCCGTAGCCTGCGCCTTCACCCTGGCCCAGCTCCTCCTCGTCCACCCCGGCCTGGGCCTCGGCTGGGACGAGATCGTCTACGTCAGCCAGGTCACCGGACACACCCCCGCCGCGTTCTTCAGCGCCCCCCGCTCCCGCGGCCCCTCCCTGCTGGTCGCCCCGGTCGCCTCCTGGTCGTCCTCCACGGAACTGCTCCGCGTCTACCTCGCCCTCCTCTCCGGCCTCGGCCTCTTCCTCGCCCTGCGCGCCTGGCGCGGCCTGTTCCCGGCCGGCGTCCTCGCCGCGGCCGGCGCCCTCTTCGCCACCCTGTGGGTGACCCTCTTCTACGGCCCCCAGGCCATGCCCAACTACTGGGTCGCCGTCGGCGCCCTGATCTGCGCCGGCTCCTTCCTGCGGGCCCGCGCCGACCGCTCGGCGCGGGCCGCGCTGTGGGGCGTGGTGGCGGGAGCCGCGCTGATGGCGTGGATGCGCCCGGCGGACGCCGTCTACACCACCCTCCCGCTGCTGGCCGTCGCCCTGTGGCGCCGCCACGTCCGGCTGCTCGTCGCCCTCGTGGGCGGCCTCGCGGCCGGGGGAGTGGAGTGGGTGGTCGAGGCGTACGCCTGGTACGGCGGCCTCGGCGAGCGGCTGCGCGAGGCGTCCCGCATCCAGGGCGGCCTCGGGTGGCAGATCGCCGTCGACGACCAGCTCCGCACCCTGGGCGGACGCGCCCTGTGCCGCCCGTGCACCGGGTCGTTCCCGCACCCCGCGGTGACCCTGTGGTGGTTCGCGCTGCCCCTGCTGGCCGCCCTGGCCCTGGTGATCGCCGTACGGGCCGGACGCACCGCCCGCACCCTGCTGCCGCTCGCCTGCGCCGCGACCGCCGCCCTGCCCTACCTGTTCATGATCGGGTACGCGGCGCCCCGCTTCCTCCAGCCCTCCTACGCCCTGCTCGCCATCCCGGTCGCCGACGCCCTGCGGCACCTGGTGCGCACCCCCGGCGGCCGGTGGCGCCCGGTCGCGGCGACCCTGGTGGCCCTCGCGCTGGCCGGACACCTGGCGGTGCAGTACGCCGTACTGGACCGCACCGTCGACCGCACCACCCGCGCCCGCCAGGACTGGGCCCGCGCGGCGGACGCGCTTCACCGCCTCGGCGTGCGCCCGCCCTGCCTGCTCACCGGCCACGAGGCCATCCCGCTGGGCTACTACACCGGCTGTTCCTCCGGGAACACCGCCGGCCACAACGAGAACACCACCCCCGCCGAGGTCGAACGCACCGCCCGGCGCGTCCCGGTCGCCGCGGTCACCGCCCCCGGCGCCGCACCGCCCGGCTACGCCCGTACCTGGACCCCGCACCGCGTCGGCGACCTGCGCGTCCTCGTCGCCCCGCGGCCGGGGCCGGCCGGCGACGGCTGAGGGGCGGGTTTCCGGCCCGGCGGCATCAGGTAGGACTCCGGTTGTCGGTATCCGGGCGAAGGGGGAGAGGCATGGCGAGCGCCGAGACGGACGGGCGGCCGGTGGCGGAGTTCTTCACGCCGGGGACGTCGTCCTTCACCGAGTTCCTGGCGGCCCACCGCCCCGGACTGCTGATCACCCGGCGCGTCCTGCCCGACGGGGTGCGCGCCTCGGACGACGTACCGCACGGCACCACCGTGCTCGCCCTCACCTACCGCGACGGCGTGCTGATCGCCGGCGACCGCCGGGCCACGATGGGCAACCTCATCGCCCAGCGCGACCTGGAGAAGGTGCACCCCGCCGACGACCACACGGCGGTGGCGTTCGCGGGCACCGTCGGACTCGCGCTGGACATGGTCAGGCTCTACCAGGTCGAGCTGGCGCACTTCGAGAAGATCGAAGGCATCCCGATGACCCTGAAGGCCAAGGCCACCCGGCTGGCGACCATGATCCGGCAGAACATGGGCCAGGCCATGCAGGGCCTCGCCGTCGTGCCCCTGCTCGCCGGCTACGACGTCACCGCACCGGGCGGCGGACGCGGACGCGTCTTCTCCTACGACGTCGCCGGCGGGCTCTACGAGAAGGACGGCTTCCACGCCGAGGGCTCCGGCTCCCCGTACGCCCGGGGCGCGCTGAAGAAGCTCTACCGTGCGGACATGTCCCGGCGCGAGGCGGTCCTGGGCGCGCTGCACGCCCTGTGGGACGCCGCCGACGACGACTCCGCGACCGGCGGCCCGGACCTCGGCCGGGGCATCTACCCCGTGGTGTCGGTCATCACCGAGGCCGGGTTCGAGCGGCTCTCCGAGGCCGAGACGGAGGAGCTGAGCCGGGAGATGGTGGCGCAGCGCGACAGCCGGCCGGACGGACCGCCCGCCGCCCTCTGATCCCTTTGACGCCTTCTGGCTCCACGCCCCCTCGACGCCTGCCGAGGTTAAAGATCGCGTGACGGGAAACGCGAAAGCAGACCGAGACGCCCCAGGCGACGCAGCGCGAGCGAGAGGGAGGCAGCGATGGGCACGGACCCGATGGCCGACGATGTCTACCAGCCCACCGGAAGCAACGAGGGGCAGGAGGACGCCGCGCCGCTGGACATGGAGGACGCCCTCGACGAGCGCACCTACGACGACACCCTCGACGAGGGCTACTCCCCGCCGGAGAAGCCGCTCGGCGTCGACAAGGTGGGCACCACCGCCGCCGAGCAGCACGACGGCGAGACCCTGGACCAACGGCTGGCCCAGGAGGTGCCCGATGTCTCCCCGCCCGCCGGTGACGGCATCGGCGACAGCCCGGACGGCGAGGGCGAACCGGTCGACCCGGAGGCGGGCACGGACCGCTCCGGGCGCCTGGTCGCCCCCGACGAGGGCGTCCGCAGCGACACCACCAAGGAGACCGTCGCCGAGGACGTCGGCATCGACGGCGGCGCGGCCGGCGCGGAGGAGGCCGCCGTACACGTCGTCGAGGACGACACGGACCTCCCCTAGAGGACAGCACAGCTGTCAGGGCAGCAGCTTGTCCAGGGCCGCCGGGCCTTCGGCGGCCAGCTTGCGCCGGGCCCATTCCAGGTTGCTCTCGGTGAGGTCCCGTCCGGCCGCGAGGACCACGTCCTCGGGTGACACCTCGGTGCCGGTACGGGCGTGGAGCAGGCCGTCCGGGGTGACGCGGTCCTCGTCCGCGCCCGCCCCGGACGGCCGGGAAGCGTCGGGCTGTGGTGTCGACATGATCGGTACGCTCCTCGGGGTCCGGATCGCTGGTTCGGTCCCGGTGTCCATCTCCCGGTCCCGAATCTCCCGATATCACCGTAACGTCCCCGAGGGGCTCGGGCGCCCGGAGGAGCCCCTGTGGAGCCCCTGAGGGGCCCTAGAAGGCCGTGAGCGTCAGCCGGATCCCGGTGGGCGCGGTGTCCTGGATGTAGGAGGCGAAGTCGGCGACGTCGTCGAAGGCGAAGCCGTACGCCTTGCCGTCCTCGGTGGCCGCGTGCATCGCCTTGGCGTAGTGGTTGGTGAGCGCGGTGCCGTAGAACGCGGCGGGGTCGGTGGTCGGCTGGGCGGGCGAGGACAGCAGTGTGGAACGGTTGAAACCGGCACCGAGGACCGCCGCGACGGGACCGGTCGTGCCGTCGTTCGGCGCGGCCAGGGCGCCGTCGCAGAACAGCACGTCCCGGGTGGACGGCTTGGCGAAGGAGACCGAGGCCGGTCCGCTGAAGGTGAACTGCTCACCGCGCACCCGGCCGGTGAACGTCCCGGCGTTGGTGGTGACCGTGAGGTCCTTGCCGGTGTAGGTGCTCCACACCTCGTCGATGTACGGGGCGAAGTAGTCCTTCGCGAACAGCCCGGCGTCCAGGCCGTGCCCGGGGGCGATGATCCGGGTGTCGTCGATGACCAGCGGCGCGAACTCCTCCACCTGCCGGACCGCCGCGAACGCCGCCGCCCGGCCGCCGGCCTTCACGGTGCCCGTCGTCTGGTCCTTCGCGCCGGTCAGCCGGATGGCCATCGGCACGCTGAACATGTCGACCATCGTGGTGTTGCAGAACATGCCGGAGGCGTTGTACGTGAACTCCGCGCAGTCGTGCAGCACCCCGTAGTTGGGGTCGGACGACACCCAGCCCGCCGGGTACTGGAGCGCGGCGTTGCCGGCGCCGTCCGTGACCGCCTTGAACTTCAGCTTCTCGCCGAGCGCCACGTAGATCCGGCCGGACATGTACGGCAGGGAGAGCTGGGCCTCGCCGCCGCCGGACAGGCTGATGGCGTAGTCGGTAAAGCCGTCGGCGCCGTTGTCGGACAGGGCGATGGGGGCGAGGGTCCCGTCCGGGGTGAGCCGCACCTGCTTGCCGTCCGCGTTGCCCACGACGTACAGGTGGACGTCGCCGTTGCCGAAGGAGCCGGTCTCGTTGACGACCGTCAACGGCAGCGTGCCCGCCGCCTCGGTGCCGGCCCGGTCCGCCGAGCCGTTGTCGGCGAGGGCGTGCGGGGCGATGGCGGCGATGGCGGGTGCGGCCACCGCCGCTCCGCCGAGGGCGACGAGCAGCTTGCGGCGGCCGAGCGGACGCTGGTGACGAGCGGTCATGTGGGGGGCCTCCTGAGGGCTTGCGTGGTGCGGCGCGTGAGAGCGCTCTCAGAACGGGCCCGATGCTACGCAGGGGGAGGGGAGCGGCCAACGGTCGGTGAGGGAGTCAAATCGGGTGATCGGGTGAGGAGTTGGGGATACCGGAAGCGCCGCGGGTGCGCCTTAACCGGCGTTTAAGGGCCGCTTAATCCGCCCCGGCGCGGGCGGCGGCCCGCCGCAGCGCCCAGGCGGCGGCGCCGGCCACGATCACCGCGGCCCCCCACAGCACCGAGGCCGGCGGCAGGGCACAGGCCAGGACCACACACCCCGCCGCGCCGACGGCCGGCACGATCCGCGCGGGGCGGCCCTCGGCGGGCGTCAGGGTCCAGGCGGCGGCGTTGGCGACGGCGTAGTAGACCAGTACGCCGAAGGAGGAGAAACCGATCGCGCCGCGTACGTCGGTGACGGCGGCCAGGACGGCGACCACCGCGCCGACCGCGAGTTCGGCGCGGTGCGGCACACCGAACCGCGGGTGGACCGCGGCCAGCGCGTGCGGCAGATGCCGGTCGCGGGCCATGGCCAGGGCGGTGCGCGAAACCCCGAGGATCAGCGCCAGCAGCGATCCGGCCGCCGCCACGGCCGCCCCGGCACCCACCACCGGCACCAGCCCCGGCACGCCGGCCTCGCGCACGGCGTCGGCGAGCGGGGCCCCGGCCCGGGCGAGCCGGTCCGGCCCGAGCACCGCGAGCACGGCGACCGCGACGGCCGCGTAGACGGCCAGCGCGATGCCGAGCGCGAGGGGGACGGCGCGGGGGATGGTCCGCTCCGGGTCGCGGACCTCCTCCCCGAGGGTGGCGATGCGCGCGTACCCCGCGAACGCGAAGAACAGCAGCCCGGCCGCCTGGAGCACCCCGCCGAAGCCGGCCTCCGCCCCGGCGGCCGGCCGGGCGGCCCGGCCCGTGCCGCCGGCCAGACACGCGGCGACCACCGCGGCGAGCACCACCAGGACGACCGCGACGATCCCGCGGGTCAGCCACGCGGACTTGCGCACCCCGGCGTAGTTCACCGCCGTCAGCGCCACCACCGAGGCGACCGCCACGGCGTGCGCCCGCTCCGGCCACACATAGGTCCCCACGGTCAGGGCCATCGCCGCGCAGGAGGCGGTCTTGCCGACCACGAAGCTCCAGCCGGCCAGGTACCCCCAGAAGTCGCCCAGCCGCTCGCGGCCGTAGACATAGGTGCCGCCCGACCGCGGGTACCGCGCGGCCAGGCGGGCCGAGGAGGTGGCGTTGCAGTACGCCACCACGGCGGCCAGGGCCAGGCCGATCAGCAGCCCCGAACCGGCCGCGCGGGCGGCGGGGGCGAGCGCGGCGAACACCCCCGCGCCGACCATCGCGCCGAGCCCGATCACCACGGCGTCGAACACGCCCAGGTGCCGCTTCAGTTCGCCCGCTCCGGCAGCCGCCGACGACGTGCTCATCGCTCGCTCCTCGAACACTGGAAGGCCCGTTCATCTTCGTCCGGATTCGTCGGACACCCACCCCCGCGGCCGTCTACTCTACGGATAAAAGGAGTTACCCACCGTGGTCGTCCGAGGAGGATCCCTGTGTCATCGCCCTGCGACCCCCAGCACGCTCCCGCCGGCGATGTGGGCGCAGCGCTCATGATGATCGACTCGCGGCTGAAAAGCATCCACGACGGCAAGACCGGGACCGACCCCGAACAGCAGGAACTGATCGACCAGTTCGCCGCGTCCCTGGGGCCCGGCGGAGTCGATGACGTGCTCGACGGCGCCTGCACCCTCATCTACATGTTCATGCGGTGGCTGCGGATGGCCCACGAGGACCACGGCAAGGACGTCATCGAGTACGTGGTGCCCAACCTCGTGGCCACGATGCGGATGATGCCCAAGAGCGTTCCCCCCGAGACCATCCCCACCATGGCCGGCCTGGTCATCGCCGCGGGCACCGACCTGAGCCCCAGCCTCTGGCGCAAGCAGTACGGGTACTGGACCGAGGAGGAGATGACTCCCCTGGAGGCCACCGCCTTCCTGCTCGCGGAGCACATCAACCGCATCACCGACGATCCCGACTTCGCCACCCGCCTGATCACCGAGGCCCTGACCAGGTCGGACGAGGGCTGACGCGCCGCTGCCCGCGTCACTTCAGCAGCGCCTCGGCCTCGGCCAGGATCTCCGTCACCCGCAGGCCGAACGCGGCGTCGCACGGATGCGGCCGGCCTGTCCGGACGGCGGTGAGCAGCGCGTCCCCGGCCCGCAGCAGCGCGGGCACGGCCCCCTCCGCGCTCTCCGGGAGCAGCGTCACCCCGGTCTCGCCGCGCAGCTCCACCGTCGCGCCGGCCGCGGCCGGCGGTGCCGTCAGGCTGAGCGTCAGCACGCTCGACGCGCCGCCGGTGTGGTCCAGGACGACCTGCACGGTGTCCCCGGGGCCGGGCGCGGCCGCCGCCACCCGCCGGACGTCACCGAGGACCGGCAGCATGACGGAGAGCGCGTGCGGCCCCACGTCCCACAGCGCCCCCTTCTCCCGCCGCCACGGCGACCCCGCGAACGGGCTGTCGCCGGTGAACACCGCGCCGAGCCACTGCGCCCGCGCGGTGAACCAGCCGCCCCGGCCCGCCTGTTCACCGATCCACTCCTCGACCGCCGGCTGGAAGCGGGCGGTGAAGAAAACCACCGAGGCCACCCCGGCCGCCCGCACCGCCCCGGCCACGGCCCCCGCCTCCGCCACGGTGGTCGCCAGCGGTTTGTCCAGCAGCAGGTGGCGGCCCGCGCGGGCCGCGCGCACCGCCAGCCCCGCCTGGACCGACGGGGGCAGCGCGAAGGCCACCGCCTCCACGTCCGCCAGCAGGGCGTCCACGTCGTCGTAGGCCCGGGTGCCGTGCCGGTCCGCCAGTTCCCCGGCCGCCTCTAGGCGGCGTCCCCATACGCCGACGAAGTCGAGGCCGTCGTGGCGCCGCAGGGCGGGGGCGTGCGCCAGCTCCGCCCAGGGACCGGTGCCGAGCAGTCCGATACGCATGCCGCCGCCTTCCTCGGGATGCCGAAACGCCGGGACGGCCCGGAGGACGGGCCCGGCCGAGGCGAGCGTGCCACACCGTCCCCTGACCGTGCACCACCTTCGCGCGCACGCCCGGAGAGCCCGGTGCCAGGTGATGCCTGGTGCCCGGTGGGCGGGGGCCCTGGCGGGCGGGTGTCCGGCGGGCCGACGGACCGGCGCGTTCGCGTGGCCGGTGATATTGCCGATCCGCACAGCGCGCCGCCAGTCGACAGTGAAACGGCCAGTCCACCGGCGATGCCCGGCCGGTGCGGCACCGGAACGCCCGTTCCCGCGTGCCGGTGCCCGAACGGCCGTCGGCCGGGCCTGTCGCCACGAGAGAGAGGACGACTCGTCGTGCACTCCACCCCCCACACCCCCGCCGGTCACCGTGGCTCGCGCAGAACGTCCCGCCCGACCCGGCGTCGGCTGGCCGGCGCGGCGGCGGCGATCACCGCGGTCGTCGGGCTCAGCACCCTCACCAGCCCGGGCGCCCAGGCCGCCGACAACCCCTACGAGCGCGGCCCGGCTCCCACCCAGTCCAGCATCGAGGCGCTGCGCGGCCCGTACTCCGTGTCGGAGACGTCCGTTTCCTCGCTCGGTGTCACGGGCTTCGGCGGCGGCACCATCTACTACCCGACCAGCACCAGCGACGGCACGTTCGGCGCCGTGGCGATCGCGCCCGGCTTCACGGCGTACCAGTCCTCCATGGCGTGGCTCGGACCGCGGCTGGCCTCGCAGGGCTTCGTGGTGTTCACCATCGACACCAACACCACGGTGGACCAGCCCGCCTCCCGGGGCGAGCAGCTTCTCGCGGCCCTGGACTACCTGACCCAGCGCAGCACCGTGCGGACCCGCGTCGACAGCAGCCGGCTCGGCGTCATGGGCCACTCCATGGGCGGCGGCGGCACGCTGGAGGCGGCCAAGGACCGGCCCTCGCTCCAGGCCGCGATCCCGCTCACGCCCTGGAACACCGACAAGACCTGGCCGGAGGTCAGCACCCCCACCCTGATCGTCGGCGCGGACGGGGACACCATCGCCCCGGTCTCCTCCCACGCCGAACCGTTCTACTCCAGCCTGCCGTCCAGCACGGACCGCGCCTATCTGGAGCTGAACTCCGCGACGCACTTCTCACCGAACTCGTCGAACACGACGATCGCGAAGTACAGCATTTCCTGGCTGAAGCGGTTCATCGACAACGACACCCGCTACGAGCAGTTCCTGTGCCCGCTGCCGTCGTCGAGCCTGACCATCGAGGAGTACCGGGGCAACTGCCCGCACACCTCCTGACGCTCGTCCGGCCCCACCCGGCGGCGGTCGCCCATCCGGCGGCCGCCGCCGGTGCTGTGCAGGTGCACGGACGCGGGGGCCGCGCACTGGGCACCGACACACTTCGGGTCATGTGCATGACCAATGGATGCGCAGGTCGGACGGGACGGCAGCCCGTCCCGTAGTGCGGACCTCTCCCTTCCGCCTCTGGTTACGCGCGCGTAACCTCCCGGGAATGACCGGAAACACGATCGTACGTCCGGCTGTGCGGATGCACGGGCGGAGCACGCAACGACGGGCGGTCGCCGCCCTGCTGGACCAGCTGCGGACGCACGGCGCCGGACTCGTCGTGACGGGGGAGCCCGGCCTCGGCCGCACCGCTCTCCTGCGCTGGGCCGCCCGGGGCTTCACGGCCGGGAACGTTCTTCATTTGCGGGCCGGCCCGGGCGGCGGCCGAGCGGCCCCGGGCTGTCCGGACGGTCCAGGAGGGCCGGGGGTCTCGGCGGTACCGCACGGCCACGGACGGGCGTGGCCCCGAGGGGAGGGCGGGTTCGCGTGGCTCCCGGACCAGGACGGCCTGGAACGGCTCCCCGGCCACGGCACACGCGCCGGGGCCGGGGAAGCCGGCCGAGGTACGCGCGCGGGGGAGGGCGGCCCGGAGGCCGAGCCCGGCACGGACACCGCGGACGCCTGGGCAGGCCCGGAGGCCGGGCAGGGCGCTCACGCGGCGCGTCCCGATCGGCGGCCGCAGGCCCAGGGCCGCGAGCAGGGTGCGGACGGGTGGGCCCCCGGGCGGCGCACGTACACGTGGACCCCCGGTCCGGGTGTCACCCCGGGTGCGCTGCTCGACGCCTTCCGCGCCGCGGCCCACGGCGGCCCGCTGCTGGTCTGCGTGGACGACGCCCACCTCTGGGACGCCGCGGGCCGCGCCGCCCTGGGCGCGGTGGCCGGGCGGCCGGACGCCGCGGACCGGGTGGGGCTGCTGCTCTCCGTCGCCGGGCACCGCGCCGTCGACGCGGAGTTCGCCGCCCTGCCCGTCGTCCGCCTGGACCCGCTGACCCCGGCGCAGGCCACCGCGCTCCTCGACGAGGTGACCGACCGCGCCGTGGAACCCGCAGTCCGCGCCGAACTGCTGGCCGAGGCCGAGGGCAACCCGGCCCTGCTGCTCGCCCTGGTCCACCGCCTGTCCGCCGCCGAACTGCGCGGCCGGCGTCCGCTGCCCCGGCCGCTCGCCGACGCCGGCACCCTGGCCGCCGTGGCGGGACGGGCCCTGACCGGGCTGTCGCCGGACGCCCGGGACCTGCTGCTGACGGCGGTGCTGGCGGCACGGACGTCGGACGCCCCGGACGCCGACACCGGCCTGGTGCGGGACGCCGTACGGCGTCTGCGGCCCGCCCAGGCGGAGCCGCACCCGCAGCCGCCCCCGGAACTCGAACCCGTCGCCGAGGGCGGACTGCGCTTCCTCAGCCCGCTGCTGCGGCGGGCCGTGCGCGCCACCGCGGCCCCGGACCGGCGGCGGGCCGCGCACCGGGCGCTCGCCGACGTCCTGGAGGCCGGCGGACAGCGGCTGCCCGGGCTGCTGCACCGCTCCTGGTCCGAGACCGCACCGTCCCCCGGGCTCGGGGACCGGCTGGCGGCCGAGGCGTCCGCCGGGACGGCGCCCGCCTCCCACCGGCTGCGCGCCACGGCGTACGCCCGCGCCGCGGAACTGGCGGCGGACGGCCCGGTCCGCGCGGAGCGGTACACCGCCGCCGCCGAACAGGAACTGCTCGCCGGGCGCCCCGACCGGGCGCGTCCGCTGCTCGCCACCGCCCGCGGCTGCGCCGCGCCACCCCTGGTGCGGGGGCGGGCCGAGCTGGTGAGCGGGCTGACCGAACTGCGGGACGGTCCCGTCGAGGACGCCCACCAGTCGCTGCTGCTGGCGGCGTCCCTGCTCGCCGGCCCCGCCCCCGATCAGGCCGCCGCCGCCGTTCTGGCCGCCGCGAACGCGGCCTGGGCGGCGGGGGACCTGGCCGCCTGCCTGGCCACGCTCGGCACCGGCGAGGGGGCGCGGGGCACCGTGGGCGACCACCGGCTCGGCATGCGGGCGCTGCTCGAAGGGCGCTTCGACCGCGCGGCCGGACCGCTCGGGCACGTGGTGCGCCGGGCCGGCACCGACGACCGGCCCGAGTCGCTGCTGCGGTCGGCCGCCGCCGCCCTGCTGCTCGGCGAGGTGGACGCCGCCCGCCGGGCCGGGGCCCGTGCCCTGGCCGCCGCCCGGCACCTGGGGTCGGCCGCGCTCGTCCCCCAGGCCCTGGAGTACCTCGCCTACGCCGAACTGCGCGCCGGTCGGCACGCCCAGGCCCGCGCCCACGCCGAGGAGGGGCTGCGCACCGCGCTGCGGGCCGGGCAGCGCAACACGGCGGCCCTGCACCACGCGGTGCTGGCCCTGGCGGCGTCCATCGAGGACGCCCCGGACGTCGTGGCCCGCCATGTGGACGCCGCGCAGACCACGGCCCGGCGGCACGGCCTGGCGCAGGCCGCGACCCTCGCGGAGTGGGCGGCGGCCCGCGTCGACCTGGGCCGCGGCCGGCCCCTGGACGCGGCCGACCGGCTCGGCCTGCTGGTCCTGCCCGGCCCCCGGCGCGGCCACTTCGCGGTGTGGCGGCTCGCCGTGCCCTGCTTCGTGGAGGCCGCGGTGCCCGCCGGACGGCACGAGGAGGCCCGTACGCTGCTGGCGGACTTCGCCGACTGGGCGGCCTTCGGCGCCGACCGGCAGTCCGTCGGCCAGCTCGCCCGCTGCCGCGCCCTGCTGGCCGCGCCCGAGGACGCCGACGCGCTCTACCGCGCGGCGCTGGCGCGGCATGACGAGACCGACGGCGGTGACTTCGAACGGGCCCGTACGGCGCTGCTGTACGGCAAGTGGCTGCGCCGCCGGCGCAGACCGCGGGAGGCCCGGGACCACCTCGGCGGCGCGCTGGCCGGTTTCGAGCGGTGCGGCGCCGGCGTGTGGGCGGAACAGACGCGCGGCGAACTGCGCGCGATCGGCGGCGCCTCACGCGCCGAGGGCGCGGGCGCGCTGACCCGGCTGACCCCGCAGCAGCTCCGTATCGCGCGGTACGTCGCCGAGGGCGCCACCAACCGTGAGGTGGCGCTGGCCCTCGCGGTCAGCACCCGCACGGTGGACTACCACCTCCGCAAGGTCTTCGCGGCGCTTGGCGTCCGCTCCCGGGTGGAACTGGCCCGCATGGTCGAACAGTCGGAACAGACCGCCGCCCATCCGTGACCACCGCCCACCCGTGACCGCCGGCGGTCCGTGACCACGCCCACCCGTGACCGCCCCCCACCCACGACCGAGTGCCTCACTTGACCAGCGTCTCGAAACCCGTGTCGGCGCAGTAGGCCGCCGCGCGGCCCTCGGCGGCCGGATCACCCCCGACCGCCAGGCCGGTGTCCTGGAGGATGTGGCTGCCGTCGACGTCCAGGCCCTCCTGGTCCAGCGCCTTCGCGGCGGCGACGACCGCGTACCCGGCGACCTCGTCGCCGCCCTCCGACGCGCGCTCGGCCCGCTCCCAGACGGCCAGCCTGGTGCAGTAGGTCTCCCGGCGGTTGCGGACCTCCTCGGGATCGGTGCCGGAGCAGCCGGCCGACGCGCACACGGCGACGGCGACGGCCGCGGCCGCCACCGCCCGCACGGCACCCCGTGGCCCCCCGCGACCGCGTCTCCCGCTCCACCCCGTGCCACGCATGGACATCTCCGCACTCCCCACCCCGGAACGATCACGGCACCTTACCGGCCGACCCGGCCCGGAGCAGGATTCGTGCTGCCGAGGACCTAGGGACCGACCGGACGGTATGCCATCCTTCGGGGCAGGACGAGTCAGGGGACAGCCGCGCACGGGCCGGGCGCCCGGTGCGAGCCGCCGCTGGAAGCCCGAGCCTTGGGGAGGGCCGCGATGCAGCACGCCGTACGGTCACGAGCAGCGATCCGCTCCGCACCCGCACCCGTTCCGCGCCCGCGGACCCGCCGCGTCACGTCGCTGATCGACGCCGACGCGCTGCGGGTCCTGCACCGGGCCGCCCGCGTCCTCCTGGACGACCTGCCCGACCTCACCGACCGCCTGGTGGCGGTGCTCCAGGAACAGGAGCCCGCCTACCGCGCGGCCATGGCCGGCGACCCCACCGGGACCTGGCAGGAGGCGCACCGCTCGCTGCGGCACAGTGTCACCTCGTTGCTCGACCCGCGCAGCAACCGGGAGGCGGCCCGCCGCTGTTCCTGGCGGATCGGCGCCACCCGCGCCGAACAGGGGCTGCCGCTGGACGCCCTGCTGCACGCGTTCCGCCTCGGCGGCTCCCTGGTGTGGCAGCGCCTGGTCGAGGAGACGAGCCGCACGGCCCCCGAGGACGTGCGCCTGCTGGTGCATGTCGCCTCCGACGTGTGGAACTTCGTCGACGAGCACTCCACCCTCGTCGCGGACGCCTACCGGCAGGTCGAGTGGCAGCTCAACCGCCGCCGTGAGAACCGGGCCCGGCTGCTGGCCGCCGCCCTCCTCGACGGCAGCAGCCGCATCGCCGACCTGCCGGAGACCGCCCAGGCGCTGGACCTGCCCGAACACGGCCGGTACGTCGTCGTCGCCGTGGCCGGCGCGCACCCCGCGCGGTGCGACGCCGCCCGTGCCGCGGCCGTACCGGACGGGCTGCGCGTCCACTGGCACGCCGGAGTCGACGCGGACCACGGCATCGTCCTGCTCGGCGACGACGGCCTGCCCGGACCGGCCCCCGGCTCCACGGATCTCGCCCCGGGCGTCCGGATCGGCGTCGGCAGCCCCGTCGACGGCCTGGCCGCCGTCGGCGACGCCCGCCGTCTGGCCGACACCGCCCTGAGCATCTGCCCCGCCGGCGGCGGCACGGTCCGGCTCGCCGAGCACCTGCCCGCCGCGCTGGTCGTCTCCAGCCCCGAACTCGGCCACGCCCTCGCCGAGCGGGTGCTCGGCCCGCTGCTGCGGCTGGAGCCCGCCGACCGGGAGGTGCTCCTGGACACCCTGACCACGTGGCTGTCCTGCGACGGTTCCGCGCAACGGGCGGGGGAGCGGCTCTACTGCCACCGCAACACCGTCCTCAACCGGCTGCGCCGCTGCGAACAACTGACCGGCCGCTCCCTGGCCCGCCCGTCCGACGTCGTCGAGGTCAGCCTCGCCCTCACCGCACGGCGACTGCTGCCGGACCGGTAGGACCTGTCGTCCGGACCGGGCCGCGGGCGGCCCGCGGTGCCTCGTCAGCGCCGGTGCGCCGGAGCGGGCGCCGGGCTACTCCCGCCACTTCGCCGTCGCGGCGGCCCGCTCGCGCCACTGCCGCACACCCGGCCCGTCCGGCCGCCACCGGTCGCAGAACCGCCGCAGCGCCTCGCACCGGTCCAGCATGACCGCCCTGCGCACCGGCCAGGGCGGCACTTCCCCGCCGTAGGCCCGGAAGAAGTGCCCGAGGGCGTCCCGGTGTCCGGGGTGGTGGGCGCGCCCGATCCACTCGCACCACGCCAGGTCCTCCACCGGTTCCCCGACGTGGGCGAACTCCCAGTCGACCACCGCGGTGACCTCGCAGGTGGCGGGAGTGAACAGGGCGTTGTGCGGACCGAAGGCACCGTGCACGAGCACCGCGTCCGCCCGGTGCTCCCCGTCCTCCAGCACACTCGGCGCGGTGTCGTGGATACGGCGCAGCAGCCGGCCGCAGCTCGCGAGGACCGCCGGGGCACGGCCGGCGTCCAGCAGTTCCTGGCCGGGCACCCCCGTCACGAAGCCGAGCGTCAGGGTGCCCTCGGACGCCCCGCGCACCGGTGGAACCGGCAGCCGCCCGAGGAGCCGGCCCAGCAGCAGGTGCTCGCGGCGCAGCCGCGCGGCGGCGTCCGGGCCCTCGTAGGTCTTCGTCACGACGGCGCCGTCGCCGACGGTGTGATGGGTGTAGCCGTGCCCCAGCGGACGCATCCGCCGATCATCCGGCGCCCGCGGCGCCGTGGCCACCCCGCGTGCCCCGCCCCGGCCCGCTGGGCGTCCGCACAGAGTCACCGCCCCCGGACTGGGACGCCGCAGCGACCCGGGGCCCGGCGCTGTACCGGCCACCGGCGCCCGTGCTGTCGTGAGCGCGCGTTCCTCCCCGAACGCCCGAACGCATGAATACATGAACGCCGGAAGCCCCCGTACCCGTGCCGGTCGCACCGGCACGGCGCCAAGGAGCCGTGATGCCCGAAGCACCACCGGACGAGGCGCCCGCGCTGCACGTCGAGGAAGTCGACGTGACCTACGGCCGTGCCCTGTCCGCCCTCCGTTCCGTGTCGCTGACCGTCCCGCACGGCGGCGTCGTCGCCCTGCTCGGCGCCAACGGCGCCGGCAAGACGACGCTGCTGCGGGCCGTCTCCGGCACGCTGCGCCTGCACCGCGGCGCGGTCACCGCCGGCCGCATCCGCTACGGCGGCACTGCTCTCGACGGCCGCGACCCGGTGGCGGCCGTCCGCGCCGGGGTCGTCCAGGTACCCGAGGGCCGCCGGGTGTTCGCCGGGCTCAGCGTCGACGAGAACCTGCGGGCCGGGGGACTGGGACTCACCCGCCGCGCCCCCGCCCGCACCCGCGAGGCCCGCGACCGTGTCTTCGCGCTCTTCCCGCGGCTCGCCGAACGCCCCCACCAGGCGGCCGGCCTGCTCTCCGGCGGCGAACAGCAGATGCTCGCCATCGGCCGCGCCCTGATGGCCTCCCCCCGCCTGCTCCTCCTCGACGAACCCTCCCTCGGTCTCGCCCCGATGATGGTCCAGCGGATCGGCGACGTGGTCCGCGAGATCAACGCCCAGGGCACCGCCGTACTCCTCGTCGAGCAGAACGCCGGCCTGGCCCTCTCCCTCGCCGACCACGCCCACGTCCTGGAGGTCGGCGAGATCCGCCTGTCCGGCCCCGCCGCCGAACTCGCCCGCACGGACGCGGTCCGCCGGCTCTACCTGGGCGAGACCGCCGACGGTCAGGGGGCCGCGTGACCCACCGCACCGACGCGCCGCCCCCGCTGGAGGTCCGGGAGGTGACCGTCCGCTTCGCCGGCCTGACCGCGCTGGACGAGGTGTCGTTCACCGTCGCGCCCGGCACCGTGCACGCCGTCATCGGCCCCAACGGCGCCGGCAAGTCCACCTGCTTCAACGTCCTGTCCGGCCTGTACCGCCCCGCCTCCGGCACCGTCCGGCTCGGCACCACCGAGCTGACCCGGCTGGCCCCGCACCGGATCGCCGCCCTCGGTGTCGCCCGCACCTTCCAGAACATCGTCACCACCCAGGGCACGGTCGCCGACAACCTGATGCTCGGCCGGCACGCCCTGTCCCGCGCCGGCTTCGCCGCCAGCGCCCTGCGCCTGCCGCACGCCGTGCGCGAACAGCGCGAACACCTCGCCAAGGCCCGCGAGTTCGCCGGACTCACCGGCCTCGGCGCCCACTTCGACACCCCGGTCGCGCTGCTCTCCTACGGCGACCGCAAGCGCGTGGAACTCGCCCGCGCCCTCTGTCTGGAGCCCCGTGTGCTGCTGCTCGACGAACCCGTGGCCGGGATGAACGCCGGCGAACGGGCCCGCATGGCCGAGGTCGTACGGGACGTGCGCGCCGAACTCGGCCTCTCCGTCGTCCTGGTCGAGCACGACATGGGCCTGGTGATGCGGCTGGCCGACGAGGTGACCGTGCTCGACTTCGGCCGCCGCATCGCCCACGGCACCCCAAAGGAGGTCCGCCGCGACCCCGAGGTGCTGCGCGCCTACCTCGGTACCGAGGCGACGGGGGAGGACGCGGCATGACCGGCCTGCTCGACAGCCTCCTCAACGGCGTGGCCCTCGGCTCCGTCTACGCCCTGATCGCCCTCGGCTTCGTCACCATCTTCAAGGCGTCCGGCGTCCTCAGCTTCACCCACGGCTCGCTGCTCCTGCTCGGCGGCTATCTCATCGCCGTCTTCCACGACGACCTGACCTTCGCCGGGGCGCTCGCCCTCGCGGTCGTCGTGACGGCCACCGTCGCCGGACTCGTGGACCGGCTGATCCTCCAGCGGATCGGCACCGACCCGCACGCCGCCCACGTGGCCACCATCGCCACCATCGGCATCGACATCGTGCTCCTCACCGACCTGGCCCGGCGCATCGGCGGCGACCTGCTCACCCTCGGCGACCCCTGGGGCGACGCGGTGACCGAACTGGGCCCGGTGACCGTGGCCGACAGCCGCGTCGCCGCGATCGTCGTCTCCGCCCTCGCCATCGCCGGCGCCTTCGCCCTGTTCCGGTTCACGCCCTGGGGCCTGTCCCTGCGCGCCGCCGCCGAGGACTCCGAGGCCGCCGCCCTGATGGGCGTACGGCTGACCAGGACGCGCATGCTGGCCTGGTGCCTGGCGGGCGCGCTGGCCGCGCTGGCCGCGGTCTTCCTCGCCGCCTTCCCGGCACCGGGACTTGAGCGCACCACCGGCCAGATCGCGCTCAAGGCCTTCCCCGCCGCGATCCTCGGCGGCATGGCCTCGCCCGTCGGCGCCCTGGTCGGCTCGATGCTGATCGGCCTCACCGAGGCGTTCGTCGCCGGCTACCAGTCCGACCTGCACGTCCTCGGCGAGGGCTTCGGCGACGTCGCCCCGTACGCCGTGATGGTCCTCGTCCTCCTGGTCCGCCCCGCCGGACTGTTCGCGGCGAAGGGAGCGGCCCGTGTCTGACCGTCCCGTGTCCGGCCTCCTCAGGCGCGGCAGGTTCCTGCTCCCCCTCCTGCTGCTGTGCGCGCTCCCCTTCTACCTGGACGCCTTCTGGCTGCGCATCGGCCTGTTCTCCATGGCCGCCGCCATCGGCGCCGTCGGCCTCGGACTGCTCAGCGGCACCGCCGGGCAGCTCTCCCTCGGCCACGCCTTCTTCCTCGCCGTCGGCGCCTACGGCTACGTATGGCTGGCCGGGGAGGACGGACCCGGGCTGCCGCCCGCCCTCGCCCTCGTCCTCGCCGTCCTGCTCGCCGGAGCCGCCGGCGGCCTGTTCAGCCCCGTCGCCGGCCGCGTCAAGGGCATCTACCTCGGCGTCGCCACCCTCGCCCTGGTCTTCCTCGGCCACCATGTGCTGCTCACCGCCGACTCCGTCACCGGGGGCTTCAACGGCAGCTCCGTGCCGCCGCTGGAGATCGGCGGCTTCGCCTTCGACCAGGGCGACGGCCTCGCCGTGCTCGGCGTGCCGTTCGGCGCCGAGGAACGCCTGTGGTACCTGGGCCTGGGCCTGTTCGCGCTGACCTGGTTCACCGCCCGCGGCCTGCTGCGCGGCCGCCCGGGGCGTGCCCTGGTCGCCCTGCGGGACAGCGAGACCGCCGCCTCCGTGATGGGCGTGCACGTGGCCAAGTACCGCTCGGCCGCCTTCGTCGTCTCCTCCATGTACGCCGGTCTGGCCGGCGTCCTGCTCGCCCTCGCCTTCCGGCGCGTGGTGCCCGACTACTTCTCCCTCGCCCTCTCCGTCGACTACCTCGCCATGATCGTCATCGGCGGGCTCGGCTCCGTCGCCGGAGCCACCGCGGGCGCCGTCTTCGTCACCGCGCTGCCCCTGCTGATGACCCGCTACGCCGACCAGTTGCCGCTGGTCGCCGCCCCTGGCAGCGGCGACGGCTCGCTCGGCCCGACCGAGGCCGCCCGCTACCTCTACGGCGCCGCGATCGTCGTCGTCCTGCTGTTCGCGCCCGACGGACTGACGGGCTTGGCCCGACGCGCCCGCGCCCGCCTCGCCCGCCGCCGTGACCGCCCCGCACCCACCGACCCCGGGGCCGCGCCCCGGCCCCCGGCAACCACCGTACGAGCCAAGGAGCCCACCCCGTGAACACGCACCACAGGCCCCGCACCACCAAGATCGCCCTGGCCGCGGCCGTCGCCGCCGTGCTGCTCGCGGGCACGGCCTGCAGCTCCAAGGCCGAGGACGACGACGCGGGCGGCGGCGCCGACGGCGTCAAGGCCGGCCCCGGCGTCAGCGACGCGTCCATCAAGCTGGGCGCCCTCACCGACCTGACCGGCCCCTACGCCACCCTCGGCAAGTCCATCGTGCAGGCCCAGCAGATGTGGGCCGACGAGGTCAACGCGGCGGGCGGCATCTGCGACCGCAAGGTCGAGATCGTCGTCAAGGACCACGGCTACGACGTGCAGAAGGCGGTCACCGCCTACGCCGACATCTCCTCCGACGTGGTCGCCCTGCCCCAGGTCATCGGCTCGCCCGTGGTCTCCGCCCTGCTCGACGACATCGAGCGCGACAACGTCCTGACCTTCCCGCAGGCCTGGGCCGCCTCACTGCTCGACAAGGACGCCGTCCAGGTCCTCGGCACCACCTACGACCTCGACATGATCGCCGCCGTCGACTACCTCACCCGCACCAAGAAGGTGACCAAGGGCGACACCATCGGGCACGTCTACTTCGAGGGCGACTACGGCGCCAACGCGCTGGAAGGCTCGGAGTGGGCCGGGAAGGAGGCGGGGGTGAAGGTGGTCGGCCAGAAGATCAAGGCCACCGACACCGACCTGTCCGCCCAGGTCTCGGCGCTGCGCAAGGCCGGGGTGAAGGCGGTCCTGATCAGCGCCGGACCCGCCCAGACCGCCTCCCTCGCCGGCGTCGCCGCCTCCCGCGGCCTGACGGTGCCGATCGTCTCCAGCGCCCCCGGCTACGCCCCGCAGTTGATGAAGACCCCCGCGGCCAAGGCCCTGGAGGCCATGGTGAACGTGGTCAGCGCCGCGCCCGCGGTCAGCTCAGACCTGCCGGGCGTCAAGAAGATGGTCGCCTCCTACGGCAAGAAGTACCCGGACTCGCCGGTCGACTCCGGCGTGCTCTCCGGGTACAACGCCGCCCAACTGCTGGGCGCCGACCTGAAGAAGGCGTGCGAGGGCGGCAGCCTCACCCGCGAGGACGTGGTCAAGGCGCACCGCTCGCAGGAGAACGCCGACACCGGCCTCGGCACCCCGCAGAACTTCACCGACGTCTCCCGGCCCGCCAGCCGCTCCACCTATGTCCTCAAGCCCGACGCCAAGGCGGTGGGCGGCATGGTGACGGTCGAGGAGGCCCACGAGGCGCCCGGCGTCGAGGAGTACCTGGCCTCCCGGGGCTGACGGGACGACGGCCGGTCCGGTCCGCGGTACCGCCCGCGGACCGGACCGTCACCGTCACCGCTCTGGTTCCGGCGAGGACCGACTCCCTAGGATGTACTGTCAGTCAAGTCAGTGCAGTTGGCGCCGTTGAAAGCTGGGGGAATGATGCAGGCCGACAAGCAGCTGTCCAGGGAGATCAACGCCCACGTACCGACAGCGGCTCGTATGTACGACTACTACCTCGGCGGCAAGGACAACTACGCGGCCGACCGCGCCGCGGTCGAGGAGCTGGACAAGGTCGTCCCCAGCACGCGCCGGCTCGCCCTGAACAACCGGCGCTTCCTGCAGCGCGTGGTCAGGGTCCTCGCCCAGGACTACGGCATCCGCCAGTTCCTGGACCACGGCTCCGGTCTGCCCACCCAGGACAACGTGCACCAGATCGCCCAGCGCGTCGACCCCGAGTGCCGGGTGGTGTACGTCGACAACGACCCGATGGTGCTGGTCCACGGCCGGGCGCTGCTGGACCAGAACGACCGCACGGCGGTCATCCACGCGGACATGCGCGCCACCGACCAGATCTTCGCGCACCCCGACACCCAGCGGCTGATCGACTTCTCGCAGCCGGTGGCGGTGCTCTTCAACTCGGTCTTCCACTGCATCCCGGACAGCGACACCGACGGCCCCACCGCCGTCGCCCGCCGGGTCGTCGGGCGTCTCGCGCCCGGCAGTTACGCGGTGATGTGCCAGCTGGTCAGCGAGGACGCCGAGGTCCGCGAGTCCGTCACCGCCTTCATGGACCAGGCGACCCACGGGAACTGGGGCCGGGTGCGTGAACAGAAGGACGTGGCGGAGTGGTTCGAGGGGATGGAGATCCTGGAGCCGGGCCTGGTGGAGGTCTCCACCTGGCGTCCGGACACCGAGGTGGTGCCCCGTCAGCTCACCAGGGAGTGGATCGAGTTCGGCGGCGTGGGCCGCATCGGCTAGCGGCGCCGGGGAGGTGTCCGCTCAGCCCGCGGGGTAGCGCTGCTCGACCGTGCTGCGCAGCAGCTCCACCGACTCGCGCGGGGTGAGCGCCTCGTCGGCCAGCCGGTCCAGGGCGACCCGGTACTCCTCGGTCTCGTCCCGGTCCTCCAGGAAGTTGGCGCTCCTGATGTGCTCCAGGTAGACCACGTCGGGCAGATCGGCGCCGCTGAAGCGCAGATAGGTGACGGGTATCGCGGGCGCCGACGCGTTGGTCACGTTCAACGGCACGATCTGGAGCGTCACATTGGGCCACGCGGCCGTCCGCACCAGGTGCTCCAGCTGCTCGCGCATCACCTCCGCGCCGCCCAGCACCCGCAGCAGCACGGACTCGTCGATGATCGCCCACACCTGCGGCGCGTCGTCGCGGGTCAGCAGCCGGGCCCGCCGCATCCGCAGCTCGACCCGGCGCTGCACCTCGGTCTCGGGCGCGTGCGGCAGGCCGCGCTCCACCACGGCGCGGGCGTAGGCGGCGGTCTGCAGCAGACCGGGGACGTACTGGATCTCGAAGGTCCGGATGGTCGCGGCGGCTTCCTGGAGGCCCACCAGCCGGTCGAACCACTGGGGCATCAGCCGCTTGTCGTACCGCTGCCACCAGCCCGGCTCACCGGCCCGGCGCAACAGCTTGATCAGCGTCGACGCCTCGTAGGGGTCGGTCCCGTAGAGCGTCAGCAGGGTCCTGACGTCGGTCTCCGTCGGGGGCCTGCGGCCCTTGCCGGACTCGATGCGCGAGAGCTTCGCCGCGCTGAAGCCCGCCTCGCGCGCCGCCTGCTCCTGGGACAGCCCGGCGTCCTCGCGGATGCCCGCCAACTGGACGCCGACCAGCATCTTCAGCAGGGTGGGCGCGGGCTCGGGACGGTCCAGATAGGGTTCGAGACGGGAGAGACGAGGCGACGACGCGGCGGACATACCTGACTCCCAGCAGACCGGCAGACTTGGGGAACAGACTATCCCATCCTGCCGGTCCGCACCGTATCAGCCTCTGGGAAAAGGACAGTTGACCTGCTGCTGACCTCCGCTCGCGGCGGAGGCCGTCACACCAGGTGGTCGAACTCGCCGTCCTTCGCCCCGGCCAGGAACGCGGCCACCTCGGCGGAGGTGTAGACGAGCGCCGGGCCGTCCGGGTCACGGGAGTTGCGCAGCGCGACGCCTCCGTCCACCCGGGCGACCTCGACGCAGTTGCCCTCCGCGTTGCTGTGCCGGCTCTTGGTCCAGCTGGCGTCCAACGAACTCGCCTGTACTCCGTTGTGTACTGGTGGCACCGCGGTCTCCTTGCCGTGTTCGGGGGGAGGGGGAGGGGGGAGCGGACAGCGACTCCTCGGCCTCGCGCGCTCCCAGCCGATTTTTCGCGCAATTTCTCGTGCAATTGCACGCGAGCGCTGTCAGCGTGGATAATAGCTGTGACGCAACTCCCGCGTCGACGCCCCAAGCTGACTGCGTATCAGGGAGGCGCCGTGCCGTCATCCGCGTACCTCGTGCTCCGCCCGTCGAGCGAGTCCACCGCGGCGGGCGCACCGGGCCGGTCCGTGGCGCGGTCGGTGCCCGCCCGTGCGCAGGGGCGGACCGCGCCCGTCGGCCGGGACGAGGAACGGCCCCGTGCCCGGGACCGCCGTCCCGCTCCGGCCGGCTGCCGCGTCCCGCGTGAGCGCGGCCACGGCCCGCCCGTCGTCGACGCGCCGGCCGGTACCTGGGCGCGGACGCCCGAGCCCCCCACGGGCGCGCCCCTCCGGGCCGACTCGCCGGCCCGCCCCCTGACGTGACCTGCCCCCCGACCCGACCGCCGCGGAAAGGCCCCCACGCCATGCGCACCGCTCCGACCCCGCAGCCGAGCACCCAGCGCACCGACCGCCCGACGCCGCCGGCCCGCCCCGCCCGGGCCGCGTCCCTGCCCGGACTCGACCAGGTGCCCTGGGAGCACATCCAGGACTCCAGCGGCTCCGCCGCCGGCATCCCCGCCCTGCTCGACCGGGTGGCCACCGGCGACGCCGAGACCGCCCGCGCCGCCCTCGCCGAACTGCGCTCCCGCATCTGCCAGTACGGCTTCGTCGTCGAGCAGGCGACCGCCGCCACGGTCCCCTTCCTCTGGGAGCTGGCCCAGCGGCCCGAGGTGGCCTGCCGGGCGCAGATCATCCGGCTGCTGCGGAGCATCGCGGACGCCCGGCAGTGGGAGAGCACCGCCGCCGCCTACCCCAAGCTGCTCAACCACCGGGAGAACCCGGTGGCCTGGGAGCGCGCGGCCCGTCAGGCCGTCCGCGCCCGGCGCGGCGCCCTGGAGCGGCTGATGGCGGAGGACGACACCGAGATCACCCGCGTCACCTCCGAACTGGCCCGCACCCTGCGGGAGTAGACCCGCGCGCCCCGGAACGGGACCCGCGCCCTCCACGGGGGTGGGGGCGCGGGTCTCCCGGTGCGTGGGACGGTGTGGCGGACTCCGGGCCGAACCGGGTAGGAAAGCGCTTGCCCCACGCTTGCCTCACCCACGGCCGCACTGGAGGACCACGCCGATGGCGTCGTCGTTGGAAAAGCCGCTCGACCACCGCTACCGCGGCGAGCACCCGATACGCACCCTCGTCTACCTGTTCCGCGCCGACCGCGACCGCCTGATCGGCGCGGTCGTCGTCTTCACGGTCAAGCACAGCCCCGTCTGGCTGCTGCCCCTGATCACCGCCTCCATCATCGACACGGTCGTCCAGCACCGGCCG
Source organism: Streptomyces sp. ISL-12 (assembly GCF_018614415.1). GTDB lineage: Bacteria > Actinomycetota > Actinomycetes > Streptomycetales > Streptomycetaceae > Streptomyces. The sequence continues at coordinate 100,114 of NZ_JAGGOO010000040.1, forward strand.
ATCGGCGAACTGTGGACCAGCACCGGGATCATCATGTTCATCCTGGTGGTCAACTACCCGCTGCACCTGCTGTACGTCCGTCTCCTGTACGGCAGCATCCGCCGCATGGGCACCGCGCTGCGCTCCGCGCTGTGCACCCGCATGCAGCAGCTCTCCATCGGCTACCACTCCCGGGTCAGCGCCGGTGTGCTCCAGGCCAAGGTCGTACGGGACGTCGAGACCGTGGAGACGGCCGTGCAGCAGACCGCGGAGAACGGGCTCGGCGCCCTCACCGTGCTCACCGGCGGCCTGGTCATCATCGCCGTGCGTACCCCCGAGTTCCTCCCCGTCTTCCTCGTCGTCGTGCCCGCCGCCTCGCTCCTGGTGGCCAGGCTGAGGGCCCGGCTGCGCAGCCACAACGAGCACTTCCGCCACGAGGTGGAGACCCTGTCGTCCCGCGTCACGGAGATGACCCGGCTGATACCGGTCACCCGCGCCCACGGCCTGGAGCGCAAGGCGCTGCGCCGCATGGACGGCACCCTGGACCGCCTGCTCACCTCCGCCCTCCGCCTCGACCTCGTCAACGGCCGCTTCGGCTCGGCGGCCTGGGTGCTCCTCAACGTGATCGGCGTCCTGGTCCTGGCCGGCGCCGGGCTCGTCTCGTACTACGACGTGTGGGGCGTCACCGCCGGTGATGTCGTCATGCTCAGCGCGTTCCTCACCACCCTCACCAACTCCACGACAACGTTGGCGAGCCTCGCCCCGGTCATCACCAAGGGCCTGGAGTCCGTCCGTTCGGTCGGCGAGGTCCTCCAGGCGCCCGAACTGGAGGACAACGAGGGCAAGGCGGAACTGGACTCGCTGCGGGGCGCGGTCACCTTCGAGAACGTCGGCCACGTCTACGACCGCGACGGGCGGCCCGCGGTGCGCGACTTCACCCTCGACGTCGCGCCCGGCGAGACGATCGCGCTGGTGGGCGCCTCCGGCGCGGGCAAGTCCACCGTGCTCAACCTCGTCATCGGCTTCCTGCGCCCCACCTCCGGCCGGCTGCTGCTGGACGGCACGGACATGAACACCCTGGACCTGCGCACCTACCGGCGGTTCGTGTCGGTGGTGCCGCAGGAGTCCATCCTCTTCGACGGCACCATCAGGGAGAACGTCGCCTACGGCATGGACGACGCCGACGAGGAGACGGTGCGCGCCGCGCTGCGCGACGCCAACGCGCTGGAGTTCGTCGACCGGCTGCCGCAGGGCCTGGACACCCTGGTCGGCGAGCACGGCGCCCGGCTGTCCGGCGGGCAGCGCCAGCGCCTGGCCATCGCCCGTGCGCTGATACGGGATCCCCGGGTGCTCATCCTGGACGAGGCGACCTCGGCGCTGGACACCCGGTCGGAGGCGCTGGTCCAGCAGGCCCTCGCCCGGCTGCTGCGCGGACGCACCACGTTCGTCGTGGCCCACCGGCTCTCCACCGTGCGGGGCGCGGACCGGATCGTCGTGATGGGGGACGGACGGATCGAGGAGATCGGCACCCACGAGGAACTGCTCGGCCGCGGCGGGGCGTACACCGCGCTGCACAGCGGCCAGGTCGCCTGACCGGCCCGCGAGGCCGTCACGCGGCGCTGCTCCTGGGTACCCGCCGGGCGCAGCCCGCGTCGTGGTCGCTGCCCAGACTCGTCCACCAGCGTTCGCAGCAGGCCGCGTCCAGCTCGGCCCGGACCAGTGCGTCGGCGGCCCCGGTCGCCGCCGGCGCGCGGGACGGGCGTACCGGCGCGCGCCGCCGGGCGGCGACGGCCCGCTGGTCGGCGATGACCGTCTCGCGGACCACGGCGATCAGCGGCACCGCACTGGCGCCCGCGAACACGGCGGCGGCCCACAGCGGGCCGTACCGCAGCTCCAGGACCGCGGTCCAGGCGAGTCCCGTACTGGTGGCGACGTAGAGGGCGCAGAGCAGGCGGCTGGATCGTGTCATCGGGGGAACACCGTTCGTCGTGGATGCCGTACAGGCTGCTCAACGCGGGGCGGCGGGCCGGGGAAGCGGGGGCGTACCGGCCCATTTTCGGCCATGTCGCCGTCCATTCACCGTGGCGGATGGTCGGTAAGCGTAGAAAACCGGTCAATCGAGAGCAGTGGCGTGCATGTTGCGAATGATTCGGCCGGGTCCGGGCAGGCGCAGTGAAAATCGAGAGAGGGGCGCTACGTGCTGGTACCGGACCCGAAGGTCGTCAGGGAGCTGTTGACGCGATACGCGGCACTGCGGATCGCGCAGGCGGAGCGGGAGCGGCCGGCGACGGCGCGCGAGCTGGCCGACGTCAGCTACACGTTGTGCGTGATGACGGGGACCACCGACATCCACGACGCGGTGGCGGCGGCGGACGCCCTGCTGCTCGCCCTGGCGGCCGAACCGGACGAGGAGAGCGGCCTGTCGCTGGCCGTGTGACCCCGGGCGAGGTCCGCCGGGCCGGCCCTTTCCCCGGCGGACCGCGCCCGCACCTGGCGGGAATCCGTCGGAAGCTGTCATTCCCGCCCCTGTGCGATCACTCGGCGGCTTTCTACCGTGGGGCTCCGAACCACGCCGATCACCCCGCACCGGAGCCCGACCGATGACAAAGCTGTTGCTGTCCCTGCACGTCCTGGCCGCCATCGTCGCCATCGGTCCCGTCACGGTGGCCGCCAGCATGTTCCCGCCCGCGGTCCGCCGGACGGCGCTGCCCGGGGGCGCCGGCGACGGGGAGACCGGCGGGGCGGGCGGCCTGGGCACCGTCCGGCTGCTGCACCGCATCTGCCGCGTCTACGCGGGTCTCGGGATCGCCGTTCCGCTCCTCGGCTTCGTCACCGCACAGGCGATGGGCGTGCTCGGCGACCCCTGGCTCATCGTCTCCGTCGTGCTGACCGCCGTCGCCGCCGGCCTCCTCGTCGTCCTCGTCCTGCCCGGTCAGGAGGCCCTCCTGGAACGACTGACCGGCGGGCAGGCCGTGGAGCGCGCCGGTACCGCCCGGCTCGCCATGTTCACCGGCCTGTTCAACCTGCTCTGGGCCACCGTCACCGTCCTGATGATCGTCCGCCCGGGCTCCACGACCGGAGCCTGAGCCGGGGGCACGTCCTCATCAGGTCCGCGGCGTGGTGCCCGGTCACCTCTCGTCCGGCAGCGCCGTCTTCGCGGGGCCGGCGCGGCGCCCGACTAGACTGCGCAGTCGCGCCTGGACCCCCAGGGGCGGACGACAGGAAAGGCACGTTGACGGATGTTCCAGGATTCGCCCATCTACGACCGACTCGTCGCCGAATGCGGTGATGTCCCCACGGTGGTGCGGCGGGAGGCGGAGCGGGTGAGCAGGGAACTGGAGGCCGTCATGCGTCCGATGCTCTCCTCCGGTCGCGAACGTCCGCCGTCCCCGGGCAACGGCTGGCAGCGCACCGCCCTGCTGCCCGGCCCCGGCCCCAACTGACCGGCGGACCGGGCCGGGTGCCCCAGCGCCGTGGTCAGCGCACCGCCGCGCCGGCGCCGCCCGCGCTCTCCTCGTCGTCGGCCGACTCGGGCTCCCCGGTGCCGGGCCGGGCGAGCCACGCGGCGATGGTCCGGGCGATCGGCTGGCCGGTGTCCACCTCCACGAAGCCGAACTGCCCCGACTGGTTGCACTCCAGGAACCACCAGGTGCCGTCGCCGTCCTCGGCGAAGTCGAAGGCCCCGTAGGCCAGTTGGGCCTTCCGGGCGTAGGCGAGGACGGCCGCCGCGACCCGCGGCGCCACCTCGGTGGGGCGCCACGGCTCGGCGGACCCGTCGAAACGGACGTCGACCTCGGCCGAGTCCGCGGCGGTCGCCTTGCGGGCGGCCAGCAGCCGGTCGCCGACGACGGTCAGCCGGATGTCGGCGCGCTTGGCCACCCGCCGTTGCAGCAGCGTGGGGCCGAAGGCGACCGCGGAGAAGTCCGTCTCGGGGGAGACCCGGCTGGTCGGCACCGCCCGCGGCGGGTCCTGCGGATGCGCGCCCGAGACGGGCTTGACCACCAGGTCCGGATAGCGCTCGGCGAACTCGCGGGCCGCGCGTGGGAACGTCGTGATCAGCGTGGCCGGCACCGGCAGCCCGCACCGCTGGGCGAGCCGCAGCTGCCAGGGCTTGTGCCGGGCCCGGCGGGCCGCGTCCGGATGGTTCATCCACCGAGCCCCGCAGCCGCGCAGCATGCCGTACAGGGCCTGCGACGACTCCTCGGTCAGCCACCGCGACGGCGTGGCCGCCCGGGCGGCCGGGGTGCCCGGCCTGCGCACCCAGACGGAACGCAGCCCGCCGATGCTCACCAGCCGGCCCCCCGAGGACAGGTGCCCCCGGAAGGAGCCGTGGACGAACTCCCCGGACAGGGCGACGGAATCGGTCAGGTCGGCCGGGTCCAGGCGCACCACCGGCACGCCCGACTCGTTCAGGTGCACGACCACCATGTCCGCCGTGACGTCCTCTTCACAGGTCAGGATCAACACGGTCATCGAAGACGGTCCGTGTTCAGTCGTCGAAGTGGGTCTTCGAGCCCGCCGTGGACGTAGTGGTCCCCAGCTCCCTCAGCAGCGCGTGGTCGCCGGCGGCCACGCGTCCGTCGCGGAGCACGTTCAACTGCAGTCCGGAGTCGTAGACGTACGGAGCGGCGAACTCCAACTCCCCTACGGGACGTGCGTAGTCGAGCGCGAACGGTTGCATCGTCTCTCCCTGGTCGGTGCTGCGCCGATCAAGCGATGGGCCGCCTGTGCCGTCGCCTGGTCCGCCGACTTCCTTCGGCTTCCAGAGACTTATACGAATCGAACGGGTGAATGGTTTCCTTACTCTCCGTAGTCGCGACGCGGTTTCGCCAGGGAACCGCGAGCGGAACGCAGAGCCAGGAGCAGTACGCCCACGTCGTCCAGGTACACCGGATCGGGCACCAGGTCGGCGGGCAGTACGAGATAGAGGACGGCGCCCCAGAAGATCCAGCGCGGTCCGGCCGGCAGTCCGGCCCGGCGCAGCTCCCGCCGGGTCCGTACCAGCCGTACCAGCACCGCCACGGCCAGGGCCAGCACGACCGCCGCGAGCGACGCCGCCACGATCAGTACCGACGTGGTCGTATCCACCCCCGCCCCCCCTTCGTCCCGGTGCGCCGCGACGCACGCGTCCCTCACCGGATTCCCCCGCACGGCGCGGATATGGCAGCCGGACGGGTGCTCCGCGTCACCCCTCATCCGCGCGGCTCACCCGAGTGGCAGACCGGTGCGGGGGCGCCTAGTAATGGTCACCACACAAGTCGCGCGTCGCATGTCGGGGACGCAGGAAGCGGCCGCATTCCTTCAGACGGAGAAGACCATGACCACCGGCTCTTCAACACCCCGCCCGAACGAGTACGCCATAGCCACCTCCGTGGACCTGCCGTCCGCGGAGACCACCAGCGGCACCGGGACCCACCCGGTGCGCCCGCCGGACGCCGCGCCCGGTCAGCAGCAGCCCGACGGTCCGTACGCCGACGGCGCGTACGCCGGCCCCTCGTACGCCGATGACGCCCCGTACCCCGACGGCCCCCTCCCGGACGAGCCCTGCGCCGACGAGGAACCGGCGTTCGAGGAGCCCCGGGGGGCGAGGGAACCACAACAGCCCGGGGAGCCCACGGGGCCGGGGGAGCGCACGGGGCCGGGGGAGCGCACGGAGTCCGGGGAGCCCAGGGACCCCGCGGGGGCCGGAGAACCCGCTCGGCGACGCCACGACCCGGCGGCGTACGGCGACCCGGTCGGCGACCTGGTGCGGGCGGCCGTGGCCGACCGGCCGCTGGAGGAGGTCGTCTCGCTCATCACGATGCTGGAGCGGTCACCGCAGTACGCCCAGGCCACCCTCGACGCCCTGCGCGCGGTCGGTGTCAGCCGGTCGGTGGAGGACGTGACCCGGCTGGTCGGCCTGCTGACCCGGCCGCCGCGCCACGCCGACAGCGCCGACGAGGCGATCCGCGCCGCGGCCGAGCACCGTCCGGTGGAGGAGGTGACCCGGCTGATGGCGCTGCTGCACCGCACCCCGCTGGAACCGCACTGCGGGAAGGAGGCGGTCCGGGCCGCGGCCACCGGCCGGCCCGTCGAGGAACTCGTCCACCTGATCGGCCGCCTCGCCGAAGAGCGCCCCGACCCGCTGGGCCAGCCCGGCGAGCGGCCGCCGCGAACCGACGACGACGAGGAACCGGGCGGCTCGGGGACCCCGGGCGGCGGTTCCCGCCACGGTGGCCTGGGCGCCGCGCTCACCGGCGTCGGCCGCAGGGGTCGCGAACGCGCGTGGAGCGCGCGCCGGATCCGCGCCACCGGCACCCGTCGGGGAGTGCCGGAGGGCGCGGCCGAGCGTGCCGCGCGCCGGCCGGTGTCCAGGACCGCGTCGCTGACGAGCTGGCTGGCCGTGGTGGTGCTCGCCGGGTGCGGGGTGGCGTACTTCCCCCTCCACACCGGCGGCGCCTCCGCCCGCGTCTACGCCGCCGCCTTCGCCCTGTCCGCGCTCTGCCTGCTGCTGGCCCTGGTGATGTCCGTGCGGCCCCGCGTGCCGGTGCTCGCCGCCGCTGTGGTGGGACCGGCGGCGCTGGCCGCCGTCCGGCTCTACGCCGTGACGGCCGCGGAGTCCCGGCTGGACCGGCTCATGGACCTGGCCCTGGCCCCCGCCTGGCTGGCCGTCACGGTCGCCGTGGCCGCGTCGCTGACGGCGCTGACCGCGCTGTGCGTACGGGTCGCCTCCCTGCTGCCCGGCAGCCGCTGGGCGGTCGGCCCGGCGGCCGGGGCGCGCGGCGCGACGGACTGACCGCCTTCCCGCCGCCCGCAACGGCACGGGCCCGGGCCGCCGACACGCGGCCCGGGCCCTTTCACGGGGACCGTCCGTCGGGCCCTGCCACCGGGCCCTTCCGCCGGGCCTTTCCAGCGGGCCCTTCCGCCGGGCCTTTCCAGCGGACCCTTCCACCGGGCCTTTCCAGCGGGCCCTTCCGCCGGGCGTGTCCGGCTCGCACGCCGCCCCTCGTCCGTCGTCCGTCGCCCGTGGTCCGGCGGACACGCCCGCCGGACCACGGGCGCTGTGTCCGGCCCCCGGTCGGCCGCGTCCGCCGGACGTCACCCGCCGAACGTGCCCGCCGGGGCCTCGTGGCCGAGCAGCCCGGTGAGCACCCGGTCCGGGGTCAGCGGCAGTTCGCGGAAGCGGACGCCGGTGGCGTGGTGGACGGCGTTGCCGATCGCCGCAGCCGTGCCGACGATGCCGATCTCCCCGATCCCCTTGCTTCCCATCGGGTTGAGATGGGCGTCCTCCTCGTCCACCCAGTGCGCCTCGATGTCCACGGCGTCGGCGTGGGCGGGCACGTGGTACGACGCCAGGTCGGATTCGGCGAAGTCACCGAACGCCGGGTCCATGTGGCTGTCCTCGGTCAGCGCCATGCCCAGCCCCATGGTCATGCCTCCGACGAACTGGGACCGCGCGGTGCGGGCGTTCAGGATGCGTCCGGCGGCGTAGACGCCCAGCAGCCGCCGCGCCCGTACCTCACCGGTGACGGTGTCGACCGTGACCTCGGCGAAGTGCGCGCCGAAGGCGTGCCGGGAGTAGGCGCTCTCGGTCTCGGCCCGCCCGGTGGTGTCGGCGTGGGCGCCGATCCCCTCCGCGGGCACCGGGCCGGGCAGCTCGGCCAGCCGGTCCGCGAGCCGGACGCACGCGTCGTGCACGGCCCAGCCCCAGGAGGCGGTGCCGGAGGAGCCCCCGGCCAGCGAGGCCGCCGGCAGATCGCTGCTGCCCACCTCGATCCGGACCCGCTCCAGCGGCACCCCGAGGGCGTCGGCGGCGACCTGCGCGAGCACCGTCCGCGCGCCCGTGCCGATGTCGGTGGCGTTGATCCGGACCAGGAAGCCGCCGTCGGGCATCGCCCGCACCGCCGCGGTGGACGGCGCGACCAGCACCGGGTAGGTGGCCGCGGCCACGCCGGTGCCCACCAGCAGGGGACCCTCCGCGCGGGCCCCCGGGCGCGGGTCGCGTGCCGCCCACCCGAACCGGCGGGCGCCCTCCCGCAGGCACTCGACCAGGTGCCGGCTGCTGAACGGCTTGCCGCTGTCGGGCTCCGACTCCGGCTCGTTGCGGATCCGCAGCTCCACCGGGTCCACGCCCAGCTCGGCGGCGAGTTCGTCCATCGCCGACTCCAGCGCGTACATGCCGGGGGCCTCGCCCGGCGCGCGCATCCAGGAGGGCGTGGGCACGTCCAGCGGTACCACGCGGTGGACGGTCCGGCTGTGCGGCGCCGCGTACATGACGCGGGCGGGTACGGCGGCCTGCTCCACGAACTCCTTGACGTGCGAGGTGTGGGTGGTCACCTCGTGCCCGAGGGAGGTGAGCCGGCCGTCCCGGCCGGCGCCGAGGCGGAGCCGGTGCAGGGTGGGCGCGCGGTGCCCGACCACGGCGGGCAGCAGACGGCGCGGGAACGCCACCGTGACCGTCCGGCCGGTGTGCCGGGCGGCCATCGCGGCGAGCACCACGTCCGGGCGGGGCGTGCCCTTGGACCCGAAGCCGCCGCCGACGTGCTCGGCGGCGACGGTGATCCCCTCCTCCGGCACCTCGAACATCTGGGCGAGCGTGGTGCGTACGACGGTGGTGCCCTGGCTGGAGGTGTGCACGGTGAGCCGGTCGCCGTCCCAGCGCGCGGTGCTCGCGTGCGGCTCCATCGGGTGGTTGTGCAGCGGCGGCACCCGGTACTCGACGTCGATCCGCACTTCGGCGGCGGCGAAGGCGGCCTCCGGTTCGCCGCGCTCACGGACCGCCGGGTGGCCGCCGTTGGCCTTCTCGGGGACGTAGACGCCGGGGTGCGACGCGGTGAGCGTGACGTCGTGCGGTTCCGTCTCGTAGGTGACGCGGACGGCGGCGGCGCCGGCCCGGGCCGCCTCCAGCGACTGGGCCACCACCAGTGCCACGGGCCAGCCCCGGTGCGGCACGCGCGGGCCCTGCAGCACGGCCAGCACCGGATCGTCCGGTTCGGCGAGCCGCGGCGCGTTCTCATGGGTGAGCACCGCCAGTACGCCGGGCAGGGCGAGGGCGGGCACGGCGTCGACGCCGGTCACCCGGCCCCGCGCCACGGCGGCCGGTACGGCCCGGGCGTGGGCGCGGCCGGGCCCGTCGAACTCGGCGGCGTAGCGGGCGGCGCCGGTGACCTTCTCCCGCCCTTCCCGGCGTTCGGCCCCCGTGCCCAGGACGGTCTCGGTGACGGTCATGGAGTGACTCCTCGTGGATCGTGGACGCCGGTTCAGACCGGGGAGTGGGGCGCCAGCCGGCCCAGGACGTCGAGGGCGAGCCGACGGGCGAGGGGGACCTTGTAGCCGTTGTCCCGCAGCGGCTCGGCGGCGGCCAGCTCCAGGTCGACGGCGTGCTCGAACGCCGCCGCCGTGGGAGCAGCGCCGACCAGGGCGTCCTCGGCCCGCCGTGCCCGCCACGGCCGGTGCGCCAGCGCGCCGAAGGCGAGACCGACCCGCTCGACGACACCGTTCTCGCAGTGCAGCACGGCGGCGACGGAGGCGAGCGCGAAGGCGTACGACGCCCGGTCCCGGGCCTTGCGGTAGAGCGACGGCAGCCCGCCCGTGGCCGCCGGCAGCACCACCGAGGTGATCAGCTCGCCCGGGTGGATCTCGGTGTCCTTCTCCGGGTGCGTCCCGGGCAGCCGGTGGAAGTCGGCGGCCGGGACGCTCCGGGACCCCTCCGGGCCGCGCAGCTCCACCCGGGCGTCGAGGGCGGCCAGCGCCACGGCCATGTCGGAGGGGTGGGTGGCGACGCACTGCTCGGAGTGGCCGAGCACCGCGTGGTCCCGGTGCACACCCTGGAGCGCCCCGCAACCGGTGCCGGGCTCCCGCTTGTTGCACGGTTTGGTCACGTCCTGGAAGTAGGGGCAGCGGGTGCGCTGCAGCAGGTTGCCGCCGGTGGTGGCGGCGTTGCGCAACTGCCCGGAGGCACCCGCCAGCAGCGCCTGCGACAGCGCGGGCCAGCGGTCGCGGACCGCCGGGTGCGCCGCGAGGTCGCTGTTGCGGACCATCGCCCCGACGCGCAGACCCCCGTCGGGCAGTTCCTCCACGGTGTCCAGCGGGAGCCGGGTGACGTCGATGAGGGCGGCGGGCGCCTCGACGCCCAGCTTCATCAGGTCGACGAGGTTGGTGCCGCCGCCGAGATAGCGGGCGCCGGGCCGGGCGGCGAAGGCGTCGGTGGCCTCCTCGACGCTGGCGGCGCGGACGTAGGCGAAGGGCCGCACTCAGATCACGTCCTCGACGGCTTCGGCGATGCGCGGGTAGGCACCGCACCGGCACAGGTTGCCGCTCAGCCGCTCCCGGATCTCCGCCCGGTCCAGTGGCACGGGCTCGCCCGAGGGCGTCGCCGGGTCGGTGACGTGCGAGGGGTGGCCGGCGGCGGCCTCGGCGAGGGCGCCGAGCGCGGAACAGATCTGGCCCGGTGTGCAGTAACCGCACTGGAAGGCGTCCCGGTCCAGGAACGCGCGCTGCAACGGGTGGAGTCCCTCCCCGTCGCCGCCGAGCCCCTCGACGGTGGTGACCTCCGAGCCGTCCAGGGCCACGGCGAGCAGCAGGCAGCTGTTGACGCGCCGCCCGTCCACCAGGACCGTGCAGGCCCCGCACTGGCCGTGGTCGCACCCCTTCTTGGCCCCCGTGAGGCCGAGGTCCTCGCGCAGCAGGTCCAGCAGGACCCGGCGGTGGTCGACGGTGAGCGTGTGGGGTTTGCCGTTGACCCGGAGCGTGGTGTCCGAGTGCTCGACGGCGGTGACTGCGGTCGTGTGAGGGCTGTCCATGGCGTCGGTGACCTTCCGGGACGGGCCGGTACGGCTGTGCAGTCCGCGTATCCAGGTTGTCCCGGCTGACACGTCACGCGGAGTTCCCGGAGGCCGCCGAACACGGAGTTCCCGGAGCCCGCCGGCGGCCGCGTCCCGGTGTCCGGCCGGGCCGGACCGCTCAGCGCCCGTCGGACCGGGAACGACCGCCGGCGTCCGCGTCCGCTTTTCCGTCCCCGTCCGTCTTCCCGTCCCCGTCCGGCGTGCCGCCCCCCGGTGCGGGTGTGGCGGAGCGTGCCGCCGACGCCGCCTTCAGGCGTTCCAGCCCGCGGGTCAGCGCGCGCAGCGGGGACGCGGGACGGGACTCGGACGGCTCGGGCCGGACGGCCGGGGGCGTCCCGGTGGACTCGCGCAGGGCGGCGAGCGCCTCGCCGGCGCTCTCGGCCGCCTCCCGGTACAGGTCCCGGGACCGCGTCATCGCCTCCAGCGCCTCGGCGTACATGGCCACCAAGCGGCGTTCCCGCTCCAGTTCCTCCCGCAGTGTCAGCAGCCGCCAGTCCTCCCGCAGCGCGGTGAGCGCCGCCTCGCCCCCGTCCGGCAGCGGCCTGGCCAGCGCGGCGAACCGCCGGACCGTCGCGATCAGCTCGGCGGGCTCGGAACCGTCGAGGAAGACGGTGCGCACGGAGAGGTCGCCGGGCTCGGGCGGGGCCGGGGTGCCGGGCAGCACCACCGCGCCGCCGCGTGGCACCTGGACGCCGAACTCCTCCAGGGCCCAGTTCACCACCCGCAGCTGCTGCGGCGCGGCGCGGTGCTCGATCACACGGTGGCGCAGACTCGGCGGCAGCCACCGCACCAGCGGCACCCGGCCGCGGTGGTCGGGGGTCATCGCCTCGTGGACGACGACGTGGATCATCCAGGCGTCGCGCCCGGCGTCCCGCAGCAGCCGGCGTACGGCCTTGTCGTCCTCCGGCAGCGTGTTCAGACCCCGCAGCCGCAGTCCGGTGGCGGCGTCGCGGTCCCAGGTGACGTCCGGGTCGTCCGGCCAGAACATCCCGGCGGGGGAGGGCCACCCCTGGTCCCAGTGCTCCTCGGCCTCCGCGAGCAGCGTCCACTCCTGGGAGCCGGCCGAGCCGGCCCCCAGGGTCAGCCGGGCCCGGACGGTGACGTCCCCGGCCACCCGCCAGCGCGCCTCGAAGATGTGTTCGCCACTGTCCCCGTCGTCCCGCGGCAGTTCGTGGAAGTCGTCGATGACGCCGTCGTCCTTGTGCTGCCGCAGGGTGCGCAGCAGGACGTCCCGGGCGGCGGTTCCGACGTGGCGGCCGCGCGCCGGCCACACGGTCGGCGGGGTCGTGGGGCGATCGGTCGAAGAGGTCGGCATGAGTCCATCTGAAGGGCGGGGGCACGTGCGCAGGCCCAGTATCGTCGCCGCGGGCCGCCGTGGATCACCCGGGGTACGCCGACGCGCCGGGCGTGCGGCCGGCCGGGGGTGCGGACGGGCGAGGTGGCGTGGAACCCGGGCGGCGGTGGGCACAAGCACAGCGGACGACCGTACGGCACCCGAAGGAGCGACCTGATGAAACTCGACCTCGACGGACGGACCGCGCTGGTGACCGGATCCTCCCAGGGCATCGGCGCGGCGATCGCCGCGGGGCTGGCCCGCGCCGGCGCCCGGGTGGGCGTCAACGGGCGCGACGCCGGACGCCTGGACAAGAGCGTCGCCGCGCTGCGGGAGCAGGTGCCGGACGGCGAGTTCGTGCCGGTGGCGGCCGACCTGGGCACCGAGGAGGGCGCGGACCGGGCGGTCGAGGCGCTGCCCGACGTCGACATCCTCGTCAACAACCTCGGTGTCTTCGGCGCCGCGCCCGCGCTGGAGATCAGCGACGACGAGTGGCGCCGCTACTTCGAGATCAACGTCCTCGCGGGCGTCCGGCTCACCCGCGCCTACCTCCCCGGGATGCGGGACCGGGGCTGGGGGCGGGTGCTGTACATCGCGAGCGACTCGGCCGTCGTCATCCCGGCCGAGATGATCCATTACGGCATGTCCAAGACGGCGCTGCTCGCGGTCTCCCGCGGCTTCGCCAAGGAGGCCGCCGGCAGCGGTGTCACGGTGAACTCGGTGATCGCCGGGCCCACCCACACCGAGGGCGTCGAGGACTTCGTGTACCAGCTGGTCGACCGCGACCTGCCCTGGGACGAGGCCCAGCGCGTCTTCATGCGCGAGCACCGCCCGCAGTCGCTGATCCAGCGGCTGATCGAGCCGGAGGAGATCGCCAACCTGGTGGTGTACCTCAGCTCGCCGCAGGCGTCCGCCACGACCGGCGCGGCGGTCCGCGTCGACGGTGGATACGTCGACTCCATCCTGCCGTGACGGCCTGACAGCCGGATCCGCTACTCGCGGTCCGTGCCGCCGCTGCGGTTCGGGCGGTCCGGGTGCGGCTCCCGGCCGCCGACGATGTCGGTGACGCCGGACTCGTCGGCGGTGTCGGCGTGCGGCCGGGGGGTGCTCCGGCCGCCGCCGGGCTGGCCGCCGCCGGTGGTGCCGTAGCCGCCCGGCACACCGGGGACGCGGTCCGCGTCGGCCTCCTCACGGCTGATGTGCCGGGTGGCCCGCACATGGGGGCGCCGCTCGGGGGCGGGCCGGCTGAACGGCCGGGACGCGGCGCGTCGCTTCTCCGACTCCGCGGAGACGGCCTCGTCCCGGTGCTCGGGTTCGGGGGTCCTGCGCTGATCGGTCATGCCGTCCGCGTACCCGCCTGGCTCCGGGCCATGAGCGGGTTCACTCCCGTGGATCCGCGCGCCGCCGGTCCGCCTCGTCCCAGGCCCGGGTGTCGCGCGGCTCGACGTACGGCTCCCGGTCGGCGGGATGGCCGCCGTCGATGACCCGCTGCCGGGCCAGCTCGGCGTCGAACTCCAGGCCCAGCAGGATGGCCAGGTTGGTCACCCACAGCCAGACCAGGAAGATGATCACGCCGGCCAGGGTTCCGTAGGTCTTGTTGTACGAGCCGAAGTTCGCCACGTAGAACGCGAACCCGGCGGAGGCGACCAGCCAGATCAGCAGGGCCACCAGACTGCCCGGCGTGATCCAGCGGAAGCCGCGCACCCGGGCGTTGGGGGTGGCCCAGTACAGGATCGCGATCATGATGACGACCAGCAGGACCAGGACCGGCCACTTGGCGATCGACCAGACCGTCACCGCGGTGTCACCCATGCCGAGCGCGGTGCCCGCCTGCTCGGCCAGCGAGCCGGTGAAGACCACGATCAGCGCACTGGCCACGGCCAGCACCAGCAGCACCACGGTCAGGATCACCCGCAGCGGCAGCACCTTCCACACCGGGCGCCCCTCGGGGACGTCGTAGACGGCGTTGGCCGAGCGGATGAAGGCGGCCACGTAGCCGGACGCCGACCAGATGGCGCCGGCCAGACCGACCACCGCCAGTACCGAGCCGAGCCCGGCCTGGCCCTGCAACTGCCGGATCGCGTCGGACAGCATGTCCCGCGCCGGTCCCGGGGCGAGCTTCTGTACGTTGTCCAGGACCTCCTGGGTGGCCGACCGCCCGGCGATGCCGAGCAGGGAGACCAGCACCAGCAGGGCCGGGAACAGGGACAGGATCCCGTAGTAGGTGAGGGCGGCGGCGCGGTCGGTGAGCTCGTCGTCCTTGAACTCCTTCACCACCCGCCGCAGCAGCGCCGACCAGGAGCGCTTCGGCAACTCGGTGGGGGAGTCCGGCGCGGCGCGCTCGGTGGCGGTGTCCGGGCCGAAGTCCTCGCCGGCGTCCCGTGCGGTGGGGGCACCGTCCTGACCTGATGTGTGTTTCCCGCGGTGGGGCATGTGGAGTCGGGCCATGGAGCACGAGTAGCCCGTCCGGCACCGGACACGCATCAGGGTCCGCGCCGAGGCGGGCCTGTCCGCGTTCCCGCCACGGGAAGGACCGCCGACGCGGGCCGTGCACGGCCGTGGAAACCCGCAGTATGACGTACCGGCCGCACGTTCCTCTGGAGAATGCCAAAGCCTCCACCCGACGCGTGCACTTTCCGTAGTGTCCCCGTCACGTTGACGGTGGCGGCCGTGCGGGAGGGGTTTCGGCGTGCCCGGAATAGACGAGAGCCTGCTGGAGGCGATGCGCCTGCCCGGCGCGCGCGGGGCGTGGCTGGTCGACTGGATCAGCGGACTGGCCCTGGGCGCGGTGGGCGAGGCACCGGGCGGCGACGCCGAGGCGACGGCCGCGGTGACCGCGGAGCTGGCCCGGCACGCCGCGGAGAGCGGTGCGCTGGCGCCGGGCGGCCCGGACAGCGCGGGCGTCGGGACCTCACCCGTCGAGGACATGATCGTCACGACCGGGGACGCGTACCACCTGATCCGGTTCGTCAGCACCCCCTTCGACAGCACCGTGTTCCTGCACCTGTGGCTGGACCGCAACGACGGGAACCTGGCCCTGGCCCGCCTCCGGCTGGGCGAGATGGCGGGGCGGCTGGTGCTCGGATGACGACGACGTGGACCGCGCACGACACCACCTCGGCCGCGCTGGGCGCACTGGCCGCCGAGGGGGCCACCGGAGCCCTGACCGGCGAGCGGGGGGTCTTCTACCTCTCGGCGGGCCGGGTGGCGCACGTCGAGTCCGCGCACACCCCCGACCTCGGCGTCCTGCTGGTCCGCGGCGGGGCCCTCACCGAGGACGGCTGGTGGGAGGCGATCGACCGGGACGGCGCCCGGCACCGGGTGGGCCGCCGGCTCGTGGACGACGGGCGGCTCGCCGCCGGCGCGCTGGAGCTCTGTCACCTGGGCGCGCTGTTCGACGCCGCCTACTTCGCCCTCGCCCACGACGGGCGCGCGCACCGCTTCCGGCCGGGCGCCGGGCACTGGCTCGGCGTGGTCCGCCCGGTCCCGGTGGACACCGTGGTCCGCGAGTCGCGGCGCCGCCGAGACCTGCTGCACGACATATGGCCCGACCCCCTCGTCGACGTCGCCCCGCTCGCGCGCGCGGCCGGCGCGGAGCCCGCCGGTCTGCCGCCCCGGCGCGGACGGGTCCTCGCCCTGGTCGACGGCGTCCGCACCGCCGCCGCCATCGCGGAGGCCCTCGCCTGCCGTACGTACCACACCCTCGTCGAACTGCGCCGCCTGGCCGCCGACGGACTCGTCACCACCGCCCCGCGCGTCCCCGCGCAGGACACCCGGGCCGCCCCCGATCCGTACGGGGCCGCCTGGGACGACCCCGACGCCGCCCTGCTGCGACGGCTTCGAGACGCCTTGGAGGCCCTGTGATCCGCGCGCGTCGCCAGCGTGCCGAAAGGAGACTGCTCATGGCCGTCGAGAGCGACGTCCTGGCCGAACTGCACCGTCTGCGCCACCACGTGCCCCAGCTCACCGGCTCCCTCGCGGCCACCGTCGACGGACTGGTCCTCGCCCATGACGCGCCGGGCACCGAACCGGAGGGCCTCGCCGCGCTCACCGCCGCGGCCCTCGGCGTCGCCCACCGCACGGCGGACGCCACCGGCCGCGGCGACTTCCGCGAGCTGCTGCTGCGCGGCGCCGAGGGCTACGTCGCCACCTACGCGGCCGGTCCGGCCGCCGTCCTCACCCTGCTCGCCGAGGGCCGCGTCAACGTGGGCCGGCTGCACCTGGAGGGCCGGCGCAGCGGCGCCCGGATCGGCGAACTGGTCGCCGGCCACACCCGTACCGCCCATGCCGCGGAGGACCGGACCGGCTCCGGCGGACCCGCCGTGACCCCCGCGGACCTGGCCCGTCCCATCGGCACCCTGCCCGTGCGCACCCCGCAGCGGCCCGCCCATCCACCCCGTCCGCAGGCCGGCGGTCAGCGTCGGCCGACCTGAACCGACTCGACCGATCACATCCGGAAGGAAATCGACTCATGGCCAACCTGGAAACCTCGCTCAAGGAATGCCTCAGCGTCATCGACGGGGCCTCGGCCGCCGCGCTCGTCGACTACACGAGCGGCATGGCGCTCGGCACCCTGGGCGGCACCAAGGACTTCAACCTGGAGGTCGCCGCCGCCGGCAACACCGACGTCGTGCGGGCGAAGCTGCGCACGATGGAACTCCTCGGCCTGAAGGAGGAGATCGAGGACATCCTGATCACGCTCAGCAGCCAGTACCACCTGATCCGCCTGATCAAGGGGCGCGGTGGCAACGGCCTCTTCCTCTACCTGGTGCTCGACGCGAGCCGGGCGAACCTGGCGATGGCCCGCCACCAGTTGCGCCGCATCGAGACCGAACTGGAGGTCTGAACCGGCCCGGGCCGGCGACCACGCGGTCGCCGGCCCGTCGGCGCGACGCGCCGGAAACAGGGCGCCGCCCCGGGTTCCCCCCGCCCGGAGCGGCCGGCCCGCGACCAGCATGCCCAGGACGGCCGTCCTCGGCCTTGTCATCGCGCGCGGGACTGTTGTTGATCCGCGCGCCCCTCCTGGCGCACCGCGTTCCGGTAGTCCCGCGGCGGCATCCCGTAGGCGGCCCGGAACAGGCGGCTGAAGTGCGCCGGGTCGGTGAACCCCCAGCGGGCGGCGACGGCCCGCACCGGACGCGCGCCCAGGAACGGATCGGCCGGGTCGAGGCGGCAGCGCTCCAGCCGGCGGGCCCGCACCCAGGCGGCCGGCGACTCCTCCACCTCGGCGAACAACTGCTGGAGCGTGCGCAGGGAGATGTGGTGGGCGTCCGCGATCGTCCGGGGCGTCAGCTCCGGGTCGGCGAGATGCCGCTCGACGAACTGGTTCACCCGCAATTGCAGGGCACGCCGCCGGGTCTCGGGGGTCAGCGTCCCCTGGGCTTCCGGTGACCGCGCGAGCGTGGACGCCAGCAGGTCCAGGGTGACCGAGGCGAGGGCGGGGGCGTCCGCCGGGGCGAACTCTGCGGCGCGCGCGGTGAGACCGGTGAGCCAGGAGGCCAGCATCCCGCCCATGCCGTGACGTCCGTCGACCGGGACGGCGAGCAGGTCCCGCACCGTCCGCTCCGGCAGCGGCAGCAGCCCGCGGGCGAACTGCACGGTCAGATGCGACCAACTGTCCGGATCGGCCCGGACATCGCCCTGATAGGGGCTGCTGCTGTCCATCAGCACCAGATCACCGGTCCGCAGCGCCGTCTCGCTCCGGCCCAGGTGGACGGTCCCGTGTCCGTCGATGAAACAGTTGACCTGATACATCTCGGGATCGGACTGCCGTACGAGTCTCGACGTCCGCGCGATACCCAGGTGCGGGTAGGCCAGGGCGGACACCTGTACGTCACCCAGGTCGAGGAGCAGCATCCGGGCGCGGAAGTCGTCCTGGTCGTCGCTGCGCATCAGGTTGCGCAGGTGCGAGCGCGCCGTGGTCTCCTCCCACAGGGCGAACCGCTCCGGCGCCGCCACGGCCTCCGTGCTGAACTCCGTCACCAGCATGTGCCGCCCTCCCCCTCCACGCCCCTCGTTCCGCAGTGTCGCACGGGCCCCCGCGGTCATGTCCCGCTCAGGGCGGGGAAGCCGGTCCGGCATGAAGTCGACGACGGCGGCCCGTGCGGCACTGGTCCTCGCGCTCGTCTCCGGCACGGCGGGATGCGGGGGAGGCGGGGGCGGCGATGACCTGCCGGACGCGCGGGGAGCGCTGCGGGTGCCGGTCGGCGGCGAACTCGTCATCACCACGGACCACGGGGTGACCCTGCGCCCCGGCGCCGGCGGCGAGGTCGCCGTGGACGACCGGGCCGGCCACCGCTGGAGCCGCCGGGACGACACCAGGGTGCTCGACCTGGACTGCGCGGGACGGGACGGACGGTGTCCCCGGATGCCACGGGTGGACGTACCCGACGGAGTCTCCGTCACCGTCCGCGCCCGCGACGCCGGCATCGACGCCGCCGGGATCGCCGGCGCCCTGGACCTGACGACCGTCAACGGCGACATCACCGTCACCGGTTCCGGGGCGGACGACGGCGCCGTACGGCTGGCCACCCGCAACGGCTCGGTCCGCGCCGACGCGCTGCGCGCCGGGAAGGTCCGCGCCGGGACGGTGAACGGCGACGTGACGCTCGCCTGCGCGACGGCACCGGCCGGCGTCGGCGGGACCACGGTCGACGGCTCCGTCCGTCTCGCCCTGCCTGCCGACGTGCCCGCCTACCGCGTCAGGGCGGCCACCGACAATGGCAGCACCTCGGTCGACGTGCCCACCACCCACGACACGGCCGGCCGCACGATCCGGCTCACCACGGTCGACGGCGACGTCACCGCCGCGCGCGCCTGATCCCCGCACGCCCGCCACAGGAGACCCCCGCGCCGCACGCGACCGACCCCCGGAAGCCGGGCTTCCGGGGGTCGGGTCGGTCACGCGGGACGCGGGTCGCGGTCACGCGGTCGGTCAGGCGCCGCTCCAGCGGAGCATGTCCTCGCGCTCGACGTACTTGACGCGCTCGCGGCCCTGCGGCTCGCCCTGCGCCTTCTCCGCCGCGTCCAGCTTGTACCAGCCCTCCCAGGTGGTGAACCGGACGCCCCGCTCCGCCAGGAAGGCGTCGACGGCCTCCGGGCCGGGCGCGGAGGGCGTGTGCAGCCGCTCGTTGGCGAAGTCGTCCAGCAGGCTGGCCACCGTCTCGTTGGCGTCGCCCTTGGTGTGGCCGATCAGACCGATCGGGCCGCGCCGGATCCAGCCGGTGACGTACGTCGACTTCAGGTGCTCGCCGGACTCCTCGATGACCCGCCCGGCCTCGTCCGGGACCGTGCCGGAGTCGATGTCCCAGGGCAGCTTGGGCAGCTTGTCCGACAGGTAGCCCACCGCGCGGTAGACGGCCTGGACGTCCCAGTCGGTGAACTTGCCGGTGCCCTTGACGTTGCCGGTGCCGTCCAGCTCGGTGCGCTCGGTGCGCAGGCCGACGACCTTCCCGTCCTCGCCGAGGATCTCGGCCGGCGACTCGAAGAAGTGCAGGAACAGCTTGTGCGGACGGTCGCCGACATCGCGGATCGCCCAGTTCTCCAGGGTCTTGGCGACCATGTCGGCCTGCTTGTTGCCGCGCCGGGTGGCGATCGAGCCGTCGTCGTAGTCGATGTCCTCGGGGTCGACGATGACCTCGATGTTGGGGGAGTGGTCCAGCTCCCGCAGCTCCATCGGGCTGAACTTCGCCTGCGCCGGGCCGCGGCGGCCGAAGACGTGGACCTCCAGCGCCTTGTTGGCCTTCAGGCCCTCGTAGACGTTCGGGGGTATCTCGGTGGGCAGCAGCTCGTCCGCGGTCTTGGCGAGGACGCGGGCGATGTCCAGGGCGACGTTGCCGACGCCGAGGACGGCGACCTTCTCGGCCTCCAGCGGCCAGGTGCGCGGGAAGTCCGGGTTGCCGTCGTACCAGGCGACGAATTCGGCGGCGCCGTAGGAACCGTCCAGCTCGACGCCGGGGATCGACAGGTCGCGGTCGGCCGTCGCACCCGTGGCGAAGATCACACCGTCGTAGAAGGTGCGCAGATCGTCCAGGCTGATGTCGGTCGGGTAGTCCACGTTCCCGAAGAGGCGGATCTGCGGCTTGTCCAGCACCTGGTGCAGGGCCGTGATGATGCCCTTGATCCGCGGGTGGTCGGGAGCGACGCCGTAGCGGATGAGCCCGAACGGAGCGGGCATGCGCTCGAAGATGTCGATGGACACGCCGGGCTCGGCGGCCACTTCGGACTTGAGCAGGGCGTCGGCGGCGTAGATTCCGGCGGGACCGGATCCGACGATGGCTACCCGCAGAGGGCGGGGCATGTGCGGTTTCCCTTCGAGCGGTGACAGATCGACTCGACGGGAAGCCTAAGCTAAGGGGACCCTAAGTCGGTACGCGGGTCCGGTCTATGGGCCCATAAGGCCCGCTTATGAGTCCCTTACGGGTTGTTTGGACCGCCCGGGTTCGGTGACCGGTGACGCAGACACCAAGGCGGAGACCGGACCGGTGGAGGGAGTCCCCGTGAACGATCCGAACCGCTGGCGGGCGTTGTGGGCCACCCTGGTCGCCGGGTTCATGACCCTGCTGGACGTCACGATCGTCGCCGTGGCCCTGCCGTCCATGCAGCGGGAACTGGACGCCTCCGCCGCGTCCGTGCAGTGGGTCGTCTCCGGGTACGCGCTGGCGTTCGCCCTGACCCTGGTGACCGCCGGACGGCTGGGCGACGCCTTCGGCAGGCGGCGGGTCTTCCTGATCGCCCTGGCCGCCTTCGTGGTGTGCAGCGCCGCGGCGGGCGCGGCGCCCACGGTCGCCCTGCTCGTCGTCGCCCGGCTCGCCCAGGGCGTGGCCGCCGGCACCCTGTCCCCGCAGAACACCGCCCTGATCCAGCAGCTGTTCCGGGGCGCCGAGCGCGGCCGGGCCTTCGGGCTCTTCGGCGCCACCGTCGGCGTCTCCAGCGCCGTCGGGCCGGTGGTGGGCGGCGTGATCCTCGCCCTCGCCGACGGCCCCGACGGCTGGCGCTGGATCTTCTACGTCAATGTGCCGGTCGGGCTGGTAGCCCTGGTGCTCGGCTGGCGGCTGCTGCCCCGGGTGGCCCCCGGACGCCGGGGCCGCCTCGACCCGGTGGGGGTGGCGCTGCTGGGCACCGGCATTCTCGCGGTGATGCTGCCGCTGGTGCTGGCCGAGGCCGGCGGGCTGGGCAGCCTGTGGTGGCTGTTCCCGGTGGGGCTGGGGATCCTGGTGGGCTTCGTGGGGTGGGAGCGCCGGGTGTCGGCCCGGGACGGCGACCCGCTGCTCGACCCCCGGCTGTTCACGGCGACCCGCGGCTACGCCACCGGCGCGAGCCTCGCCACCCTGTACTTCGTCGGCTTCAGCGGAGTCTGGCTGGTCTTCGCGCTGTTCTTCCAGAACGGGCTGGGCTACTCACCGCTCGGCTCGGGGCTGGCAGTGACCCCGTTCGCCGCGGGCTCCGCCGGTGCCGCCGCGGTGGCGGGGCGCCTGGTGGGCCGGTTCGGGCGGCTGCTGACCGTCTGCGGACTGGTCGCCGTCATGGCCGGGCTGGGCGGCACGGCACTGGTGCTGTGGCTGGCGCCCGCGGACTCCGCCGCCTTCGTCGCCGCCCCGCTGCTGTTCCTCGGGGGCCTCGGCAGCGGCTGCGTCATCTCCCCGAACGTCACCATGACGCTGCGCGACGTCCCGGTCCGCATGGCCGGCGCGGCCGGCGGTGCCATGCAGACGGGGCAGCGGCTCGGCGGGGCCGTGGGCACGGCCGCGCTGCCGGGCCTGTTCTACCTGGTGCTGACCAGCACCCACGACAACTACCGCGACGCCGTGGCGCTCTCCGTCGGCAGCGGCGTCGCCTTCATGCTGTGCGCGCTGGCCGTCGCCGTCGCGGACTGGCGGCGGGACCGCGCCGACCGGGACCGGCGCGGCCCGGCGGAGACGGCCCACGGCCACACCCACGCGACCCGGGGCTGATCCGGCCGGTCCGGTCGGCCGGATCAGCCGGGGCTCAATGGCGCTTCCCGAACCGGCGCAGCAGCCCCTGGGCCTGTGCCCGGCGGCGCGGGTCCGCGGCGGCCCGGCGGACCTGCTCCGCCGTCCGGCGCCCCTGCGGACTGCGCGCGTACCGCTTGATCCTCTCCAGCAGTGCGGCCATCACGTTCCTCCTGTGGTTTTCCCGCTGTGGTCTTCCCGGCGGGCGGGATGCCCGCGCAGAACCCGCCTACCCGTCCCGGCCCCGCTCTCACCCGGCGGCCCGCCGGCGTTTCCCGGCCGGGGAGCGGGAAACCCGGAGGGTTCCCGGAGGATCCGCGACCGATGAGAGCGCAGAGGTGAGAACGACCGTGGCAGGCACCGAGAAGTCCAAGGCCAAGACGGAACAGACCAAGGGCAAGGCCAAGGAGGCGGTGGGCCGCGCCGTCGGCAACGAGAGGCTGACGGCCGAGGGCCGCGCCGATCAGACGAAGGGCGACGCCCGCCAGGCCAAGGAGAAGGCGAAGGACGCCTTCCGACACTGACCCGCCGCGCGTCCCGTGCTCTGTACGGGTGCGCCTCGCCGACGGCGGCCGAGCCCCGGCGCCCGCACGGGCGCCGGGGCTTTGCGTGAGGTCACGGCACAGCGGTCACGGCACCGGCTGTTCCGCCCAGATGACCTTGCCCGAGGGGGTGTAGCGGGTACCCCAGCGTTCGGCGAGCTGGGCGACGAGGAACAGGCCGCGTCCGCCCTCGTCGGTCATGGCCGCGTACCGCAGGTGCGGTGCGGTGCTGGTGCTGTCGGACACCTCGCAGATCAGGCTGCGGTCGTACAGCACCCGGACACGGATCGGCTCCGCCCCGTGCCGGATCGCGTTGGTCACCAGTTCGCTGAGGATCAGCTCGGTGGTGAACGCCAGCTCCTCCAGCCCCCACGCGGACAGCCGCCGCGTCACCTGGCCCCGTATCCCGCCGACGGCGGCCGGGTCGGCGGGCACCGGCCACTCGGCCACCCGGTCCGCGCCGAGCGCCCGGGTACGGGCGACGAGCAGGGCGATGTCGTCGCCGGGCCGGTCCGGCAGCCGGGCGTCGAGCACGGCCCGGCAGGTCTCCTCGGGCGAGGGCCCGGCCGCCGCCAGGGCGCCCCGCAGCTCGTCCAGCCCCACGTCGATGTCCTGCTCCCGGTCCTCGATCAGCCCGTCGGTGTAGAGCACCAGCCGGCTGCCCTCGGCCGGCCGCAGCTCCGTCGCCTCGAAGGGCAGTCCGCCCAGCCCGAGCGGCGGACCCGCCGGTACGTCCACGATCTCCACCCGGCCGTCGGGGTGGACCAGGGCCGGCGGTGGATGGCCGGCCCTGGCGACCGTACAACCGCGCGAGACCGGGTCGTAGATCGCGTACAGGCAGGTCGCGCCGGTGACCGGGGCACTGTCTCCCGCGGCCTCCTCGTCCTGGTCGATGCGGGCGACCAGCTCGTCCAGCAGGGCGAGCAGCTCGTCGGGCGCCAGGTCCAGCGCGGAGAAGTTGTGCACCGCCGTCCGCAGCCGCCCCATCGTCGCCGCGGCGTGCAGTCCATGGCCGACGACGTCCCCCACCACCAGCGCGACCCGCGCCCCGGACAGCGGCAGTACGTCGAACCAGTCACCGCCCACCCCGGCCTGCGCGGGCAGGTACCGGTAGGCGATGTCCAGGGCGTTCTGCTCGGGCAGCGTGCGGGGCAGCAGGCTGCGCTGCAAGGTCACCGCCAGGCTGTGCTCGCGGGTGTAGCGGCGGGCGTTGTCGATGGAGACCGCGGCCCGCGCCACCAGCTCCTCGGCGAGCGCGAGGTCGTCCGCGTCGAACGGCTCCGGCCTCCCGGCCCGCCAGAAGGTGACCACCCCGAGCGTCAGGGCGCCCGCCCGCAGCGGCACGGCGACCAGCGAGTGGACGCCGTACTCCAGCAGCCGCGCCGCGCGCTCCCGGTCCTGCGCCTGCCAGCCGCGGGCCCGGCTCAGGTCCGGTTCGAGGACGGCGCGGCCGGTGCGCAGGGCCGCCGCCTGCGGTGTGGAGCCGACGAAGTCGATCTGCCGGCCCGGCGGGAAGAGCACGGTGTCCGTCGCGAGCCCGCCGGCCGCGGTCCGCCGCAGCGGACGCCCCGGCTCCGGCGGGCCCCCGGTGAGCACGGCGTCGGACAGGTCCACGGTGGCGAAGTCCGCGAACCGCGGCACCGTCAGCCGGGCCAGCTCCTCGGCGGTGCGGGTGACGTCCAGGCTGGTGCCGATGCCCACACCGGCGTCGTAGAGCAGGTCCAGGCGTTCCCGGGTGGTCTCGGCCCGGCCGGACAGGGCGCGCAGCTCGGTGGAGTCGCGCAGTGTGGCGACGCTGCCGGGCGGCCCGCCGCGGATGTCCGTGGGGCGCTGGTTGACCGCCAGCAGCAGCTCCCCGACCCGGTGCACCTCGTCCGTGGCGACCCGTCCGGAGGCCAGCAGCCGCGCGGTGCCGGGGTCGAGGCCGAGGTCGCGCACCCGGCGTCCCTCGGCGTCGGCGGGCAGGTCGAGCAGGCGGTGCGCCTCGTCGTTGGCGAGCAGCAGCGTGCCCTCGCCGCCGACGATCAGCACCCCTTCCCGGACGGAGTGCAGCACCGCGTCGTGGTGTTCGTACATCCGGGCCAGCTCGTCCGGCCCCAGACCGTGGGTCTGGCGCAGCAGCCGCCTGCTGACCAGCGCCGTGCCGGCCGTGGCCAGCACCAGCGCCGCCGCGGCGGTGCCCAGCAACAGCGGCAGCTGGCGGTGGACGGCGCCGCCCAGGCGGTCGGTGGTGATGCCGGCCGACACCAGGCCCACGACGGTGCCGTCGGACGCCTCGACGGGGACCACGGCCTGGGTCAGCGGGCCGAGGGTGCCCTCGATCTCCTCGGTCACGGTGCGTCCGGCCAGGGCGGGGCCGAGGGTGCCGACGAACTCGCGGCCGATGCGGTCCGGCTCCGGATGGGTGTAGCGGACTCCGTCGGTGTTCATCACGACGACGAAGTCCATGCCCGCCGCCTTGCGGGCGGCCTCGGCCCTCGGCTGCAGCACCGCCGTGGGGTCGGGGGCGCGCAGCGCCTGGACGATCCCGGGGGAGCTGGCGAAGGCCCCGGCCACGGCGACCGAGCGGTTGCGGGCTTCCGTGCTGTTGTCGTTGCGGGCCTGGAGCACCAGCGCGACCACCGCGGCCAGCACGAGCAGCAGCACCACGACCACCTGCAGGACGAACACCTGCCCGGCCAGGCTGCGCCGGGACAGTGCGGACCGCAGCCCCGGGGCCGGTGCGCGCCGGAGCCGGCCGGGACTGCGGGTGGGCCGGGCTTCCGATCCGCCCGGGAGTCGGACCATAGGTCCATGTCTACCCTGCGGGGCCGGATGGGGCGACAGACGCATCACGGGGCGGCATGCCGACGGCGCCCGCCGCAGCCCGGTACGCGGCCGCCCCGCGGGCGGGCGCCGGTACGCCCGTCCGGGTGATGCGCCCGGGCGATGATGCCGTTCCGAATGTTTCGGACCCCGCATCCCCCTGTAACGGGTTCGCGGCATGTCACCGGCCTCCGGAAATCCGTGCCGTGACGGCCGTTGACCCGGACGCCGTGAATCCGTAGCCTCCACCGCGACATTCGGAAATCAGGCCGAAAGTTTCGAGCCGCTCGCATCTTCGCCGAAAGGGATGTCATGTATCTGACACGCTCACTGAGAGCCGCGACGGCCGGGCTCGTCGCCGCCACGGCCCTGGCGGCCGCCGCGCACACCGCCGAGGCCGCCGACACGCTCGGTTCGGCGGCGGCCGGCCAGGGCCGCTACTTCGGCACCGCCGTCGCCGCGAACCACCTCGGCGAGTCCGACTACGCCGCCACCCTGAACCGCGAGTTCACCTCCGTGACGCCCGAGAACGAGATGAAGTGGGACGCCACCGAGCCCACCCGGGGCGGCTTCACCTTCACGGCCGCCGACCAGATCGTGAACCACGCCCAGGGCCGGGGCATGGACGTCCGCGGCCACACCCTCGTCTGGCACTCCCAGCTCCCGTCCTGGGTGAGCACCCTCGGCGCCGCCGACCTGCGCACGGCGATGAACAACCACATCACCCAGCTCATGACCCACTGGAAGGGGGAGATCCACTCCTGGGACGTGGTCAACGAGGCGTTCCAGGACGGTTCCAGCGGTGCCCGCCGCAGCTCCCCGTTCCAGGACAAGCTGGGCGACGGCTTCATCGAGGAGGCGTTCCGCACCGCCCGTGCCGCCGACCCGGCCGCCAAGCTCTGCTACAACGACTACAACACCGACGGCGTCAACGCGAAGAGCAATGCCGTCTACGCCATGGTCAAGGACTTCAAGGCGCGCGGCGTCCCCATCGACTGCGTCGGCTTCCAGTCCCACTTCAACAGCGCCTCCCCGGTCCCGGCCGACTACCAGGCCAACCTCCAGCGCTTCGCCGACCTCGGCGTCGACGTGCAGATCACGGAACTGGACATCGAGGGCTCCGGCACCGCCCAGGCGACCAGCTACGGCAACGTGGTCAAGGCGTGTCTCGCGGTGAGCCGCTGCACGGGCATCACCGTCTGGGGCGTCACCGACAAGTACTCCTGGCGCAGCAGCGGCACCCCGCTGCTGTTCGACGCGAACTACGCCGCGAAGCCCGCCTACGACGCCGTCCTGGCCGCGCTGGGCGGCACCGGCGGCGGAGGGGGCGGCGGTGGCGATGCCGCCTGCACGGCCACGTACACCACCGGCGCGCAGTGGAACGACGGCTACAACGGCAAGGTCACCATCACCGCCGGCGACTCGGCGATCAGCGGCTGGACGACGACCGTCACCCTGACGGCGCCGCAGAAGGTCACCGCCGTGTGGAACGCCACGGCGACCTGGGACAGTGGCGGCAACGTGATGACCGTCGAACCCAGCTGGAACGGGAGCCTGGCGGCCGGCGCCTCGACCAGCTTCGGGTTCACCGTCGCGAAGAACGGCAGCGGCGCGGTGCCGGCGGTCGGCGCCTGCGCGGCCTCCTGACACCCGGGCGGCCGGAGACCCCGGGGCGCACCGTCCGGTACGCCCCGGGGAACGGATCAGCTGAACGGGTCCAGCGTCAGGAACGCCCTGGCCGGGCTGCCGTCGTGCACGAGCGACTCGTGGTTGCCGACATCGTCGAAGGCGAAGGCGTACGCCTTGCCGTCCGCCATCTGAGCGTGGACCGCACGGGCGTAGTGGTTGGTCACCGCGTCCTGGTGGAAGCCGGCCGCGGAGGTGTCCGGCTGGTTCGGGTTGGTCAGCAGCGTGGACCGGTTGAAGCCCGCGCACAGGGTGCGGGAGATCGGGCCGCGCACCTGGTCGTTGGGGGCGTCCAGCAGCCGGTGGCAGCCGAAGACACTGCTCGCGTCGGGCTTCTGGAAACTGGTGACGACGGCGCCCGAGCTGTTGGTGAAGTTCATGACGCCACCGGTGACCCGCCCGTAGTACTTCACGGCCGGCTGGTCCGTGAACGGGGTGACCGTCAGCGTCGAGGTGGCGTACTTCTGCCAGACGCGGTTGATGTAGTCGTCCATCACCGAGGCGGGCAGGGCGCCGGTCTCCACGCCGTACAGCGGGGAGAGCGCCCGCAGCACGGTGCCGTCGGCACGCGTCTGGATCAGACCGGACCAGCCGCCGGACTGCGCCCGCAGCGCGTCGAAGAACCCGTTGTAACCACCGGACTTGAGGTGTCCCGTGGTCACCGTCGTGCCGTCGGCGCGCTGCACGCCGACCGCGTACGGCGCCGAGAACATGTCGACCTGGGTGCTGTTGATCCACAGCCCGGAGTCGTTGAGCGTGTACTCCGACCAGTTGAAGAGGATGTCGCGGTTCGGATCGCTCGGGTTCTGCACGGCGGGCTGCACCAGACCGCCGGTGGCCAGCTGGAACACCAGCTTCTGGCCGTACGAGAAGTAGATCCGTCCGGAGAACTTGGGGATCTGGATCGTCGTGGACTGCCCGGGACCCGGTCCGGCGATCGAGGCGTCGGGGGCCGGGACGGGCGGGGCGCCGCCCGCGGGCCAGGCGTGGAAGGCGCCGCTCGCGTCGGCCCAGCCCTGCCGTCCCGTCGACAGTTCGGTGCTGAGGTTGTAGACGTAGAGCGGCCCGGAGCGGCCGGAGTTGTTGGTGATCTGGAGGGGGATCGTCGCGGGGACCGCGGCGTCGGCGGGGGTGGCGGTACCGGTCGCGAGGAGGGCGCCCGCCACGGTGGTGGCCAGGGCGGTCGCCGTCGCGGCGATCCGGTGCCTCAGTCGTCTGTGGAGTCCTCTGAACATGCGCAACCTCCGTACGGGCCCTGGGGACAGGACCGCGGAGACGTGGGGGGAGGGGGGAACGTATTGGTCCGGACCTGCTGAGAGCGCTCTCAGAGTGCCGGTGGGGTGTGCGCATGTCAACAGTGTGGGCTGGTCCGCATGTGCGGGCTGCTCCTGATACGTACCGGGACAGGAACGCGGAGCAGCCCGCGCCGCCCTTCTGCCCAGGGTCCGCGGCGGCACACTTCGGCGGTGTCCGGGAAACCCTGGATGGGGCGCGAGTTGCCGCAAGCGAATCGCAAGTGCCCGTTCCCTGCGTATCGTGAGGTGCCGCGGGATTCTGCTTCCGCTACTCGGCCCCGGACCGGACGGTGAGGCTCTGTATGACTCCGGCGCGCAGACCCGATGCCGCGGGTTCGTCCGTCCTGTCCACGGTGGTGGACTTCAGGGGCGGATCGGCGATGATCCCCGCCTCCCGGGACATCGTCCAGGGATTCGTCGGACGGCTCGCCGAGGCGGGGGTGACGACGTCCGCCGAGTTCCTGGACGCCGCGCGCCTGGTCGCCAGCGAGCTGGTCACCAACGCCCTGCGGCACGCCCCGGGGCCCTGCCGGCTGGTGCTGACCCTGGTGGAGGAGCAGGTGGAGATCGCGGTGTCGGACACCGGGGAGGGCTTCCCCACGTTCCTGCCCCGCGACCCGCTGCGGGTCGGGCGGCACGGGCTGGAGATCGTGACACGGCTGTGCGACGAGGTGATCACCAAGCCGCACGCCCAGGGGAAGACCGTGTACGCGCGCCTTCCCCTGTCGTGAGGGCCGCCCGCCCCGCCGCCGTCAGTCGGCGAGCGCCTGCTCGACCGTCGGATAGCAGGCGATCAGGATGTCCACTCCGACGAGCTGGAGCACCCGCCGGACGGCCTGCCGGGGGGCGGCCAGCCGCAGCCAGCCGCCGCCGGCCTCCGCCGCCTGGTGTGCCGCTATGAACACGTTGATGCCGCTGGAGTCCATGAAGGCCACGTCCGCCAGGTCGACCACCGTGCCCCGGGCGCCCTCCAGGCCCGACAGCAGTACGTCGCGCAGCTGGGCGCTGCCGTCGAGATCCACTTCGCCCGCGAGGGTGACGACACAGACGCCGTCGTCCGTGGTGGTACGGGTGATCAGCAGCCGCTCAGGCACCGCCGCTCCCTCGGTGTCCGACACGCTTCCTCACTTCTCGTGCAGGTCCGGCCATGGTTGGTGACCATGATGTTAAGGGTCCGGGGGCCCTTGGTGGGCAACTTGTGGAGGACCGGTTCGACGCGCGCGGGAGCCCCGCCGTGACTAGGGTCTTCTCCCGTGGCGTACACATTCGACGAACTCGTGCACAAGCGGCGCGCGGCGGACCTGGCGCAGAGCCGGGTCGAACAGTTGCGTGACGCGTACGGTCCGCCCACCCAGCAGCAGTGGACCCCGCGGCAGTCCAGTACCTACGAGACCGCCGTCCGGGCCTGGCGCGACCTCGACCGCGACTGGCGCACCGCGCTCGCCGAGTACGTCAGGCGGCACGGGCAGACGCCCCGCGAGGTGGAGGCGGAAGTGGGCCGGGCCCTGCGGCCGGACGGCGGTGACGGGTCGGAGCCGCCCGGCTAGGACCCCGCCCGCCTTCCGGCGCGGACCTCCATGAGAGAACAGTGCGGCACTGTTCGTCAGCCCGGAAGGCACACCGATGCGCCAGTTCACCGCCGTCGTCAACCCGGCCGCGGGCGGGGCCGCGACCCTGCGCCACGTGGCTCCGCTGCTGCGCGCGGCGGGGGCCGGGCTGGAGACGGAGTACAGCCGGGACCTCGCGCACGCCGGGGAACTGGCCCGGCGGGCCGGGCGGCGCGGCAGAGCCGTGCTCGCCGTCGGCGGAGACGGCGTCGTCGGAGCCGTCGGCGGCGCCCTCAGCGGGACCGGCACCCCGTTCGGCCTCGTCCCCTCCGGCCGTGGCAACGACTTCGCGCGCGCCCTCCGGCTCCCCGCCGGCCCCGGCGCACTCGCCCGTCTGCTCCTGCACGGCGAGCCGCGCCCCGTCGACACCGTCGAGCTGACCTCCGCCGTCCACGACCGCACCGTGGTGCTGGGCAGCGTCTACGCGGGCGTCGACGCGCTCGCCAACCGGCACGCCAACCGGGCCCGGCTGCTGCGCGGCACCGCCTCCTACTACGCCGGCGCGCTGCGTGCCGTGGCCGGCTGGCGCCCGGCCGGCTACCGCGTCACCGTCGACGGCGAGGAGCACCTGTGCCGCGGCTACACGGTGGTGGCCGCCAACTCCGGTTACTACGGCTCGGGCCGCCGCATCGCGCCCGGTGCCCGGGTGGACGACGGCCTGCTGGACGTCGTCATGATCCGGCACACCCCGCGGCGGCTGTTCTTCGCCCTGATGCGGGAACTGGCCGCGGGCACCCACGTCCACCGGCCCCAGGTACGGGTCCTGCGCGGCCGGGAGATACGCATCGAGGCCGACCGGAACGTGCCCTACGGCGCCGACGGCGAGGTCGACGCCGTGCTGCCGGTCACGGCCCGGGTGCTGCCCGGAGCGCTGCGCGTCCTGTACTGCGACCCGTACCGGACCCGCCCGCCGGACAGCACCCGCCGCCGGTGATTCAGACCTGCGTGGTGAAGCGTTCCCACACCCGGTGGCTGCCCAGGAGCCCGGTCACCTGCTCCAGGGCCGAGGTCCCGGAGGTGGCCAGGACCACGCCCGGCGCGTCGGTGGGCACCCCGGAGGCCTCCAGCGCCGCCTCGCCGCCCGCCCAGGCGCCGATCGCCTTGCCGTGCCGGAACGCCTCCGACAGCAGCAGCGCCACCCGCGGATCGGTGACGGCCGGACCCGCGGGCGCCGGGTCGGACTTGGCGTCCCGCGCGGTGTACGCGTCGCTGCCCACGCCGGGAACCCCGGCCAGCAGTACGGCGTCGAACTCCACCGAACGCGCCGTCACGAAGGTGCGCTGGACGGTCAGCGCGCCGCCGCCGAGCGTGCCGCCGGTGGGCGCGACGACCAGCGGGACCATGCCCGCGCCCAGCACCGCCTCCCGTACGGCCGCGACCCCGTCCAGGTCGTCCCCGCCGGTCACGATGCCGATCACCCGCCCCTCGGTGGGCCAGGTCCGCCCGATCTGGGAGAGGGCCGGGCTGGGCTCGACGTCGGCCAGCGGCACCGTCGGTGCCGGCGCCGGCAGCCCGAGCCCCGTGGCGACCTGCTCGCACAGCTCGGGGTCGATG
The DNA here is from genome assembly GCF_018614415.1 of Streptomyces sp. ISL-12. Classification (GTDB taxonomy): domain Bacteria; phylum Actinomycetota; class Actinomycetes; order Streptomycetales; family Streptomycetaceae; genus Streptomyces. Next base: position 131,709 of record NZ_JAGGOO010000040.1, read on the forward strand.
TTGGCCAGCACCTGGAGGGTGCGCTCCCGGACCGACTGCTCGTAGCACTTGCCCAGTTCGAAGGTGTAGGCGCCGACGATGTGCTCCTTCTCCACCGGGCTCATGCTCAGCCAGAACCGGCGGGGCTGGCTGAAGTGGTCCGCGAACGACTCGGGCGCCTCGCGCACCTTCCTGCCCTCCGGCACCCGCACCGGCGCCTCGACGAACGCCCCGGCGTCCGCGCCGGCCGTGAACGGACAGCCCCCGTCCAGGGAGTTGGGCCGGTAGGGCGCGACGCCCCGGTGGACCGCCGTCTGGTGCATGCCGTCCCGCAGCATGTCGTTGACCGGCGCGTGCGGCCGGTTGATCGGCAGCTGCGGGAAGTTGGGGCCGCCGAGCCGGGTGATCTGCGTGTCCAGGTACGAGAAGAGCCGGCCCGCGAGCAGCGGGTCGTCGGTGATGTCGATGCCGGGAACGAGGTGGCCGACGTGGAAGGCGACCTGCTCGGTCTCGGCGAAGAAGTTCGACGGGTTGCGGTCCAGGGTCAGCAGCCCGACCGGCTGCACCGGCGCCAGCTCCTCGGGCACGAGGTTGGTCGGGTCCAGCAGGTCGATGCCCTCGAAGGTCTGCTCCGGGGTGTCGGGGAACGTCTGGATGCCCAGCTCCCACTGCGGGTACGCGCCCGCCTCGATGGCGTCGGCCAGGTCCCGGCGGTGGAAGTCCGGGTCGACGCCGTTGATGAGCTGCGCCTCGTCCCACACCAGGGAGTGCACGCCCAGCTTGGGCTTCCAGTGGAACTTCACCAGCGTCGTCTCACCCGCGGCGTTCACCAGCCGGAAGGTGTGGACGCCGAAGCCCTCCATCATCCGGTAGGAGCGCGGGATGCCCCGGTCGCCCATGAAGAAGATGGTGTGGTGGGTCGCCTCGGTGTGCAGCGAGACGAAGTCCCAGAACGTGTCGTGCGCGCTCTGCGCCTGCGGGATCTCCCGGTCCGGGTGCGGTTTCGCGGCGTGCACCACGTCCGGGAACTTGATGGCGTCCTGGATGAAGAAGACCGGGATGTTGTTGCCGACCAGGTCGAAGACGCCCTCGCTGGTGTAGAACTTCGTCGCGAAGCCCCGGGTGTCCCGCACGGTGTCGGAGGAGCCCCGCGAACCCACCACCGTGGAGAACCGCGTGAACACCGGCGTCTCCACGTCCGGCCCGAGGAACGCCGCCTTGGTGACGTTCGCCGCGGTGCCGTAGCTGCGGAAGGTGCCGTGCGCGCCCGCGCCCCGGGCGTGGACCACGCGCTCCGGGATGCGCTCGTGGTCGAAGTGCATCACCTTCTCGCGCAGATGGTGGTCCTGGAGCAGCACGGGCCCGCGCGGACCGGCCTTGAGCGAGTGGTCCGTGTCGTACAGCCGCGTGCCCTGCGCGTTCGTCAGATACGCCCCGGACTGCGCGTTGCGCGCCTGGTCGGCGCCGGTCGGCTGCCCGGTGGGCGAGACGGTGTCCGGGCCGCTCTGGTCGGCCTTGGGCGGCAACGGCTCGCGGGGCTCGGTGGGTTCGGCGACGGCCGGCGACCGGGGTCCCGGCTTGCCGGGGACGCCGTCCTCCGGTCCGTCGCCCCGCAGGGCGTCGCTGACCTTGCCGGCTACCCGCTTGAGAGGGTTCGCCTCGCTCATACGTCTCATTCCTCCGATGTCGGCCGACGGCCGGCCGGTCGTGTGTCGTCACGGCCGGGGCAACGAGTCCCCCGGCCGCGCGGCGAGTACCCACGGATGCCGGGATCAGCGCGCCGGTTCGGCGGCGAGCGGGGAGACGGGGCGGGGGACGAGCGCCTCACCGTCGTGGACCCCGCCCTGACACTGCCGGACGAACCCGCCCTGGCCGTCCCACTCCACGAGGAGCGACCCGCCGCCTTCGAGGCACTCGATGGCGGTGACGTCACCGGGTACGCGCACAGCGGCCGCGTCCGCCGACGGAACGGGGAAGGCGAGGGCGACGGCCAGTGCCGCGACCAACGCGCAGGACGACTTGTGCATGGCAGCTCCCGGCTCCGGTGACCCGTGCCGTACCAGCCTCACGGGCCCCGGCGCGCGCCGCGACCGGACACGGGCGGGCGGGGGACACCCGCCCGCCCGGCCGGTTCAGCCCGCCTCGTGCGTCACCCGGACCGGATCGAAGGAGACCCTGGTGCGCCCGCCGCCGTCGGCCCAGGCCAGCTCGACGCCCGTCGTGCCGTCCGTCGTGAACTCCGTGACGGCCTGCGCCAGCGGCCCCGGCCCCGGCGCGGCGGTGAGGGCGGCCAGACAGACGTGCAGGGACGTGCCGTCCGCCGGGCCGGCGAGGCGGGGCACCCGCGCCCAGCGGACGTACGCGGTGCCCTGCGGGGCACGGAGCGGCTCGGGCGCCGGGTCGAAGCCGTGCAGCGCGTGCAGGGACGAGACGAGGGGCTCGTCGGGGCCGGTGGCCCACCCGGTCTGGGTGACCCGGGCCCCGGCGGGCGCCCCGGCCACCCGGTGCACCCGCAGCTCGTACGCGCCGCGCACGACGGTCACGCTGTCCACCCGCAGCCCCGGCACCATCGGGGGCCCGCCGGCGAAGACCGGCCGGTGCCGGGACGCCGCCCAGCCCCAGCCGTCGCCGTGCCCGGCGCCGAGCGGCTCGATGCGGCGCCGCACGCTCGGCCGGCCGGCCACCTCGACCGACAGGTGGTTGTCGGCGACGTTCCCGGGCGCCGTCGGCCCGGTCCGGGTCGAGTACGCCTGCCGCCCGTAGTGCGGATCGTCCTCGGCGGCCGACTCGCCCTCGTGCGGCCGGACATGGTCACTGCCGTGGTTGTGCAGCCGTACGATCCCGTCCGCGCGGGTCGCCTGCACCAGCAGCCCGGGGGAGGGGAGGGCCAGTACCCGGTCGGACACCTCCGCCGGGGCCGGTTCCTCCGTCGCCGTCCACAGCGGGTGGTCCGCCGGGGCCAGCAGGGACACGAACGCCTTCGACGCCCAGTACGGGGAGGCGGGACCGGAGTACGACTGGAGGACGGCCTCGTGCGGGCCGTGCCAGCCCAGGCTCAGCAGCCCGTCGCCGGTCAGCGCCCCGCGGTCCAGGAAATACCGCAGGCTGCCGCTGGCCAGCCGCCGGGAGACGCCCGGTGCCAGCGGCGTGTGCCCGGTCAGCGCGCCGAGCCCGACGGCCGCCGACGCGGCGAAGCGGTACGTCAGCGACCGGCCGAAGTGCAGCGGCGCCCCGTCCCCGCCGAACAGCAGGGAGAAGCCGTCGAGATGGGCGCGCAGCCGCTCCCCGTACCGCGCGCCGGCCTCCGCGTCGCCGCCGAGGTGGGCGTCGAGCACCGGGTACAGGTGCAGCGCCCAGCCGTTGTAGTGGTCGAAGGCGCGGCCGTCGCCGTCGGCGTACCAGCCCCCGCCCCGGTACCAGCCCTCCAGCAGCTCCAGCGCCCGGTGCCGGGCCGCCGCCGTCTCGGCGTCACCGCGGCCGACCGACTCCAGGAAACCGGCGACCGTGTACGGGAAGAGGTACCAGTTGTTGGGCGCGGGGGTGTGCCGCAGCGCCCCGCGCAGCCACTCCTCCGCCCGGTCTTGGACGCCCGCGTCGAGGTGCTTCCAGAGCCAGGGCGCGGTCAGCCGCAGGCCGAGGGCGACCGAGGCCGACTCGACCATGGGCTGGCCCTGCACGTCGTGGTCGAGGATCAGCGGCCAGGACTCGGTGTCGTCGCGGCCCGGGGTGCGGGTGCCCGACGCGAGGCCCTCGGCGTAGCGGTCCAGCCAGCCGCGCGGATCGTCGCCGCCGGCGCCCGCCACCCGGAACGCGGCGGCCAGGAACGTACGGGCGTAGCCCTCCAGGCCGTCCGAGCGCACCCCCGAGCGGGACGGCCGGCCCGGCAGGTCGAGCAGGGCGCCGCCCGGGGTGGCCCAGCGCCACGCGGCGGCCAGCAGCCCGTCGGCCACCGCTTCCCAGTGGGCCCGGGTGTACCCGGTGTACGGGCTGGACGCGCGGTCCTCGGTGGGGAGTTCGAACGGGATGCTCATGCCAGGAAGGCCAGCCTTTCGCGTCGTACGGGGTGGAGGAATCCCTCGCCTGACGCCCAGCGGGCGGTCTCGGCGAGGGCCAGGTCGGCCAGCCGCCGCCACTCGTTGCCGACGGAACCGGCGAGGTGCGGGGTGATCAGCGCGTTCTCGCAGTCCCACAGCGGGTGGTCGGGCGGCAGGGGCTCGGGGTCGGTCACGTCCAGGACGGCCCGGACGCGGCCCGCCCGGACGGCGTCGGTCAGCGCGTCCTGGTCGACGACCGGACCCCGGGAGGTGTTGATGAGCACCGCGTCGTCCGGCATCGCGTCGATCAGGTCCCGGCTCACCAGCCCCCGGGTCTCGGGCAGCAGCGGAGTGTGCACGCTGACCGTGTCGCAGCGCGCGAACAGGTCGGCCAACTCGACGCGTTCCACGCCCAGTTCGGCCGCGTCGGCGTCGGACACGTACGGGTCGTGCAGCAGCACTTCCAGGTCGTGCGGGCGCAGCAGTTCGATGACGCGGCGGCCGATCAGGGAGGCCGAGAGGATGCCGACGGTACGGCGGTGGTTGCCGACGGTGCGCGGGGTGCGCAGCCAGTTGTCGCGCCGCCGGGCCGCCCGGTAGGCGCGGGCCTGTTCCAGCGCCCGCTTGCCGGTGAGCAGGATCATGCCGAGGGTGTACTCGGCCACCGGCACGGCGTTGGCCGCGGCGGCCGAGGACACCTCGACGCCGCGCTCCCAGCAGGCGTCGGTGACGTGCCCGCGGACGCTGCCCGCCGTGTGCACCACCGCCCGCAGCCGGGGCGCCGCCCGCAGCACCTCCGCGTCCAGCGGCGGGCAGCCCCAGCCGGTGACCAGCAGGTCGACGTCGGCCAGCACCTCTCTCGCCCGCGGGGTGGACAGGTCGTCCAGGGCCGGGAACGGGGCGAGGTGGCAGAGCGTACCCAGGGCGGCGCGGGACTCCGGATCGAGGACGGCCTCGGCGGCGTCCGGGGACATGGCGACGGCCGCGCGGGGCCGGAAGCCGGGACCAGGGACGTGCGGACTCACTTGACGGCTCCGGCGGTCAGTCCGCTGCGCCAGAAACGCTGGAGCAGCACGAAGGCGAGGATGAGGGGGACGACGGCGAGCAGCGACCCCATGATGACCACGGGGTAGTACTCCGGCGAGACCGAGGCGGAACTGTTCCACTGGTACAGGCCGAGGCTGACGGGATACAGGTCCTGGTTCGAGAGCATCACCATGGGCAGGAAGAAGTTGTTCCAGATCGCGGTGAGCTGGAAGAGGAAGACGGTGACCAGTCCCGGGCCGAGCATCCGCAGGGCGACTCGGGCGTACATGGTCAGTTCGCCCGCGCCGTCCACCCGCGCGGCCTCCAGCACCTCGTCGGGGACGTAGCCCCGGCTGAAGATCCGGCCGAGGTACACGCCGAACGGGTTGAACAGCACGGGGATGAACACCGCCCAGAAGGTGTTCACGAGGCCCGCCTCGGAGGCCATCAGGTACAGCGGCAGCGCGAGCACCGTCTGCGGCACCATGACCGCCGCCAGCACCAGGCCGAACAGCTTCTCCTTGTGCCGGAAGCGGTACTTGTCGAAGGCGTAGCCGCAGGCCACGCTCAGCAGCGCGCCGACGGCGGCGCCCAGCACCGCGTACAGCAGGCTGTTGAGGTACCAGCGGCCGTAGAGCCCGCCGTCCATCGCGAACAGGTCCTGGAGGTTCCGCACGAAGGAGAAGTCGGCGAAGGAGAGCAGGTCGCTGCTGAACAGCGCGTCCCGGGTCTTGGTGGAGGCCAGCAGCAGCCACAGCACCGGCAGCAGTGTGTAGAGGACGGAGACCGCGACGACCACGTTGACCGTGAGGCGGCCCAGCAGGTTCGGGCGCGGCAGGGTGGTGCCGCCGGCGGCGCTCATCGGGCCTCCTCGGCGGTGTCGGCGCGGCCGGTGAAGCGGGTGACGCCGTAGGACAGGGCGATGGTGCAGGCCAGCAGGACCACGGAGGCGGCCGCCGCCAGGCTGTAGTTGTTTCGGTTGAAGGCCGCGTCGTAGATGTACATGCTCGGCGAGAACCGGGAGTTGATCATCGGGGAGGACTGGCTGAGCAGCATCGGCTCGGTGAAGAGCTGCAGCGCCCAGATCAGGGTGAAGATGGCCACCATCACGATGGAGGCGCGCACCAGCGGGGTCTTGACCTGGAGCGCGGTGCGCACCGGCCCGGCACCGTCCACGACCGACGCCTCGATCACCTCGCGGGGTACGGCCTGCAGGGCGGCGTAGAAGACCACCATGTTGTAGCCGAGGTTGCTCCACAGGGCGATGTTCACGATCGACGGGATCACCGTGTGCACGCCGAGGAAGTCGATGGTGATGTCGGCGTGGGCGAACAGGTCGATGACCGGGCTGATACCGGGGGTGTAGAGGTACAGCCAGATCAGCGCCGCGATGATGCCGGGCACGGCGTGCGGCAGGAACAGGCCGAGTTGGGCGAAGGCGCGCAGCCGGGCCATGCCGGAGTCGAGGAGCAGGGCGAGGGCGAGGGCGCCGACGACCATCAGCGGGATGTAGATCAGGCAGTACAGGGCGACGGTCGCGAGCCCGCCGAGGAAGGTCGGGTCGGTGAGGACGGCCGCGTAGGAGCGCAGGCCGACGAAGACGGTGCGTTCGGGGCCGAAGCCGAGGCCGGGCTGGTCGTCGCTGTAGAAACTGAGGTAGACGGCGGTGCCGACCGGGATCAGGAAGACGGTCAGCAGCAAGGCGAAGAACGGCGTCATGAGCACGCCGCAGGCGGCCAGTCGACGGCGTTCGGCCGCCTTGCGGGCGCGCGGTCCGGCGGCGGGGTCCGGGGCGGCCGGGCGGGGCGTGCCGGCCGGCACCCGTTCGTGGGTGGTCGCGGTCATGGGGTGTCACCTGCCTTTCGGCGGCTCAGGTGCTGTGCTGGGTGGTGGCCAGGCCCAGGGCCTTGAGGTCGGGCATGGTGCCCTCCTGCGCGGTGCGCAGCGACTGGACGAGGCTGCCCTGACCGCCGCTCACCCGGGCGAAGGAGTCCTGCATGACCTTCTGGGTGGCGGTCATCCGCGGGCCCCACAGCCACTGTTCGCCGATCTTCTCGGCCTCCTCCTCGAACAGGCCGTAGATGTCCTGCCCGCCGTAGTACGAGCGGTCGAACGCCTCCCGGCCGACGGGGACCAGGTCGGGAGCGGCCGGGTACTGGCTGCTGGTGCCGCTGGAGAGACGGGCGCGCAGCGCGTCCGGGTGGGAGACCTGCCAGGCGATGAACTCCATCGCGGCCTCGGGATGCCGGCTGTCCTTGGTGACGGCGAAGGTGGAGCCGCCGTGGGTGCCGACGGAGGGGCGGGCGGTGTCCCACTGCGGCAGCGGAGCGATCCGCCACTGCCCCTTCTGCCCGGGGCGCGCGTTCATCTGCGCCCCGGCGTCCCAGGCTCCGCTGAGCCGGGTGAGGACCAGGCCGTTGCCGATCTGCGCGTCGGACTGCCTGCTCTCGACGGCGTTCATGAACACGTCGTCGGCGTCGATGAGCCGCTGCCAGTAGCCGGCGACCCGCCGGGAGGGGGCGTCGGCGAGGGAGACGTTCCACGCGCCGCGCGAGGTGTCGAACCACTGGGCGCCGGCCTGCCAGACGTAGGCGGCCATCTGGGTCATGCCGTCGGTCGGGAACAGCACCAGCCGCCGGTCGGCCGCCTTCCGCCGCACGGTGCGCGCCTGCTCGGCGAACTCGTCCCAGGTGCGGGCGGGCGAGAGCCCGTAGCGGTCGAACAGGTCGGCGCGGTAGTGCATCACCATGGGCTCTATGTCCAGCGGCACGCTGAACACCCGGCCCTCGAAGGTGGTCAGCCCGAGCGCCTGCGGCAGCAGCTTGCGCCGCAGCCGGTCGTCGACCAGGTCGGTGATGTCGCGGGCGACGCCGTCGATGGCGTACCCCGGGACCTGCGGATACTCGATGGTGGCGACGTCGGGGGCGTTGCCGGCCCGGGCGGCGTTGCTGAGCTTGGCGTAACCGCCCTGCCCGCCGGAGGGGATCTGCTGGAAATCGACCTGGATGCGGTCGTGGGTGCGGTTGAACGCGTCGACCACCTCCTGGCTGCCGCGCAGTGCGGACCAGAAGGTGATGCGCGTGGTACTGCTCGTGCCGCTCGACCGGCTGCCGCCACTTCCTCCGCTGCAGGCGCCCACGGCTCCTGTCAGCGGCACTGCGGCCATCGCGGCGAGCACGGATCGACGACTGTGTCGACCGGGCATGGCGCCTCCCGCGGCTCCTGCGTGCCGTCGTCCGGCGGCACGACTCTTGGGGACACGGGAATCCTGGACGCCCTGACGAAAACGGTCAATAGATCGATCAGAGGAAACTCAAACGCTCAAACGATCAGTCGATGGAAGCCGGCTCCCGGGTCGAGCCCCGCACCGTCAGCCGGGGCAGCAACTCCACCCGCCGAGCCGACCGCTCCGGCTCGTCCCGCAGCCGGTGCAGCAGCAGTTCCGCGGCCACCCGCCCGACCTCCGCCTTGGGTGGCGACACGGCCGTCAGCGGCGGGGTGCCGAGGCCGGCCACCACGTCGTCGTACGCCACCACCGAGCAGTCCCCGGGCACCCGCACCCCCTCCTGGGCCAGCCGCTGGACGATCATCAGGGTGTCCTCGTCGCCGTGCCCGACCAGCGCGGTGGCCCCCACCTCGCGCAGCAGCGCGGGCACGTCGGCCGTCTCGTCCGCCGCGTACGGCCCCTCCTGCCCGGCCCCCGGCGCGCTCAGCGCCCACGCCCACTCCTCGACCAGGAGGTGGTCGCGGGCTATCCCGGAGAAGGCGGCCCGCAGCGTGCGCGCGGTCGGACTGTCGTCCCGCGTCGCGAACACGATGCGCCGGTGGCCGAGCCCCACCAGGTGCTCCACGGCCAGATGCGCGCCGTACCAGTGGTCGGAGCAGACCGAGTCCAGCGCGTGCGGCGGGCTGCCCGGCCGGGGGCGCCGCTCCATGAGCACCGTCGGCACGTCCAGCGCGGCGAGCCAGCCGTGGTCGGCCTCCTCGTCGGCCAGGCGGAGCCAGCGGGGCGCGAGCAGCAGTCCCCGGGCGCCGTCCGTGAGCGCGCGCTCCACCAGCGGCCGCTCGGCGCCCGCCCCCCGGGGCGCGATGTGCAGGGTGAACGGCACACCGGCCTCCTCCAGGACCGTCCGGGCGCCGTGCAGGACCTCCGTCAGGTACGCGTGCCGCTCCGGCACCACCAGCGCCACCCGGCCCCCGTCCCGCGCGCCCGCGGCGGGCGCCTCCTCGGCGGGCGCCGTCGAGCGCACCACCCCGTGGCCGCGCCGCAGTCTGCCCTCCCGGGTCAGTTCCTCCACGTCCCGGCGCACCGTCACCACCGAGACCTGCAGTTCCTCGGCGAGATCGCGCACCCGCGCGGTGCCGCGCGCCCGGACCGCCGCCAGGATCCGCTGCCGCCTGGAATCGACCGGCTCCCGCACCTGGGCCTCCCCACCCACCCGAGTCGCACCCGAGAATGTTCGTTTGAGCGTTTCGGGCCATCATAGCGATCGTCCGAGGCGCGCAGCGGGCCTCGTCGGGGTGAGCGGTGATCACGCGGGTGGGAACCTCCGGGAGCGGAAGCCCGCAGTCGTCGGCCTCCGTGCCGTGCCGTGCCTCAGCCGGCCGGGAGGGTGTCCGCGCGCCGGCAGTGCAGGAAGAGCTGCGGTTCCGGGACGGCGTCCGGGTGCGCGGGCGTGAACAGCACGTCCTCCCGGCCCAGGACCTCCAGACCGGCCTCCTCCACCACGGCCGTCAGATCCGCCGCGGCGAAGCTGGTCACCCGTACGGGCTGCCCCATGAAGACGCCCTCGACGGCCTCCACGTCCAGCGGCACGGTGGCCAGGACCAGGTGCCCGCCCGGCTTCAGGGCCCGCGTCAGCCGCCGGACCACGTCCGCCTGCCCGGCCCGGTCCATCTGGAGCAGCGCGAAGTACACGCAGACCGCGTCGTAGGAGCCGTCGGCGAGCGGCAGCTCGCGGATGTCGGCGCACCGGAAGGCGGCGGCGGGCACCTGCCGGGCCGCCAGCTCGACCATGACGGGGGAGACGTCCACCCCCAGTACCTCGTGGCCCGCCCGCACCAGCGTCTGTGCCGTCGGCCGCCCCGTCCCGCTGCCCACGTCCAGTACCCGGCTGCCTGGCGCGAGCCGGCCGAGCAGCCACTCCAGCGACCGGTGGTGCGCCTCGGAACCGGCGAACGCCTGCTCGTAGGCGGCGCCCAGCGCGTCGAACACGGCGGCGGCCCGCGCCCGCTGCTGCTCGTCGGTCACGATCGGCCTTTCGGTGGTCGGTACGGGCATCGTTCCACCAGGGGCGAGGGCGGGCAAGGACCCCTCGAAGTCCGCCTCGGCGCCTGTCGGGACTTCAGCGCGGCGGCCCGTGCGTCGCCGCCCACCACGGCCGCCCAGCCGGCAGCGGCCCGCCGCCGCGTCGCGGCAGCCGGTACGCCGCGCCGACGCCGGTGACGCCGACGTGGACGCGCGGCGCCCCGGCGGCCTGCTCACGGCGGGCTTTCGACTCCCTCGTCGTCCAGCCCGACCCCGCTCCCCGGCCGGCCCTTGGGCCGTGACCGCGTACGGGAACTCCCTCGGCGCGGGTACGACGACGAGACGCCGGTACCCCCGCCGCACACGCCGAACGGTGGGCTCAGACCTTGCGGCCCTGCCCCTTCGGCGCCAGCAATTGTTCGCGCAGGGCCGTCAGCTGATGGGAGGCGTCCACCGCCCGTTCCTCCTCCAGCGTCGTCAGCGCGAGCAGCAGCACGTCCGCCACCACGAGGGCCGTCAGCGACTCCGACGTGATGCCGGTCGGGGTGTGCGGCGCGGTGAGCACGGCATCGACGCGGTCACCGAACCGCTCGCCCAGTTCGTCGGTGACCAGCACCACGCGCGCGCCCACCGCCCGAGCCCGCTCCACCAGTACGGTCAGCTCGTGCAGCGCCCGGCCCGGCTGGAAGATCACCACCGCGTCGTCCCGGCGCAGCGCCAGCAGGTCGTCGGCGAGGGCGAACCCGGTCGCTCCGACGAACCGCGACCGGCGGCCGATCCGCCCGAGCGCCAGCGCCAGATGCCGCGCGGCCGGCTCCGCGGCAGCGACGCCGAACGCGTGCACCTCCCCGGCGTCCGCGAGCGCCGCCACCGCCACTCGCAGCGCCTCCGGCTCCGTCAGCCGCCGGGTCTGCTCGATCCGCTCCCGCGCCTCGTCGAGCACCTCGTCCCAGATGCCGTCCAGGTCCCGCCCGACATGCGCGATGCGCTGCTTCAGCCGCACCTCGGGAGCCACCGCTGCCGTGAAGCCAGCCGCCAACTCCCGCTTCAGCGCGGGCAGTCCGGCGTACCCGAGGCGCTGGAGGGCCCGCACCACCGTGGCGTTGCTGGTGCCGCTGGCCGTGCCCAGCTGCTGTGCCCCCGCGAAGAGCAGCTGCTCGACAGGTGCGCCGACCAGGTACTGGGCGACGGCGCGCTCGGAGGCGGACAGACTCTCCCAGTGGTCCCGGACCGCCGCCCGGAGCCGGACCATGCCCTCGGCGTCGACACCGCCCTCGCCCCGGCGCTCGGAGCCGCCGTGCTCTGAAATTTTCATTACGGTCATTGACTTCCCTGTTGCGGCCGTTACTCTCCTGGACAACGCATTCCAAGAGGAGCGCTGCTCGTAATCGAAGTTACAGGACGTAGGTGGTCCAGGCAGCCCTCCCGCAGCTAGGAGAAGAATGACAGCCCCCGCCGTAACGGCCACCCCAACGCCCCGTACCCTCCCGCTCGTTGAGATTTCCGGCACGCCCCGCGACCGGGGCCGCCAGTACGGCGAGGCCGTCCGCCCCCAGCTCCGTGCCGCCCTCGCCTATTACGAGGAGGCATTCGGACACGCCGCCGGCCTCACCTGGGCCCAGGTCACGGCCCGGGCCGCCCGCTGGCAGCGGCCGGTGGACGCCTACGCCCCCGACCTGCTGGAGGAGATGCGCGGCACCGCCGACGGCGCCGGCGTGGACCTGCTCGACGTCCTCGCCCTCAACGCCCGCGGCGAAGTCCTCTACGACAAGTCCTTCGCCGCCATGGAGACGGAGGGGGAGGCTGACGGGAAGACGGAGGGGGAGACGGACGCACCGGACGGCTGTACCTCCTTCGCCGCCTTCGGTCCCGCCAGCGGGGACGGCCATGTATGGGCCGGGCAGAACTGGGACTGGCGGGCCGCCGTCGCCGACACGGTCGTCATGCTGCGCATCGTCCAGCCGCCCGCACCGACCCTGATCATGCAGGTCGAGGCCGGGCAGGTGGGCCGACAGGGCGCCAACTCCGCCGGGCTCGCGCTCAACGCCAACGGTCTGGGCGGCCGGTTCAGCTCCGCCATCGGCCTGCCGCAGACCGTCGTACGCCGCCGGGTGCTGGACCAGTCCGTCGTCACCGATGCCCTCGATGTGCTGTGCCGCACCCGCGCGCACATCGCCTCCAACGCCCTGCTGACCTGCCGCGAGGGCTTCGCCATCGACCTGGAGACCACTCCGGCCGGCCACGGCTGGCTCTACCCGACCGACGGTCTGCTCGTCCACGGCAACCACTACCAGGCCGGGGTGCCCGCCGCCCTCGCCGCCGACTACCGACCGCTCTCCCCGGACTCCCTGGTCCGCGTACCCCGCGCCGAACAGGGCCTCAGAGCCCTGCGCGAGTCCACCGGCCCCGACGAGTCCCGCAAGCTGATCAAGCAGGCCATGTCCGACCATCTCGGCCACCCCGAGTCGCTGTGCACCCATCCGGACGCGCGCCGCCCCGCCGTGCGGCACTGGCAGACCCTCGTCTCCTCCTGCGTGGACCTCACCACCGGCGACTACCACATCACCGCCGGCACCCCCTGCGACCGCGACTACCAGCACCTCCCCTGGAACCTCTACGACGGCCCGTACGGCGACGCCGCCACGGCCGGCTGTCCCGCCTGACACAGGAGCTCACCGATGAGGAGCTCACCGAAGAGGAGTTCAGCATGACGAAAAGAAACGTGGGGACCGCCGCCCTGCTCGCCGCCGGCCTGTTCGCCACCGCCGGTTGCAGCGGTGCCGACACCACCGCCACCGGCAGCGTCGACGCCGCGTCCTTGAAACTCACCCCGACCACCCCCGCCGCCCAGGGCGCGGTGGCGAAGGTGGACTGGCTGCTGGAGGACGAACCCGACTCCCTCGACCTGGACGCCCAGGGCAGCAGCGCCGGCCGCGCCGTCCTCACCAACGTCTGCGAGCGCCTCTACCAGCTCCAGCCCGACATGACCGTCGAGCCCCTCCTCGCCGAGAAGGCGGCCACCCCCGACGACAAGACCCTCGTCCTCACCGTCCGCGACGGCGTCACCTTCCACGACGGCTTCGCGCTCACCGCCGACGACGTGCTGTGGAGCCTTGAGCGCCACGCCGACCCGGACATGGAGCAGAGCGACGAGTTCGGCAACGTCGCCTCGATGAAGAAGACGGGCGCGGCCGAGATCACCATCCGCTTCACGTCTCCGGACGCCCTGTTCACCAAGGCACTCGCCGGTGACGCCGGCATCGTCTGGAACAAGGAGCAGGTGGAGAAGGCCGGCCGCGACTTCGGCACCCCCGGCCAGAGCGACGCCTGCTCCGGCCCGTACGAACTGTCCGGCTGGAAGTCCGGCGACTCGATCACCCTCCGCGCCTACGACGGCTACTGGGGTGAGCGGCCCCTCACCGAGGAGGTCGTCTTCCGCTGGGCCTCCGACAGCGCCCTCGTCAACGCCCTGAAGACCGGCGCCGCCGACGGCACCTACGCCGAGTCCCCCAACACCGCGTCCGCCTTGCGCGGCATCGAGGGCCTCGACCAGTACTACGGCC
>NZ_JAGGOO010000041.1 GCF_018614415.1 Streptomyces sp. ISL-12
CAAACGACAGGCCCTAGCCGCCTATCGCCGACATCGGCCGGTCCGGCTGGACGAAGGACGGGTCGTCGAGGCCGGCGCCCGCCTTCTTGCCCCACATGGCGAGCTTCCAGACGCGGGCGATCTCCTCGTCCGGGGCGCCCGAGCGCAGGGCCGCGCGCAGGTCGGTCTCCTCGCGGGCGAACAGACAGGTGCGGACCTGGCCGTCGGCGGTCAGGCGGGTGCGGTCGCAGGCGGCGCAGAACGGGCGGGTGACGGAGGCGATGACGCCGACGCGGTGCGGGCCGCCGTCCACGAGCCAGCGCTCGGCGGGGGCCGAGCCGCGCTCCTCGGAACCCTCCTCGGTCAGCTCGAAGCGGGTGCGCAGCGAGGCCAGGATGTCACCGGCGGTGACCATGCCCTCGCGCTTCCAGCCGTGCTGGGCGTCCAGCGGCATCTGCTCGATGAACCGCAGCTCGTAGTCGTGCTCCACGGCCCAGGCGAGGAGGTCGGGGGCCTCGTCGTCGTTGAGGCCCGGCATCAGGACCGAGTTGACCTTCACGGGCGTCAGGCCGGCCTCGCGGGCGGCGTGCAGGCCCTCCAGGACGTCCTTGTGCCGGTCACGGCGGGTGAGGGTCTTGAAGACGTCCGGGCGCAAGGTGTCCAGGGAGACGTTGACCCGGTCCAGGCCCGCCGCCTTCAGGGCCGCCGCCGTGCGCTTGAGGCCGATGCCGTTGGTGGTGAGGGACGTCTGGGGGCGCGGGTCGAGGGCGGCGACGCGCTCCACGATGCCGACCAGGCCGGGGCGGAGCAGGGGCTCGCCGCCGGTGAAGCGGACCTCCGTGACACCCAGCGAGGTGACCGCGATGCCGACGAGGCGGACGATCTCGTCGTCCGTGAGCAGGTCGGGCTTGGCCAGCCACTGCAGGCCCTCCTCGGGCATGCAGTACGTGCACCGCAGGTTGCAGCGGTCGGTCAGCGAGACCCTCAGGTCCGTGGCCACTCGGCCGTAGGTGTCGATGAGCACGTGGGGCCCCTCCCTCGACGCGGATCGGCGGGACACTTGCGTCTCCCGACACCTGCGAGCCTACGCGACCCCGGTGACATCGACGGCGACCGGAAGCCACGAGGCGCGTGCGGGCCCCGTCGTAGGAGGCTACGACGGGGCCCGCGCGCAGGGGGTCGTCAGTGGGCGCCGGTGCCGGTCAGGGACCGGACCTCCAGCTCCGCGTACTTGCCGGTGTCCGGCTCCTCCTTGGACAGGACGGTGCCGAGGAAGCCCATCAGGAAGCCGAACGGGATGGAGATGATGCCCGGGTTCTTCAGCGGGAACCAGGCGAAGTCGACGTCCGGGAACATGGAGGTGGCGTCGCCCGAGACGACCGGCGAGAACAGCACCAGACCGACGGCGACGACCAGACCGCCGTAGATCGACCACAGCGCGCCCTGGGTGGTGAACCGCTTCCAGAAGAGGCTGTAGAGGATGGTCGGCAGGTTGGCGGAGGCGGCGACCGCGAAGGCCAGGGCGACCAGGCCGGCCACGTTCAGGTCGCGGGCGAGGGCGCCGAGCGCGATGGAGACGATGCCGATGAAGACGGTCGCCCAGCGGGCCGCCCGCATCTCCTCCTTCTCGGTGGCCTGGCCCCGGCGGATGACGTTGGCGTAGATGTCGTGCGCGAAGGACGAGGACGAGGCGAGGGTGAGGCCCGCGACCACGGCGAGGATGGTCGCGAAGGCCACCGCCGAGATGGTGGCGAGCAGGATCGCGCCCCAGGCCGAGTCGACGCCGCCGACGTGCAGGGCGAGCAGCGGGGCCGCCGTGTTGCCGGACGGGTTGGAGTCGGTGATCTCCTTCTGCGAGATGAGCGCCGCCGCGCCGAAGCCGAGCGCGATGGTCATCAGGTAGAAGGCGCCGATGATGCCGATCGCCCAGTTCACGGACTTACGGGCGGCCTTGGCGTTGGGCACCGTGTAGAAGCGGATCAGGATGTGCGGCAGGCCCGCGGTGCCGAGCACCAGGGCGATGCCCAGGGAGATGAAGTCCAGCTTGGTGGTGCCGGTCGCGCCGTACTGGAGGCCGGGCTCCAGGAAGGCGGCGCCCTTGCCGCTGTTCTCGGCGGCCTTGCCGAGCAGGTCGGAGATGTTGAAGTCGAACTTCAGCAGCACCAGGAAGGTGATCAGGATGGTGCCGCCGATCAGCAGCACGGCCTTGACCATCTGGACCCAGGTGGTGCCCTTCATGCCGCCGATGGTGACGTAGACGATCATCAGGACGCCGACCAGGGCGACGATGAGCACCTTGCCGGCGTCGGAGGTGATGCCGAGCAGCAGCGAGACGAGGACGCCGGCGCCCGCCATCTGGGCCAGCAGGTAGAAGATCGAGACGACGATCGTGGAGGTGCCGGCGGCGGTGCGCACGGGGCGCTGGCGCATGCGGTAGGCGAGGACGTCGCCCATCGTGTAGCGGCCGGAGTTCCGGAGCGGCTCGGCGACCAGCAGCAGGGCCACCAGCCAGGCGACCAGGAAGCCGATGGAGTACAGGAAGCCGTCGTAGCCGAAGATGGCGATGGCGCCGGCGATGCCGAGGAAGGACGCGGCGGACATGTAGTCCCCGGAGACCGCGAGGCCGTTCTGGAAGGCGCTGAACTGACGGCCGCCCGCGTAGAAGTCGGCGGCGTCCTTGGTCTGCCGCCCGGCCCAGACGGTGATGACGAGCGTCGCGACCACGAAGACCGCGAACAGCGTGATGATCAGCGGCCGGTGCTCACTGGCCTCGTTGGCCGCCAGGAAGAACTGCGGTGTGGTGCTCATGCGCCGCCCTCCATCCGGGACTTGATGGCCTCGGCCTTGGGGTCGAGCTTCGCGGCGGCGTGCCGCGAGTACCACCAGGCGATGAGGAACGTGGTGAGGAACTGGGCGATGCCGAAGACGAACGCGACGTTGATGTTGCCGAAGAGCTTGCTGCCCATGAAGCCGCCCGCGTAGTTGGAGAGCAGCACGTAGAGCAGGTACCAGGCGACGAAGGCGATCGTCAGCGGGAAGGCGAAGGAGCGGAAGGAGCGGCGCAGTTCACCGAACTCAGCGCTCTGCTGCACCTCGGCGAACTCCTCGGGGGAAGGGAGTCGGTGGTGCTCTTGCGAGGGGGGCGGTGCGTCGGTGGCCACGGAGTCTCCTCGTAGGACGGACATGACTGCTGTACCTATCGGTGTGGGAGCGCTGATCGTGCTCGTGCTCCCTGCCCAACGACACGGCGCGGCCCTGGGCCCGGTTCATCGCCCGGGCCACTTTCCGAAGTAACTCCCGGCCGGTCATTGCTGGCCAGCGGCTCCGGGGGATAACTTCGCTCTGCACCACCCGACATGTACCTGCCCGGACGCCCTCGGCCGGGACGGCTTTCTTCAGGGCACCCGCACCACGTGCACCGTCCGCACCACGGAAGAGACTGGAGAGTTCCGTACATGACCGCGTCTCACTCGCGTCACCGCCGCGCGCTGGCGATCCCGGCCGGACTGGCCGTGGCGACGGCCCTCGCGTTCCTGCCCAACGTCCAGGCCACCGCCGCCGAGTCCGGGTCGGCCGCCGCCGACGCCACCTCGCTCAGCTACGTCGTCAACGTCAAGCCGGGCAAGGCCCCTTCGGCCGCCGTCAAGCGCGCGATAGCCGAGGCCGGCGGCACCATCGTCACGTCGTACGACCGGATAGGCGTCATCGTCGTCCACTCGTCGAACCCGGACTTCGCCAAGAGCGTCCGCACGGCGCGCGGCGTGCAGTCGGCCGGTGCCACCCGCACCGCGCCGCTGCCCTCGGCCGCGACGACGGACGTGGGTACGCCGAAGGTGCTGAGCGCCACGGAGGCCGCCGCGGCCGAGGCCGTCGAGGGCCAGGACCCGCTGGAGCCCCTGCAGTGGGACCTGCCCGCCATCAAGGCCGACAAGGCGCACGAGAAGTCGCTGGGCAGCAGCAAGGTGACCGTCGCCGTCATCGACACCGGCGTGGACGACACCCACCCGGACATCGCCCCGAACTTCGACCGCGCCGCCTCCGTCAACTGCGTGTCGGGCAAGCCGGACACCACCGACGGCGCCTGGCGGCCCTCCGCGGAGGAGTCCCCGCACGGCACGCACGTCGCCGGTGAGATAGCCGCCGCGAAGAACGGCGTCGGCATGACGGGCGTCGCGCCCGGCGTGAAGGTCTCCGGCATCAAGGTCTCCACGACCGCCGGATTCTTCTACACCGAGGCCGTGGTCTGCGGGTTCATGTGGGCGGCCGAGCACGGCGTCGACGTGACCAACAACAGCTATTACACCGACCCGTGGTACTTCAACTGCAAGGACGACCCGGACCAGAAGGCGCTGGTCGAGGCCGTCAAGCGGGCCTCGTCGTACGCGGAGAAGAAGGGCGCGGTCAACGTCGCCGCGGCCGGCAACGAGGAGTACGACCTCGCCGCCGACGAGATCACCGACCCGTCCTCCCCCAACGACACCACGCCCTCCGAGCGGGTGATCGACCCGTCCGAGTGCTACGACATCCCGACCCAGCTGCCCGGCGTCGTCACCACCGCCGCGACCGGTGCCAAGGGCATCAAGTCGTCCTTCTCCAACTACGGTCTCGGTGTCATCGACATCGCCGCGCCCGGCGGCGACTCGACGGCGTACCAGACGCCGGCGGCGCCCGCCACCAGCGGTCTGATCCTGGGCACGCTGCCCGGCGGCAAGTGGGGCTACATGGCCGGTACGTCGATGGCGTCGCCGCACGTCGCGGGCGTCGCCGCGCTCATCAAGTCGACGCACCCGCGGGCCACGCCCGCCCAGGTGAAGGCCCTGCTGTACGCGGAGGCCGACGCGACGCCCTGCACCAAGCCGTACGACATCGACGGCGACGGCAAGGTCGACGCGGTCTGCGAGGGTCCGAAGAACCGCAACGGCTTCTACGGCCGGGGCACGGCGGACGCGCTGGACGCGGTGACCAGGTAGGCACCGGGCCGCGGGGGCGTCGGGGCGTACTCCCGGCCTGCCTCTGGACTTGCCCGGTTGTGGGATGACTGGTGAAGATCCTGAGGTGACCTTGATACGACCCGCGTCCCCGTCGGCCGGTGCCCGGGGGCGCCCGCGCCCGGGTCCCGGCACCGGCCGGGCCGTGGCCGTGCTCGCCCTCGTGGCGCTGGCCGCGCTCATACCCCTGCTCGGTCCCTCCCCGGCGCTGCACGGCACAGGGGAGGCCGAGGCGCCCGGCACCGGCGGCATCGCCCTGCTGCGCGGGGTGCTGTTCGCGGCGCTCGCCGTCCCCCTGGGCGAACTGTTCGCCGGCCGGCTGGCCCGTTCCCTGCGCGGCGCTCCCCCGCCCGTGCCCCGCAGTTGGTCGGCGCCCGCGGCCGTGGTCGGTTTCGTGGCCGCGCTGGGGCTCGCCTCGGTGGTGGCCACCGGCAACCTGGTGCCGGACGGCCTGGCCGAGATCGACGTGGGCGGGCTCTACTCCTCGCGCGACGGCAAGCTCGCGCTGCTGGAGGTCAACGCGTTCCTCGTGGCGGGCCTGTGCGCCGCCTCCGGCCGGCCGGGCACCCAGGTGTGGCCGCTGGCCGCGGTGGTGGCGGCGGAGGCCCTGCGCGCGCATCCGCCGACCGAGCCGGGCCCGCTGCTGGGCTCCGGTCTGACCCTGCTCCACCTCACGTGCGCCTCCCTGTGGGTGGGCGGTCTGCTGCACGTACTGCGGGTGCTCGGCCGGTGGCGGGGCGCGGAGGCGGGCCCGGCACTGCTGGGGCTGTACGCGCGCGTGGCGGCCGTTCTGCTGGCCGTCATCACGGCGACGGGGGTGTGCAGTTCGCTGCGCCGGATGCCGGCGGGCACGATCCTGGACCAGTTGACGGACACCGCCTTCGGGCGGGTGCTGGTCGCCAAGGTGCTCCTGGTGGCGGCCGTCGCCGCGCTGGCCCTGTGGGCGCGGATCCGGCTGGGCCGGGCGGCGGACCCGCTGGCGGCCTGCTCTCCCGCGCGCGCGGAGGTCGCCGTCCTGGGCGTGGTGGTCGCGGTCTCCGGACTGCTGACGGCGCTTCCGGTGCCGATCCGCTGGTGACGGACCCGGCGGGCGCGCGGAGTTGACGGGGTGCCCGGTCACCCCGAGGGGTGACGGGACCCCTGCGGGACGGCACTGTCAGTCGTGGCCCGTATCCTCTGGGACCATGCTCGAAGACCAGACGACGGCGGTGTCCTCCCCCACGGTGTGGCCGGCCGCGTATCCGCGGGGGTACGCGGTCGTCGACGTGGAGACCACCGGCCTGGCCCGCGACGACCGCATCATCTCGGCGGCCGTCTACCGGCTCGACGCCCGCGGCGAGGTCGAGGACCACTGGTACACGCTGGTCAATCCGGAGCGGGACCCGGGGCCGGTGTGGATACACGGGCTGACGAGCGAGGTGCTCGAAGGGGCGCCGCTCTTCCGGGACGTCGCCGAGGAGTTCGCGGCCCGGCTGGACGGGCGGGTGCTGGTCGCGCACAACGCGGTCTTCGACTGGCAGATGATCGCCCGCGAGTACGCGCGCGCGGAGCGCGAGGCGCCGGTGCGCCAGCGGCTGTGCACCATCGCGCTCTCCAAGGAGCTGGCGCTGCCGCTGCCCAACCACAAGCTGGAGTCGCTCGCCGCGCACTTCGGCGTGGTGCAGCAGCGGGCGCACCACGCGCTGGACGACGCGCGGGTGCTGGCGGAGGCGTTCCGGCCGAGCCTGCGCGCCGCGGCGGCCGGCCGTGTCAGGCTGCCGCTCCAGGAGTGCCGGCCGCTGACCGAGTGGGCGGACCGCCCTGCGCCCCGCATCGGCGCCCAGGCGGGCTCCGGCGGCTACCGGCCGACCAGTTGGCGCCCCGCCCGCAAGAGGCCCGCGTGCCCCTATCCCAACCCGGGGCGGTACGAAGACGGCAAACCGCTCAAGCAGGGCATGCGGGTCGCCTTCTCGGGTGACACGTCCGTCGAGCGGGACCTGCTGGAGGACCGCGCGACCGAGGCCGGTCTGCATGTCGCGACCAGCCTGTCCCGGCTGACCAGCCTGCTGGTCACCAACGACCCCGACTCGGGCACGTCCAAGGTGGTCAAGGCCCGGCAGTTCGGGACGCCGGTGGTGGACGAGGCGGCGTTCGGCCAGTTGCTGCGGGACGTCGAGCCGGCCGACGAGTGACTCGTACAGGCGTGTGACGTCGCTCGGGTGAATGCCGGACGAGACGGGTGAAAGCCGGGCGACTCGCCCGGCGTCCGCTCGCCCGCGCCACGGCGACGGCTCACCCTGTGGCCCATGGCGACATGTGAAGTCTGCGGCAACAACTACGGCATGAGCTTCGAGGTCCACGCGCAGGGAGCGGTGCACGTCTTCGACTGCTTCGCCTGCGCGATCCACCGCATGGCCCCCATCTGCGAACACTGCCGGGTGCAGATCATCGGGCAGGGCGTGGAGGTCGAGGGCCACTGGTTCTGCGGCGCGCACTGCGCCCGCTCGGAAGGGAGGACGGGGGTCATCGACAAGGTGTGACGGGCCCCGGATCCCGCACCCGCCTGCCGACGCCCCACGACCGAGTTGTACGGTCGTGGGGTGTACCGCTTCCTGTTGTCCCGGCAGTGGGTGATCCTCACGCTGATCGCCCTGCTCCTCATCCCCACGATGATCGAGCTGGGCTTCTGGCAGATGCACCGCTACGAGGAGCGCACCGCCCGCAACGACCTGGTCGCCGAGGCGCTGCACGCCGACCCGGTACCGGTGGAGCGGCTGACCTCCCCCGGCAAGAAGATCACCACGGACGAGCGGTACCGCTCCGTGACCGCGACCGGCCGCTTCGACACCGCCGACGAGGTCGTCGTCCGCCGCCGCACCAACGCCGACGACGAGGTCGGCTACCACGTGCTCACCCCGTTCGTCCTGGACGACGGCAAGGTGCTGCTGGTCAACCGGGGCTGGATCGCCGCGGACGGCCCCAGCCAGACCGAGTTCCCGAAGATCCCCGCGCCGCCCTCCGGCGAGGTCACCGTCACCGGCCGGATGATGCCGGACGAGACGACCGAGGCCAGCGGCATCAAGGACCTCGAAGGGCTGCCGGACCGGCAGATCATGCTCATCAACAGCGCGCAGCAGGCCGAACGCCTCGACGCCCAGGTCCTCGGCGGGTACGTCGTCCTGACCGCGCCGAAGCCCGAGGACGGCACCCCGGAGCTGATCGGCGAGCCCGGCGACGAGGACGCCGCGCTGAACTTCGCGTACGCCATCCAGTGGTGGCTGTTCTCCGCAGCCGTCCCGGTCGGCTGGTGGTTCCTGGTCCGCCGCGAGGCCCGCGACCGGGCGACGGACGCCGGGGACGCGGGGGACGCCGAGGACACCGACGACACCTCGGAGGCGGAACCGGCGGCGGTGTAGCGCGCCGGGTCCCTCGGCGGCGCGGCGGGGCGCGGCGCCTTGATTGCCGTACACCCTCCTGGGAAGACGGAACCCGTGCACTCCCGTATCGAGGACTACGCGATCATCGGCGACGAGCAGACCGCGGCGCTGGTCTCCACGGACGGCTCCGTGGACTGGCTGTGCCTGCCCCGCTTCGACTCCGCCGCCTGCTTCGCCCGGCTGCTCGGCGACGAGGACAACGGGCACTGGCGCATCGCCCCGAAGGACGCCGGGCGCTGCACCCGGCGCGCCTACCGCACCGACACCCTGGTCCTGGACACCGAGTGGGAGACCGCCGACGGCGCGGTCCGGGTGACCGACCTGATGCCGCAGCGCGACCGCGCCCCCGACCTCGTCCGCGTCGTCGAGGGGCTCAGCGGCGAGGTGACCGTGCACAGCGCGCTGCGGCTGCGCTTCGACTACGGCTCCGTCGTCCCGTGGGTGCGCCGCGCCGACGGGCACCGGGTGGCGGTCGCCGGTCCGGACTCGGCGTGGCTGCGCAGCGAGCCCGAGGTGCACACCTGGGGCGAGGACTACGGGACGCACTCCGAGTTCACCGTCGCGGCCGGCGAGAAGGTCGCCTTCGTCCTCACCTGGCACCCCTCGCACGAACCCCGGCCCCCGCTGATCGACCCGTTCGAGGCGCTGGAGCACAGCGTCGCCGACTGGCGGGCCTGGGCCGCGCGCTGCCGCTACGACGGCCCGTACCGGGACGCCGTCGTCCGCTCACTGATCACCCTCAAGGCGCTCACCTACAAGCCGACCGGCGGCATCGTGGCCGCGGCCACCACCTCGCTGCCGGAGGAGCTGGGCGGCGTACGCAACTGGGACTACCGGCACTGCTGGCTGCGCGACTCCACCCTCACCCTGGGCGCCCTGCTGGCCGCCGGTTACACGGACGAGGCGGAGGCGTGGCGCGACTGGCTGCTGCGCGCGGTGGCCGGCTCCCCGGCGGACCTCCAGATCATGTACGGCCTGGCCGGTGAGCGACGGCTGCCCGAGTCGGAGCTGCCGTGGCTGTCCGGCTTCGAGGGGTCGCGGCCGGTGCGGATCGGCAACGACGCGGTGAACCAGCTCCAGCTGGACGTGTACGGCGAGGTCATGGACACCCTGGCGCTGGCCCGGGCGGCGGGGATGCCGCCCGTGGCGCAGGTGTGGGAGCTGCAGCGCGCCCTGATGGAGTTCCTGCGCACCGCGTGGCGCCAGCCGGACGAGGGGCTGTGGGAGGTGCGCGGCGGGCGCCGCCAGTTCGTGCACTCCAAGGTGATGACGTGGGTCGCGGTGGACCGCGCGGTGCGCACCCTGGAGGAGGAGCCCGGGCTGGGCGGCGACCTGGAGGGCTGGCGCGCGCTGCGCGAGGAGATCCACCGCGAGGTCTGCGAGAAGGGCTACGACCCCGACCGCAACACGTTCACCCAGTACTACGGCTCCCGCGAGCTGGACGCCGCGCTGCTGTTCATTCCCCGCGTCGGCTTCCTGCCGCCGGACGACCCCCGGGTGACCGGCACCATCGACGCCGTCTCACGGGAGCTGACCCGCGATGGTCTGGTACGGCGGTACAGCACCTCGGGCAGCACGGTGGACGGGCTGCCGGGCGACGAGGGGACCTTCCTGGTGTGCTCCTTCTGGCTCGCGGACGCCCTGCTCATGGCGGGCCGGACCAAGGAGGCCCGAGAGCTGTTCGAGCGGCTGGCGGAGCTCGCCAACGACGTGGGCCTGCTGGCCGAGGAGTACGACCCGGTGGCCGGCCGGCAGCTCGGCAACTTCCCGCAGGCGTTCAGCCACATCGGCCTCGTGCACACCGCCCTCGCCCTGGCCGGTGCGGAGGAGGCAGGATAGGCGGCATGGATCTTGGACTGAAGGACCGGGTGTACGTCGTCACCGGAGCCACCCGGGGCCTGGGCAACGCCACCGCGCGCGCCCTGGTCGCCGACGGGGCGAAGGTGGTCATCAGCGGCCGGGACGAGAAGGGCGTCGCCGACGCGGCGGCGGCCCTCGGCCCGGGTGCCGCGGGCGTGGCCGCCGACAACGCCGACCCGGAGGCGGCGGGACGGCTGATCGCCACCGCCCGGGAGCGCTTCGGGCGGTTCGACGGCGTGCTGATCAGCGTGGGCGGGCCGCCCGCCGGGTTCGCCGCCGACATCACCGACGAGCAGTGGCAGGCGGCGTTCGAGTCGGTCTTCCTCGGCGCGGTGCGGCTGGCCCGGGCGGCGGCGTCCGAGCTGGGCGAGGGCGGGGTCATCGGCTTCGTGCTGTCCGGCTCGGTGCACGAGCCGATCCCGGGGCTGACCGTCTCCAACGGGCTGCGGCCGGGGCTGGCCGGGTTCGCCAAGTCCCTCGCCGACGAACTGGGCCCGCACGGCATCCGCGTCGTGGGCGTGCTGCCGGGCCGCATCGACACCGACCGGGTGCGTGAACTGGACGGCCTCTCCGCCGACCCGGTGGCGACCCGCACCGCGGCCGAGTCCCGCATCCCGCTGCGCCGGTACGGCACGCCCGAGGAGTTCGGCCGCGCGGCGGCGTTCCTGCTGTCGCCGGCCGCGTCGTACGTCACGGGGGTCATGCTGCCGGTGGACGGCGGGGTACGGCACGGGTTCTGAGGGGCCGTGGACGCCGACCGGCCGGGGCCGGCTGAGGCGGCTCGGCCGGCCTGTCTCTGCTGAGTCGTTCGCGCCGGCCGATTCGGCCGGCCCGGCTCGGCTGAGCCGTTTGCGCCGGCCGATCCAGCTCCCCCGTCTTGGCCGGTCCGTCTTGGCCAGTTCGTCTTGGCCGGTCCCTCTCGGCTAGTTCGTGTCGGCCGGTCCGAGCCGGTCCGTCTCGGCCGGTCCGTCTCCGTCGGTCCGTCTCCGCTAAGGCTTCTCTGCCAGCCCGATCGGCTGAGGCATCTCCGCCGGCCCGTCTCGGCTGACCCGTCTCGGCTGACCCGTCTCGGCCGGGCCGCTTCCGCCGGCCCGTCCCAGCTGAGCCGTCTCCGCCGGCCCGTCTCCGCTGCCCCGGCTCAGCTGACCCGTTCCGCCCGGTGGCCGACGCCCTTGAGACGGACCTCCGTCGGGAGGGTGTCGAGGCCGGCCGAGGCGCGGGCTCGGGCGAGTGCGCCGGTGGTGAGGGCGTCGAGGGCGGTGCCGGGGTCGACGTGCGGTTCGAGGCGGAGCCGTACCCGGGCGCGGGGTGCGCCGCGGCGCCCGGTGAGCCGTACGTCGGCCCGGTCGACGCCGTCCAGCCGGCCGGCCTCCGCGGCGAACGCGTCCTCCAGGGCCCGGCCGCGCAGCACGGCGCCCTCGCCGTCGCCGGTGTCGACGAGGACCTCGGCGAGCCGGCGGCGGCGCACCACCGCGACCAGCCACCACAGGGCGAGCAGCAGCAGGACCGCCAGCGCGGCGATGACCACCGGCCACCACCAGCCGGCCTCCCGCCATCTGGTCCGCTCGGCGTCGCTGAGCAGCACGTCGTGACGCCCGTCGTGGATCCACCAGGAGGGCGCCGGCGCCCCGAACCCGACGGCGAGCACCGAGCCGCCGAGGGCCAGCAGGACGAGGCCGGCGAGCGCCAGCAGTACCCGGTTCACGGTTCTGAGCACGGTGGTCACCCCTTCCGTCCGGGCCGCCGCACCTTCACCGACAGGCGGGGCTGCCGGGCCAGGCCCAGCCCCCGCACCGTGTCGCCGAGCGCGGTGTCCAGATCGGCGCGTACGTCGTCCAGTTCACGGAAGTGCGACACCGCGCGCACCTTGACCTTGGACCGGCGGGTGCGGACCTTCGCCGACTGCACCCCGGCGACCTCCACGGCCCGGTCGCGCAGCACCGTCGCGGCGGCGTCCCGGTGCAGTCCGGCGCGGACGTCGGGGCGGGTGCGGCGCATCGGCAGGACGGACCGCAGGCCGGGGGTGAGGGCCAGCAGGAGCAGCCAGAGGCCGAGAGCGGCGGCGATGCCCGCGCCGACCAGGACCCAGGTGTCGTCCAGGGACCGTCGCGCGAGCTGCCGGGCCAGTTCTCGGCGCCAGCTCATGCCGGGCCGGTCGGCGCGCACGGCGACGATGTCGTACAGGAAGAGACCGGTGAGGGCGAGGAGCAGCAGGGCGACGAGGCCGGCGGGCCGGCGCCGCGCCGACCAGAACCGGTGGGCCCGGCCGGTCCTCTCCGCCGGCGGTTCCGGCGGCGGGCCGGGCTCCTTCTCCAGGACCGGCGGCCGGGCGGTGCTGCCCTGGGGCTCAGCGGGCTCAGCGGGTTCGCTCATCGCGTCCTTCCCTCGGCCGCGCCGTACTCCGCCGCCGGGTGCAGCCGTTCCACCCGCACGGTGACCTCCGGCACCTTCATGCCTGTCAGCGTGCTCACCCGCTCGGCGACCCGGTGCCGTACGTGGCCGCAGCGGGCTCCGACGTCGCAGGGGTAGTCGAGTTCGAGGTGGACGCGGACCCGGGCGGCGCCGTGGCGCACCACGACGCTCGCGTGCGGGCGCGCGGCGTCCGGCGGCAGCTCGCCCACCGCTTCGCGCGCCGCCTGGGCGGCCACCTTGGCGACGACCCGGTCGGTGATCCGCGTGGCACCGCGCTCGCCGGGCGGGACGGCGTCCCCTGCCGCGCGCGGCTCAGCGGCGGCGCTGCTCACGCCGGTCACCGCCGGCGGTCGTCACGGCGGCGGAAGAAGTCGCCCAGTTCCATATCGCCCTCCAGGAACCGGCCGACGACGAAGCCGACGGCGCCCAGGGCCGCCACCAGCAGGAAGGCCCCGAATCCGCCGAAGTACCCGGCGAAACCCAGCGCCATGCCGGCGATCATGCCGACCACGGCCATGCTCATGGTGCGCTCTCCTCAGTCCGGGACGGTGCGGGCCGGGTCACTGGATCCGCGGCTCCGGCTGCTCCTCGTCCGCTTCGTCCGGCAGTTTGACGTCGCTGACCGCGATGTTGACCTCGACGACCTCCAGGCCGGTCATCCGCTCCACCGCCGCGACGACGTTCTCCCGCACGTCGCGGGCGACGTCGGCGATCGCCACTCCGTACTCGACGACGATCTCCAGGTCGAGCGCGGTCTGCTTCTCGCCGACCTCGGCCTTCACGCCGCGCGTCACGCCCGACTTGGACCCGCCGGGCACCCGGTCCCGTACGGCGCCGAAGGTGCGCGACATGCCGCTGCCCATGGCGTGCACACCCGCCACGTCGCGGGCCGCCATGCCGGTGATCTTCTCCACCACGCCGTCGGCGATGATGGTCCGGCCGCGGCTGCCGGGGTCCCCGCCGCCGCGCCTGACCGACTGTCCCTTGCCCAGGCCCTCGGCCCCGATGTCCTGTCCGGGCCGGTTGCGCTCCGTGGTCTCACTCATCACCGTACGTCCCTTCCGGTCGTCGTCCTGTGACCCACGTTAAGCGTGGTTGCGCACTCGCGCGCCAGGGATGCGGCAGGCTGGAGGAATGACGACGGCCGACCGGTGGGCACGGACAGTTCGGGAGCAGTTGGGGCTGGGCAGGTTCCTGCCCTTGGGCACTCCGGCGGACGGGGCCTGGATCGCCGAACGGGCGGCGCGCGAGGTGCTGCTGACCGCGGTGGCCGGCCTGCCGGGCGTACGCCTGGACCGGCTGCGCCTCGCGCTCGCCGACCCCGAGGCCGCGCCCGAGCCCGCCGTACCGGCGCCGCCGAGCGCCCTGCCGCCGGGGCCGCTGCGGATGACGGCCGACCTGGCGGCGACCGCGGCCGATCCCCTGCCGGTCACGGCCGACCGGGTCCGCGCCACCCTGGCCCAGGCGGCGTCGCTCCGGCTCGGCCTGACGGTCGGCGAGGTGGACCTGCGGGTGACCGCGCTGCTCGACACGGATCCGGAACCGGAGCGGCGGGCGGCTCCGCCGGAACGGCAGCCGGAGGCGGGGGCCGGGCAGGACAGCGACGAGGAGCGGGCGGGCCGGGCCGTGCTGGCGGTGGCGGGCGTGACCCGGCTGACCGGTGCGCTCGGCCGTTCCGTGCACGTGTCCGCGCCGGAGCAGGGCGCGGTGCTGCCGCGGCGGCACGTGCGGGTGGAGTGCGCGGTGGGCGCGGAGCACCGCACGGTGGAGGTGGCCCGGCGCGTGCGCGCCGCGGTGGCGGACGCGTTGGCCGACCGGCCGTCCGTGGCGGTGCTGGTGACTGCCGTCGACTGACGCGGAGTCCGGTTGTCGGGTCCGGTTGTCGGGTCCGGTTGTCGGGTGCGGGTGCGTCGTGGCTGGTCGCGCAGTTCCCCCCGCCACTGAGGGATGTCCGGCGCACGCGCCCTTCAGGGACCCGTCACTCGCGGCTGGTCGGGCAGTTCCCCGCGCCCCTGAATGCCTACTCGCCGAGCCCTGCCAGGTCCCGCAGTCGGCGGGACTGGGCCGCGCGTTCGGCGGTGCGCTGGGTTTCCAGGTCTCGGGAGAGGGCGCCCTGGAGCAGGGCCTTGGTCTCGATCACCGCGTCGCGCGGCGCGGCCAGGACGGCCGACGTCAGGTCGCTCACGGCGTCCGCCAGTTGGTCCGCGGGCACGGCGAGGCTGGCCAGCCCGCTGCGCACGGCCTCCTCGGCCAGGACGAACCGTCCGGTCACGCAGATCTCCAGGGCGCGCGCGTACCCGACCAGGCCGACGAGCGGATGGGTGCCCGTCAGGTCGGGGACGAGACCGAGCGAGGTCTCACGCATGGCGAACTGCACGTCGTCGGCGACCACCCGCAGGTCACAGGCGAGGGCGAGCTGGAAACCCGCCCCGATGGCGTGCCCCTGCACGGCGGCGACGGACAGGATGTCGCTGCGCCGCCACCAGGTGAACGCCTCCTGGTACTCGGCGATGGCCGCGTCCAGTTCGGCGTCGCTGCCGCGCGCGAGGTCCAGGAACGACGGTTCGCCGTCGAAGCCCTCGGGCGTGAACGCCTGCCGGTCGAGCCCCGCCGAGAACGACTTGCCCTCGGCCCGCAGGACTACGACCCGCACGGAGCCCGGCAGTCGCCGCCCCGCCTCGGTGAGCGCCCGCCACAGAGCGGGGCTCTGCACGTTGCGCTTGGCCGGGTTGGTCAGCGTCACCGTGGCGATCGCGTCGTCGACGGTGAGCCGTACGCCGTCCTGGTCGAGTACGGGGTCCTGTGCAGCCATGAGGCGCCTCCGATGGGTGCGGTCGGCCTGTGTGCCGTACGGAGACCCGTACAGCGCACTTAAGTGACTGCACAGTAACCACCCGGTCGGTCATACCTCCGACCGGGTGGCCACCATCGAAGAGCCGAGGGGCCGCCCGGGGTGAATCAGGCCGACGTGGCCTTCTTGCCCCGGGTCGCCCCGCCACGCCCTCGCAGCGTGACGCCCGACTCACTGAGCATGCGGTGCACAAAGCCATACGAGCGGCCGGTCTCCTCGGCCAACGCCCGGATGCTCGCACCGGCGTCGTACTTCTTCTTCAGGTCTGCCGCGAGCTTGTCGCGCGCGGCGCCGGTCACCCGGCTGCCCTTCTTCAGAGTCTCGGCCACCCGTGCCTCCTCATGGGAAGTGCGCTCTGGTTCTCCTCATGATCACCCCTCCGGGCCCTGATGGCCACCCATTCGGCAAGGTCGATGAGACAAGGTTGTGACGACAGGAGCGCGTCCCCACAAGCGGAATCACGAATTCCAAGATCTCGCGTCCGTACACCCGAACGGGTTCCCCGGCGAAGTTCCTGGTCAGAAAGGTGGAACGGCCGAGCCCCCGGGGACGGGTGACTCGGCCGTGAAATCGATGTATGACACACCTCGGTACGAGGAGATCTCACACAGATGGTGGATCACGGATCGGCCGAATGATCCATACGCCGTGGATCATCCGTTCGATCAAGCAAGGAGGACGGTCGGAGAAAAGACGACGATCAGGCCAGGGCGACGAGATCCGCGTAGTCGGCGCCCCAGAGGTCCTCGACGCCGTCCGGCAGCAGGATGATCCGCTCCGGCTGGAGCGCCTCGACGGCGCCCTCGTCGTGGGTGACGAGGACGACGGCGCCCTTGTAGGTGCGCAGCGCGCCGAGGATCTCCTCGCGGCTGGCCGGGTCGAGGTTGTTGGTGGGCTCGTCGAGCAGCAGCACGTTGGCCGAGGAGACCACCAGGGTGGCCAGGGCCAGACGGGTCTTCTCACCGCCGGAGAGGACTCCGGCCGGCTTGTCGACGTCGTCGCCGGAGAACAGGAACGAGCCGAGCACCTTGCGGACCTCGACCAGGTCCATGTCGGGCGCGGCGGAGCGCATGTTCTCCAGGACCGTGCGCTCGGGGTCGAGGGTCTCGTGCTCCTGCGCGTAGTAGCCGAGCTTGAGGCCGTGGCCCTCGACCACCTTGCCGGTGTCGGGCTGCTCGACCCCGCCCAGCAGGCGCAGCAGGGTCGTCTTGCCGGCGCCGTTGAGGCCGAGGATGACGACCCGGGAGCCCTTGTCGATGGCCAGGTCGACGTCGGTGAAGATCTCCAGGGAGCCGTACGACTTCGACAGGCCCTCGGCGGTCAGCGGGGTCTTGCCGCAGGGCGCGGGCTCGGGGAAGCGCAGCTTGGCGACCTTGTCGGACTGCCGGACCGCCTCCAGGCCGCTGAGCAGCTTGTCCGCGCGGCGGGCCATGTTCTGCGCGGCGACCGTCTTGGTGGCCTTGGCGCGCATCTTGTCGGCCTGGGAGTGCAGGGCGGCGGCCTTCTTCTCGGCGTTGGCGCGCTCGCGCTTGCGGCGCTTCTCGTCGGCCTCGCGCTGCTGCTGGTAGAGCTTCCAGCCCATGTTGTAGACGTCGATCTGGGAGCGGTTGGCGTCCAGGTAGAACACCTTGTTCACGACCGTCTCGACCAGGTCGACGTCGTGGGAGATCACGATGAAGCCGCCGCGGTAGGTCTTGAGGTAGTCGCGCAGCCAGATGATCGAGTCGGCGTCGAGGTGGTTGGTCGGCTCGTCGAGCAGGAGCGTGTCGGCGTCCGAGAAGAGGATGCGGGCCAGCTCGATACGGCGGCGCTGACCGCCGGAGAGGGTGTGCAGGGGCTGGCCGAGCACCCGGTCGGGCAGGTTGAGCGCGGCGGCGATGGTGGCGGCCTCGGCCTCGGCGGCGTACCCGCCCTTGGTGAGGAACTCCGTCTCCTGGCGCTCGTACTGCCGCAGGGCCTTCTCGCGGGTGGCGCCCTGGCCGTTGGCGATGCGCTGCTCGTTCTCCCGCATCTTGCGGATCAGGACGTCCAGGCCGCGGGCGGAGAGGATGCGGTCGCGGGCGAGCACGTCGAGGTCGCCGGTGCGCGGGTCCTGCGGGAGGTAGCCGACCTCGCCGGAGCGGGTGATGGTGCCGGCGGCGGGGATGCCCTCACCGGCCAGGCACTTGGTGAGGGTGGTCTTGCCGGCGCCGTTGCGGCCGACCAGGCCGATGCGGTCGCCCTTGGCGACGCGGAAGGTGGCGCTCTCGATGAGGACACGGGCACCGGCGCGCAGCTCGATACCGGAGGCGGAGATCACGGACAGACTCCAGGGCGGGTTGGGGGCGGGAGGGGCGGCTGAGGACGTGCCCGCCGTCTAATGCGCGAGGAGAATGGCCATGGGGCCAGTCTAACGGTGCCGTGCAACCACTTTTTCCTGCGTTGTCGGTGGCCGGTACCAGGCCACGAGGGAGTGATCGGTATGGCGGGCGGTATCTTTCCGACGTTCCTGTACAAGGACGCCAAGGCGGCGATCCGCCAGCTCACGGAGGCGTTCGGCTTCACCGAGCTGGCGGTGTACGAGGGCGAGGGCGGCAAGGTGGCCCACGCCGAGCTGGCGCTGGGCGGTGCGGCGGTGGTGCTCGGGTCGAAGGGCACCGGCAGCCGTTTCGACGAGCTGATGAAGGACGCCGGCCCGACCGGGGTGTACGTCGTGGTGGAGGATGTCGACGCCCACCACCGGCGGGCCGTGGAGCACGGCGTGGAGATCCTGATGCCGCCGACCGACCAGGACTACGGCTCGCGGGACTACCTGGCCCGCGACCTGGAGGGCAACATCTGGAGCTTCGGCACGTACGCGCCGGAGACACCGGCCTGAGACACGGGGCGGCGCCGTTCAGCTGCCCCCGGTGTGCACCTGGAAGGCGGCCCGGCGCACGGCCTTGGCCAGCGCCGGGTCGGGGTGCGCGGCGGCCAGCGCCACCAGGACCTGCACGGTCCGGGGGTGCCCGACGGCCCGTACCTCGTCCAGCAGCATCGGGACGGTGGGCTGGATCGCGGACTCCAGGTGGCGTACGAGCATCGGGGCCTCGCCGTGGTCGGCGACGGCGGCGGCGGTGTCGACCCACAGCCAGGTGGCCTCCTGGCGGGTGAGCACCTCGTGCGCGTCCTCCGGGTCGGCGCCGTCGTGCTCGGCCAGCCACAGCAGGGCGTACGGCCGCAGCGTCGGCTCGTCGGCCACGGCCCGCACGTCGGGTTCGGCGGGGGCGCCGACCACGCGCAGCGCCTCGAAGGCCAGGCCGCGCAGCAGGGCGTCCTCGCCGCGGGCGGCCTTGAGGAGTTCGGTGACGGCGCTGCCGACGGGGCGGGCGGCGAGCCAGGCGCGGTACTCGGCGCGGGCCGCGTTGGGGCGGAGCTGGGCGCAGCCGCGGAGCATGTCCTCGGCCGCCTGCTCGATGTTGCCGGCGGGGCTCTGCGCGGCCACGCAGATCTGCTCCAGCTTGACCCAGACCGCCCAGTTGCCGAGCGGGGTGAGGGTGGCCTGTCCGTCGCCGTAGGTGAGGGCGCCGACGGAGGCGAGGGCGCCGAGGGCCCAGTCCAGGAGCGGGTCGAGCGGGGTGTCGTCGTCCTCCGGCTGCTCCGGCTGCTCGGGCAGGTCCGGCCGGGGGCCGTCGTAGGGGACCTCGCAGCGCTCGGTGCGCAGTTCGGTGACGCGCTGCTGGAGGAGGTCGAGGAGCTGGGCGACGGGTACCGGTCCGGCGGACAGCTGGAGGAAGGAGAGCACCTGGGGCATGGCCGAGACGACCTCGGCGACGGCGGCGGGCTCCTGGCCGGCGGGCTCGGGGTGGGCGAGCGACCAGGCGTCGAAGAGGGCGACCCAGCCGCGCAGTACGGCGCTGTCGTCGCGGTCCCAGGCGCGCAGCCGCCAGCCGGGGCGGGCGCTGTCGCCGTGCACCTCGACCAGTCCGGCGAGCCGGGCGATGTCCCAGTCGGCCTGCACCTGAGCCGTGGTCAGGCCCAGTTCCCGGCCGGCGAGTTCGGCGGAGGTGACGGAGAGGGTGGCCTTGCCGTCGGTGGTCCCGCACGCGCGGCCGGGACCGAGGGCGGTGTCGGCCCAGCGGGCGACGCGGGCCGCGTCGGCCAGGACGGAGCGGGCCATGCGGGCCAGCTCCGACCGTGCGGGGGTGCCCTCCGGAGGGCGCGGCGCGGTGCGGCGCGGTGGCCGCTGGTTCATCGCTCTGGGGGCGGCGGCCAGGGGTCGCGGGCGGACGAGTCGGAGCCTGGAGTCGCGCGGGATACGGGACGTCACGGGTGCAGTCTTCCGGTTGACGGTCCGAAAACCCAAACGGAACGGCTCGACGGGGCACGGACAAGTCCGGTACGGGGGTTCGCGGGCCTGGAGACAGGGGGGGCCGCGGGGGTCGGGGATCCCGGTAACGGAAGAGGCCGGGAGGGGGCGGAAGGGAACGGAAAAGGTCGGAACAGGGCGCCGAACGAGCGAGAGAGCCGCGCGAGGGCTACATCAGCGGGGTCAGGAAGCGGCGCAGGGCCTCTTCGTACCTGTCGGGAGCGGCGTTCCACATCGCGCCGTGCGAGGCGTGCGGGACGGTGTGGAGGGCGACCAGGCGGGGGTGGGCGTCGGCGAACCGGCGGGAGAGCTGCCAGGGGGCGACGCTGTCGGCCGGGCCGTGGAAGACGAGGGCCGGGACGTCGAGGCGGTCGGGGCCGGCGGCCCGCGCGGAGTCGAGTCCGGTGCGGCCCTGAGCGGCGCGGACCGCGAGCGGCAGCAGCGCGCCCGGGGTGCGGCCGGCCGCGGCGAGGGCGCGCAGGGTCGTCTGCCAGTCGAGGACCGGGGAGTCGAGGACCAGCCCGGAGATCCGGTCGCGGTGCGGGGAGCGCGTGGCGGTGCGCAGGGCCATGGTGGCGCCGGTGGACCAGCCGAGCAGGACGACCTTGCGGGCGCCGTGGCCGACGGCGTACCGGACGGCGGCGTCCAGGTCGTGCCACTCCGTCTCGCCGAAGTGGCGCAGGCCGCCCGGCGGGCGGGGAGCGCCGGCGTCGCCCCGGTAGGCGAGGGCCAGGAGTGGGAACTCCAGGCGGTTGAGGAGGCCCATGAGGTTCAGGGCGTGCTCCCGGGTGGTGCCCAGGCCGTGCACCGCGATGATCCAGGTGCCGCGGGCGCCCGGCAGGAACCAGGCGGGCAGCGCGCCGAGGTCGCCGGGGACCTCGACGTCGGTGTGGGCCAGGCCCAGGGCGGTGCCCGGGTCGCCGACGTACAGGTTGGCGGTGAGCCAGGCCTTGTCGCCGGGTCCCAGGGTGCCGTGCGTGACGCGTTCGAGGCGGCGTACGACGGTGTCGGCCGGGTGCTGGGCGCCGGGCAGGACGGGGCCCACGACGGCGTGCGAGCCGTCGCCGGCCAGTCCGTACCGGCCGGGCCGCAGCGTGGCCAGGTGCCGGGTGAGGGTGATCTGTCCGGCGGCGGTGCCGTGCACCGTGAGCCGGGGCTCGGTGGGCAGGGGCCGGCCGGGGGTCGCCTTGAGGGCGGCGTCGCTGGCGAGGCGGCCGGCGGCGACGCTCGCGGCGCCGGCTGCCAGGGCCGCGGTGACGGCGGCGGTCGTTGCGGTGACGGTGCGCACAGCTCCCAGTTTCCCGGCGTGCTCCGCCGTAAGCCACCGGAAGGACGGCTCGGGGTGACGGACGGGTCACCCGCACCCGCCACCCGGCCGTACGGCCCCGGCCGTCACCGCGTCCCGCCACCTCCGGCCCGCCCTCCCGGCCGCCACCGCGTCCCGCCACCTCCGGCCCGCCCTCCCGGCCGCCACCGCGTCCCGCCACCTCCGGCCCGCCACCCAGCCGCCACAATGTCCCGCCACCCCCGGCCTCGCCGCCCCGGCCGCCACAACGTCCCGCCACCCCAGCCGCCACCGCATCCCGCCACCCCGACCCACCGCCCCGCCCAGCCTCCCGGCTCGCCGCCTCAGCCCCGCTGCCCGTAGCCGCGCAGCCGCTCCGCCACCTCCGCGACCTGCTCCTCCGTCAGCAGGGACGGGGTCAGGCCGGGGACGGCGGAGGCGGTCAGCCACAGGCGGCACATCCACTCGAGCTGGGCGGTGCGGTCGTATGCCTGGTCGAGGGAGGAGCCGTACGTGATCGTCCCGTGGTTGCGCAGGAGGCAGCCGGACCGGCCGTCGAGGGCGCGGAGCATGTTCTCGGCCAACTCGTCGGTGCCGTACGTCGCATATGGGGCAACCCGGACGGGTCCGCCGAGGGCCGCGGCCATGTAGTGCACCAGCGGCAGCGCCGGTACGAGGGTGGAGACGGCCGTCGCGTGCACGGCGTGGGTGTGGACGACCGCGCGGGCGTCGGTGTGCCGGTAGACCGCGAGGTGCATGGGCAGTTCGCTGGTCGGGACGAGCGTGCCGAGCACCTGTCGCCCGTCCGGGTCCACGCCGGTGACGTCGTCCGGCGTGAGCCGGTCGTACGGCACGCCCGAAGGCGTGACCAGCACGGTGTCGCCGACCCGGACCGAGACGTTGCCGGAGGTGCCGACCACCAGTCCGTCGGCGACCGTGCGCCGGGCGGCGGCCACCAGCGCCTCCCAGGCGCGCGCCTCCTCCGGGCGTACACATCTCCCCCGCGGCTCCCGCACGACCCCGCCTCCTCCCGGGCGTCCCGTACGCCCCAGTGGTCCCGCCGCCGACCGGCGCTGCGGCGATCCTGCCAGGCGGGTCGGCAAGCCGGGGCACTGTAGGGCGGAAGCCGGGCCTCCGGGAGGGGGCGTATCGCGGCACATCACCCCTGCTTCCCTCTTGGCCGGGGATCGGTGAGCGTTCGATGATCTTCGAGTACGCTCGGGCTGGTTTGTCATGCACGTTGCCATTTTCGGGGGAATTCCGGGGGGAATCATGGCCCGTGACCACGCCCACCTCATACCGTCCCGCCGCGGCCGGCTGCTCGCGGCCTGCGCCGCCGCGCTCGCCCTCGGCGGGACCGCGCTCACCGAGGCGCCCGCCTCGGCCGCGACCGGCCGGCCGAAGGGACACGACGTCTCGTCCCACCAGAAGACCGTCGACTTCGGCCGGGCCAGGGCGAAGGGCGCGACGTTCGCCTACGTCAAGGCCACCGAGTCGCACACCTACCGCAACCCCTACTTCGAGGAGCAGTACGACGGCGCGCGCCGGGCGGGCCTGATCCGCGGCGCCTACCACTTCGCGCTGCCGCACAGGTCCTCGGGCCGCGCACAGGCGGCGTACTTCGTGCGCCACGGCGGCGGCTGGCGCGCCGACGGCCGCACGCTGCCGCCCGCGCTGGACATCGAGTACAACCCGTACGACAAGAACAAGAAGTGCTACGGGCTGAGCAAGGCGCGGATGACGGCCTGGATCGACTCGTTCAGCGACGAGGTGAGGCGGCTCACGGGCCGCCGGCCGGTGATCTACACCACCACGCACTGGTGGAAGACGTGCACCGGGAACAGCCGCGCCTTCGCCGCGGACCACCCCCTGTGGATCGCCCGCCACGACGCGCCGAGCGCGGGTGAACTGCCGGCCGGCTGGGCGTCGTACACGTTCTGGCAGTACGACAACGCCGGTCCGCTGCCGGGCGACCAGAACGTGTTCAACGGGTCCCTCGCCCGGCTGAAGACGTTCGCCACGGGCGGCTGAGGCCGGAGGGGGTGCGGACAGGGGGCGGTGACTCCGATTCCGGACACCACCGCGCCCCTCCCAGTTCATCTTCCGTTCACCCTGGTTACCTACGTTCGACCAGCCAATGACCTCGAACGATTGCCTGGGTAAATGGAAAGCTTCTCGCTGATCCTCGCGATTGTGGTGGTGACCGCACTCGCGTTTGATTTCACGAACGGTTTCCACGACACCGCGAACGCGATGGCGACGACCATTTCGACCGGTGCGCTCAAGCCCAAGATCGCGGTGGCCATGTCCGCCGTACTGAATCTGGTGGGCGCCTTCCTCTCCGTGGAGGTCGCCAACACGATCTCCAAGGGTCTCGTCGACGAGACCGGCATCCGTCCCGAGGTCATCTTCGCCGCCCTGGTCGGCGCGATCCTCTGGAATCTGCTGACCTGGCTGGTCGGGCTGCCGTCCAGCTCCTCGCACGCCCTCATGGGCGGTCTGATCGGCGCCGCGATCGCCTCGGCGGGGGTCGGCGCGGTCCACGGCGACGTCCTCGTCACCAAGGTGCTGCTCCCGGCGATCGCCGCTCCCGTGGTGGCGGGCATCGCGGCGCTGGTCGCCACCCGGCTGATGTACCGGCTGGGCCGCAAGGCCGACGGCAAGGCCGCCGACAAGGGCTACCGCGTCGGCCAGATCGCCTCGGCCGGGCTGGTCTCGCTGGCGCACGGCACCAACGACGCGCAGAAGACGATGGGCATCATCACCCTCGCCCTGGTGGCGGGCGGCGCCCTCACCCCCGACTCCGACCCGCCCCTGTGGGTCATCCTCTCCGCGGGCCTGGCCATCGCGCTCGGCACCTACCTCGGCGGCTGGCGGATCATCCGCACCATGGGCAAGGGCCTGACCGACCTCCAGCCGCAGCAGGGCTTCGCCGCCCAGACCAGCGCGGCGACGGTCATCCTGGCCTCCTCCCACCTGGGCTTCTCGCTCTCCACCACGCACTCCGTCTCCGGTTCGGTGATGGGCGCCGGCCTCGGCCGCAAGGGCGGTGTGGTGCGCTGGTCGACGGCGACGCGGATGTTCGTCGCCTGGGGGCTGACGCTGCCGGCCGCGGCCCTGGTCGCCGCGCTCGCCGAGTGGGTCTGCGGACTGGGCGACTGGGGCACGGCGCTCGTCGCGGTGCTGCTGGTCGCGGCCAGCTTCGCGATCTGGCGGATCTCGCGGCGCGAGGTCGTCGACCACACCAACGTCACCGACGCGGAGGGCGGCGTCCCGGAGCCGGCCGGTGTGGTGACCGCCGCGGTGGCCGCCGTGGCGCCGCCCCCGGCGGGCACCCCGGCCGACGGCCTTCCGGCGACCGAGGGGCTCGCGGTGACCGACGGGCTCTCGGCCACCATCCCGGCCCAGCCGTCCGAGGCCCCCGACGCCCCGGCCGCCCGTTCGGCCGCCACCCCCGTCTGATCCGGTCCCGTCCGGACATCAGGAGAAAACCGGACATCAGGAGAAGAGAAGCACGATGAAGATCGACTGGGCAGCCCTCGGCTCCGTCTTCGGGGTCGGCCTCGTGGCCACCGTCGCCCTGGTGGCCCTGTTCACCCTCGGCATCGCCGGCCTGTCCCGCCAGGAGCGGGCCGCGGAGCGGGGCGGCTCCGCGGGCCTCGCGGTCACCGGCGCGTACGTCTGCTTCGCGGCGTGCGCGGCGGCGGTGGCGTACGGGATCTATCTGATCGTGGCCTGACGCGCCCTCCCCCGCCTCCCTTGTCGCCGCCCTGCCGGGCGCCCTACGGGTGCTTCCGGCAGGGCGGCTTCGCGTCCGCGCCCCGCGCATAAAGGACATGGCGGGCGGGCGGACCGGGGCATCTCCAGCCGGAACGGCGCATGCCGCCCGAGGGAGCGGTTTCCCGGCAAGCCGCTCCCGTGGACCGCGCGGCGTGGCAGCGGTCCCCTCCGCGGTGTGGGCCTCAGCACACTCCCCCCGTGCAGGTCAACGGCAAGTTGACGGGCGTTCTCGGCCCGTGGTGGACTTCCGGGGCCATGTACGGCGGCAGGAGAGGAAGCCCGGTGCGAATCCGGCGCGGTCCCGCCACTGTGACCGGGGAGCACTCCCCGGGAGTCAGGAACTCTCACCGCCGGTCTCGTCGAACCAGGGCGTGGACACCCTGAGTGAGGACATAACGCGATGCTCGGCTGCCGTTCGGAACGCAGGCCCGGTTCCCCCTCCCCCCGTGTGACCGGCTGAGCTCCCGTGCGTGCCGGACGCGTCTTCGCGTACGGCGCCGCCGCCGGCCTCCTCGGTGACCTGCTCCTCGGCGACCCCCGCCGCGGGCATCCGGTCGCCGTGTTCGGCCGCGCCGCCGGTGCCGTGGAACAACTGCTGTGGCGTGACCACCGGGGCCTGGGCGCCCTGCACACCGCCGTGTGCGCCGGTGGCGCCGTCGCCCTCGGCGCCGTGGCCGCCCGTGCCGTACGCCCCTGCCCCGCCGCCTCCGTCGCGCTGACCGGCGCCGCCACCTGGGCCGTGGTCGGCGGGACCTCGCTGGCGCGGGAGGCGTCCGCGATCGGGCGGGCGCTGGAGGCCGGGGACGTGGCAGGGGCGCGGGCCCGGCTGCCGCACCTGTGCGGGCGGGACCCGCAGGCCCTGGACGCCGACGGGATCGCCCGGGCGGTGGTGGAGTCCGTCGCCGAGAACACCTCCGACGCGGTGGTGGGCGCCCTGGTGTGGGGCGCCGTGGCCGGGGTCCCCGGGCTGCTCGGCTTCCGTGCCGTCAACACCCTCGACGCCATGGTCGGGCACAAGTCGCCCCGCTACCGGCGCTACGGCTGGGCCTCGGCCCGGCTCGACGACGTCGCCGGCTGGCCGGGCGCCCGGCTGACCGCCGTACTGGCCACGGCGGCCGGAGGCGACCCGCGGGGTGCCGTACGGGCCTGGCGGGCCGACGCCGGCCGGCACCCGAGCCCCAACGCCGGGCCGGTCGAGGCGTCCTTCGCGGGCGCCCTCGGGGTGCGGCTGGGCGGGACGCTGTCCTACGGCGGCCGGGTGGAGCACCGGCCCGTCCTCAACGGAGCCGAAGGACGCGCCGTGCGGGTCGCCGACATCGACCGGGCGGTACGGCTGTCCCGGCGCGTGAGCTGGCTCGCGCTGGGCGTGTGCGCGGGCGCACGGATCGTGGGAGCGCGACTGAGGAAAGGACGTACGGCATGAACGGCGGTCTGCTCGTCGCCGGTACCACCTCCGACGCCGGGAAGAGCGTCGTGACCGCCGGGATCTGCCGGTGGCTGGTGCGGCAGGGCGTGAAGGTGGCGCCGTTCAAGGCGCAGAACATGTCCCTCAACTCGTTCGTGACGCGGGAGGGCGCCGAGATCGGGCGGGCGCAGGCCATGCAGGCGCAGGCGTGCCGCGTGGAGCCGACCGCGCTGATGAACCCCGTCCTGCTGAAGCCGGGCGGCGAGCAGAGCAGCCAGGTGGTGCTGCTGGGCAAGCCGGTCGGCGAGATGAGCGCCCGCGGCTACCACGGCGGGCGGCAGCAGCGGCTGCTCGGCACCGTGCTGGAGTGCCTGGCCGAGCTGCGGGGCACGTATGACGCGGTGATCTGTGAGGGGGCGGGCAGTCCGGCCGAGATCAACCTGCGCCGGACCGACATCGTGAACATGGGCATCGCCCGGGGTGCCGGGCTGCCGGTGCTGGTGGTCGGGGACATCGACCGGGGCGGTGTCTTCGCCTCCTTCTTCGGCACCGTCGCGCTGCTGGCGCCCGAGGACCAGGCGCTGGTCGCCGGGTTCCTGGTGAACAAGTTCCGGGGCGACGTCTCGCTGCTGGAGCCGGGGCTGGAGATGCTGCGCGGGCTCACCGGGCGGCCGGCGTACGGCGTGCTGCCGTACCGGCACGGGCTCGGCATCGACGAGGAGGACGGGATGGCGGTGTCGCTGCGCGGCGCCGTCCGGGAGTCCCGGGTCACCGCCCCCGTCGGCGAGGACGTGCTGCGGGTCGCCGTCTGCGCGGTCCCCCTCATGTCCAACTTCACGGACGTGGACGCGCTGGCCGCCGAGCCGGGCGTCGTGGTGCGGTTCGTGGACCGGCCGGAGGAGCTGGCCGACGCGGACCTCGTCGTCGTGCCGGGGACGCGGGGGACGGTCAGGGCGCTCCAGTGGCTGCGGGAGCGGGGGCTGGCGGACGCTCTGCGGCGCCGGGCCGCCGAAGGACGGCCGGTGCTCGGTGTCTGCGGCGGGTTCCAGCTCCTCGGCGAGCACATCGAGGACGACGTCGAGTCGCGCGCCGGGCACGTCGACGGGCTCGGAGTGCTGCCCGTGCGGGTGCGGTTCGCCCGCGAGAAGACCCTCACCCGGCCGGTGGGCGAGGCCCTCGGCGAGCACGTCGAGGGGTACGAGATCCACCACGGAGTCGCCTCCGTGAAGGGTGGCGAGCCCTTCCTGGACGGCTGCCGGGTCGGGCAGACCTGGGGCACGCACTGGCACGGTTCCCTGGAGTCGGACGCGTTCCGGCGGGCGTTCCTGCGCGAGGTGGCCGCCGCCGCGGGCCGCCGCTTCGTACCGGCCCCCGACACCTCGTTCGCCGCGCTGCGCGAGGAGCAGCTCGACCGGCTCGGCGACCTGATCGAACAGCACGCGGACACGGACGCGCTGTGGCGGCTCATCGAGTCCGGCGCGCCACAAGGACTGCCTTTCATTCCACCGGGAGCGCCCGTATGAGCACTGTCTTGTTGTTGTCGACCGCCGACACGGATCTGCTGGCGGCCCGCGCCGCCTCCGGTGCCTCGTACCGGATCGGCAACCCCACCCGGGTCGACGTCCGGGAGGAGCTGCCCGCGCTGGTCGACGGCGCGGACCTGGTCGTCGTACGGCTGCTCGGCGGGAAGCGGGCCTGGGAGGACGGGCTGGCGGCGCTGAAGGCGTCCGGGCTGCCGACCGTGCTGCTCGGCGGGGAGTCCGTGCCGGACGCGGAGCTGATGGCGGAGTCGTCGGTGCCGGCCGGCGTGGTGGCCGAGGCGCTGCGCTACCTGGTCGAGGGCGGCCCGGACAACCTCACCCAGCTCGCCCGGTTCCTCTCCGACACCGTGCTGCTGACCGGCGAGGGCTTCGACGAGCCGCGGAAGATGCCGGAGTACGGCGTGCACGGCGACCGCCCGTACGCCGAGGGCCGCCCGACGGTCGGCGTGCTCTTCTACCGGGCCCACGAACTGAGCGGCAACACCGCCTTCGTGGACACCCTGTGCGACGCGATCGAGGCGAAGGGCGCCAACGCGCTCCCCGTGTACTGCGGTTCGCTGCGCGGCGCGGACGCCGGGCTGTACGAGCTGCTGGGCCGGGCCGACGCTCTGGTCGCCACCGTCCTCGCGGCCGGCGGCACGCACGCCTCGCAGGCGTCGGCCGGCGGCGACGAGGAGGCGTGGGACATCGGCGCGCTCGCCGACCTGAACGTGCCGGTGCTGCAAGGGCTCTGCCTCACCTCGTCGAAGGCGGCCTGGGAGGCGTCCGACGCCGCCCTCTCCCCCATGGACGCGGCGATGCAGGTCGCCATCCCGGAGTTCGACGGGCGCCTGGTCACGGTGCCGTTCTCCTTCAAGGAGCAGGGACCGGACGAGGTGCCGGTGTACGTGGCCGACCCCGAGCGGGCCGGGCGGGTCGCCGGGATCGCCGTACGGCACGCGGCTCTGGGGCACAAGGCGAACGCGGAGAAGAAGCTGGCGCTGGTCTTCACGGCGTACCCGACCAAGCACTCGCGGGTCGGCAACGCGGTGGGTCTGGACACGCCGGCGTCGGCGGTGCGGGTGCTGGACGCGCTGCGGGAGGCGGGGTACGCGGTCGACGGGTACCCCTCCGGCGGCGACGAGCTGATCCACCGGCTGATCGAGGCCGGCGGCCACGACGTGGAGTGGCTGACGGAGGACCAGTTGGCGGCGGCGCCCGCGCGGGTGCCGCTGGCGGACTACCGGGCGTGGTTCGAGACGCTCGACCCGTCGCTGAAGGACGCGATGCTGGAGGCGTGGGGCGAGCCGCCGGGCTCGCTGTACGTGGACGGCGACGACATCGTGCTGGCGTCCCTCCAGTTCGGGAACGTGGTCGTGATGATCCAGCCGCCGCGCGGCTTCGGGGAGAACCCGATCGCGATCTACCACGACCCCGACATGCCGCCGTCCCACCACTACCTGGCCGCCTACCGCTGGCTGGACCACACCTTCGGCGCCGACGCGATCGTGCACATGGGCAAGCACGGCACGATGGAGTGGCTGCCGGGCAAGGGGCTCGGGCTGAGCGCCGGGTGCGCGCCCGACGCCGTACTGGGCGACCTGCCGCTCATCTACCCGTTCATCGTCAACGACCCCGGCGAGGGCACCCAGGCCAAGCGGCGCGGCCACGCCACGGTCGTCGACCACCTGGTGCCGCCGATGGCCCGCGCCGACACCTACGGCGACCTGGCCAAGCTGGAGCAGCTGCTCGACGAGTACGCGCTCGTCTCCGACCTGGACCCGGCGAAGGCTCCGGCCGTGCGGGCGCAGATCTGGACCCTGGTCAAGGCGGCGGAGCTCCACCACGACCTGCACGTGGACGACCAGCCGGACGACGACGCGTTCGACGAGTTCGTCATGCACATCGACGGCTATCTGTGCGAGATCAAGGACGTGCAGATCCGCGACGGTCTGCACATCCTGGGCGGCGGCCCGGTCGGTGAACCGCGCGTCAACCTGGTCCTCGCCGTGCTGCGCGCCTCCCAGGTCTGGGGCGGCCAGGCCAACGCCCTGCCCGGTCTGCGGGCGGCGCTGGCCGCGCACTTCGGTCTGGTGGAGAAGGAACTGCTGGCCGAGCCCGGCGCCCCGGTGAAGGTGCCGGTGGAACTGACCGGGCTGGTGG
This sequence comes from Streptomyces sp. ISL-12, assembly GCF_018614415.1. Classification (GTDB taxonomy): domain Bacteria; phylum Actinomycetota; class Actinomycetes; order Streptomycetales; family Streptomycetaceae; genus Streptomyces. Next base: position 29,987 of record NZ_JAGGOO010000041.1, read on the forward strand.
ACGGCCCGGCCAGGACCGGCGCCGACGCGATCGACCTGCTGGAGCAGCTCTGCCGGCGGTTCGCGGAGGGCATGGAGGAGCGGGACTGGACGGTGGCGGCCGTCCCCGGTCTGGTGCGGGAGGCGCTGGGCACCGAACTGCCCGACGCGGTCGCCGTGCTGGAGTTCGCCTGCGTCGAGGTCGTGCCGCGGCTCGCCCGCACGACGGACGAGATCGGGCACATCCTGCGGGCGCTGGAGGGCGGTTACGTGCCGGCGGGGCCGTCCGGCTCGCCGACCCGCGGGCTGGTCAACGTCCTGCCGACCGGCCGGAACTTCTACTCCGTCGACCCCAAGGCGATCCCGTCCCGGCTGAGCTGGGAGGTGGGGCAGTCGCTGGCGGACTCCCTGGTCCAGCGGTACCTGACGGACACGGGCGCGTACCCGAAGTCGGTCGGCCTGACCGTGTGGGGCACGTCCGCGATGCGCACCCAGGGCGACGACATCGCGGAGATCCTGGCGCTGCTGGGCTGCCGCCCGGTGTGGGACGACGCCTCGCGCCGGGTGACCGGCTTCGAGGTGGTGCCGGTGGCCGAGCTGGGCCGGCCGCGCATCGACGTCACGGTCCGTATCTCGGGCTTCTTCCGGGACGCGTTCCCGCACGTGGTGGGGCTGATCGACGACGCGGTACGGGCGGTGGCGGAGCTGGACGAGCCCGCCGACGCCAACTACGTACGGGCGCACGCCGACGAGGACACCGCCGAGCACGGCGACCGGCGGCGCGCGACGGCCCGTGTCTTCGGCTCCAAGCCGGGGGCGTACGGGGCGGGTCTGCTGCCGCTGATCGACGCCCGCAACTGGCGCTCCGACGCGGACCTCGCCGAGGTGTACGCGGTGTGGGGCGGCTACGCCTACGGGCGGGGGCTGGACGGGCGGGCGGCCCGGGGGGACATGGAGACGGCGTTCCGGCGGATCGCCGTCGCCGCCAAGAACGTCGACACCCGCGAGCACGACCTCGTCGACGCCGACGACTACTTCCAGTACCACGGCGGCATGGTGGCGATGGTCCGGCACCTGACGGGCGCGAGCCCCGAGGCGTACGTCGGTGACTCCGCCACCCCCGACCAGGTGAAGACGCGGACGCTGGGCGAGGAGACCCACCGCGTGTTCCGCGCCCGCGTGGTCAACCCGCGCTGGATGGCTGCGATGCGGCGGCACGGCTACAAGGGCGCCTTCGAGATGGCGGCGACCGTGGACTACCTGTTCGGGTACGACGCCACGGCCGGGGTCGTGGACGACTGGATGTACGAGAAGCTCAGCGCCGAGTACGTCTTCGATCCGGAGAACCGGGACTTCATGCGGAAGTCGAATCCCTGGGCCCTGCGCGGGATCACGGAACGGCTGCTGGAGGCGGCCGACCGGGGGCTGTGGGCCGAGCCGGACGCTCAGACGCTGGAGCGGCTGCGTGCCACGTATCTGGAGCTTGAGGGCGACTTGGAGGGTGACGACCAGTGACCACGACCCCGTTCCCGTTCACGGCCGTCGTCGGCCAGGACGACCTGCGCCTCGCGCTGCTGCTGAACGCCGTGTCCCCGGCGGTCGGCGGAGTGCTGGTGCGCGGCGAGAAGGGCACCGCCAAGTCCACGGCCGTGCGGGCGCTGGCGGCGCTGATGCCGGGGGTGGACGTCGTCTCCGGGTGCCGTTTCTCCTGTGACCCCGACTCCCCCGACCCGGCCTGCCCGGACGGGCCGCACCAGCCGGGGGCGTTCGAGCCGCGGCCGGCGCGGATGGTGGAGCTGCCGGTCGGGGCCTCCGAGGACCGGCTGGTCGGCGCGCTGGACATCGAGCGGGCGCTCTCGGAGGGCGTGAAGGCGTTCGAGCCGGGGCTGCTGGCCGACGCGCACCGGGGAATCCTGTACGTCGACGAGGTCAACCTGCTCCACGACCACCTGGTCGACCTGCTGCTGGACGCGGCGGCGATGGGCGCCTCCTACGTCGAGCGCGAGGGCGTCTCCGTGCGGCACGCCGCGCGGTTCCTGCTGGTCGGGACCATGAATCCGGAGGAGGGCGAGCTGCGGCCGCAGCTCCTCGACCGGTTCGGGCTGACCGTCGAGGTCGCCGCCTCCCGCGAGCCCGACCAGCGGGTGGAGGTCGTCCGGCGGCGGCTCGCCTACGACGACGACCCCGACGGTTTCGCGGCCCGCTGGGCCGACGAGGAGGCCGCCGTACGGGCGCGGATCGCGGCGGCGCGGGAGCTGCTGCCGTCGGTGCGGCTCGGGGACGGGGCGCTGCGGCAGATCGCGGCGACCTGTGCGGCGTTCGAGGTGGACGGGATGCGGGCCGACATCGTGATGGCGCGCACGGCGACCGCGCTGGCGGCGTGGGCGGGGCGGACCGAGGTGCTGGCGGAGGACGTGCGGCAGGCCGCGCTGCTGGCCCTGCCGCACCGGCGGCGGCGCAATCCGTTCGACGCGCCGGGGCTGGACGAGGACAAGCTCGACGAGACGTTGCAGGAGTTCGGGGACCAGGACCAGGGCGACGGGGACGACGATCCCGACGGGCCCGGCGGTCCGGGCGGGGGCGGTGGGCAGCCGGCTCCCGAGGACGACGGTCCGCAGGGCGGTGACACCGCCGCGCGGCCCGAGGCCGGGGAGGGCGGCGAGCCGCAGCCGTCCGGTGGCGGAGCCGGCGAGCAGCAGCCCGCGCGGGCCGCGGAGCCGTTCCGTACCAAGGTGCTGAGCGTGCCGGGGCTGGGCGAGGGTGCCGCCGGGCGGCGTTCGCGCGCGCGGACCGAGCACGGGCGGACCACCGGGGCCCGGCGGCCCCGGGGCGCGCTGACCAAGCTGCACCTGGCCGCGACCGTGCAGGCCGCGGCGCCGCACCAGCGGGCGCGCGGCCGGTCGGGGCCGGGGCTGGTGATCCGGCGGGACGACCTGCGGCAGGCGACGCGGGAGGGCCGTGAGGGCAACCTCGTGCTGTTCGTGGTGGACGCCTCCGGGTCGATGGCCGCGCGGCAGCGGATGAGCGCCGTGAAGGGGGCCGTGCTGTCGCTGCTGCTCGACGCCTACCAGCGGCGGGACAAGGTGGGGCTGGTGACCTTCCGGGGAACGGCGGCCGACGTCGCGCTGCCGCCGACCTCGTCGGTGGACGCGGCGGCGGCCCGTCTGGAGTCGCTGCCCACGGGCGGGCGCACGCCGCTCGCGGCCGGGCTGCTGCGCGCCCACGAGGTGCTGCGCGTGGAGCGGCTGCGGGACCCGGCGCGGCGGGCGCTGGTCGTGGTGGTGACCGACGGACGGGCGACCGGTGGTCCGGAGCCGGTGGCGCTGGCCGGGCGGGCGGCGCGGCTGTTCGCGGCCGACGGCGTCGCCTCCGTGGTCGTGGACTGCGAGGCGGGGCCGGTGCGGCTGGGGCTCGCCGGGCAGCTCGCGGGCGAGCTGGGCGGTACCGCCGTGACGCTGGACGAGCTGCGGGCGGACTCGATCGCCGGGCTGGTCAAGGACGTGCAGAGGAGGGCGGCCTGATGCCGCAGGGACAGCCGAGTGTGATTCCGGACGACGGTCTGACGACCCGTCAGCGGCGCAACCGGCCGCTGGTCGTCGTGCACACCGGGATCGGCAAGGGGAAGTCGACCGCCGCCTTCGGGCTGGCGCTGCGGGCCTGGAACCAGGGGTGGCCGATCGGGGTGTTCCAGTTCGTCAAGTCGGCGAAGTGGAAGGTCGGCGAGGAGAACGCGCTGCGGGTGCTGGGCGCCAGCGGCGAGGGCGGCTCCGTGGACTGGCACAAGATGGGCGAGGGCTGGTCCTGGGTCCAGCGTGACACGCACGGCGACAATGCGACCAACGAGGAGAAGGCCCGCGAGGGCTGGGAGCAGGTCAAGCGGGACCTGGCCGCCGAGACGTACAAGCTGTACGTGCTCGACGAGTTCGCCTACCCGATGCACTGGGGGTGGGTGGACACCGACGAGGTGGTGCAGGTGCTGCGGGACCGGCCCGGTACCCAGCATGTCGTGATCACCGGGCGGAACGCGCCGGAGAAGCTCGTGGAGTTCGCGGACCTGGTCACCGACATGTCCAAGGTCAAGCATCCGATGGACGCCGGGCAGAAGGGGCAGAGGGGCATCGAGTGGTGACCTCCTCCGTTCCCCGGCTGGTCATCGCCGCGCCCTCGTCGGGGAGCGGCAAGACCACCGTCGCCACCGGGCTGATGGCCGCGTTCGCCGCGCGGGGGCTCGCCGTGTCCCCGCACAAGGTCGGGCCGGACTACATCGACCCCGGGTACCACGCGCTCGCCACCGGGCGCGTGGGGCGCAATCTCGACGCCTACCTGTGCGGTGCGGAGCTGATCGCCCCGCTGTTCCTGCACGGGGCCGCCGGGTGCGACCTCGCGGTCGTCGAGGGCGTGATGGGGCTGTACGACGGCGCGTCGGGGGAAGGGGAGCTGGCGTCCACCGCGCACGTGGCCAAGCTGCTGCGGGCGCCGGTCGTGCTGGTCGTCGACGCGTCGGCGCAGGCGCGGTCGGTGGCGGCGCTGGTGCACGGGTTCGTCTCCTGGGACCCTCAGGTGCGGGTCGGGGGCGTGATCCTGAACAAGGTCGGGTCGGACCGGCACGAGGCTGTGCTGCGGGAGGCGTTGCAGTCGACCGGGGTGCCGGTGCTGGGGGCGCTGCGGCGGGCCGCGCCGGTCGGGGTGCCGTCTCGGCATCTCGGGCTGGTGCCGGTCGCCGAGCGGGGGAGCCAGGCTGTCGAGGCCGTTGACTCGATGCGGGTGCTGGTGTCCCAGGGATGTGATCTGGACGCCCTTGAAGCGCTCGCCCGGTCCGCCGGGCCCCTGCCAGGGGGCTCCGCCCCCTGGACCCCCGGGCCTTCGCCCACCCACCGCCCGACTCGGCCGACTGAAAAGCCGAGCCCCCGCGTCGCCGTCGCCGGCGGGGCCGCGTTCACGTTCTCCTACGCCGAGCACACCGAGCTGCTCGCCGCCGCCGGGGCGGAGGTCGTGCCCTTCGATCCGCTGCGGGACGAGGAGTTGCCCGAGGGGACGGACGGGCTGGTGATCGGCGGGGGCTTCCCCGAGGTGTACGCCGCCGAGCTGTCCGCCAACGAGCCGCTGCGGAAGTCGGTCGCGCGGCTCGCGGAGCGCGGTGCTCCGGTCGCCGCCGAGTGTGCCGGGCTGCTGTACCTGTGCCGGGAGCTGGACGGGACGCCGATGTGCGGGGTGCTGGACGCCACCGCGCGGATGGGCGAGCGGCTGACGCTGGGCTACCGGGACGCGGTGGCCGTATCCGACAGCGCGCTGGCCGCCGCCGGGACGCGGATGCGGGGGCACGAGTTCCACCGGACGGTGGTCGAGCCGGGGGCCGGTGCGGCTCCGGCGTGGGGGACGCGGGCGCCGACGCGGCGCCTGGAGGGTTTTGTACAGCGGGGTGTGCACGCGAGCTATCTGCACACGCACTGGGCGTCCGAGCCCGGTGTCGCCCGTCGGTTCGTGGAGAGGTGCCGGACGTCATGAGCAACACGCTGACCGGAGTGGGAGTCGGTCCCGGCGACCCCGAGCTGGTGACCGTCAAGGGGGTCAACGCGCTGCGGGCCGCCGAGGTCGTCGTCGTACCCGTGATGGACACCGGCGAGCGGGGGCGGGCCGAGGCGACCGTCCTGCACTACGTGGGGCGGGAGAAGATCCGCCGCGTGGTGTTCGCGCTCAACGAGCGCAGTGACCGGGCGCGGCGGGAGGCCGCCTGGGACGCGGCCGGGGAGACGGTGGCCGGGCTGCTGCGCTCCCACGGCTCGGTCGCCTTCGCGACCATCGGCGACCCCAACGTGTACTCGACGTTCACCTACCTCGCCCAGACCGTCGCCGCGGCCGTGCCGGGGACGGTCGTGGAGACCGTGCCCGGGATCACCGCCATGCAGGACCTCGCGGCGCGGTCCGGGGCCGTGCTGACCGAGGGGACCGAGCCGCTGACGCTGGTGCCGGTCACCGCGGGGGCCGCCGTGCTGAAGGACGCGCTGAACGGGCCGGGGACGGTCGTGGCGTACAAGTTCGGGCGGCAGGCGGCCGAGGTGGCCGAGGCGCTGCGGGAGACCGGGCGGCTGGACGACGCCGTGTGGGGGTCGGCGCTGGGGCTGGAGGAGGAGTCGATCCGGCCGGCCGCCGCTCTCGACGGCACTCCCCTGCCGTATCTGTCTACGCTGATCGCGCCCGCGCGGCGGGACGGCGGCCGGGGCGGGAAACTGTGACCGGCGGGCCCGCGCTACTCGGCGATGCCGACCACCAGCCAGATGAACCCCGCCCCGGCGACCGTGCACAGCAGGGTCGAGCGGGCGGGGTGCTCGTGGTGGGCCTCGGGGAGGATCTCGGCGGCGGCGAGGTAGAGCAGGACGCCGCCGAAGAGGCCGAGATAGGCGCCGAGGGCCTGTTCCGGGATGGTGAACAGGAGGGTCGAGGCCGCGCCGAGCACGGGGGCGCAGGCGTCGGCGACCAGCATGGCGACGGCGCGGCGGCGGGCGTTGCCGTAGAGGCTGGTGAGTGTGTAGGTGTTGAAGCCGTCCGCGAAGTCGTGGGCGATCACCGCCAGGGCGACCGCCGTGCCCATGCCGCCGCCGACCTGGAAGGCCGCGCCGATCGCCACGCCGTCCATCGCGCTGTGCCCGACCATCGCCGCGGCGGCCGTCAGGCCCACCTCGGGCGCGCGGTGACCGTCCTCCTCGGCGCCGTGCGCGGCGCGGCGGGCGGCCAGCAGACGTTCCACCAGGTGGGCCAGGAGAAAGCCGGCGACGAACAGCAGCAGGGCCTCCGGTACGCCGAACACCTCGCGGCCGGCCGCCTCCAGCGCCTCCGGCAGCAGGTCCAGGCCGACCACGCCGAGCATCAGGCCCCCGGCCAGGCCCAGCACCAGATGGCGGCGGTCGGTCACGCGCTGTGCCGTCCAGCCGCCGGCCAGCGTCATCAGGAACGCGCCGAGCGCGACGAAGACCGCCATGTGCCCTTGCTATCCGATCGTCCCGCGTCCCCGCGCGTCCGACAGCCGCAACCGCAGTAAGTATGAGTAGGAGAGGACCCGATTCCATGGCCGATGCCGATGCCCCCGCCGGCAAGGTGACCTTCGTCGGTGCCGGCCCCGGTGCCGCCGATCTGCTGACGTTCCGTGCCGCGCGCGCCATCGCCGAGGCCGATGTCGTGATCTGGGCGGCCAGCCTGGTGCAGGCCGAGGTGCTGGAGCACGCCCGGGAGGGCGCCGAGGTGCTCGACTCCGCGACGATGTCGCTGGAGGACGTCGTCGCCGTCTACGAGCGGGCCCACCGGGACGGTCTGGCCGTGGCCCGCGTGCACTCCGGCGACCCGGCGCTGTGGGGCGGCACGCAGGAGCAGCTCGACCGGTGCGCGGCGATCGGCATCGCGACCGAGATCGTGCCCGGCGTGTCGTCGTTCTCCGCCGTCGCCGCGCTCGCGGGGCGGGAGCTGACCATCCCGGAGGTGGCGCAGTCCGTCATCCTCACCCGGCTGGGCGGCGGCAAGACGCCGATGCCGCCCGGGGAGGAGGTCCGGGAGTTCGCCCGGCACGGCACGACCATGGCGGTGTTCCTGTCGGCCGCCCGCAGCGGGCAGCTGGTGCGGGAGCTGCTGGAGGGCGGCTACCCGACGGACACGCCGGTGGTCGTCGCCTACCAGGCGACCTGGCCGGAGGAACTGGTCGTGCGGTGCACGATCGGCACGCTGGAGGAGACGGTCAAGGAGCACAAGCTGTGGAAGCACACGCTGTTCCTGGTCGGTCCGGCCCTCGACGCGCGCGGCACCCGCTCGCACCTCTACCACCCGGGTCACTTCCACGGCTTCCGCAAGGCCGACCCCGAGGCCCGCAGGGCGCTGCGCGGCCGGAAGACCGACGACGCCCCCACCCGTACCGAAGGAGTCCCCCAGTGATCGGCCTTGTCTCCGCCACGGCGGCGGGTGCGGCGGCCCGCGACCGGCTGGCCGCCGCGTGGCCCGGGCGCACCCGTGTCTACGAGGGTCCGGTCGCGGACGCCGTACGGGCCGCGTTCGCGGAGTGCGAGCAGCTCGTGTGCTTCCTGGCGACGGGGGCCGTGGTGCGGCTCGTCGCGCCGCTGCTGGCGGACAAGCGGACCGACCCGGGCGTGGTCTGCGTGGACGAGGCGGGACGGTTCGCGGTGTCGCTGCTCGGCGGTCACGGCGGCGGCGCCAACGGCCTCGCCGCCGAGGTGGCCGGGGTCCTGGGCGCCGAGCCGGTGGTGACGACGGCGACGGACGCGGTGGGCGTACCGGGCCTGGACACCCTCGGGCTGCCCGTCGAGGGCGATGTCGCCGGGGTGACCCGGGCCCTGCTGGACGGGGAGCCGGTGGCGCTGCGGGCCGAGGTGTCCTGGCCGCTGCCGCCGCTGCCGCTGGCCGCCGAGGGGGCGTACACGGTGCGGGTGACGGACCGGCTGGTCGAGGAGACCGCCGGGGAAGTGGTCCTGCGTCCGCCGTCGCTCGTCGTCGGGGTCGGGGCGTCCCGGGGCGCGCCCGCCGAGGAGGTGCTCGGTGTCGTCGAGGGCGCCCTGCGCGAGGCCGGGCTCTCCCCCGCGTCCGTGGCCCGGATCGCCACCGTGGACGCCAAGGCGGACGAGCCCGGCATCGTGGCCGCGGCGCGGCGGCTCGGGGTGCCCCTCGTGACCTACCCGGCCGGGGAACTGGCCGGTGTCGAGGTGCCCCACCCCTCCGACGCGCCGCTCGCCGCCGTCGGCACCCCGTCCGTCGCGGAGGCCGCCGCCCTGCTGCACGGCGGTGAACTCCTCGTCCCCAAGCGGAAGTCGGAGCGTGCGGACGGCCGGCCGGCGATGGCGACCTGTGCCGTCGTACGGCGTCCCGGGCGCGGGCGGCTCGCGGTGGTCGGGCTCGGTCCTGGCGCCCGGGACCTGCTCACCCCGCGCGCGGCGGCCGAGCTGCGGCGGGCGTCGGTGCTGGTCGGTCTCGACCAGTACGTCGACCAGATCCGCGACCTGCTGCGGCCCGGCACCCGGGTGCTGGAGTCGGGGCTCGGCGCCGAGGAGGAGCGGGCCCGCACCGCCGTCGAGGAGGCCCGGCGCGGCCACGCCGTCGCGCTGATCGGCAGCGGCGACGCGGGCGTGTACGCCATGGCCTCGCCGGCGCTGGCCGAGGCGTCCGACGACATCGACGTGGTCGGGGTGCCGGGGGTGACGGCGGCGCTGGCGGCCGGTGCGGTGCTGGGCGCGCCGCTCGGCCACGACCACGTCTCCATCAGCCTGTCCGACCTGCACACGCCGTGGGAGGTCATCGAGCGCCGGGTGCGGGCGGCGGCCGAGGCCGACCTGGTGGTGACGTTCTACAACCCGCGCAGCCGGGGCCGCCACTGGCAGTTGCCCGAGGCGCTGGCGATCCTGGCGGAGCACCGGGAGCCGGCGACGCCGGTCGGGGTGGTGCGCAACGCCTCCCGCGCCGACGAGTCGGCCCGGCTGACGACGCTGGCCGCCCTCGACCCGGCGACCGTCGACATGATGACGGTCGTGACGGTCGGCAACACCGCCACCCGGGAGATCGCCGGGCGCATGGTGACGCCGCGCGGCTACCGGTGGCAGGAGAGCGCCCGATGACCCCCGAACCGCTTCACTTTTCCCGATTCCTTGAGGAGACGTTGTGACCACCCCGCCCGCCCTGCTCATCGCCGGACACGGCACCCGGGACGACGCCGGGGCCGAGGCGTTCCGGGACTTCGTGCGCGAGCTGGGCCGCCGCCACCCCGAACTGCCCGTCGCCGGCGGGTTCATCGAGCTGTCCCCGCCGCCGCTGGGCGACGCGGTCGCCGAGCTGGTGGAGCGGGGGGTGCGTCGGTTCGCCGCCGTGCCGCTGATGCTGGTCTCCGCCGGGCACGCCAAGGGCGACATCCCGGCGGCGCTGGCCCGCGAGAAGGAACGGCACGCCGGGATCTCGTACACCTACGGCCGTCCGCTGGGTCCGCACCCGGCGCTGCTGCGGGTCCTCGAGCGGCGGCTGGCCGAGGCGATGGACCCCGGCTGGGACCCGGCCGAGGTGACGGTGCTGCTGGTCGGGCGGGGGTCGACGGACCCGGACGCCAACGCCGAGGTGTTCAAGGCGGCGCGGCTGCTGTGGGAGGGCCGGGGGTACGCGGGCGTGGAGACGGCGTTCGTGTCGCTGGCGCAACCGGATGTGCCGGGCGGCCTGGAGCGGTGCGCGCGGCTCGGCGCGCGCCGGATCGTGGTGCTGCCGTACTTCCTGTTCACCGGCATCCTCCCGGACCGGGTCAGGTTCCAGACCGAGGAGTGGGCCGGCGCGCACCCGGAGACCCAGGTGCGTTCGGCGGACGTCATCGGGCCGGAGCCGGAGCTGCTCGACCTGGTGTGGGAGCGGTACGAGGAGGCGGTGCGCGGTGATCTGCGGATGAACTGCGACTCGTGCGTGTACCGCATCGCGCTGCCGGGCTTCGAGGACAAGGTGGGGGCGCCGCAGCAGCCGCACTTCCACCCCGACGACGACGGCCATCACCACCACGGCCACGGGCACGCGCACTCCCATGCGCACTGAGGGGACCGTGCCCGCCGGGCGCGGCCACGACCTGCGCCACCACGGCGACGCCGAGGTCCGGGGCGACGGGGCCGCGCTGGTGGACCTCGCCGTCAACGTCCGCGCGGGCACCCCGCCGGCCTGGCTGCGCGAGCACCTCACGGCCTCGCTCGGCAAGCTCGCGGCCTACCCGGACGGCCGGGCGGCGCGGGCGGCGGTGGCGGCGCGGCACGGGCTGCCGGTGGAGCGGGTGCTGCTGACGGCGGGCGCGGCGGAGGCGTTCGTGCTGCTGGCGCGGGCGCTGAAGGTGCGCCGGCCGGTCGTGGTGCACCCGCAGTTCACGGAGCCCGAGGCGGCGCTGCGGGACGCGGGGCACACGGTGGACCGGGTGCTGCTGCGCGCCGGGGACGGCTTCCGGCTGGACGCGGCGGCCGTGCCCGAGGACGCCGACCTGGTGGTGGTCGGCAACCCGACCAATCCGACGTCGGTGCTGCACCCGGCCGGTGTACTGGCCGGGCTGGCCCGGCCGGGACGGACGCTGGTGGTGGACGAGGCGTTCATGGACGCGGTGCCGGGCGAGCGGGAGGCGCTGGCCGGGCGCGCGGACGTGCCCGGTCTGGTGGTGCTGCGCAGCCTCACCAAGACCTGGGGGCTGGCCGGGCTGCGGATCGGGTACGTGCTGGCGGCGCCGGACGTCATCGGCGAACTGGAGCGGGCGCAGCCGTTGTGGCCGGTGTCCACGCCCGCGCTGGCGGCGGCCGAGGCGTGCGTGGGGCCGCGGGCCCTGGCGGAGGCCGCGCACGCCGCCCACCACGTCGCCGCCGACCGGGACCGCCTGGTCGCCGGGCTGAAGGAGTTCGCCGGGCGGGGGCTGCGGGTGGTGGAACCGGCCGAGGGGCCCTTCGTCCTGGTACGGCTGCCGGGGGCCGCCGACGTACGCCGGCGGCTGCGGGACCTCGGGTACGCGGTCCGGCGGGGGGACACGTTCCCGGGGCTGGACGAGGAGTGGCTGCGGCTGGCGGTACGGGACCGGGCGACGACGGACGGCTTCCTGCGGGCGCTGGACCGGGCGGTCGGGCGGGGCTGAGCGGGGGCGTCGGAGGGGGCCGTCCGCTCCCGAGGCCGGCAACGAGCTGATCCCGAACGCAGGGCGATTGCCGCTACCGTGCACGCGCATCCGTGCAGTTCCCGCCAGCGCTCACGAAACGCTCCCCGTGGCTCGCGGAGGGCCTCGCCGGCTCTGGTGCCGAGGACCTTGAGATCCTCAGGTCCGGCAGGCCCGGGCCCTCGCAGGCAGTTCATCGCGTCCGGGTTCTCGTCGCCCTCGGGCTCGGCCCACTCCAGTCGGACAGCGCCGCGGCCAAGCCGACGCGGTCCCTGACACGGACACGGTCGAAGCCGGGCTTCCGTGGCTTGAGGGCATCCATGAAGTGAGTGCTCGCGGGTCGCCCGCCCGGCCGAGTCCGGCGAGGTCGCGGGCGGAGATCACGCGGGCCCCGGCATGCTCGGCCGTATCGAAGTACGCCACCCGTTCGGGGACGTCGTCGCCGAGCCCGACCATCTGGTCGTACTGCTGGCGGATCAGCTTGCGCAGTCACCGGGGAGTCACCCCACGACCCGCCCGTTCACCACCACCCGCGCCGGCGCCCCCAGCACCCGCACATCCGCCCGGGGGTCGCGTTCGTACACCACCAGGTCGGCCGGGGCGCCCTCCCGCAGGGCGGGGCGGCCGAGCCAGGCGCGGGCCGACCAGGTGGCGGCCGAGAGGGCGGTGAGCGGTGGGATGCCGGCCGTGACCAGTTCCGCGACCTCCGCCGCCACCAGCCCGTGCGGCAGCGTGCCGCCCGCGTCCGTGCCGACGTAGACCGGGATGCCGGCGTCGTGGGCGTCGCGGACGGTGTCGTAGCGGCGGGCGTGCAGCCGGCGGAGGTGGGCGGACCAGCGGGGGAACTTGGCCTCGCCGCCGGCGGCCAGGTCCGGGAAGGTCGCGATGTTGACCAGGGTGGGGACGATCGCGACGCCCCGGGAGGCGAACAGCGGGATCAGGTCGTCCGTGAGGCCGGTGGCGTGTTCGACGCAGTCGATGCCCGCCTCCACCAGGTCGCGCAGGGAGTCCTCGGCGAAGCAGTGCGCGGTGACGCGGGCGCCCAGGCGGTGGGCCTCGGCGATGGCCGCCTCCACCGCGCCGCGCGGCCAGCAGGCCGACAGATCCCCGAGGTCGCGGTCGATCCAGTCGCCGACCAGCTTGACCCAGCCGTCGCCGCGCCGGGCCTCCCGGGCGACGTAGGCGGGCAGGTCCTCGGGCTCCACCTCCCAGGCGTAGTTGCGGATATAACGGCGGGTGCGGGCGATGTGCCGCCCGGCCCGGATGATCTTCGGCAGGTCCTCGCGGTCGTCCACCCAGCGGGTGTCGGAGGGCGACCCCGCGTCCCGCAGCAGCAGCGCCCCCGCGTCCCGGTCGGCCAGCGCCTGCCGCTCGGCGACGTCGGCGGGGACCGCCCCGTGCCGGTCGAGGCCGACGTGGCAGTGGGCGTCGACCAGGCCGGGCAGCGCCCAGCCCTCGACGGTACGGACGTCCCGGGCGCCGGCCGGACGGTCGTAGGAGACCCGTCCGTCGATCACCCACAGCTCGTCGCGGACCTCCTCCGGTCCCACGAGCACCCGGCCCTTCACGTGCAGCACCGCGCCATCGCTCATGCCCCGCAGCCTAATCAGCCCTCTCCCCGGGCCCGCCGTGCGGTCGGGGGACCAGTCACCGCCGTAGCGGAAGCCAGGGTTCCGGGCGTGACCGTGTCGCAACGGACGGGCTCCGGCGCGAGTCGGGAGGCATGCCGCGGTTACCCTCGACCCGTACGCCCGCGTACGCCCACCCGTACGCAGTGACCCTGTGCTGTAGTGAAGAGAGCGCCACCGTGACCAACCCCTTCCTGGACCTCCCCCCGCTGAGCGCCGGCCGTTTCGCCGCGATCGAGGACCGCGTGGCGCGGCTGCTCGGCACCGCACAGGACGTGGTGATCACGCAGGGCGAGGCGCTGCTGCCGCTGGAGGGCGCGATCCGCGGGACGGCCGGGCCGGACACCGTGGCGCTGAACGTGATCACGGGACCGTACGGGCAGACCTTCGGCGACTGGCTGCGGGACTGCGGCGCGACGGTGCACGACCTGGCGGTGCCCTTCCACGAGGCGGTGACGGCGGACCGGGTGCGGGAGGCGTTCGCCGAGCACCCGGAGATCGGCTTCGTGTCGCTGGTGCACGCCGAGGCGGCGACCGGGAACACCAACCCGGTCGCGGAGATCGGCGCGGTGGTGAAGGAGCACGGCGCGCTGTTCTACCTGGACGCCGTGGCCTCCGTGGGCGCCGAGCCCGTACTGCCGGACGCCTGGGGCGTGGACCTGTGCGTGATCGGGGCGCAGAAGGCGATGGGCGGTCCGGCCGGGGTGTCGGCGGTGTCGGTGAGCGAGCGGGCCTGGGCGCGGATGGCGGCGAACCCCGGGGCTCCGCGCCGCTCGTACCTCTCCCTCCTGGACTGGAAGGAACGCTGGATCGACGGCGGGCGCACGGCGCTGCCGCACGCTCCGGCGCAGTTGGAGATGCTCGCCCTGGAGGCGTGCGTGGAGCGGATCGAGGCGGCGGGCCCGGCATCGGTGATGGCGCGGCACGCCTCGGCCGCGGCGGCCACCCGCGCGGGCGCCCTGGCGCTGGGCGGGGGCCTCACGCCGTACGTGCGCGCGGCGCGCGACGCGGCGCCGGTCGCCACGACCCTGCGGGCGCCGGCCGGCCTGGACGCCTCGGAGCTGGTGGCGCGGGCCCTGGAGTCGAACCCGGCACTGCCGCTGGCCGCGGGCGGCGGCGCCCTGGCCAAGGAGATGATCCGGGTCAACCACTACGGGCCGCACGCGACCCGCGGTGCCGTCCGCGGCTGTCTGGACGCGCTCGGCACCGCACTGGCCGAGAAGGGTCTGCCGACCGATCCGGAAGGCGCCCACCGGGCCGCCGAGGGCGCCTGGCAGGCGTAACGGGAACTGAATTCGGGATTCCTTCGGGGAGATAATCAAAAACAATTCAGAATTCTTTCCAGGGCAGCTTCCCATATTCTTCTGCCCGCTTTCCCGAGGGCTAAACACTAAGATTTCGCGAACACTTCCGCCGGGTTACCTGATTGTGACCCGTTACACAAGCGGTCCGTTTCGCCCCATAAGTCCCGGGCAAATCACCCCAAAACCCGGGCTCCTCGCGCGATCACTCGCGCCCGCGTGATAACACATACCCTCGCCATCCGTAACCCCGTCCGGCGATGCAATTTTGAATTTCCCTGGGTAAGTTCAATTTGCATGACTGCCGCACAAGCAGACCTGCACATCGATCGCCCGAGAGTGGCGGACGGAGCCGCGCTGTGGCGTATAGCGAGGGATTCGAAGGTCCTGGACCTGAACTCCTCCTACGCCTATCTGCTGTGGTGCCGTGACTTCGCCGCGACCTCGGCCGTCGCCCGCGCGGCGGGCGGCGAGGCGGTCGGGTTCGTCACCGGCTATGTGCGGCCGGACCGTCCCGGCACCCTGCTGGTCTGGCAGGTGGCGGTGGACGAGGCGTACCGCGGTCGCGGACTGGCCGCGAAGCTGCTCGACGGTCTGGTCGCGCGCACCGTGACGGAGCAGGCGCTGACCACGCTGGAGACGACCATCAGCCCGGACAACCTCCCCTCCCGACGGCTGTTCACCTCGTTCGCCGAGCGCCACGGCGCCGCGCTGGAGCGAGAGACGCTGTTCGACGCCGGTCTGTTCCCCGACGGACCGCACGAGCCCGAGGTCCTGTACCGCATCGGCCCCCTGTCAGCGGCCCGCTGACACCGGACCCCCACCGACTTCGACTTCCCTCACCTCACCCCTCACCGCACCGAGGAGCGATTCGTCGTGACCATCACCCAGCCCGACCTGAGTGTCTTCGAGACCCTGGAGTCCGAGGTACGCAGCTACTGCCGCGGCTGGCCCACCGTCTTCGACCGCGCGCACGGCAGCCGCATGTACGACGAGGACGGCCACGAGTACCTCGACTTCTTCGCCGGAGCCGGGTCGCTCAACTACGGGCACAACAACCCCGTGCTGAAACGGGCGCTGATCGACTACCTGGAGCGGGACGGCGTCACGCACGGTCTCGACATGTCGACCACCGCCAAGCGCCGCTTCCTGGAGACCTTCCAGAACCTGGTGCTGCGCCCCCGTGACCTGCCGTACAAGGTCATGTTCCCCGGCCCGACCGGCACCAACGCGGTGGAGGCCGCGCTGAAGCTGGCCCGCAAGGTCAAGGGCCGCGAGGCGATCGTCTCCTTCACCAACGCCTTCCACGGCATGTCGCTGGGCTCGCTCGCCGTGACCGGCAACGCCTTCAAGCGGGCCGGCGCCGGCATCCCCCTGGTGCACGGCACCCCGATGCCGTTCGACAACTACTTCGACGGCACGGTCGAGGACTTCCTGTGGTTCGAGCGGCTCCTGGAGGACCAGGGCTCGGGCCTGAACAAGCCCGCCGCCGTGATCGTGGAGACCGTGCAGGGCGAGGGCGGCATCAACGTGGCCCGCCTGGAGTGGCTGCGCGCGCTCGCCGAGCTGTGCGAGCGGCAGGACATGCTGCTGATCGTCGACGACATCCAGATGGGCTGCGGCCGGACCGGCGCCTTCTTCTCCTTCGAGGAGGCGGGCATCACCCCGGACATCGTCACCGTCTCCAAGTCCATCAGCGGCTACGGCCTGCCGATGTCGCTGTGCCTGTTCAAGCCCGAGCTGGACGTCTGGGAGCCGGGCGAGCACAACGGCACCTTCCGCGGCAACAACCCCGCCTTCGTCACCGCGACCGCCGCCCTGGAGGCCTACTGGGCCGACGGCTCCGCGATGGAGAAGCAGACCCGGGCCCGCGGCGAGCGGATCGAGCAGCACCTGATCTCCATCACCGAGGAGAACCTCGCCGACGTCAAGGAGTACCGGGGCCGCGGCCTGGTCTGGGGCCTGGAGTTCCACGACAAGGACCGCGCCGGCCGCGTCGCCAAGCGCGCCTTCGAGCACGGGCTGCTGATCGAGACGTCCGGCCCGGAGAGCGAGGTCGTCAAACTGCTCCCGGCCCTCACCGTCACCCCCGACGAGCTGGACGAGGGCATGAAGACCCTCGCCCGAGCCGTCCGCGAGACCGTCTGAGACGGTTCCGCGCCCCCTGTAACACCCCGTATCACCCTGTAACACCCGAGTAGGAGGCATCGCCACACCGTGATCGTCCGTTCCTTCGACGAATTCAAGGGCACCGACCGGCACGTCAAGTCCGAGGGCGGGACCTGGGAGAGCACCCGCATCGTCCTCGCCAAGGAGGGCGTCGGCTTCTCCGTCCACGAGACCATCCTGTACGCGGGTACGTCGACGGACATGTGGTACCAGAACCACATCGAGGCCGTCGTCTGCACCAAGGGCGACGCCGAGCTGACCGACCGCGAGACCGGGAAGACGTACCACATCACGCCCGGCACCATGTACCTCCTCAACGGCCACGAGCGGCACACGCTCAAGGTCAAGGAGGACTTCCACTGCATCTGCGTGTTCAACCCGCCCGTGACCGGACGGGAGGACCACGACGAGAACGGCACCTACCCTCCCCCAGAGCCGGAGGCCTGGGGGGACCCCCAGCTCACCGAGGAGGTGTGAGGAACCCGTGACCGCGACCACCGAGAACGCCGCGACCACCGTCACCGATCTCTACCCCACCCGGGGCGTCACCGAGGTGGCCACCCCCCGGCAGGACCCGGTCGTCTGGGGCGCGCCCGACGCGCCCGGGCCGTTCGGGCCGGGCGACCTGCAGTCCTTCGAGCGCGACGGCTTCTTCGCCATCGACCAGCTCATCACGCCGGACGAGGTCGCCGTCTACCGGGAGGAACTGGACCGCCTGGTCACCAGCCCGGAGATCCGCGCCGACGAACGCTCCATCGTCGAGCCGCAGTCCAAGGAGATCCGGTCCGTCTTCGAGGTGCACAGGATCAGCGAGGTCTTCGCGCGGCTCGTACGCGACGAGCGGGTCGTGGGCCGCGCCCGGCAGATCCTCGGCTCGGACGTCTACGTCCACCAGTCGCGGATCAACGTCAAGCCGGGCTTCGGCGCCAGCGGCTTCTACTGGCACTCGGACTTCGAGACGTGGCACGCCGAGGACGGTCTGCCGCGGATGCGCACGGTGTCGGTCTCGATCGCGCTCACCGAGAACTACGACACCAACGGCGGGCTCATGATCATGCCGGGGTCGCACAAGACGTTCCTCGGGTGCGCGGGCGAGACGCCGAAGGACAACTACAAGAAGTCGCTGCAGATGCAGGACGCGGGCACGCCCTCCGACGAGGGGCTGACCAAGATGGCCTCCGAGTACGGCATCAAGCTGTTCACCGGCAAGGCCGGCTCGGCGACCTGGTTCGACTGCAACTGCATGCACGGGTCCGGGGACAACATCACCCCGTTCCCCCGCTCCAACGTCTTCATCGTGTTCAACAGCGTGGAGAACGCGGCGGTGGAGCCGTTCGCGGCGCCGGTACGGCGTCCGGAGTTCATCGGCGCGCGGGACTTCACGCCGGTGAAGTGACCGTGTGACGCACGCCCCCCGGGCCGGTGCCTCTTCCCGTGCGGTACGGGAGGCACCGGCCCGGCGGCGTCCCTACAGGGCGTTCAGCAGCCGGTCGACGTCCGCGTCCGTGTTGTACAGGTGGAACGCGGCGCGCAGGTTCCCCGCCCGGTCGGAGACCTGGATGCCGGCCCGGCTCAACTCGCCCTGCCGGTGCCCGAGTCCGGGCACCGAGACGATCGCCGAGCCCGGCGCCGCCACCGGCTCGTGCCCGAGCGTGGCCAGCCCGGCCCGGAACCGGTCGGCGAGCGCGAGGTCGTGGGCGTGCACGGCCTCCACACCGAGTTCCTCGATCAGTGCCAGGGAGTGCCGGGCGGCGGCGTAGGAGAGCAGGGCGGGGCTCTCGTCGAACCGGCGGGCGGAGCGGGCCAGTTCCTGGACCGGGCCGTAGGTGCTCTGCCAGGGGTGCTCGCCCGCGGCCCAGCCGGCGAACAGCGGGGTCAGCCCGCCCAGGTCCTCGGGGACGACGAGGAAGGCGACCCCGCGCGGGCACAGCACCCACTTGTAGGCGACGACCGCGACGTAGTCGACGTCGGCGGCGGCCAGCGGCAGCCAGCCGGCCGCCTGGGAGGCGTCCAGCAAGATCCGCGCGCCGTGCTCCCGGGCGGCGGCGCGCAGCGCGGGCAGGTCGACGAGCCGTCCGTCGGCGGACTGGACGGCGCTGACGGCGACGAGGGCGGTGTCCGCGGTGACCGACTCGGCGATCCGCTCCAGCGGCACGGCCCGCACCTTCAGGTCGCCGCGCACGTGGAACGGGTTGACCAGGGAGCTGAAGTCGTCCTCGGCGGTGAGGACCTCGGCGCCCGGCGGCAGCGAGGCCGCGATCAGGCCGCTGTAGACGGCGACCGAGGCGCCGACGGCGACCCGGGTGACGGGCACCCCGGCGATCCGCGCGAACGCGGCCCGGGACGCCTCGACGTCGGCGAACATGTCCGACGGCTGCCCGGCCGCCACGGACGCCACCGCGTCCCGCAGCGCGGCGACGGACCGGGCGGGCAGCAGCCCCAGAGTGGCGGTGTTCAGATAGACGGTCTCCGGCTGGAACTCGGCACGGACGAGACGATCGAAGCTCTGCATGCCCCCTACTGTGCGGCCCCTGCCGTCCCCCGTCCATCGTGTTCTCCGGTTCCCGGCACCGCGCAGCCGTCGGGACCGCAGGCGTCGCCGCCGTCCCCGCCGTCCCCGGCCGCCGGCGCGCCCTGGACCATGGCGAGCGGCGCCCGCGCCTGCCACGCCTGGGTGAGTGCCTGCGTGAAGACCTCGGCGGGCTGGGCGCCGGAGACGCCGTACGCCCGGTCGAGGACGAAGAACGGCACGCCGTTGGCGCCGAGCCGCGCGGCCTCCCGCTCGTCGGCGCGCACCTCGTCGGCGTACGCCGCCGGGTCGGCGAGGACCTCGCGCGCCGCGTCCGCGTCGAGACCGGCGGCGCCGGCCAGCTCGACGAGGCGTCCGTCGTCGTCGAAGACGGACCGCTCCTCGGCGAAGTTCGCCCGGTACAGCAGGTCGAGCAGCTCCGCCTGGCGGCCCCGCTCGCGGGCGAAGTGCAGCAGCCGGTGCATGTCGAAGGTGCTGCCGTGGTCGCGGCCCCGGGTGCGGTACGGCAGGCCCGCGGCGGCGGCCTGGGTGCCCAGGTTGTCCTCGCCGGCCTCGGCCTGCGCCTCGCTCATGCCGTACTTCCTGGTGAGCATCGCGATCACCGGCTGAACGTCGTCCTTGGCGCGGCCCGGGTCCAGCTCGAAGGAACGGTGCACGACCTCGACCTGATCCCGGTGCGGGAAGGCGGCCAGCGCCTTCTCGAAACGGGCCTTTCCGACATAACACCAGGGACAGGCGATGTCGGACCAGATTTCGACGCGCATCGTGATCGGCACTCCAGGTCGTACGGGTACGGAGACTCCCTCCGGCGACCGCGTGAACATTCAAGGAGCCGCTTCCATTCCCGCAGCCCCCCGCGGCTCCCCCGGCTCCCCCGGCTCCCTCAGCTGCCGTCCCGCAGATCACGCGGCCAGTGGGGCCGGTACTCGATGTGGTCGTACGTCACCACGCACCCCTCCCCCGTCGGCGACTGGGTCATGAAGCCGATCAGGGCGGCCCCCGTCTCCGTCTCGTCGCCGAGGGTGAAGAGGCGGACGAAGGTCCAGTGCTCGCCGTCCCGGGAGGCGTGGAAGGCGAAGGCACGACCGGTACGGCTCACCCGGAGCCAGACGGATCCGCCGTCGACGGTGAAGGAGTTGACGTCGTCGGAGTGGCCCCGGGTGACCACCGTGCAGACGGTGGGCACGTCCGGCGAGTACTCCAGGCAGAGCTTGGCCCACGCCCGCTCGCCCACGTGGACGTAGAGGACGCCGGCGTCGAAGGCGGCGGCGAAGCCGACCGTGACGCGGGCGATCAGCTGGAAGTCGCCCTCGGGCGCGCCCAGCAGGCGCGGCGCGTCCGAGGCCGGGTCCAGGGCCTCGTCGGTGGGCGGCACGAAACGGTCCTGCCGGGGTCCGGCCCGTCCGGTGAGGACGCCGTCCTCGTGGGACCAGTGGCCGTCGGGGCCGTAGGTGCGCAAGGGGAAGGGCAGTTCGGGGATCTTCAGGTCCATGACGGGATTCTCGCAGGCGCGCCCCGGGCGGTCCCGGTCAGCGGCCCTGGAACGCGTCCAGCGCCACGGCCTGGGCGATGGCGAGGCGCGGGTCCAGACCGGGCGCGGCCATGTCCACCACGTAGCGGTCGCGCAGCCCGAACTTCTTGTCGACCGTCATCACCGGCTTGCCGTCCGTCTCGAAGTCGAAGTGGTACGGCCACGGGAACGGCACCTGGTCCAGCGGCAGGAAGCCCCAGACGCGGCGGAAGACGGCCACGAACCAGTTGCGCTCCCGCCCGACGGCCGCGGGCGCACCCGGCTGGTCCAGCACCCACGTCGAGCGCACCAGGGAGGCGAAGAACCTCTCCTCGAACGTGCCGATGAGGTCGCCCTGGGCGTCCCGTACGTCGTAGCCGTCGCCGAGGTCGCGGAGGCTGCGGTCCCTCACGGTGAACAGGACCCGCTTCCTCGACTCGTCGGCGTAGAAGGTCGTCTCCTCCTTGAGCGAGAACCACTTCAGCTCGGCGACGGCGAGTACGTCGCCGTCGGAGCCGTCCGGCAGCAGCTCCCGCACGGTGTACCGCTGGGCCGTGAGGGCGACCTCCTGCCGCACGGTGAAACGCCCACCGGTCCACTGTCCCGCGCTGTCCGCGGTTCCGCCCACAGTCTTGCGCAAAGTTCCGCCCACAGTTCCGCTCCCGAAGCCGTCGGTTCCCACGCCGTCGCCCGTGTGCGTCCGGCGCAGCCATCGTCACCGCGCGCCCCGTCCCGGAGCAGTCTCCGTAAGTCGTCCTCGGCAACGACCAAAGAGGACAGGCGTCTTGGCGGGCCCGGCGTTCACTTTCGTCGTCCGGAGCCGCGCCGAAGGGGGGATGCGGACGCCCGGGGGCGAGCCTCTATCGTCTGCGCGTGGACGTAGCCGAAACACCCCGCACCGGCCTGTCGCTCCGTCGCCGGCTCGCCGCCGCCTCCCCCTGGCCCCGCAAGCGGATCGTCGGCGAGGCCGTACTCGCCGTGGCGCTCTCCGGGATCGCGGGCCCGCTCTACTCGACGGAGTCCGGGTCCGTGGCGCGGGGCGGCGCCCTGGCCCTGGCCGTCGCCGTACTGTCGCTGGCCCGCCGCGCCCTGCCGGCGACCGTGCTGATGGTCTCGTCGGCCCTGGCCGGGTCGGTCCTCGGTACGTTCGCGCTGCTGATCTGCGCCAGCTGGTCGGCGGGCAGCCGCATCGGGCGTCCGGCGCGCGCGCTGGCCGCGTACGCGGCCGGGCTCGCGCTCTACGTCGTTCCCGCCCTCACCGTCGCGGCCGACGACGGGCTCTGGACGTCGCCGCTGGTCACGCTCGCGCTGGGCGCGAGCCCCTTCCTGGTGATGGCGGTCGTGCCGGGGCTCGCCGCCCGGTACCGCGCCCAGCGCCACGCCCTGCTCGACGCCCTGCGCCGGCACAACGCCCAACTGGTGCGGGAGCAGGCGATGGTGGCGCGGCAGGCCCGGCTGCTGGAGCGGCACCGCATCGCCCAGGACATGCACGACAGCCTCGGCCACCAGCTCGCCCTGATCGCCGTGCACACCGGGGCGCTGGAGGTGGACCCGGAGCTGAACGACCGCCAGCGGGAAGGGGTGGGCATCCTCCGGGAGGCCGCCAGGTCGGCGATGCGGGAGCTGCGGGAGGCCGTGGGCATCCTGCGGGACGACGCGGAGGCGTCCCCGCCCGGGGCCGAGGACCCCTCGGCGGACCGCACGGCGGCCTCCGTCGACACGCTGGTCGCCTCCTCGCGGGCCGCGGGCACGCCGGTGGAGCTGCGCCGGTCCGGCGCCGAACGGTCCCTCACGCCCGCCGTCGACCGCGCGGTGTACCGCATCGTGCAGGAGGCCCTGACCAACGCCCACAAGCACGCGCCGGGCGCCCCGATCACCGTGGCGCTGCGCTACGAACCCGACAGCCTGGTGGTCGAGGTGGCCAACGGCCCGGTACCGGCCGGGGCGCCGGCCGGTCCCCCCGCGATCAGCGGCGGCCAGGGACTGACGGGCCTGCGGGAGCGGGCCCGGCTGGTCGGCGGCATGGTGCACACCGGCCCCACCCCCGACGGGGGTTTCCGGCTCGCGGGTGTACTGCCGTACGGCGCCGTCGCCGGTGCCGGTGCCGGTGACACCGACGGCGAGCGGCCGTCCCGTCCGGACGAGGCGACTTTCGTCGCCGCGGACGACGACTTCCGGGGGAAGATCGGCGGGGGCTCCGCGGGCGACGGTGGTGGCGTCATCGAACGCACCGATCCGCACAAGGAGTTCGCGACCATCATGAGCAGCAAGAAGAACGTCGCCCTGGGATGCGCCATCACCGCCGTGGTCCTCGTCGTGGGCGTCGGCGCCCTTCTGTTCTGGGGGGTGGGGAAGCTGATGGACGAGGTGGAGGACGGCGTCATCCCGGCGAGCGTGTACAAGTCGGCCCGGGTCGGCGACGCCGAGGCGGAGCTGCGGAAGAAGTTCCCGGAAGGC
Organism: Streptomyces sp. ISL-12; assembly: GCF_018614415.1. GTDB lineage: Bacteria > Actinomycetota > Actinomycetes > Streptomycetales > Streptomycetaceae > Streptomyces. Next base: position 53,198 of record NZ_JAGGOO010000041.1, read on the forward strand.
GGCTCGCTGCTCACCGACGGCGTGGAGAAGGACGGCCCGCCGCTGCCCGAGGACGCGGTCTGCGAGCACTTCGTGGACCAGGACGCGGACATCGTCTACCGGTTCTGCTTCCGCGACGGGAAGCTGTCCTCGAAGGAGTCCTACACGTACGAGGCGTGACGCGGCCCGCGTGCCCACGCCCCCGGCCCGCGACCGCACCCGCGACGGGATCGGGCGTCACGGGATCGGACATGGCGGGATCGGGCGTCACGGGATCGGGCATGATGGGCGGGCTCACCATCCGCTCGTCATACCGACACCGCGCAGGAGGCCGCGTGATCCGGGTCCTCGTCGCCGACGACGAACCGCTCATCAGGGCCGGCATCAGGATGATCCTCACCTCGGCCGACGACATCGACGTCGTCGCCGAGGCGCGGGACGGCAGGGAGGCGGTGGAGACCGCCCGGAGCATCGCGGTCGACGTGGCCCTGCTGGACATCCAGATGCCCGTGATGGACGGGCTGACCGCGCTGGCCGAGCTGGGCCGCGCCGCGCCCGGGGTACGCGTGCTGATCCTGACCACGTTCGGGGAACGGGACAACGTCCTGCGGGCGCTCGGCCACGGCAGCGCGGGCTTCCTGCTGAAGGACTCCGCGCCGCAGGAACTGATCCACGCGGTCCGCGCGGCGGCGGCCGGCAACGCCTATCTGTCCCCGGCCGCCACCCGGCACGTGGTGGACACCCTCGCCTCCCCCTCCGCCACCGTGCGCGGCGAGGAGGCGCGCCGCCGCCTGGCCGGGCTGACGGCGCGCGAACGGGAGGTGCTGGCCCTGCTCGGCGAGGGCCTGTCCAACGCGGACGCCGGCGCCCGCCTGCACATGAGCGAGGCCACGGTGAAGACCTACGTCAGCCGCATCCTGACCAAGCTCGACTGCGAGAACAGGGTGCAGGCGGCGCTCCTGGCCCGGGACGCGGGCCTGGAGCCGAGCGCGGGCTGAGCCTCAGCGCTCCAGCACCCCGTTGAACCGCCGGGGCAGCCCCAGCTCGTTGGCGTCCCGCAGCTCCACCGGCAGCAGTGCCTCCGGCGTGTTCTGGTACACGACGGGCCGCAGCCACCGCTCGATCGCCGTCCCGCCCACCGACGTGGACGTCGACGTGGTCGCCGGGTACGGCCCCCCGTGGTGCTGGGCCGGAGCCACCGCGACCCCGGTCGGCCAGGCGTTCACCAGCACGCGCCCGGCCAGCGGCGTCAGCTCCTCCAGGATCTCCGCGCCCCGTCCCTCGCCGGCCGCCTCGCCGGAGGACAGGTGCACCGTCGCCGTCAGGTTGCCCGGCAGCCGCGACAGCACGGCCTCGACCTCGCCCTGGTCCTCGTAGCGCACCACGACGGTGACCGGTCCGAAGCACTCCTCCAGGAGCAGGTCGTACTCGCCCTCCTGGGCCAGCTTGCTCGCCGGCACCGTGAGGAAGCCGGGGCTGACGGTGTGCTCGTCGCCCGGGCCCGGGGTCACCGGGGCGTCGACACCGGGCAGCTCGGCCCGCTCGGCGACGCCGGCGATGAAGTTGTCCCGCATGCGGTGGTCGAGCAGGACCCCGGCGCCGGTGCCGCTGACGGCCTCGGTCAGGGACTTGACCAGCTGGTCACCGGCCGCGCCGGCGGGGGCCAGCACCAGGCCGGGCTTGACGCAGAACTGCCCGACGCCCATGGTCATGGACCCGGCCAGCCCGGTGCCGATCGCCTCGGGGCGCTCGGCCGCCGCGGCCTCGGTGACCACGACCGGGTTGAGGGAGCCCAGCTCGCCGTGGAAGGGGATCGGCACGGGGCGGGCCGCCGCCGCGTCGAAGAGGGCGCGTCCGCCGCGTACCGAGCCGGTGAAGCCGGCCGCCGCGATCAGCGGGTGCTTGACCAGCTCGACGCCGGCCTCGAAGCCGTGCACCAGACCGACGACGCCCTCGGGGATGTCGTGCCGGGCTGCGGCGCGGCGCAGCACGGCGGCGACCCGCTCGGACAGGGCGGGGTGGTCGGGGTGGGCCTTGACCACGACCGGGCAGCCGGCCGCGAGCGCGCTCGCGGTGTCGCCGCCGGGGACGGAGAAGGCGAAGGGGAAGTTGGAGGCCGAGTAGACGGCGACCACGCCGAGCGGCACCTTGTAGCGGCGCAGGTCGGGGACGGGCGGCGTGGCGGTGTCGTCCGGGTGGTCGATGACGACACCCAGGAACTCGCCCTCGTCGACGATCTTCGCGAAGGCCCGCAGCTGGTAGCAGGTGCGGGCGAGTTCGCCGTTCAGCCGGACCGGGCCGAGCGCCGTCTCGGCGTCCGCGACCTCGACGAGCGCGTCCTTGGCCGCCTCCAGCTCGTCGGCGGCGGTCCGCAGGAAGGCGGCGCGGACGGTGCGGTCGGCGAGCGCCTCGCGCGCGGCGTGCGCGGCGCGGACGGCGGCGTCCACGTCCTGGGCCGTCGCCTCCACCGCGACCTGTTCGCGCTGCTTCCCGGTACGGGGGTCGACACTCCAGACTGGTGTTGCTGCCACCGCGGGTCCCTCCAGATCTAGGGACGTTCGATATACTGAACGCTGTCTCCATGGATGAATACGCTCGGAGACTATTTCCCGTCCGACGAAGGGGTCAAGGCCGATGCCGACAGGCGAGACAGGCGGCGGAGCGCAGGTCAAGTCCGCGGTGCGGACCGTCGAACTGCTGGAGTACTTCGCCGGACGCCCCGGCATGCACTCCCTCGCGTCGGTCCAGGAGGCCGTCGGGTACCCGAAGTCGAGCCTCTACATGCTGCTGCGCACCCTGGTCGACCTCGGCTGGGTGGAGACGGACGCCACCGGCACGCGGTACGGCATCGGCGTACGGGCGCTGCTGGTCGGCACCTCCTACATCGACGGCGACGAGGTGGTCGCGGCGGCCCGCCCGACCCTGGACCGGCTGAGCGACGACACCACCGAGACCATCCACCTCGCCCGCCTGGACGGCACCAACGTGGTCTACCTGGCCACCCGCCAGTCCCAGCACTACCTGCGCCCCTTCACCCGCGTCGGCCGCCGCCTGCCCGCCCACTCCACCTCCCTCGGCAAGGCGCTGCTGAGCACGTACACCGACGAGCAGGTCCGCAAGCTGCTCCCCGAGACGCTGCCGGCACTGACCGAGCACACCCTCACCGACCGGGAGGAGCTGATCGGGGAGCTGCGCCAGATCCGCGAGCAGGGCTTCGCCGTGGACCGCGAGGAGAACACGCTGGGGCTGCGCTGCTTCGGCGTCGCGATCCCCTACCGCACCCCCGCGCGGGACGCGATCAGCTGCTCGGTGCCGGTGGCGCGGCTGACCCCGGCCCACGAGCAGCTGGTCAAGGACGCCTTGTTCGACGCCCGCGACCGGCTGCTGCTGGCCACCCGGAGGCTCTGAGCGATGCGGGTGGCGCTGCGCGAGGTGCACGACAGCGACCTGCCGGTCTTCTTCCGGCACTTCCAGGACCCCGAGGCGCTGCGCATGGCGGCGTTCACCCCCGAGGACCCGGCCGACCATGCCGCCTTCGAGGCGCGCTGGAAGCGGATCAGGTCCTCGGCCGACGTGGCGCGCACGATCCTCGCCGACGGGGACGTGGTGGGCAACGCGGCGGTGTACGGGGAACCGGGCGAGCGCGAGGTGACGTACTGGGTGGACCGCGCGTACTGGGGCCGGGGCGTGGCGACGGCCGCGCTGCGCGCGCTGCTGGCCGAGGTCCCCGAGCGCCCGCTGTACGCGCGGGCCGCCGCCGACAACGCGGGCTCGCTGCGGCTGCTGGAGAAGTGCGGCTTCCGTCCCGGCGTGCGGGCGAGGGCCTTCGCGCAGGCGCGGGGCGAGGAGATCGAGGAGATCGTGCTGACGCTGTCGCGTTCATGAGACGACATGAGACGGCATGAGATGACATGAGACGACGATGAGAAATCGGGCGGGAGGGAACGATTCCCTCCCGCCTTTCGTCGTCTGAGCGGGATGAACAAGACGATCAGGCGCGCGTCGGTCTTCGCACTGCTCCTGGTGTTCGCACTGCTGGTGCGGGCCACCTGGGTGCAGTTCTACGAGGGCCAGGCGCTGGCGGACGACACGGACAACCGGCGCAACGCGATACAGACGTACGCGGGGCCGCTCGGGAACATCATCGTGGCCGGCGAGGCGGTCACCGGATCGGCGCGGACGGAGGGCAGTGACCTCGCGTACAAGCGCACGTACAAGGACGGCGAGCTGTACGCGGCGGTGACCGGCTACGCCTCGCAGGCCTACGCGCCCACCCAGCTGGAGGGCATCTACGAGGACCTGCTCAACGGCACCGACCCGCAGCTGAAGACGGTGATGGACACCGTCACCGACCAGCGGGCCGACCCGGGCAACGTGATCACGACGATCGACCCGGACGTGCAGCGGGCCGGGTACGAGGCGCTGGGCGACACCAAAGGCGCCGCCGTCGCGATCGACCCGAAGACCGGGAAGATCCTCGGGGTGGTGTCGACCCCGTCCTACGACCCGACCTCGCTCACCGACGCCAACACGGCCGGTACGGCGTGGAAGAAGCTGAACGCGGACGACGACAAGCCGCTGACCAACCGCGCCCTGCGCCAGCCGCTGCCGCCGGGTTCGACGTTCAAGCTGGTGGTGGCATCGGCGGCGCTGGAGGACGGCCTGTACGCGTCGGTGGACGAGAAGACCGACAGCCCCGACCCGTACACCCTGCCCGGCACGGTCACCCCGCTGACCAACGAGAACCCGAACGCCCCCTGCGAGAACGCCACCATCCGCGTCGCGCTCCAGTACTCCTGCAACAACGTCTTCGGCAAGATGGCCGTCGACCTGGGCCAGGACAAGGTGCGGGCGATGGCGGAGAAGTTCGGCTTCAACGACGACGAGCAGGACGTCCCGGTCCGGGCGTACACCAGCGTCTACCCCTCGGACATGGACGAGGCGCAGACCGGCCTGTCGGGCATCGGCCAGTTCGACGTGACCGCGACCCCGCTCCAGATGGCGATGGTCTCCGCCGCCCTCGCCAACGGCGGCGAGCTGGTCACCCCGCACATGGTGGCGCAGACCACCGACAGCGACGGCGACGTCCTCAAGGACTACGACGAGGACGCGAAGACGACGAGGATCGTCAGCTCCGACACCGCCGAGCAGCTCCAGTCGGCGATGCAGACGGTGGTCGAGGACGGCACCGGCTCCAACGCCCAGATCGACGGCGCCACGGTGGGCGGCAAGACCGGTACCGCGCAGCACGGCGAGAACAACAGCAAGACGCCGTACGCCTGGTTCACGTCCTACGCCAAGTCGGACTCGACGGGCGAGGAGGTCGCCGTCGCGGTGATGGTCGAGCAGTCCGACGCGGCCCGCTCGGAGGTCAGCGGCAACGGGCTGGCGGCACCGGTGGCGAAGGCGATGATGCAGGCGGCGCTGGACGACTGACTAGCCGAGCAGCTTGAGAAGCTGAGCATCGAGGAGAACACCGGGGACATCGGGCGTACCACTGAGGTAGGCGACGGTGTCCCCGGCGCGCAGCACGAAGGCCCGCGTCCCGCCGGCACTCAGCCCGACCGCCTGATCGACCCCGTCGGGCGCGGTCACGGCAACGACCTTCCCGAACTCCCGCCGCTCACCATCGACAGTCCCCTCGAACCCCTCCGCACAGGAGTCGAACGCGGCCCCGATCGCGTCCAGCGCACCGGCGGCCTGCCCGGCCCCGTACTCGGCGACCACCACCCGCACCTCGGCCCCCTCCCCCACCACGTCCCGCACCTCGACGGACGAGGGCTCACCGACGACCGCGCCGGCCAGCGCGTAGGCAAGCGGAGCACAGGCGTCCACGCCGACCGCGACCTCGGCCCGCGCCCCTTTCCCGACGCTGAACCCCTCCACGTCCTGCCCGCCGAGCACGGCACCATCCACCCCGCCCGGCCTCGCGGAGGCACTCGCCTGAACACTCGGCTTCAGCAGCCCCTCCGCGGAGTCACCCCCACCGGCGACCACGTCACACGCGGCCAGCCCTCCACACAGAACGGCCAGCGCCCCGCCCCACCCCACCCGCCGCACATCCACCGTCGCGCTCCGCTCGACCAGGCCGTATACGGCGCGGGCGGGACCCGTACGGCCGCCCGCGCTCCCGCAACCTACCGTGTCGGATCTTCGACTGGCGGGCGGCCTCACCACAGATGTCCGTGGTGGTGCGGGGTTGTTGGCGTCGTCTTCCGTCTGGCGGTTCAGCCCAAGTACGGCTTCTCGCGCTGTTCCAGAAAGTGCTGGATCCTGAGCCGTTGGGTGTGGTGCATAGGCAGTTGCTGGATCTCATCCGGCGGCACGAACCGAAGCTCGGTGGACTCGTCGGAGATCTCCAGCCGGCCACCGGTGATGCGGGCGGTGAAGCAGACGTTGAACTGTCGCCGCACTTCGCCGTCGGCGTAGGCGATGATGTGTTTTGGGTCGGTGTAGGTCCCGACCAGCCCGGTGATCTCGACGTCGAGGCCAGTTTCTTCCTTGACCTCGCGGACGGCCGTGCCTGGCAGGGAGTCGGTGAGGTCCATGCCGCCTCCGGGCAGGGCCCACAGGTCGTTGTCGCGGCGGCGCTGGAGAAGAATGCGCCCGTGGTCGTCGGTGACGACGGCGGAGGCGGCGACGACCATGCTGTTCGGCTTGGGTGCGCTGGGGTCGTCGTAGTACTCGGTGCGGACCACGGTCAGCCTTCCTCTCCTACGGGCGTCGCCGTCGCCCACACCGCGTCGAAGCTCTCGGCGTAGGTGTCGAACATGCCGCCTGTCTCGTGTCGGCGAAGATGCCATACGGGGGCGGCGTAGGCGTTGACACCCCAGACGTGTGCGTTGACGAGTTGCTGGTCGTCGACGCGGTAGAGGGAGTTGTAGAGCGTGGTGCTGTGAGTGCGGACTTCGATGCCGGGGGTGCCGGCGAGGGGCCTGTAGTGCATGAGCGCGAGGCGGCAGCGGGATTCGATGCCGTGGCCGAACCGCTCCTCTTGGCCGCGGGCTTGGACGGTGTCGCCGTCGGCGTCCCCGACCGCGACGCGGACGGTGCAGCCTTCGGCGGCACGTTCGGCGAGAAGTTCGTTCAGCCTCGGGCACGCCTCGTGGAGGAAGACGGCCGCGTAGACGAGGACGTCGATCCGTTCCCGGGCCTGGGCCATCAGGTCGGTGAACGCCGAGACCGGGATGTCGGCCCGCTGCTCGTAGAGCGCCACCAGCTCGGGACTGATGGCGCGGGCGGGGCGGGCCTGACGGAGCGCCGGCCAGAGTGCGTGCACGTCTTCTCCCAGAGCCTTGGCCGCCTGGAGGGCGGTGGCACGACGTGGGATACGCCCGAGGTTCACCCAGCGCTCGACCGACTTGGGGTCGACCTCGACCTGCTGAGCAAGTGCGGCGTACGTCCAGCCTCCCGCCGCCATGACGGCTCGTAGTCTCTCGTTCGGCACGAGTCTCCCCCTTCGCCCCAGGACGGCACCAGGGACGTTCTACACGGTGCAGGACGTCCCAAAGTGGGGTTTGGTGGCGGTTCCTTCGTCCCAGTGACCAGCGTGAGGATCGGTGCCGACCCTGCGGCGCCGACAGGCCCAGGGGCACACTTCAACGCCGCCGAGGAGCTTCACCGTGCGACTGAACGCCACCCCATGTGTTCCCGCCCTGCGACTGGACGCCCGGTCGTGCGCCGCCTCGCCGGGGTGGTCACGATGACGGTCCCCACCCCTGATGCCGACGGACACACCCTCTCACCCGATGCCGGCGCCTTGGTGGTCGACCGGCGGAGCGGCAAGGTGGGCGTGGTGATGGGGCATGCGGGGCCGTACGTGCAGCTTCGGCCGCCGCACGGTGGCCGGGAATGGGACGTGCCACCCGAGGACCTGCGCCAGCCGACTTCAGCGGAGGAGTTGAGTGCGAAGGTGGCCCTGGCCAACCGGAGGTGGGGACGGTGACCCCTCGCTCGGTCCTGCGCTACGAGACCTGGACCCTCCAGCCCGACCGCGAGCCGGACGCGGAGCCGGTCCTGTACGCGATGCAGTGTGCCGTGGACGGAGAGACCTCACCGACGAGCGAGGGCTTCACCGAACCGCAGGACTGGGTACTGCGGCACTGCGGCCAGAACCCGTCCCACCACACCTACCGGGAGATCATCACCCGGCCCTGGCGGGCCTGGCGGCAGACCTGACCCGCCCCGCTCGCCCGGGCGCCGCACCGCGCTGACCCATCCGGCTCCCGTCCCTGCCGGACGCAATTGCAGAGCGCCGAACCAATCAGACACCGCGACCCCTGTTATCCACCAACACAACAGCGGCGGCCCTCCACCGCCGTACACCCGATGCCTGTGATACTGATCATTTCTGAGGTGACGGGACCGGATTACTCCGGGGCAAGAACTCCCAGTTCGACCTCCTCGAACACTCGGGGCCACCACCCTTCTTCGTCCTCGAACACCTCAGGATCGGCATCTTCAGCGGCGGCAACAGTACGTTCCACCAGCGAGTCGTACAAGTCGTCTTCTTCATGCACACCGGAACATACGAACAGCTCCCAGATGTACAGTATCCGCTGAAGTGAATTCAATGAGGTATTCACGCGGATGAAGCTACTCTGCTCATCCGCATACCCCTTCTTCATCCACACAGAACCGTCGGTCTTGGACAGGTAGTAGCTGTTGACTCCATCCTCGAAGTCACCCAGAAAAACCAGAGGTCCCGTCGCAGGGCTCTCCGCCAGTTCCAACTCTCGGTCGGCGTTGCGCACGAACATGCGGTGCACGTCCTCCGGCAACCCCCGCTCCGACAGGAGTTCGACCTCGTCGCTGCCCAGTCCTGCCCTTCGCAAGGCCGCCACGTCATACGGTGACCACCGCACGTCACTCACAGAAAACCTCCCAATTACAACAGTCCTCGCCGGATAGCAGTCAGGCCGCGTTTTAGAGCGTTCATACCCGATCGCCTTCCCGCCCGGTCCGGACCGTAGGTGAAGCTGTATGTTACCGGCACTCCCCCTGGGGCGTTCTTCCCGAGCCATGCGCTGCAGTTCTGGTAGTCGGAGCCGCAGGGCTCTAGCTCGGTGTAAATGCCCTTCAGGCTGTCATCGTCGAGGCCCAACGCGGACCATGCCTCGATCGCCAAACGCTCGGAGTGACGGCCGGAGCTGCGTCGTACTATGTAGTCCATCGCCCCTTCCCCGTTCTCATAGGCGACGACAGCCACGTTCCTGCCGCCCGACAACCACCCGTTGTCCTTGCGTGCCTGGATAGCAACTCGGCTGAGGTTGTCACCACCGTACTCGACCTGGGTAGCACCGCAATTATGGACAAGGACAGCGGATTCGCCCGCGAGAACGTAATAGGTGTGCAGGTCGCTGACGGTCAGGTTATGAACCGTCGCCCGCTGCGCCGTCCACCGTTCGATCGCCGTGATCTGGACGTACGTGCCGGCGCTGGTGCGCAGCCACTGGCCGGTCTTCAGGTCGGTGGCGTCGATCCACTCGCCCAGTTCGGGGACCCAGAAGGGGTGTCCGTCGGTGGCCGTGACCTCGGCGGTGGTGCCGTCGGGGGTGGTGATCTCGACCTTGACCAGGTGCTTGACGCCCTCGCCGAGGATCTCGGCGGTGACCGTCTCCACGGCCGTCTCGCCGGTCTCCGGGTCGGTGGCCAGGACCTTGTCGCCGTTCTCGATGTCCTCGATGGGCTTGGTGGTGCCGTCGGCCATCAGGACGAGGGTGCCGGGCACGAAGCTGTTCGGTTTCTTGCAGCCGATGCCTTCCCCGGAGGATTCTGACGACTCCCGGGTTTTGCCCGACGACTCGTCCTTGGCCCTGGCCTGCCGCGGTTTCGGCTCCGCCTTCTTCGCCGCCGCCTTCTGCGTCTTCTGGACGGCGTTGCCCGTCTTCCGCGCGGCTGCCTTGGCCTTGCGGGTGGCCGCCTCCTTGGCCTTCTTGCGCAGTTGGGCCGCCCGTTCGGCCGCCTTGCGCTTGGCCTCCTTCGCCTTGCGGGCCAGTTCGCGGGCCTTCTTGGCCATTTCGATGATCTTGCGGGCCTTCTCCTTGGCCTTCATCCACGCGTTGACCGCGCTCGCGATCCGCGACGCCGCCTTGATGACCGAGGGGATCTTGGTCAGTTTCGTCCACGGGATCGCCTGGATGAACAGGCTGCCGCACGCCCACAGGTCACCCCGGGAGAAACAGCCGACCACGTCGTTCCAGCCGATGAAGTCCTTCAGCGCGGCCCAGCCGACCGAGAGGATGACGTCCGCCAGGGAGGTGTTCAGTTGGTTCTTCGCCCAGGCCTCCGCCGAGGCCGAGGGGCCGCCGTACTCGCTCGTGCCGCCCTCCGACGCCAGGCCGGTCGGGTCGGCGAAGGTGACCGGGTTGTTCTCGCAGTAGACGTACCCGTTCATCTGGACCGGGTCCTCCAGGTCCAGGACCGGGTCGGCGGAGAGGAAGCGGCCCGTGTCCGGGTCGTACTCGCGGGCGCCCAGGTGGACCAGGCCGCTGCTCGCGTCGTCGCCGCCGCCGACGTAGCTCCGGTGGGAGCGCCACGTCGTCGACTCGGTGCGTTCCGCGCCGAACGGGTCGGTCTTGGAGAACTTGACCTTGTTGCCGGAGGCCAGCTCCACGTTGGCGTACGCGGTGCCGTTCTGGTCGGTGATCTGGACGGACAGGGACGAGGCGCTGGTGCCCTGCGCGTAGCGCATCACCGTCGGGGCGCCCGCCTGGGAGTAGTAGCGCTCGGTGTAGGCGGGGGCGCCGGCCGCGTTGACCGAGATCGTCGACTCGCCCAGGTACAGGGTGCGTTCGGTGTTCGAGATCGCCATCAGGCGGGAGCCGTCGCCGCCGTAGACGTACGTCGTCTCGTTGTCCGGCAGCCACTGCTGGTTGGCGCCGGTGCCGCAGGTGTTCAGTTGCAGGTCGGTGCCGTCGGCCGAGTTGGACGACGGGACGTCCAGGCACTTGCCCGACGCGACGTGCTTCAGGGTCCCGGTGGCGGTCGCCGTCCACTGCTGGGCCGCCGCGCCCGTGCAGTCGGCGATGACGACCGCCGTGCCGTTCGCGGTGGCGCCGCCCTTCGGGACCGCGCACTTACCGAGGATCTTCAGGGCGCCGGTCGACGGGTCGGCCGTGGAGGCCGAGTCGATGCGGAACTTCTGGGCCTTGCTGCCGTTGCAGGAGTACAGCTGGAGCGGGGTGCCGGCCGTCGTCAGCGCGCTGGACAGGTCCAGGCACTTGTCGGCCAGGCCCTGCCAGGCGCCGGCGCCGTTTTCGCCGAAGCCGGTGATCTTCTCGACCTGGCCGTCCCAGGTCCAGGCCAGGGCCTGTTCCGATCCGTCGTACGTGCGGGTGGTCGTGTTGCCCGCGTCGTCGTACGTCAGGGTCGTCGCCTCGGTGACCTGGGCGCCGGAGACCGCCTTGTAGGTCGAGGACATGCCGGTCAGGGTGTGCGGCTGGGTGCCGTCCGCCTTGCCGTAGGTGTAGGAGGTAGTGGCGTCGGCGGTGGTGTCCAGGCCGGGGTCGTGCTCGACCAGCTTGGTGCGGTTGCCGAGGGCGTCGTACGCGTAGCTCTGCCAGTAGCCGCTGTTGGCGTCGGTGACGTTGGTCGTGCCGTCCGAGTAGCTGGGGGCGGCTGTCTCCTTGCCGGTGACCTTGCACGCGGAGGGTGCGGTCCACGCCTCGGTGAGCTGGCCCAGTGCGTCGTAGTCGAAGCACTGGAGGTCCGTGACCTCGTTCGCGCGGTCGGCGATGGAGGTGACGTTGCCGGCCGGGTCGTAGGTGTAGCTGCGGGCGTTGACGCGGTGGCCGGTGACGGCCGTGGTGTCGCTGGTCGACTCGCGGTCCACGATGGCCTGGGTCAGTTCGCCCGTCGCCTCGTCGAAGAGGTTCGTCGTCCAGACCCGGTTCGGGTTCTCGCCGCTGACCGTCCGCAGGACCTGGCCGTACGGGGAGTACGAGGTGTCCGCGGTGTACCAGTCGGTGCCGGAGGTGGAGACCGGCAGGCCGTCCTCGTTGTAGCGGACCACCAGCTTCTCGGCGGGCAGGGTGCCCACGGCGGGGAGGTTGGTCGCCTCCAGGACGCCCAGGTCCGAGTACTCGAAGCTGTAGCGGTACGTCGGCTCCAGGCCGTAGGCCATGGCTACCGACTCGGGGATGGTGATCTCCTGGCCGGTCGGCTGGTAGTCGGCGGTGTAGCCGGTGACCGCGGTGGTGTAGGCGAGGCCGTCGGTGTAGCGGGTCTGCGAGGTGGGCAGGCCGGCGCCGCCGATGAGGGTGTCGTAGACCGTCTTGGCGAGGAGGGTGCCGGTGGCCGAGCCCTCGCGCTGCTCAATGGGACGGGAGAGCTTGTCGTAGACCGTGGCGACGGTGGTGTTCTCGTCCGCGACCAGCGTGGGGCGGTCCAGGTTGTCGTACTTGGTGGTCGTCGTGCCGGTGTCCGGGTCGACCGCCTTGGTCTGCCGGCCACGGGCGTCGTACGTCCAGCTCCAGGTGTTGCCCTCGGAGTCCTCCGCCTTCACCTGGTCGCCGCGCTCGTCGAACGTGTAGGTCGTCGAGCGGTGCGCGGCGCGCAGCGCGTCCGTGAACGTGTCGACGCGGACCGTGCGGCCCAGGGCGTCGGACCAGGTGCGCTGGGCGGTGGCGCCCTCGGGGTTGATGACGGTGGAGTAGTCGAGGCCGTACTCGTTGGTGGTGGCCTTCTCCTCGGCCTCCTCGCCGTTGAGATACGGCGTCTCGGTGAGGGTGCGGCCCAGGCCGTCGTAGGAGTACAGGGTGGCGTTGGGGACCTGGTAGTCCGAGGCCAGCTCGAACAGGACCGTGGAGGGGTCGCCGACGTCGTAGTACGCGTTGTTGGTCTGGGCGATGGTGCCGTTGGCGCTGTAGAGGATGTCGGTGATCAGGCGTCCGCCGCCGACCGCCGGGTCCTGCTTCTGGCGTTCCCGGCCGAGGCCGTCGTAGATGACGGTGGAGACGTCGTAGTCGCCGTCGTCGGTGAGGGACTCGGTGGTCACCGAGACCGGCTGGCCGATGGTCGTGTCGTAGGTGAACTTCGCCGACGGGGACTCGGACGTCGGGCGGGAGGGGGCCCACATCCGGGCGGCGCGGCCGAGGGCGTCGTACTCGTACGTCGTCGTCCGGCCGTTGATGTCCTCCTCGGTGAGGGAGACTCCGCGGCCGGGCTCGACCGTGGTGATCTCCTCCTGGCCGAGCGCGTTGGCGGTCTTGATCTGGAAGACCTGGCCGTCGTCGGGGACGTACGTCGTGACGTCCTTGTTCGTCTCGTCGTTCTCGGCGATGGCCTCGGCGTTGCGGGTGACCGTGGTGCGGCCGTAGCCGTCGTAGGTGACCTCGCCGTCCTTCACCCAGCCGCCGCCGTCACCGGTGATCGCCCAGGTGGTGGTGGCGTTGCCGGTGGTGGGGGCGTCGCCGTACGCGCCGCCGTCGTAGGCGACGCGGGAGCCGTCGATCCAGTCGGCGGCGGTCGCGGTGCCGGCCTCGTCGCAGGTGCCGGCGGTGGTCAGGGTCTGCTTGGCGAGGCCGATGAGGTGCTTGGCGGTGTTGTGGACGTACGACATGACCGTGCAGGTGTCGTCGTCCGGGTTGTCGCTCGCGGGGTCGGGCGACCAGTCGTTGTACTCGGTGACCTCGGTGGGCAGGCCGTAGGTTTCGTCGTACTCCGTGGCCGTGTAGAGGACGCGGGTCGTGCGCTTGTCGTCGCCGGTGCCGGAGGACCGGGTGTAGGTGAGCGACTCGGGGACCGTGATGCGCCAGGCCTTGAGGTCGGGAATGCCTCCGGAGCGGCTGCGGGAGGCCAGCAGCAGGGCCTTCGGCTTGTCGACCGTCCGGGTCAGCCAGTCGTCGGCGCCGGCGGTGGCCGAGGCGTATGTGAGGGTCTCGGCGACGCGGCCGGTGAAGGGTTCCTTGTCCTCCGCGATGACCGCGTCGGCGGCGTCCCTGACGGTGACCGAACGGGTGCTGCCGTCGGGAAGCTTGTCGCCGTCCATGCCGCGGAAGTAGCGGGTCTCGGTCATGCCCCGCTCGGTGGACATCAGCGGGGTGTCGCTGTCGTCGCCGGTGTAGGTGCGGACCCGGGCGAAGCCGCGCCACTGGTCGTAGGTGCGGGTCTTCTTCTTGGAGAACTCCGCCTGGTTCAGCGCCCAGGCGCCGCCGTCGAGGTACTCGTACGTGGTGGTGACCGGGTCGACGCCGGTGAGGGCGGGGAGTTCCTGGACGGACTCGACGACGTACTTGTGGAACCAGTCGATGGTCTCCACGTCGGGGTCGGCGTTCCAGTACACCGGGAAGCACAGGCCGGTGTTCTCCTCGGGCTTCGGGAAGCCGCTGCCGGTCTTGCAGGCGCCGGTCGGTGCCTTGTAAGTGACGACGGTCTCGCCGCCGTACTCGCTGACGACCCGGGCGACGCGCAGCCGGTCGAAGGCGGGGTTGGGGTCGTTCGCGCCTTCCTTGACCCGGTTGGGCATGGGCTGGCTGTTGGCGAGGAACTGCACCGGGTTCAGTGCGATGGCTTCGGAGTCCGTGCCGTAGCCGGTGCGGGTGATGGACTCCAGCCAGAGGGCGGTGCCCTCGTCGGTGAGGTCGGCGGGCAGGGACTGCTGGAGGGTCCAGCTGTCCACCTTGGACAGGGCGGTGGAGCCCTGGGTGCGCTGCGTCAGGGTGGTCACCTGGGCGAGGCGCTTGCGCGACCAGAAGGTGGGGACCGGGACGTAGCACTCCTTGCCGGCGGCGCAGTACAGGTCGGCCGGGGTGTCGTACCAGATGCGGTTCTTGGCGAAGTCACCGGAGGCGAAGTTGTCGTTCTCGTCGCCGGACTTGGTGCAGGTGATGTCGCCTTCCTTGAAGCAGCGCTCGTCGACGTCGAAGGCGACCCGGGAGATCGGGTCGGCGTACGGCTCGTCCGCCTTCAGGCCGTAGTCGATGCGCTTGAGGTAGCCGCCGCGGTCGTAGGAGACGGGCGTCTTGAACTTGTTGTTCTGGGCGTAGTGGTTGGTCTCCTTCGCCCACCACAGGGTCATCGCGTTGCCGTCGGTGTCGACGACGAAGTCGAGGTTCCAGCGCCAGGCCTGGTCGCAGAAGGAGCCCGCGAAGTCACCCGCCTGGTAGCAGGGTTCCTTGTCCTGATTGCCGGCGACCGGAACCGTCAGGACCGAGTCCGTCACCGGGTCGCCGCTCGCCCAGTCGTCGTCCAGCTTGTGCTTGCCGAAGTAGTACTGGGTGCCGTCGCGGGTGGTGACCCGCCAGTACTCGCCGTCGGCGTCGCCGTTGCCGAGGCCGGTGTCCCTGAGCAGTTCGACGCGGGAGCCGTCGCCGCTCGCGGTGACCCAGGCGTCACCGTACGGGTCGGCCTTGTCGGGCAGGACCAGTTCGGTGGTGGTGCCGCCGAGGGTGAGGGTGGCGTTGTACGAGCCGAAGCAGAGGTCGCTGGTCTTCTTCTTGTTGTTGCCGCCGGTCATGTCGTCGCGGCAGGAGGTGTACGTGCGGGTGATGGAGCCCGCGTTGTACTCCCAGCCGTCGCCGATCCAGGAGGGCTGGTTGTTGGAGGCGGACGTACGGCCGTCCACGACCTGGGAGTTGTAGCCGAAGGAGACCGCCGGGGACGGGCCGCCCGGCACGCTCGGGGTCTGGAGGGTGTACGAGTAGCTGAAGCCGCCGGCATTGCCGCCGGCCGACCAGGACCCGGCGCTGACCAGCGGAGTCGCGCCGAAGTCGCCCTTGGAGCCGGAACCGGAGTCGGTCGCGAGCAGGACGGAGGAGCCGGAGCCGTCGGCGGTCGCGGCGGCGAGGGAGGCCAAGGGGGTGCCGCCGGTGGTCTTCCCGGTGCGGTACACGCCGTCCGTGACGGTGCCCTCGGTGGAGGAGGCCGCCGTGGAGGCCGTCTCCTCGGAGGTGCCGCCCGCCGCCAGCGCCTCGGTGGCCACGGTCGCCTCGATGCGCCGCTCGTACACCGGGTTGCCGTCGGCGTCCGTGCCGGTCTGCTCGACCACGTTGTCGGTGGTGACCTCGGACGGCTCGGAGCAGCCCTCGGTGTCCGGGGCGGTCAGGAAGCACGCCGGGTACTGCGCGAACGACAGCCGGTCCGCCCAGTTGGCGCCGTACAGCTCGGAGAAGTCGCTGTAGTCCAGGGCGATCACGGCGTCGCCGGTGGCCTCGGCGGGCGGGGTGACGGTGAGGGCCACGCCCTCGATCGTGGTGGCGGCCAGTTCGTCCTGGCCGGCGAGTGTGACCTGCCACTGGCCCTCCAGGGCGGCGGCCTCGGTCGCGGTGGCGGTCTCGGGAGCGCCCACCTCGACAGGAAGGGCGGTGCCGTCCTCCTGGACGAGCGGGACCATCTCTCCGGGGGTGAGGCCGGTGAGGTCCTGGGCGGCCGAGCCGCGGGCGGGGGCGGTGACGTTGCTCGGGTCGTACTCCACGGGCTGCTCGGCCTCGGCCGTGGTCAGTTCGGCGAGCTGCCCGCCGTTCTCGCCCTCGGCCTGCTCCGGCTCGGGGAGGTCGACCAGGTCGACACCGCTGCGGTCGTCGTCCGGCGGCAGCGCGTAGGCGGCGGGCAGGATGCCCATGGTCAGGGCGACCACGGTCGAACCGATGACGGCGACGCGTATCCGCGCCCGTCTGCGGCGCTCGGCGCGCGTGCGAACGCGCTCCTGCCTGCCGCTCCACGACAGTGATCCCCACACAGCGGCAGCCCCCGCGCACACAGTTCCGTCCAATGTCGATCACGAACTTTCCGGCACCCCTTCACGAAAAGTCAACAAGTCCTGGAGAGCTGGTGATCTAGGTCACATGCATAATTCCTGCGGCATTCAATAAAGGCTGTTCAGCCCGCTCAAGATGTGCGAGACCAGACCAAAGAGAGCCCAATTCACCATCAAGCAAGGGTAAATAGCGATCGTTTGACCCGACTGTCCCGTCACGTGAACCTCCTGGTCAGGCACGCAAGTTGGACACGTGGCCGAAAAAGATCGTTCCGTCGGGCGAGTCGGCGAGCAAAGACCCAAAGCCGGGTGTGGCGCAACCTCGCCGCATCGGTCATGCTCTGTGCTCGTTTCCTGGACCGACCCTTCACCACGGCCGGAGACACAAAGGGAACTCACAGAATTCCGGGGGTTTCGGAATTCCAGGGGGAGGGGACGCAGCACCATGGAACGTCGTCGCTTCGGCCTGCCCGCGTCCGGACGCGGACGGGCAGGGGTGGGCGCACTGGTCGCCGGCGCGCTGGGCGTCGGACTGCTCACCGTCCCGCTCCTCCACACGTCCGACGGCACCGACGGACGGGCCGGCTCCGAGAAGGCCGCCGCGCGTCCGCTGACCGAGGAAACCGCTCAGGAGCAGGCCGTCAGCAGGGGTGAGCGGGTGGAGGTCGGCACGCTGCGCGACGAGACCTCCGAGACCTACGCCCGCCCCGACGGGAGCTTCGAGACGGTCGTGCACGGGGCGCCGGTACGGGCGAAGGTGAACGGGGTCTGGAAGTCCATCGACACGACCTTGACGCAGGTGGCCGGGGGCGGATGGGCGCCCAAGGCCAGCGCTGAACCCGTCGTGTTCTCCGGCGGCGCCGGCGCGGGCACCGGGAACCGGGCGGCGAACCGCGGCTCCGCGTCCGCGGTCCGCCCGGCGGTGTTCACGGCCGACGGCGGGAACGCCCTCCGCGTCGCCGACGCCACCGAGGGCTACACCGCATTGGCCACCCTGACCAGCGCCGGGCACGAGATTACGCTGAGCTGGCCGGGCTCGGTGCCCGAGCCGGTGGTGAGCGGGCCCAGCGCCCTGTACCGGGACGTGTTCGACGGGGTCGACCTGATGCTGACCGCGCAGGCCGACGGCTTCAGTCACGTACTGATCGTGCACAGCGCCGAGGCGGCCGCCGGTCCGGCGCTCGCCGAGCTGTCGTACGGCCTGTCCTCCCCCGGCCTGACCTTCCACCTGGACCCGGTCACCAAGGTCGTCAGCGCCAAGGACCGCGACGGTGAGGAGTTCGCCTTCTCGCCCACGCCCTACCTGTGGGACTCGGCGGGCCGCCCCGCCGTCACCGAGGGCGACGATCCCGAGCCGACGGAGAGCGAGCCGGAGCCGGACCCGTCGTACTCGGAGGAGTCGGGGGCACCGGTCGGCGAGGAGCCGGCCGTCCCCGAGGACGGGATGGACACCGACGCCCCGACGGAGACCGCGTCCGCCGAGCCCGCACCGGCGGCATCCGGCACCACCCCGTCCAGCGAGGCCACCGAGACGGATCCCGCCGACACCGCGTCCGCCGGTCCGGCGAGCGCCGGGGAGACGGCCGGCGGCGGCACGACGGGCGTCCGGCAGGCCGCGTACGCGGACGCCGCCCCCGCCTCGCTGACGGACGAGGAGGTGTTCGCGCTCGCCGGACTCGCCGGGCCCGACCCCGGTACGCACATGGCGGTCGCCGGTGCCGCACTGACCGATCCCGGCGCGGCCTCCACCGGTCTGTCGATCACGCCGGACAGCGATCTGCTCACCGCCGAGGACACCGTCTACCCGGTCTTCATCGACCCCACGATCTACGGCAAGACGAAGAACTGGACGACGGCGTACAAGAAGTACCCCAGCTCCAGCTTCTACGACGGCGCCAACTACAACAGCGGCACCACCGAGGCCCGCGTCGGCTACGAGTCGACCACCTGGGGTCTGTCGCGCTCCTTCTTCCGGCTGGGCTGGAGCACGAACCTGAAGGGAGCCGTCGTCTCGTCGGCCACCCTCTCACTGCGGGAGACGTACTCCTGGTCCTGCTCCAGCCGTGAGATGCAGGTGTGGACCACCGGGTCCATCTCGTCCAGGACGACGTGGAACAACCAGCCGGACTGGAAGTCGGAGATCGGCACCAAGTCCTTCGCCCACGGCTACAACTCCTCCTGCCCCGACGCCTACGTGGAGTACAGCGCCAAGGCGGCCACCCAGGACGTCGTCGACAGCGGCGGTCAGACGATGACCATCGGGCTGCGCGCCACCACGGAGGACTCCGCCTACTCCTGGAAGAAGTTCCGCGCCGAGGGGGACAGCGCCCCCAAGCTGAAGATCGTCTACAACCGCAAGCCGAAGACGCCGAGTTCGGTGAAGCAGTCCCCCGGCGGGACCTGTGACTACACCACGCCGTACGTGCGCATCGGCAAGCGGGATCTCGTCCTGTCGGCGAAGTCCTCCGACGCGGACGACACCTCCACCCGGCAGGACCTGCAGTACCTGGACTTCGAGCTGTGGCGGACCGGCTACGGCGACGACAAGATCGTCGACAAGAACGCCACGGTGACCAGCACCGGCACGGCGTCGGTCACCGTGTCCAAGTCGCAGTTCACCAACGGGTACCAGTACTCCTGGCGGGTCCGCGCGATCGACTCGTCCGGAGCGGCCTCCGCGTACTACCCCACGAAGAGCCCGAACGTGTGCCGGTTCGTCTACGACAGCACCATGCCGAACGAGCCGATCGTGTCCTCCGACGACTACCCGGCCGCCGACGAGGACGGGAGCGTCTGGTCGGAGGTGAAGTTCGGGACGTCCGGCAAGTTCACCTTCGCCCCGGACGAGGACAAGGACGTCACCCGCTTCGACTACTCCTTCAACAGCACGAGCTACGACGAGAGCGAGGAGGTCCCGGCGGGCCAGTCCGTCACCCTGCCCCTGCCCCCGCCCACCGCGGGCCCCAACGTGCTGTACGTGCGCGCCGTGGACAGCGCCGGCAATCCCTCGCAGGGCACGAAGTACCTGTTCTACGTGACGCCGAGGGACTCCGCGGACGGACCGGGGGACGCCACGGGGGACGGCGTCCCGGACCTGTACGCCATCAGTTCCAACGGCAACCTGACGCTGTACCCGTCCACCAGCGCCGGAGACCTGCACGTCGGCCTGGCGGCCGGTCATGACGACGGCGTCGGTCTGCTCTCCGACAAGGACGGTGACGGCGAGGAACACCTGCCCGGCTACTGGGTGGGCGACGACGGCGCGCCCGCGCTCCTCGCGCACGGCGGTGACGCCCTAGCGGGCGACGGTGTCGGTGACCTCTTCGCCCGGATGCCCGACGGCAAGCTGTACGTGTATCCCGGGGACGGCTACGGCAGCGTCGACATCTCCCGGCGCAGCACGGTCCGGTTGCCCTCCGGTTCGCCCGACCCGGCGACGTTCGACCAGATCATCGTGGGTGACTACGACGCCGACGGCCGGGCCGACATGTTCGCGACGGGGACCGGCGGTGAGCTGTGGGCCTTCGACGGGTACACCGGCGCCACCTTCCTCAGGACGACGAAGATCAATTCGTCGGCGTGGCTGGAGCGGGACCTCGTCTCGGTCGGTGACCACGACAAGGACGGCGCCCCCGACCTGCTGTGGCGCTCCGGCTCCTCCAGCCGCCTGTACCTGCGGTACGGGGTGAAGGACAGCGCGGGCGGCTCCACCATCGCCTCCCTGTCGACGGCGGCGGCGTCGAAGACCGGGGCCGACGAGGTCTACGCCGAGGGCTGGTCGACGGCCACCGTGCCGGTGACGCACCTTCGCGGCACTCCGGACGTCAACGGGGACGGCATCCCCGACATCTGGGCCCTGTCCAGCTCGGGAAGCGTCTACTTCCACAAGGGCGGTTCCTCCGTCATCGGCAGCGGCGCCGCCGTCATCAGTTCCGCCAGTGAGTGGGGGACGACGAAGCTCGCCTTCGGGTGAGGCGCTGAGCACGTGCGGGGCGTACGGCCGCTGCCGCGCGACGAGGGAGGCGGCGCCGGGAGGCCGGCCTCAGCCGAGCAGGAAGACGTCCAGCTCCACGCTGTCCGGCCGGCGCTCGCCGGTGGCGACGAAGAGGCGTTCGTTGAGCCACGCGAGCCGGCCGGCGGCGGTGGTCAGCCGGGGGTGGCTGCGGAAGTGGATCCGCTCCGGCGCCACCTCCTCGCCCCGGACCAGGGCCGCGATGTCCTCGGGCCGTCCCGAGCGGATCCCGGTGTTGTGCACCGCGATCCGCTCGCCGCGGTCGGTCTCCAGGGCGTACCGGGCGTCCAGTTCCGTCAGGGTCGCGGTGCGCAGGACCTGGTGGTCGGCGCCGCCCGGCAGGACGGTGCCGCGCACCTCGGGCCCCTCGAAGGAGCCGCCGGTCAGGGGCACCAGCCGGCGGTGGCCGTCCGGTGCCTCGCCCAGGTCGTACGGGGCGGCGACGCGCACCGACAGGTGGGCGAAGAAGGTGAGGGGCGGCGCCGGGACGGTGGTGGGCGTCATGGTGTCACCGTCTCTCAGTTGACGCGGTCGGCGAAGCCCTCGGGCAGGCTTTCGGGGCCCACCGCGACGATGCTCTCGTCGTCCTCGCCGACGTGCTCGAACAGGGTGATGCGGGCGAACTCCGGGACGACGTAGATCGGGTAGGTGGGGCCGGCGTCGCGGAAGGCGCGCATCTCGTCCAGGTGCTCGTTCTGGTAGAGCACCGTCCTGCTCCCGTCCTCCTCGATCCAGCGCGGGAAGAAGATCGTGCCGTGCAGGACCCGGCGGCCGGGCAGCACGTTGACGACGACCGAGGTGCCGGTCGGCTCGTTCCAGGAGACCTTGTAGACGTCCTCGGCGAGCCGCACCAGGTCGACCTCCTGGTCCTTGACCCAGCGCCCGCCGACCATGCCGGTGTGGATGCGGTAGTCGATGGTCGTGGCGTTCTTCACGTACATCTCGTACTGCCAGCCGTTGGCGTACGTGTAGATGAACCGGTGCCCGGTGATGCCGGACAGGTCCTGCGGCGGAACGGGGTTCTCGACGGTGGTCGGGGCGTCGGTCGCGGTGCCCATGTGGTGCTCCTCACTCCTGCCTGCCCGCGGACCCTCCGTGCGGGCCGCGGCGCTTCACTACCAGATGATTGTGTCACAAAAACTGTTTGTCACAAAACTATCGGGGCGCAGGTCACAATGGGGCCATGAGCGACAGGGACCAGGCAGCGGGCCGGACGGACGGCCCGGACGCGGCGGGGACACCGGGAGCGGTCCGGGTGGCCACCGGACTGGGCGGACTGCTGGGGCCGCTGCGCCGGGCGGTCCTGCGCGCCACCCGCAACGCCGAGGGGCTGCCGGACCTGCCGGAGGCTCAGATCGAGTTGCTGCGGGCGCTCTCCTCGTCGCCCGAGGGCCTCTCCCCCGGCGCCGCGGCCGCCCGGCTGCGGGTGGCGCCGTCCACCGTGAGCAATCTCGTCCGCACGATGTCCGCCGCACAACTGGTGGAACGGGTCCGTCCGGCGCACGACCAGCGGACGGTGGTGCTCACCGCGTCACGACAGGCCCTGGAGCTGCTCGACCGCTACGACCGGGCCAGCACCGCCGCGCTGGTCCGGATCGTCGAGGAGATGCCCGGCTCCGACCGGGCGGCCCTGGACCGGGCCCTGCCCGCCCTGGACCGGCTGGTCCACGCACTGGAGGAGACGGACGGCGGCACGGCGGGCGGCACCACGCCCGCGCCCTGAACACGACCCGGACGTGACCCCGCCCGCCCACCGGCCGAGCGGCTCGGAGCGGTTCGGATTGGTTCGACCTGTCACACAACGTTCGGCACACCGCACGGAGTTGAGGCCCGACGCTGGTACAGTGCCGCTTCCCGACCCGGCGTACGGCTGTTCGACGTCGGGGAACCGCTGCGAGGAGAGACCGTCCGTGGGCACAGTCGTCGACGACGCCGCCTCCGTGGAGTTCCATGAGTTCTTCGAGCGTCACTACGCCGAACTGTCCCGGCTGGCCCGTCTGTTGACGGGTGAACCGGACATCGCGGACGATCTGGCGGCGGACGCGCTGCTGGCGTTGTGGCACCGCTGGGACCGGGTGCGCGCGGCCGATCATCCGGTGGCGTACGCCCGGGGTGTCGTCGCCAACCTGGCCCGGACCCGGGTGCGCAGCGCGGTGCGGGAGCGGCGGCGGGTCGCGCTGTTCTGGTCGCAGCGCGAGGAGCGGACCGAGAACCCGGACGTGGCGGCCGTGGTCGACGTGCAGGAGGCGCTGCGCTCGCTGCCGTTCCGCAAGCGGGCCTGCGTGGTGCTGCGGCACGCCTTCGACCTCTCCGAGAAGGACACCGCGCTCGCGCTGGGCGTCTCGGTGGGTACGGTGAAGAGCCAGACCTCCAAGGCGATGGCCGAACTCCAGCGACGGCTGGGCACGGAGCGGGCCGCGCTGCGGGTACGCGCGACGGCGCGGAGCGTAGGACAGGGCACCGGCACGGCCGGAGGAGGGAACCGGTGACCGTGCGCGACGGCCACGAGGAGGTGCGCGCCCGGCTGCGGGAGGCGGCCGAGGCGCATGAGCCCGACCGGGCGCGGATGCTGGCCCGGATCGAGCGCGGGATGGCCTCTCCCGCCGGTCACCCGGCGGGGGCGGCCTCCCGCGCCGGACACCGGGCGACGCGCCGGCCCGTGTGGGGCTGGACGCGGGTGGTGGCCGCCACCGCGGCGGTGGCGGGCGTCTTCGGCCTGGGCGCCGGCGCGGTCGCGCTCGCCGTCCGCGGTGAGGACCCCGCGCCCGGGACGGTCGCGGTCTCGCCGACGCCCTCGTCGTCCCCGACGCCCCCGACCGCCCCCAGTACCCCCAGCGTCTCGGCGACGCCCACCACCCCGGTGACCCCCACCGCTCCCACGGCCTCGGCGACCCCCACGCCCCCGGCGACCCCGACGGCACCCACGGCCCCGGCGGCCGGCAACGGCGTGTCGGACGGTCCGCTGTGGTCGGACGGCTCGGTCGACCGGCACAGCAACACGTTCTGGGCGCAGAGCAACGTCACGCTGAAGACGGAGGAGAGCCTGTCCGCCCTCACCGTCCGGCTGCGGATCGCCCAGACCGGCGGGGTCACCTCGGCCGGGGCGTGGCGGTCGCTGCCCGAGGAGGACTTCACGCTGACCGTCGCCGAGGACGACGGCTTCCTCGTCTACACGTGGGTGCTCAAGGAGGGCCGTACGGTCCCGGCGGGCACCTGGGTGTTCGCCGGGCAGTACGACCACGAGCGCGGCGGCCGGGACGCCGGGGACGACACCTACGCGGCGACCGCCGTCTCCGGCTCCCAGGAGCTTTCTATGGACGGCGACTTCGCACCCCAGGACGACTGAGAAAAATCCTTTCGTGAGGACGGCAACCTCTCGCCCCGGTGGCGGCGACCAGGAAACGCAAGAACGTTCCCTCACGCAAGGAACCTTTCATGACCGCACGAACCGACCAGCGCGTCCGTCACCGCCGCGGGGTCACCCGGCGCCGGGCGGTGATCGCCTCGGCCGCCGCGTTCGGCATCACCGGCGCGGCGATCGTCACCACGTCGATGCTGTCCACCGCGGGCGCCGCCTCGTCCTGGCCGACCGCCACCGGCAAGAAGGCCGTCTCCTCGACGATCTCCGTCTCGGGCACCTACGACGGCGGGCTGAAGAACTTCTACGGCTCCGGCGACCTCGGCGGCGACGGCCAGGAGGAGGGCCAGGACCCGATCTTCGAGCTGGCCGACGGCGCCGTCCTGAAGAACGTCATCATCGGCACCCCGGCCGCCGACGGCGTCCACTGCAAGGGCTCCTGCACCCTGCAGAACGTGTGGTGGACGGATGTCGGCGAGGACGCCGCCTCCTTCAAGGGCACCTCGTCCTCGGCGACGTACAAGGTGATCGGCGGCGGCGCGAAGAAGGCCGACGACAAGGTGCTCCAGTTCAACGGCGCCGGGAAGCTCACCGTGACCGGCTTCCAGGTCGAGGACTTCGGCAAGCTGGTCCGCTCCTGCGGCAACTGCTCCAAGCAGTACAAGCGCACCATCGTGCTCAGCGACATCGACGTCACGGCGCCGGGCAAGGCGCTGGCCGGCATCAACACCAACTACGGCGACACCGCCACGCTCTCGGACATCCGCATCCACGGCGACGACGACCGGGACATCGAGACGTGCGTCCGCTACAAGGGCAACAGCTCCGGTGACGAGCCCACCAAGACGGGCTCCGGGGCGGACGGCACGTACTGCAAGTTCGACGACTCGGACATCACGTACGACTGATCCCCCTCCCGCAACTCCCGCATTCCCCCTCTCGGCCGCCCGGAGACTTCTCCGGGCGGCCGGCGAGATTTTCGGAAACTTCCGTACCCGCCACGCCTGTTGACGCCCTGTTCCCCCCTGGTGACACTCCGAGGGCACCCCTCCCCTCAAAACCCACCAGACTCCGACAGGAAACGTCATGCGTCGCCACACCGCCCGCGCGTTCCTGCCCGCCGCCCTCACCCTCCTCCTCTCCCTGCTGCTCACCCTGCTCGCCGCCCACCCAGGAGCGCCGTCCGTGAACCACCCCCGCTACGCCGGTTACCTCTTCGCCTACTTCACCGGCGAGGGCACCGCCGACGGTGAGCAGATCCGCTACGCCCTCAGCCGCGGCAACGACCCGCTGCACTGGCGGGAGCTGAACGGCGGCGAGCCCGTCCTCACCTCCACCATCGGTGAGCAGGGCCTGCGCGACCCGTTCGTGATCCGCGCCCCCGAGGGTGACAAGTTCTACGCCATCGCCACCGACCTGCGGATGTACCGGAACAGCAGCGGCAGCTGGGACGAGGTCCAGCGGCACGGCAGTACGTCGGTCATGGTCTGGGAGTCCACCGACCTGGTGCACTGGACCGACCAGCGGCTGGTGAAGGTCGCCCCGGACAACGCGGGCAACGCCTGGGCGCCGGAGGCGTACTGGGACGCGTCGCTGGACGCGTACGTCGTCTTCTGGGCGTCCAAGCTGTACGCCGACGACGACCCCGGGCACACCGGCTCGACGTACAACAAGATGATGTACGCGACCACGGAGGACTTCCGCACCTTCAGCGAGCCGAAGGTCTGGAGCGACCCCGGTTACTCGGTCATCGACTCCACGGTCGTCGCGCACGAGGGCACCTACTACCGCTACACCAAGGACGAGCGGAACCCGACCTCCAGCACCCCCTGCTCGAAGTTCATCACCGCCGAGAAGTCGACGGAACTCACCGACACGTCCTACGACTTCGTCGCCGACTGCGTCGGCAGCGGTTCGATCGACCGCGGTGAGGGGCCGACCGTCTTCAAGTCGAACACCGAGGAGAAGTGGTACCTGTTCATCGACGAGTACGGCGGCCGGGGCTACGTCCCCTTCGAGACCACCGACCTCGACTCGGGCGAGTGGACGGTGTCCGAGGACTACCAGTTGCCGGCCGGCCCCCGGCACGGCACGGTGCTGCCGGTCACGCAGGAGGAGTACGACCGCCTGCTGACCGCCTACCCGGCCTCGCCGGCGTCGGTGACGGACGTGACGGCCAAGGGGCAGCAGGGGTACGCGATCGTCACCGAGGCGTCCTCGAAGGTCGTGCTGCCCATGGAGCCCGGCACCGACCCGCGCCGCCTCGCACCGAAGCTGTGGACGGCCGAGGGGTCGACCGTCAGTCCGCGCTCCGGTGCCCGCCGTGATTTCCGTGAGCCGCAGACGTACACCGTGACGGCGGCCGACGGCACCCGGCGGGTGTGGACGGTGGAGGCGGTGCCCACGCGCAGCCCGGTGCTGCCGGGGCTCACCGCCGACCCGGACGTGCACTACCTGGACGGCGAGTACTGGATCTACCCGACCACCGACGGCTTCCGGGGCTGGAGCGGCACCCGCTTCTCGGCGTACTCGTCGAAGGACCTGGTGCACTGGCGGGACCGGGGCGTGATCCTGGACCTCGGCCCGGACGTCTCCTGGGCCGACTCCCACGCCTGGGCGCCGGCGATCACCGAGCGCGACGGGAAGTACTGGTTCTACTTCTGCGCCGAGCAGCAGATCGGCGTGGCGGTGGCGGACTCCCCCGCCGGGCCGTTCGAGGACGCCCTCGGCGAGCCGCTGATCGGCAGGACCGACTTCGCGGGCCAGATGATCGACCCGGCCGTCTTCACCGACACCGACGGACAGCCGTACCTGTACTGGGGCAACGGCCACGGCTACGTCGTGCCACTCGGCGACGACATGGTGTCCTTCGACCCGGAGGCGGTCCGGGACATCACCCCGGCGGACTTCCGTGAGGGGTCGTTCGTGATCGAGCGGGGCGGCACGTACTACTTCATGTGGTCCGAGGACGACACCCGCAGCGAGAACTACCACGTGGCCTACGCGACGGGACCGTCCCCGCTCGGCCCGTGGACGAAGCGGGGGACGATCCTGTCCAAGCGGCCGGAGTACGGCATCCTCGGCACCGGCCACCACTCGGTGGTGAACACCCCCGGCACCGACGACTGGTACATCGTCTACCACCGGTTCGCCCTGAACGGCCCCGGCCGGCCCGGCGGCGACGGCACCCACCGGGAGACCACCGTCGACCGGCTGGAGTTCGCCGCCGACGGATCGATCGTCCCGGTGGTGCCGACGCTGGGGTCGGTCCGGGGCCGCTGAGGTCAGTTCATCGTGGCGCCGATGGTCGAGCTGCCCGTCGTCAGGAAGGTGGTGGCGGGCAGCGTGCCGCTGGCGGAACGGGCGTTGTAGACGGTGGTCGCGTCCGTCGACACGAAGGCCGGGGTGGCGATGCCGGAGTCCCAGTTGTTGCCGGCCGAGACGACCGAGGAGCCCTTGCTGACCGAGCCGCTGCCGTTGCTCACGGCGAGGTTCTTGCCGAGCCGGGCGGCGGAGGTGGCGAAGTAGTAGCCCCACTTGGCGTTGGCGTAAGCCGTGGTGCGGTTGATGACGATGGCGCCGGTGTTGGAGTTCTCGGTGAAGCCGTTGCCCTGGTTGTCCCAGGCGGCCGAGTTGTTGACGACGTGCGCGACGACCTCGCCGTCCCCGCCCAGCTTGTAGCCGTTGCCGTCACCCGCGAACGCCGAGTCGGACCAGCGGTTCTTGCCGTTGCCGAAGGCCCAGGTGTGCTCGACGGTGACCGGGGAGGAGAACGACCAGTAGTCCAGGCCGTCGTCGGAGTTGTTGAACAGCCGCGCCCCGGTGATGAGGTTGCCGGTCCCGGAGCCGTACTTCACGGCGATGCCGTCGGCGTTCTCGCCGTGGTTGGCGGCGTCGTAGTGGCCGTACGAGTCGAGGTTGCGGACGGTGTTGTTCACGGTGCCGTCGCCGGTCAGGGTGAAGCCGGAGTCGCCGCCGTTGATGGTCTTGATGTTGTTCCAGTTGGTGCCGGTGCAGGACGTGCAGACGACGGCGCTGTCCGGGGAGTTCTGGAAGGTCATGTTGGAGACGTTCCAGTAGTCGGCGGTCAGCTTGAAGATCCAGTCGCCGTCGGGGAGGTCCGAGCCGTCGATCTTCACGGTCTCCGAGCCGTACGCGGTGAGCGTGACCGGCGCCGAGGAGGTGCCGTTGGCGGTGGACTGGAGGGTGGCGGTCGGGTAGTAGGTGCCGCCGCGGACCTGGATGACGGTGCCGGCGGTGGCGTTCTTGATGGCGTTGGACAGGTCGGTCACGTTGCTGACGACCACGGTGGCGGCCTGCGCCTGGGTGGGGAGGGCGGCGACGCCGGTGCCGAGCGCGAGTGCGGCGACGGCGGTGAGAGCGGTGCGACGAGACATGGTGTGCGGGTCCCTTCTCGTGCGGGTGGGAGGGGGATCAGAGGACGGAGTCCAGCCAGGCGAAGACCTCGTCCTGCATGGGGGCGGTGAAGACGTGGCCGACGCCCGGCCAGAGGTCGGTGCGCAGCCGGTGTCCGGCGCGGCGGGAGTCCCAGACGGCACGCAGCTTCGCGTAGGCCGCCGCCACGCCGTCGGGGGTGAACAGGGTGTCCCGCTCGCCGTCGACGAAGAACATCGGCCGGGGTGCGGCGATGCTCGCCACGTCGGGGATGTCCAGGTGCCGGGCGAGTCCGGGGTGCAGCATGTAGTACGCCGACTGCCCGCGCAGCGTGTTGTTGCCGGGGACCATCATCTCCTTCAGGCCGGTCATCCAGCAGACGCTGACGGCGGCGGCGATGTCGTCGCTGAGGGCGGCGGTCTGCCAGGCCCGGTAGGCGCCCATCGAGAAGCCGACGGCGGCCACCCGCCGGGCGTCGACGCGGTCCAGGCCGGCCAGGAAGCCGGCGGCGCGGGCGTCCTCGCGGGCCATGAGCCCGGCGAGCGAGGAGCCGAGGTTGTAGAGGTTGGCGGCCAGGGCCTGCTGCTGTTCGTAGGTGACGGGGCCGCGGTCGCCCCAGCCGAGGGCGTCCAGGCACAGCACCACATAGCCGCGCCGGGCCAGTTCGTCGCCGACGAACCGGCCGTCGAGGAGCTTGTCCGCCCACGCCTGGGCGGAGGCGAGCCGGGTGCCGTCGTCCCAGGGGGCCCAGGGCCGGACGCACTTCTCCTTGCCGATGTCGAACTTGGCGCCGTGGTCGTGCAGCAGCAGTACGGCGGGGAAGGGCCCGGTGCCGTGCGGGGTGAGCAGGCTGCCGCGCACCCGGGTGTGGCGGGTGAGGGAGAGGGTCACCGACTGGCGCCGGTAGCCGTCGCCCTCGGGTCCCTCGGTGAACTCCGGGTCGTACGGGGTGCCCTGCTGGTCGTCGACGAGGAGGTGTTCCTCGACGGTCCTGCGGGCGGTGCGCCGCCACGCCCGGAAGTCGCGGACCGGCGAGGTGCCCCAGGCGAGCGGGAAGCGCAGCTCGTCCTTGAGGGCCTGGTGGAAGTCGGGAAGGTTGCCGCCCACCAGGTCCTCCGCCCGTGCGGTGCCCGCGCCCGTTCCGGTGAACAGCGCGGCCGTGGCCGCCCCCGCCACGAAGGTGCGGCGGCCCAGGGGTTCACGGGCGGTCATGGGACCTCCCGGTGCCGGCGTGCCGCAGGACGTACCGTTCGACGGCGTGGGCGGAGGTCAGGGCCCGGTGGTCGTAGACGTCGGCCGGGTCCCAGCCCACGTCGTCGGCGAGGCCGAGGCCGCGCGCCACGGCGTCCAGGTGCGCGGGGCGTCCGTTGAACCAGGACCCGGTGTCGTGGAACGCCGTGGCGCCGTAGTCGGCGACGGCGAGCGCGGGGGTGCCGTGCGGGTAGGCGAAGACGTTGCGTTCGGAGAAGACCGCCGACTCGACGCCGGCGCCGAGCGCGTACAGCGTGTCGTCCGCCCGGCCCCGGTAGACGTTGTTGACGACGTGCACCTGCCCGAAGCGGACGCGCGGGGCGCGCTGGGTGATGCCGGTGAAGAGGTTGCGGGCGAAGGTCACCTTCAGATGGCCGCGGTCCCGGTCGCCGCGGCTGTCGCCGGAGCCGATCAGCAGCGCCTTGTCGTGGTCCTCGAAGCGGCTGTCGGAGACGGTGATGAAGTCGGAGCCGTCCTCGATGTCCAGCACCCCGTCGTGCCGCTGGACGTGTTCCCCGTGGAAGCCGGTGGGGGCCTCGCGGTCGGGGAAGCGTCCGTCGGTGAAGACGCAGTGGTCGATCCAGATGTGCGTGCCGGTGATGACGGTCATCGCGTCGAACCGGGCGTTCCAGTTGCCGTTGGTGCCGTCGTCCGGGGACCAGCTGGTGAAGTGGTCGACGGGCGCTTCGAGGCGGAGGTTGCGCACGACGATGTCGGTGCCGGTGTTGACGGTCAGGAAGACGCCGAGCAGCGAGGCGCCGTCCCCGGTGCCGACCAGGGTGGTGTTGCTCTCCACGGTGAGCTGGATCTGCGCCTTCTCGTTGTTCGACCCGGTCTGCCTCAGCTGCCGCTGCCGCTTGCAGTAGTCGTGGCGGGTGTCGGACCAGGTGGTGCCGTCCGCGCCGAAGCAGGACATGTACCGCGTGAGGTCGTAGCCGGGGGCGTAGTCCTGCTCGCCGAGCGACGAACCGTCGTCGGCCTCGTGCCCGTCGATGGTGCCGGCCACCCGGATCACCTTGGGGGCGGTCGGGTCGCCGTCGTTCGCGAGGGCTTCCTTCAGCTCGGCCCGGTTGTGCACCGTCCAGGTCCGGCCGCCCGCCCCGCCGGTGGTGCCGGGACCGGTGGCGGCCCAGCCGACGGGTCCGGGGGCGGCGGCCGAGGCGGGGGCCGAGGGCAGCAGCAGGGCCGCGCAGGCCAGCAGCGCGGCGGTCGCGGCCCTACGCACGGGGCCGCCAGTCGCCCAGGTAGGCCGCCTTGGTGTGGGCCGCGGCCTCGGCGCGGGTGAGCTGGGGCCGGTTCTCCGGGACGGTGACGGCGGCGCCGGGGCCGGTGTTGCGGTACTCCCGGAAGCGCTGGTCCTGCCAGGGGTAGGCGTCGCGCATGTTGGCGTACGGGGCGACCGCGTCGATGCCGGCGCCGAGGCGGGTCTCGCGGACGGTGAGCATCGGGCGGGCGGTGGTGTCGGAGCTGGGCACCCAGGGGCGGGCCAGCTTGTAGTAGCCGTCGGGGGCCTCGCTGCTGATCCGGCTGCCGGTCACCAGGTAGCCGCGCGGGTTGGCGCCCGCCGTGGAGGGCGCGAAGACGAAGCCGTACGGCGCCGCCGCCAGGTCGGTGCGGACCAGCGTGCGGAAGTGGCAGTGCTCGTACACCGCCGTCGCCCGGCCGAAGACGAAGTCGACGTCGCCCTCGACGTAGCAGTGGGCGTAGTACTGGCGGGCGAAGAAGGTGAGGTCGCGGGTGTCGGCGTACAGGGTGTCCTGGTGGCCGAGGAAGCGGCAGTGGTGGAAGGCGGAGCGGTCGCCCTGCACCTTGATCGCGACGGCCTGGGTGCCGGTGTAGTCGGGGTTGTCACTGCGCAGCCAGTCGTTGGCGAAGGTGATCCAGCGGGCGGTGAAGCCGTCGGCGGCGACCGTGGTGGTGGCGGAGCCGCTGGTGCCGTAGGTGCCGGAGCCGTCGGGCCTGGGGGTGCCGGCCGCGTTGTCGTAGACGATGACGGTGTCACGGGGGTCCTCGGAGGCGCCGATCCAGGTGGCCTCGGTGCGGGTGGCGTCGACGGCGACGGTCTCGCGGTAGGTGCCGGGGGCGAGGACCAGGGTCCGGCCGCTGCCGGTGGCGGCGGTGACGGCGGCCTGTACGGAGGTGAAGTCGCCGCGGCCGCGCGGGTCGACGTACAGGGTGCCCGGGGTGAGCCGGGCGGCCGGGGAGCCGTAGCGGCCGAAGGGGCGGCTGCCCGCCGTGGCGGGGGCGGCGGCGAGGCCGAGGGCGGCGCCGGCGCCGGCGGTCGCCAGGAGGAAGGCTCTGCGGGAGGGGACGGGGCGGGACATGCGGGTGCTCCTTCAGAGGCGGGTTCTCGAAGGGGGATCTCCGGTGGGGGACCTCCGGT
>NZ_JAGGOO010000042.1 GCF_018614415.1 Streptomyces sp. ISL-12
CGTCGGCGCGGACGGCAGCGCGAGCCGGGTCGCCCGGTACGTGGGGGTCGAGTGCGCGCAGGTCGACCTCGCCCTGGAGGCCGAGGTGCCGGTCGGCGAACGGACGGCCGGTCGCTGGCAGGGCCGGCTGCTGATGGAATGGGGGCCGCTGCCGGGCTCGTTCGGCTGGATCTTCCCCAAGGGGGACGTCTGCACGGCCGGGGTGGTGGCCGCCCGCGGCAACCCGGCCGCCCTGCGCGCCTACAAGGAGGACTTCCTCGGCCGCCACGGCCTGCTCGGCCCCCGCCCCCTCCACGACACCGGCCACCTCACCCGGTGCCGCCGCCCCGGCTCCCCGCTGGCCCGCGGGCGGGTACTGGTCGCGGGGGACGCCGCGGCCCTCCTGGACCACTGGTCGCGCGAGGGCATCTCCTACGCCCTGCGCTCGGGGGACATGGCGGGACGGGCCGCCGTCCGCGTCGCCGCCACCGACGCCGAGCAGGCCGCCGCGGCCACCCGCGACTACGGCCGCCGGATCGACGAGACCCTCGGCGTCGAGATGCGCGCCAGCGGCGCACTGATGCGCCTGTTCTTCCGGACCCCCGGCCTCGCCCACACCGCCCTGACCCGCCTGCCCTGGGCGTGGCACCACCTCGACGCCTACATCGCCGGGCACACCACCGTCGCCGGCATCATGGCCACGCCCCTGGGCCGCACCGCCACCGCGCTGGCCTCCCGGCTGCCGGTGCCGTCCCCGAGGACGGCGGAGGGGGAACCCGTCCGCTCCTCACCGGCCGGACAGCCGTGACCACCGCCGCCTGCCGCGGCCCGGCTCAGGCTCGGCGACCGGAACGCCGTACGGACGCCGCGGCGTGTGTGTGCCAGGCCGCTCAGGGCCGGCTGGTGAGGTAGCCGCCCATCGTGGTGAAGTACTCGGCCGCGGGGCACTCGCGGCCCTCCTCGGTCCGTACGCGGGTGAGGGCGAGGCCGTGGTTGCGGCCCCTGCGGGCGTCGGCTCCGGCGACGATCACGACGCCGTCGCCCTCCCGGTAGAAGACGCGGCCGGGGGTGCCGCCGTAGCGGCCCCGGGACACGAAGGCGGCAAGGATCTCCAGGCGCCTGCCCTTGTGGAAGGTGAACGCCGCCGGATACGGGGCGGACTGGGCGCGGATCAGACGGTGGAGGTCCTCCGCCGGCCAGTCCCAGTCGATCCGGATGTCCTCCTCGGCGCGCTTGTGGAAGAAGGACGCCTGGGAGCGGTCCTGCGGGGTGAACTCGGTCTCCCCGGCGGCGATGCGGTCCAGGGCGCCGATGGTGACCGGGGCGATGAGGTCGACGGTCTTGTGGAAGAGGTCGGTCGCCGTGTCCGCCGGCCCGACGGGGACGGCGCGCTGGACGACGATGTCACCCGCGTCGAGTTCCTCGTTCATCATGTGGGCGGTGACCCCGACCTCCGGCTCCCCGTTGAGGAGCGCCCAGATGAGGGGCGAGAAGCCGGCGTACTTCGGCAGCAGCGAGTCGTGGATGTTGAGCGTGCCGTGGCGGGGCAGGGAGTAGACGCGCGGGGGGATCCAGGTGCGCCAGTTGTTGGCCACGATGATGTCCGGCTCCGCCTTCTCCAGGAGGCCGACCAGTTCCTCGTCGTCGGGCCGGTCGCGGATGACGACGGGGACGCCGTGGGCGGCGGCCAGGTCGGCGACGGAGTCGCTCCAGATCTTCTCGTAGGCGTGCTCGCTCCTGGGGTGGGTCACGACCGTGACCACGTCGTGGTCGGAGTCCAGGAGGGCCCGCAGCGTCCGGTGTCCCCAGGTCTGGTAGCCGAACATGACGACCCGCATGGAGGTTCCTCCCAGGAACGGCACTTGACTGGGTTTGAGTAAAGCAAGGCTTACCTAACGGCACAATGGGGCGGCTGCTGTGTGCTGTTGGGGCAGCGTTCGGTATCCGGACTCCGGTGTGCGGGTCTGCCGTTCCCGAGCCGTCGTTAGCGTGCGCCCGTTCGAACGACGAGTACGGGAGTGATCATGCACAGACCTGTCGACGCGCACCCATCCGGCTGCGCGTGCCCCGTCACCGCGGACCCCGACGGTGACGGCGTCGCCGCGTCGAGCCGCCGCGCGTTCCTCCAGCGGGCGGGCGCCCTCGGCGCGGGCGCGGGCGCGGCCGGGCTGCTGGCGGCGGCCCCCGCGCACGCGGCCGGTGCCGGCCACGGCGGCCAGGGCGCGGACGACGACCCCTACGGCCGGACCACGACGTCCCGGGGGCCGAAGGGCAAGTGGAGTCCGGACCCGGACAGCCCCCGGTTCACCGTCGTGGTGATGCCCGACACCCAGTACATGTTCGACCAGGACCGCATCCACCCGGCCCCGGTGGAGGCGTCCTTCCGCTGGGTCCTGGACCCCGAGGGCCGCGCGGGCGGCAACGACGAGAACATCGTCTTCCTGGCCCACCTGGGCGACGTGACCAACAACGGGCTCGCCGAGGAGTACGCCGCGGCGACCGAGGTCTTCGACCTGCTGGACCGCGCGGGCGCCTCCTACGGCGTGCTGGCCGGCAACCACGACGTCAGCGACGACGACCAGCGCGGTGACACCCCGTACCTGGACACCTTCAGCGTCGCCCGGGCGGAGAAGCGGCCCAGCCACCACGCCTCCAGCCCCGACGGCTACAACACCGCGCACGTCTTCCGCGCCGGCGGCCGGGACTGGATGCTGCTCGCCCTGGACTGGCGGCTGTCGGAGTCCGGCTTCGCCTGGGCCAACGCCGTCATCGCCGACAACCCGACGCTGCCGGTGATCGTCACCACCCACGAGATCGTCGGCTCCTACGACGACGGCACGGCCGGCCTGTCCGGCTACGGACAGCAGCTGTGGGACAAGCTCATCAAGGGCAACGACCAGATCTTCCTCACCCTCAACGGGCACTACTGGCCGCCCGGCAGCACCGTCATGAAGAACGACGCCGGTCACGACGTACACCTGCACATCACCAACTACCAGGACCGGTACTACGGCGGCGCCGGCATGGTCCGCTCGTACCGTTTCGACCTCGACCGCGGCCGGATCGACGTCGCGACCTTCTCCCCGTGGATCCGCGAACTGGCGGCGGACGGGGAGCTGAACACGCTCGCGGCGCGGGAGCTGGAACTCACCTCCGCCGTCGACCGGTTCTCCATGGGGATCGACTTCGACGAGCGGTTCTCCGGCTTCGCGCCGGTGCCGCCCCGCAAGGCCCGCCCCGCCCGCCGGATGCTGCTGCCCGGCACGCTCGCCTACTGGCGGTTCGACGAGGGCGCCGCCGGCACCGACGTCGCCGCGGGCACGGTGTTCAAGGACCGGAGCGGCAACGGCAACGACCTGGAACTCCGTACCGTGCCCGGCACCCCCGCGCACGCCCTCGTCCGCACCGACGACCACCACCCCGACCAGCCGGCCCACGCCGGCCTGGTCTTCGCCGGGCAGGGCAACCCGGTCAGCGGCAGCTATCTGCGCACGGTCGACAGCGCCCCCCTCAACCGCGAGACGTTCGCACGCGGTTACACCTTCGAGGTGTTCTTCAAGGTGCCCGCCGACTGGGACGGCGGCCGCAACGGCTGGTCGGCGATGCTCAGCCGCGCGGGCACCGCCGCCGCGGCCGGCAAGAACGGGCCGACCGCCACCGCGGAGGAGCCCATCCTCAGCCTCGGCCTGTCCAGCTCCATCGAACTGCAGTGGAACGCCTACCCGCTCAACCAGGACGGCGCCACGACCGCCTGGAGCCACCTGCTCCAGAGGGAAGAGTGGTGGCACGTCGCCGTCGTCAACGACGGCCGGATCAGCAAGCTCTACGTCAACGGCTGCGAGGAGGGCCGCAATCCCACCTCCAAGGCCGTCGGCCTGACCGCCCTCGGCCTGCCGTTCCTGCTGGGCGGGTACCAGTGGGCCGACACCGTCAGCCAGGTGTTCCACGGCACCATCGGCGACGTACGGATCAGCGGCCGGGCGCTGAAGCCGGGGCAGTTCATGAACGCCTGACCCATGGACTTAGGCTAGCCTTACTTTCCCTGCCGAGGGGGTGGCGGCTCACGGCCGCCTCCTCGGCATGCCTGTCCACGTCCCCAGGGAGGGTAAGAAAGCATGCTGGTCGCGCGTCGACTGCGTACGCCACTGGTCATCGGTCTGTGCGGGGCCGCGGTCGCGTTCGACGGGTACGACCTCGTCGTCTACGGCACCACCGTCTCCGCGCTCATGGACGAGTGGGGGATCGGACCGGCCGAGGCCGGGCGGCTGGCGTCCAGCGCGCTCGTCGGCATGCTGCTGGGTTCCCTGCTCGCCGGTTCCCTCGCGGACCGCCTCGGCCGCCGCCGCACCCTGATCGGCGGACTCACCGCCTTCTCCCTGCTGACCGCCGCGTGCGCCGCCGCCCAGGACCCGGACACCTTCATGGTGCTGCGCTTCCTCACCGGCCTGGGCCTGGGCGCCGTACTGCCCGCGGCGACCGCGCTGACCATCGAGTACGCGCCCGCCCGCCGGCGCAACCTCACCTACATGGCCATGCAGTCCGGTTACGCCGTCGGCGGCATCCTCGCCTCCGCGCTCGCCATCCGGCTGGTGGAGGACGCGGGCTGGCGGGTGATGTACGTCATCGGCGCGGCCCCCCTCGTCCTCGTGGTGCCGCTGGCGCTGCGCTACCTCCCCGAGTCCGTCGAGCACCTGGTGGGCCGCGGGCGGCTCGACGAGGCGCGCGCCCTGGCCGCACGGCTCGGCCGCACCGTCCCCGAACCCCCGCCGAGCACCGGACACGCGGGTGTCCGGGCCCTGTTCACCGGCGGCCTGACCCGTCGCACCCTGCTGTTCTGGACCGCCGCCTTCGCCGCGCTGCTGCTGGTGTACGGGATGAACACCTGGCTGCCGGAGCTGATGCGGGAGGCCGGTTACCCGCTCGGCTCGGCGCTCTCCTTCCTGCTCGTGTTCAACCTCGGCTCGATCGTGGGCTCGCTCCTGGCCGGCCGGCTCGCCGACCGCGTCGGCTCCAAGTACGTGGTCGTGGGCGCCTTCGCGCTCGGCGCGCTGTGCGTGGCCCTGCTGAGCGTGCGCGGACCCGTGGCGCTGACGTACGTACTCGTCGCCGTCAGCGGGTTCGGGGCGATCGGCACGATGAACATGCTCAACGCCCATGTCACCCGCTCCTACCCGGCGCCGGCCCGCGCCACGGGCATCGGCTGGTCGCTCGGGGTGGGCCGGCTCGGCGGCATCCTCGGCCCCTCGGTCGGCGGCCTGCTGCTCGCCTCCGACGCCGGCATCGGCTGGAGCTTCGCCCTCTTCGCGGCCGTCGCGGCGGTGGGCGCGGTCGTCGTGTCCCTGGCCCCGCCGGCCCCGCGGGCCGCTGCCACCCGGCACACCACCGAGCCCACCGCCCACCGGCCGGCCCCGGCGGGCACGGCGCACGAGGCCTGACCCCGCCCGCCGGGGGCAGTACTGGTCCTTCGACCGCTTCCCCCACGACTGGGCGCTGCACGGCCCCCGGCCCGGGCCCCGGTCGGCGGCTGCGCTCCGGCCGGCCGCTGCCCAACCGCGCGCACCGCGGAGTGATCGTCGGCACCACCGTGGCCGATCCCGACGGCGTG
The DNA here is from genome assembly GCF_018614415.1 of Streptomyces sp. ISL-12. Taxonomy (GTDB): domain Bacteria; phylum Actinomycetota; class Actinomycetes; order Streptomycetales; family Streptomycetaceae; genus Streptomyces. The sequence continues at coordinate 5,585 of NZ_JAGGOO010000042.1, forward strand.
GCCGTGCGACGGCCCCCCGATCACTGGGTACCCTCCGCCGCATGGCGGTGGACAGCACGACCGTGGAGCCGCGCGGAGCACGCCGGCCCGCCCGGACGAACCGGACCCTCGGCCGGGCCCTGGTGCGGTGGACGACGACCACCGACCACAAGGTCATCGGCAACCTCTACCTGACGACCGCCTTCGGCTTCTTCCTCTTCGGCGGCCTGCTCGCGATGCTGATGCGCGCCGAACTCGCCCGCCCGGGGCTGCAACTGGTCACCAGCCACCAGTACAACCAGCTCTTCACCGTGCACGGCACCATCATGATGCTGCTCTTCGCGACCCCGCTGTTCGCCGGGTTCGCCAACGCCGTGATGCCGCTCCAGATCGGCGCCCCGGACGTCGCCTTCCCCCGGCTCAACGCCCTGTCGTACTGGCTGTACCTGTTCGGCGGGCTGATGGTGGTCGCCGGGTTCCTGACGCCCGGGGGAGCGGCGGCCTTCGGCTGGTTCGCCTACGCCCCGCTGAACGGGCCCGTCTTCAGCCCCGGCACCGGCGGCGACCTGTGGACCATGGGCCTGGTCCTGTCCGGGGTGTCGACCACCCTCGGCGCGGTCAACTTCATCACCACGATCCTGTGCCTGCGCGCCCCCGGCATGACCATGTTCCGGATGCCGATCTTCACCTGGAACGTGCTGTTCACGTCCATCCTGGTGCTCCCCGCCTTCCCGGTGCTCACGGCCGCGCTGTTCGCGCTGGAGGCGGACCGGAAGTTCGGCGCGCACATCTTCGACGCCCCCAGCGGCGGCGCCCTGCTCTGGCAGCACCTGTTCTGGTTCTTCGGCCACCCCGAGGTGTACATCGTCGCGCTGCCGTTCTTCGGCATCGTCTCCGAGATCATCCCGGTGTTCAGCCGCAAACCGATCTTCGGCTACGTCAGCCTGATCGGCGCCACCATCGCCATCACCATGCTCTCCGCCGTGGTCTGGGCCCACCACATGTTCGCCACCGGCGCCGTGCTGCTGCCCTTCTTCTCCCTGATGTCGTTCCTGATCGCCGTGCCCACCGGGGTCAAGTTCTTCAACTGGATCGGCACGATGGCCAGAGGATCGCTCTCCTTCGAGACGCCGATGCTGTGGTCCTGCGGCTTCCTGGTGACCTTCCTGCTCGGCGGCATGAGCGGCGTCCTCATCGCCTCCCCGCCGCTCGACTTCCACCTCACCGACTCGTACTTCATCGTCGCCCACCTGCACTACGTGCTGTTCGGCACCGTCGTCTTCGCCATGTTCGCGGGCTTCTACTTCTGGTGGCCCAAGCTCACCGGCCGGATGCTCGACGAACGCCTGGGGAAGGTCCACTTCTGGACGCTGTTCGCGGGCTTCCAGACCACCTTCCTCGTCCAGCACTGGCTCGGTGAACAGGGCATGCCCCGCCGCTACGCCGACTATCTGGCGGCGGACGGCTTCACGCTCCTCAACACCGTCAGCTCCATCGGGGCGTTCCTGCTCGGCCTGTCCACCCTGCCGTTCCTCTACAACGTGTGGCACACCCGCCACCACGGCCGCGCCGTGCGGGAGAACGACCCCTGGGGCTACGGGCGGTCCCTGGAGTGGGCGACCTCCAGCCCGCCTCCGCGCCACAACTTCCACGCGCTGCCCCGCATCCGCTCCGAGTCCCCGGCGTTCGACCTGCACCACCCCGACATCAGCCGACACGACCAGAGGCACGTGCAGTGAAGACCGAGTACCGACTGTTCACCGGGGTGGCGCTGTTCTTCGCGGTCACCGCCGCCGGCTACGGCTGGTTCTCCGCCGAACCGGCCGGCACCGCCGTCCTGACCGTCGCCTTCCTGATGGCGGCGCTCGTCGCGTTCTTCTGCCGGGTCCAGTACCGCAGGCACGGTTTCCGGGCGCAGGACCACCGGGACGCCGAGGTCCTCGACACCGCCGGACCGCTGGACTTCTTCTCACCGCACAGCCCCTGGCCCCTCGTCACCGCGCTGGGCGCCCTCCTCCTCGCCCTCGGCGTGGTCTACGGGCTGTGGCTGGCGCTGCTGGGCCTCGGCGTGCTCGCCCCCGGGGTGCTCGGCATCGTCTTCCAGTACGCGCGGCGCGAGGGTCAGCGTTCCAGGGCGTCGCCGTCGGACGGCTGAGGCGTGCCGGCCCGGTCGTCGGAGTACCAGGAACTCAAGGTGGCCCGCAGCCGCCCCGCCCGTCCCTCGGCCTCGGCCTCCTCGGGCGCCGGCGGCTCGGGCGGCTTCCGTCCGTACAGCACGTACCTGTGCTCCTCGTCGAGCGGTTCATGCCGCTCGGCGTAGCCTCCCGCCAGGGTCTGGCGCACCTCGCCCGTCTCCGCGCCCTCGGCCAGCCGCTCCCGGTCCGTCTCCTGGAGCGCCAGGCAGACGCGCTTGGCCGCCATGAACGCGACCGGCGGCAACACCACGAGGGCCACCCGGAACACCCAGGTCAGCAGGTTGAGCGAGACGTCGAAGATGTGGGCGAGGACGTCGTTGCCGCCGGCCGCCGTCAGCACCGCGTAGAACGCGATCGCCGCGACCCCGAGGCCCGTCCGCACCGGCTCGTCCCGGGGCCGGTCGGCGAGGTGGCGCTCCTCCTGACCGCCCGTCACCCACCGCTCGAAGAACGGGTAGGCGTACAGCACCGCGAACAGCAGTCCGGGCAGGACGAGCGCGGGCAGCAGGACGTTCCACATCACCGTGTGCCCGGCCACCACCGTCTCCCACGGCGGCACCAGCCGCAGCGAGCCCTCCAGGAAGCCGACGTACCAGTCGGGCTGCGACCCGGTGGAGACGAGGTCGGCGCGGTAGGGGCCGTACGCCCACACCGGGTTGATCTGCGCCACCCCCGCCAACAGGGTCAGCACCCCGAAGACGAGGAAGAACAGGCCCGTGGAACTCGCCGCGAACTGCGGGAACATGGGTTTGCCCACGGCGTTGCGCTCGGTGCGGCCCCGGCCCGCCCACTGGGTGTGCTTCAGGTGGAAGACCAGGATCAGATGGGCGGAGACCAGCGCCAGCAGCAGTCCGGGCAGCAGCAGGATGTGCAGCGAGTACAGGCGCGGGACGACGTCCTGGCCGGGGAACTCGCCGCCGAACACGAACATGCTGACGTACGTCCCCGCCACCGGGACCGACAGCATGATGCCCTGCGCGATCCGCAGGCCGGTGCCGGACAGCAGGTCGTCCGGGAGCGAGTACCCGGCGAACCCCTCGGCGAGGGCCAGCAGGAACAGCGTCACACCGATCACCCAGTTGGCCTCGCGCGGACGGCGGAACGCGCCCGTGAAGAAGACCCGCAGGAGATGGACCCCGATCGCCGCCGGGAACACCAGCGCCGCCCAGTGGTGCAGCTGCCGGATCAGCAGCCCGCCGCGCACCTCGAAGCTGATGTCCAGCGTCGAGCGGTACGCCTGCGACATCCGCACCCCGAGCAGCGGCCGGTAGGAACCGCCATACGCGCTCTCGGTCATCGAGGGGTCGAAGAACAGGGTCAGCCAGACGCCGGTGAGCAGCAGGACCACGAATGAGTACAGGGCCAGCTCGCCCAGCAGGAACGACCAGTGGTCAGGGAACGCCTTGCGCAGCAGCCGCCCGCCCTCCAGGACGGGCAGCCGCGCGTCGGCCCGGTCGGCGAGACGCTCACCCACGCGACGGGCCCGCGCACCGGCGCGGGCCCTTCTCCTGTTCAGCGGCAGCACGGACCATGGGTTTCCCGTGGGTCCGTGCCGGAAACCGCGCGGACTAGCTCCGGTCGCCCTTCGGCTTGCCGCGCTGGTCCGGGGTGCCGTGCGGCGGTGCGCCGAACGGCTGCGGAGAGGTCGCGGGGGAGACGGGGGAGCCGCCGTGGCCCCGGCTCTGCTCGGGGCGCAGGGCACCGGGGTCGCCGGAGGTCGGCACCGCACCCGCCTGCAACTGCTCCAGACGGGACGCCAGCAGCTCCGTCACCGGCAGCCGGTCGGCGTGCGACCGCTCGTAGGCGAGCAGTTCCTCCACCTCGTCCGTGCCCAGCGACCGCACCCGGCTCTCCAGGCTGCCGAGCGGCAGATGGTCGTAGTCGGGCAGCGGCAGGGCGTTGTGGGCGGGGTCGGCCATGGTTCTCACTTCCTCGTTCAGCCACTTCCTCGTCGGGGCACCTCGGCGCAACGTGGTGACCGGGGCGTTCAGTGACCGCCGCCCGGGCCGCCGCTGCCGAACGAACCGCTGCTGCCCTCGTCCCAGCGGCGCCGCGGCTGCCCCGGGGCGGAGCGGCTGCTCTGGCGATGGAGCTCGTGCGGCAGCAGCCGCTCGTCACCGCGGGGCACCTCGTCCGGCGCCCTGCTCTCCCGTGTCTCGCGGACCGGTCCGCCCGCGGGCATGTGCGGCTGCTCGTCCGGGGTCGGCGGCGGCGACTCCCGGCGCTTGACGCGGATGCCGACAGCGAAGGCGCCGATCAGCAGCGCCACGACCACGAAAGCCGCCACGACCAGTCCGACGCCCATGGCGCCGTTGCTCGCGGCCATCTCCATCCATGCGCTAGTCATGGGCGCCGAGTACCCCCGGTGCCCGCCACGAACCCCTCAGCTCGTCCGCGCGGATCGCGTCTGCGAACGGTTCGCCTTGCGGATCGCGCCGAGCAGCTCCTCCTTCGACATCCGCGACCGCCCCTCGACGCCGAGCCGCTTGGCGACGTCGTACAGGTGCTGCTTGGTCGCCTTCTCGTCGACACCCTCGCCGCTGCGCCCGCCCTGCCCCCGGGGGCGGGCCGACCGCGGGTCCGAGGGGCCCTTGCGGCCGCCCTCCTTGCGCTCCCAGTGGTCGCCGACCTTCTCGTACGTGTGCTTCAGCGCGCCGTACGCCACCCGGTGCGCGCGCTCGCCCTCGCCGTACTCCCGCACGGCCGAGTCGTGCGCCTTGATCCAGGTGCGCTGGGCCTCCCGGGGAGACCGCTCCAGGGTCGACGGCAGTTCCTGTCGTCCCGGCATGTCGTCCACCTCCGTTCATCGTCGCTTCCGGAGGGTGAACGAGTGCCCGGGGCAGGTGGCGGAAAACAGGCCGGAGGCCTTGGGAACACCGGGCTCGGCGGGTTTGGCGCGGGCCGCGGCGGCAACCCGCCCGGTGTGACTTCCACGACTTCGACCACTTCGACCGGCTCGCCCAGTTCGACCAGTTCGCAGCAGGAGCTGTTCCAGTTCCTCGAGGACCGCTTCGCATGCGCACAGGCGTGCACCGAGTGTGCCCGGGTGTGCGCGCTGCGGGCGAGCCTCGTGGACCCGGACGGCACGGAGAACCAGGAACTCGTGCGGCGCAAGGGCATCATGTGCGCCGAGGTGTGCGACGCGACCTGCCGGGTGCTGTCCGAGCAGACCCAGGTGGACGAGGAGGCGATACGCGTCCAGCTGGAGTGGTGCCGGCAGGTGTGCCTGGAGAGCGCGCAGGTCTTCGACCGGCAGCCGGGCGCGGAGGACAGCGCCGCGGCGTGCCGGGACTGCGCCAAGGCGTGCGGGGCGTTCCTCGACACCCTGCGCTGACCCGCGCCCCGCCCGGGGGACGGCCGGCCCACGGCCGGCCGCGGTCCGCGTCGCACCGGCACCGCGCCGAGGAGCGCGTCGGACCGTGGGCGCCCCCGGCCCCGTACAAACCAGGCCCATAGACCGCCATACTGGACGGGCCAGGGGAGGGCGGAGCGACAGCGACGGGGGCGCGCTTCTATGGGGTCCATGGGGTCCACGGGGGACGGCACGCTGATCCAAGGCCGGTACCGGCTGCTCGACCTGATCGGACGCGGTGGGATGGGGGAGGTGTGGCGGGCCCGCGACGAGTCGCTGGGCCGCCGGGTGGCCGTCAAGTGCCTGAAACCGCTCGCCGCGCAGGAGGACCACTCCTTCACCCGGGTGCTGCGGGAGCGGTTCCGCCGCGAGGCCCGGGTGGCCGCCGCGCTCCAGCACCGCGGGGTGACCGTGGTGCACGACTTCGGTGACTTCGACGGGGTGCTGTTCCTGGTCATGGAACTGCTGGAGGGCCGCAACCTCAGTCAGCTCCTGGAGGACAACAAGCACCATCCGCTGGCGGTCACCGACGTCGTCGACATCGCCGAACAGGTCGCCGCCGCCCTCGCCTACACCCACGAGCAGGGCATCGTGCACCGGGACCTGAAACCCGCCAACATGGTGCGGCTGGCCGACGGCACGGTGAAGATCTGCGACTTCGGCATCGCCCGGCTCGGCCACGACGTGGGGTTCACCGCCCGGCTCACCGGCACGGGCGTCGCCATGGGCACCCCGCACTACATGTCCCCGGAGCAGATCGGCGGCACGGAGGTCGACCGGCGCAGCGACCTGTACTCGCTCGGCTGCGTGCTGTACGAACTGGCCACCGGAGTGCCGCCGTTCGACCTGGACGATCCCTGGGCGGTGCTCGCCGGCCACCGCGACACGCCGCCGCTGCCGCCCCGCGGTCACCGGCCCGACCTGCCCGGTTACCTGGAGCGCATCATTTTGGACCTGCTGGCCAAACGGCCCGAGCAGCGCCCCGGCGACGCCCGGGAGCTGGGCCGCCGGATCGCGGCCGGCCGCACCGCGCCGGCGTACGTGCCGACCGCCGTCGCGGTCCGGCCGCGGGCACCCCAGCCGGCCGGACGCGCGGCGGGTCCGCCGTCCTGGACGTACGCCCGGGGCACGGCCGACGGTTCGGCCGGCTCCGGAGCGGTGGCCGGCGGCGGTTCCGGGGCGTCCGGTCCGGGCGGGGAAGCGGGCGGCGCGTCCGAGGGGCGGCCCGCGCGGCCCGCCGACGAGCCCGTCGCCGGCCGGCACCCCGGCCCGCGGCCGGAGACCGCCGCCACCCTGGCCGCCCGGCACCACGTCGGCCTGCGGCTGGGCCGGCTGGGCCGCTGGACCGAGGCCGGCGAGGTGCACCGGACGGTCGCCGCAGCCCGCGAGCGCCTCCTCGGCCCCGACCACTCCGACACCCTCGCCAGCCACTACGAGGCCGCCTTCGCCCTCAGTCGCACCGGACGCCCCGCCGACGCCCTCCGCGTCTACAAGCGGGTGGCCGAGGCCAGGATCCGCGTCCTCGGCCCCGACCACCCCGACACCCTCGCCGTCCGCCAGGAGATGGCGTACGTCCTGGGACGGCTGGGCCGGCACGCCGACGCCCACCAGGTGTACGCCGCCGTCCTCGCCGCCCGGGAGCACACGATGGGCGCCGACCACCCCGACACCCTGCGCTGCCGCCACAACCTCGCCTTCAGCCTCGGCCGGCTCGGCCGCTGGGCGGACGCCCACCGGATGGCGGCCGACGTCGCCGGCGCCCGCGCCCGGGTGCTGGGCGCCGACCACCCCGACACCCTCGTCACCCGCTACGAGGTGGCGTACGCGCTGGGCCAGCTGGACCGCTGGAAGGAGGCGCTCGCCACCTACCGGGGCGTCGCCGCCGCCCGCGCCCGGGTGCTGGGCGCCGATCACCCCGACACCCTCGCCGCGCGCTACGAGACCGGCATCAGCCTGGGCCGGCTCGGCCGCAGCGGCGAGGCGCTCGCCCTGTACCGCGAACTGGCCGACGACCGCGCCCGCGTCCTGGGCGCGGACCACCCCGAGACCCTGCGCGCCCGGCACGGCATCGGCGTCAACCTCGGCCGGCTCGGCCGCTGGGAGGAGGCGCTCGCCGAGTCCCGCGCGGTGGCCGCGACCCGCGAACGCGTCCTCGGCCCCGACCATCCCGACACCCTCGTCAGCCGCCGCGAGGTCGCCGTCGGCCTGGGCTGGCTGGGCCGCTGGGAGTCCGCGCTGACCGCGTACCGTCGGGTGACCGCGGCCCGCGAACGCGTCCTGGGCGCCGACCACCCCGACACGGCCGCCGCCCGCGAGGACGAGGCGCACTGTCTGGAGCAGCTGGGCCGGACCGCCGAGGCGAGAGAGCTTCATCGCGGGGCGACGCCGCAGAAGCGGCAGGCGCCGGAGGGCCGCTGACCGGGCCGTCGGCAGGCGGGGCCGGGGGAGACGGCCCGGCACCAGCACCCTCGGACCGCGCTGGGCCAGGCGCGGCGCGGGGTGGTCTCGCTGCGGCAGCGCGGTTGGAGTCGTACCGCGGGGCAGCACCACCGGGCCCGTGCCGAGTACGTCGTACGCGGGTGGCCGTGGGGCAGCCCCAGGTGAGCCGAGCGCGGCCAGGCCCTCGCCGCGCCCGAGCCCCGAGCCGGGCGGTCGCTGACCGTCCGGCGCCCCTCGGCCTTCTGGCGGGGCCGAACGACGCGTGCTACCAAGAGCCATGACCGCCATGACCGCCATGACCCCATGACCGCCATGACCACGCAGCGCGGCACGCGCGGACACGACGTCGTCATCGTCGGCGGAGGCCACAACGGCCTGGTCGCCGCCGCCTACCTGGCCCGCGCCGGACGCTCGGTCCTGGTGCTGGAGCGGCTGGCCCGCACCGGGGGCGCGGCCGTGTCCACGCGGCCGTTCGCCGGGGTCGACGCCCGGCTGTCCCGTTACTCCTACCTGGTCAGCCTGCTGCCCGCGAAGATCGTCCGGGACCTCGGCCTCGACTTCCGCCTCCGGCCCCGTACCGTCTCCTCGTACACACCCGTGGAGCGGGACGGGCGGCCCACCGGTCTGCTGGTCGGCGGGGACGAGCGGCGCACCCGCGCCTCCTTCGCCCGGCTCACCGGCGGCGAGCGGGAGTACGCGGCCTGGCGGCGGTTCTACGGCATGACCGGCCGCGTCGCCCGCAAGGTCTTCCCGACCCTCACCGAGCCCCTGCCCACCCGGGCGGAACTGCGCCGCCGGGTCGACGACGAGACGGCCTGGCGGTCCCTGTTCGAGGAGCCGGTCGGCGTCGCGATCGAGGAGCACTTCGCCGACGACCTGGTACGCGGCGTGGTCCTCACCGACGCCCTGATCGGCACCTTCGCCGACGCCCACGACCCGTCCCTCCGACAGAACCGCTGCTTCCTGTACCACGTGATCGGCGGCGGCACCGGTGCCTGGGACGTACCGGTCGGCGGCATGGGCGCGCTCACCGACGCGCTGGCCGCGGCGGCGCGCGACGCGGGCGCCGTGCTCGCCACCGGCCACGAGGCGGTACGCGTCGACACCGACGGCCGGTCGGCCGAGGTCACCTGGCGCACGGCCGACGGCGAGGGCGTCGCCGCCGCCCGCCACGTCCTGTTCGGCGCCTCCCCGCAGGCGCTGGCGGAGCTGACCGGCGCTCCTCCTCCGCCGCCCGCCGAGGGCGCGCAGCTCAAGGTGAACATGCTGCTGACGCGGCTCCCCGCCCTGCGCGACCCGGCGGTCGACCCCCGGGAGGCGTTCGCGGGGACCTTCCACGTCGCCGAGGGCTACCGGCAACTGGCGGCCGCCCACGCCCAGGCGACGGCCGGCGAGCCTCCTGCCGCCCCGCCCTCGGAGATCTACTGCCACTCGCTCACCGACCCCACGATCCTCGGCCCGGACCTCGCCGGGCGGGGCCACCACACACTCACCCTGTTCGGCCTGCACACCCCCGCCCGGCTCTTCGCCCGGGACCACGACACCGTGCGGCAGGACCTGCTCCGGGCGACCCTGGCCCAGCTCGACGCCCACCTGGCCGAGCCCCTCGCCGACTGCCTGGCCACCGACGCGGACGGCCGCCCCTGCGTCGAGGTGAAAACCCCGCTCGACCTGGAGCGCGACCTCGGGCTGCCCGGCGGCAACATCTTCCACCGCGAGCTGACCTGGCCGTACGCCCAGGAAGGCACCGGCCGCTGGGGCGTGGAGACCTCGCACCCGAACGTCCTGCTGTGCGGCGCCGGCGCGGTCCGCGGCGGCGGGGTGAGCGGGGTACCCGGGCACAACGCGGCCATGGCCGTCCTGGAGAGCCCGACGTACTGAGCCGACGTACTGACTCGATGTACTGACCCGACGCACTGAGGGGCGCATGTGCCGCGACGGAACGGGTACCGCGACATAGCGGACAATCCGCACGCATTAAAAGCACTACGCGCAGTATGCGTAACTCCGTACGACAAGGAGGCCGCCATGGCTGACCTCAGCCCCATCGACCTGCAGAAGGCCCTCAGAGGCGCGGACTACCCGGCGGACAAGAAGTCGCTCGTCGACTGCGCCCGCAAGAACAAGGCCGACGACAAGGTCGTCAGCCGGCTCGACGGACTGAAGAAGGACAGTTTCGACGGGCCCAACGAGGTGCAGAAGGCCGTCTTCGACCATTAGGCGCCGGGCGGGCCGGCCGGCCCGGCGCACCGGGCCGGTGATCCGCGCCCGCGACGGACCGGCCCGCTCCCGAAAGGTCCCGCCCGTACGGCCTGTTGGCGGTTGCACCCGATCGCTAGGCTGACCCGCGGACGACGCAATCGGGAGGAGCACGGACGTGGCCGAGACCACCACCCACCAGCGCCCGCTCATCGGCTGGGACAAGCCGGAGCTGGACCTCAGCAACGCGCACTGGCAGTCCAGCAGCCGTGGCCGGGGCGATGTCCAGATCGCCTTCGTCGAGGGTTTCATCGCCATGCGCAACAGTGCCCGCCCGGAAAGCCCTTCCCTGATCTTCACCCCCGACGAATGGGGGGCCTTCATGTCGGGAGCGCGGGAAGGGGAGTTCGACCTCACCTGAGACGCCCGGCGGCGCGGGTGGGCCGACCGGTCGCGCCGAAGGTGGTGTTCCGCCCGTTTTTCCGGACACGCGACCTTGAGCACTCCTTCCGGACCACGCCCGAGCGCGGCCGGCCCGGGGGGAGGAGGCCGTACTCCCCGGAGGTGAGGGACCCATGAGCACTCTGCCCGTCGTCGCCGCGACCGACGGTTCGGACGACAGTCTGCGCGCCCTGGACTGGGCCCGGGACGCCGCCCGCAGACGCGACGCCCCCCTGCGGGTGGTGCACGTGCGGCAGTACGCCGCCTGGGCACAGCCCGAGGTCCTGGCCGTCGTCCCGCCGCCCGACCCGGACGACGACCCCGTCCTCGACGCGGCCCGCGCCCGCCTGCGGGAACACCAGGACGGCGGACCGGCCGTCGAGTACGTCGGCGCGGACGGCGTGCCCGCCGCCGCCCTGCCGGAACTCGGCGCCGAGGCCCAGCTGCTGGTGCTCGGCTCCCGGGGCCGCGGCGGTTTCACCAGTCTGCTGCTCGGTTCCAGCTCGCTGGCCGCCGCCCGCGACGCGGAGTGCCCCGTCGTCGTGGTGCCCCGCCCCGGCTGCGAGGTCCACGGCACCGCACCGGCCGGGCCCGGCCCCCGCGTGGTCGTCGGACTGCACGTCGACAGCCCCGACGAGGCCACCCTCGCCTTCGCCTTCACCGAGGCCGCGCTGCGCGACGCCCGCCTCCAGGTGGTCGCCGCCTACCCGTGGCCGGTGCAGACCTGGATGACGGCCCCCGGCCAGGCGGTGGCCCCGGTCATCGACGAGGTCGCCGTGGCGAGCGAGACCCGGGTCCTCGCCGACGGCCTGCTCGCCCCCCACCGCGGACGGCACCCCGGCGTCCGGGCCGAGACGCACGCCGTGCCGGGCGACGCCGCCGGCAACCTCGTCGCCGCCTCCGCCGACGCCGACCTGGTCGTCGTCGGCCGCCACCGGCGGCGCCTGCTGGCCCCGGCCCGGATGATGGGCTCGGTCGCCCACGCCGTGCTGTTGCACGCCGCCGCCCCGGTCGCGGTGGTGCCGCCCGCACCGCCGGAGGAGTGACCCGCGCCCCCCCCGGACCCCTTCCCCCTGACCGGCCGAGGGCACCGGGCCCGTCGGGCGCGACCACGTACCATGGGCGGCATGTCGTTCCTCCGCCGCCGCAGCGCCACGCCCGCCGGGCCCGACTTCGACGTACTGGCCATGGACCCGGGTGACTGGCCCGGCAATCTGGGCGCCGGCCTGCTGCCCGCCCCGGACGGCACGTGCCAGGGCGTCTTCCTGCGCTACGACCTGTTCGGCGGCCGCGGCCCCGCGATGATCATCGGCAATCTGCCGGAGGGTTCCCCGGCCCGCGAGGTCCCCGAGGGGGAGATCCCGTTCGAGGTCGCCCAGTTGCTGCTGGCCCTGGAGAACGACGAGGAGGTGACCGTCGTCGGCACCGAGGACACCCCCGTGATGCAGGGCGACAACCTCCTGATCGTGCGCCGCCTGAAGCTCTCCGAGAGCCGGATCTCCTGCGTGCAGTTCGACCGCAGCGACAACGTCCTGGTGACCATCGCCGCCTGGGACCGCCCCATCACCGACGACCTGTACGCCCTGCTGAAACCGCTCCCGGCGGAACTGTTCCAGCAGGGCTGAGGCTCAGCGCACGACCTCCACATCGGCGGCGCGCACGTACGCCACCCGGTGGCCGTACTGGATCTCGTAGTACCGGTCCTCGCCGGTCACCACCTGGTGCGAGTCCTCGGAGAAGGTGACCGCGTAGTAGTACTCGCCGGGGACCTCGTCACCGACCACGTACTTCTGGCCCGCGGGCAGCCGGTACGGCAGCGGGGACACCGCCTGGACGGGCACCCCCTCCGGATAGGCCGACGCCTCGGGATAGGCACGCCCGTACACCGGGACGCTCTCCGCTCCTTCCCGCGCCGTCACCGTCGTGCCCTTAGCGGGCACGGCGGTGGGCCGGGACGGAGGATTCCTGAACCACGCCTTCTGGCCCAAGTACCAGATGGCCGTCCAGTCCCCCCACCGGCCGGCCACCGCGTACTGCTGACCGGTGGACACCCGGGAGGACAGGTCGTTCACGCCCGTCGTCGGTGCCGTGCCCAGGCCGATGTCCTTGATCAGCGGCGCGTCCTCGGAGTGGTCGGAGTACAGCCGCACCGCGCTCGAACCGTGCCCCGCGCACGGCTCGCCCGCGTTCTCGCAGCCCGTGAACACCGGCCGGTTGGCCGCGTAGCCGGGGCGGATCGTCACCACCGCGGCGTTCTTCCCGGCGGTCGCCTGGAAGGGCCGGCCCAGCAGCCGGAAGTAGTGCGCCCAGTCCCAGTACGGGCCCGGATCGGTGTGCATGCCGGGGATCGTGGACGTGGTCGGGCCGGGCACGTTGTCGTGGCCCAGGACGTGCTGCCGGTCCAGCGGGATGCCGTACTTCTTCGCCAGGTACTTCACCAGCCGCGCCGACGACCGGTACATCGCCTCCGTGTACCAGGCGTCCGGCTGCGCCAGGAACCCCTCGTGCTCCAGCCCGATCGAGCCCGCGTTGACGTACCAGTTGCCCGCGTGCCAGGCCACGTCCTTGGCCTTCACGTGCTGGGCGATGTGGCCGTCGGTGGAGCGCAGCGTGTAGTTCCACGAGACGTAGGTGGGGTCCCGCACCATGTTCAGCACGCCGTCCCAGGCGCCCTCGGTGTCGTGCACGACGATGTACCGGACGCGCTGCGAGGCGGGCCTGTCGCCCAGGTCGTGGTTGCCGTAGTCGCCGTCCCCGAACTCCTCGTACGGCGCCGGTATCCACTCGCAGGAGACGGTGCGCGGGCACTCGGTGCCGGCCGCCGACGCCGTACGCAGCCCGGTGCGCGCCAACTGTCCGGTCTCCGGGGCCACGTCGGGCCGGGCGGCCAGCACCACCCGCTGGCCCGCGTCCGTCGTGCGCCGCTCGCCGGCCCGGATCACCGCGTACACGTCATCGGCGTACGCCGACGCGGTCGCGGTGTCGTCGGCACCGGAGAAACGGGCCACAGCCCCGTACCAGTCGGCCGGCTCGGCGCTCAGGGGCTCGCCCAGGTCCCGCTGGGCGGCGGCCAGCAGCGCGGCACCGCCGGCCACGTTGGCGGCCGGGTCGGTGCGCAGCGCCTGGGCGCTCAGCCCGGTCAGCCCGGCCGCCCGGGGCAGGGTGGACAGCCGGGCCGGCAGCGCTTCGGTCACCGGTGCGGCCGGCTCGGGGCGCAGCGCGGGCCGGGCGTCGTCGCCGCGCGGGTCCTCGGTGCCCTCGTCGTGGTGCGAGGAGGCGCCGGCCAGGGCGGTGCGGGCGTCGGTGAGGTGCATCGGGCCGTACCCTCCGGTCACGCTCGGCGCACCGCCGTGCGCGTCCCAGCGGGACTGGAGGTAGGAGACACCCAGCAGCACGCTCTGCGGCACCCGGTACTCGGCCGCCGCGGCGGCGAACGCCCGCTGGAGACCGTCCGGGGCGGACGCGGAGGCGGACATGGCGGAGGGGACGGAGACGGACGCGGAGGCGGACGCCGGGCCGGTGGGCGGGGCGGCGCCGAGCAGCGGCAGCAGCACCGCCGCGACGGGCAGGACGCGACGGCGTCTTCCGACGGGGACGGAAGCGGGGCCGGGGGCGGATCCTCGCAAGACAGCCTCCTGTGACGTGGGGCGTTGGCGGGACGTGCGGGCCGGGCGTCCGTCAGTGGTACCCGGCGGTCCGACGATCCGTCAATCACGCCCACCCGCCCCGGACTTCCCACGTCAGCGAAGGGACGGGACGGTTTCCGGGCGGCGGTTCGCGGGCCTGGGCGGCGTCAGTGGAGTAGACCGCCGGCCGTGTCGGCGGGAGGTACCCGGCGGGTCTGATGGCTGCGCCGACGGGAGGCACAGAAGGGCTCGGTGACTGTGCCCGGCGGGAGGTACCCGAGAGGGTCCGCTGGCCGTCTCCGTCGGGAGGTACCCGAGAGGGTCCGCTGGCCGTTTTCGGCGGGAGGACCCCGAAAAGGCCCACCGGCCACCCCCGGCAGCAGGCACCCGAAAGGCCCGCTGGCCGCCCCCGGCGGCAGGCGCGCGAAAGGCCCGCGGTGTGTCCCTGCGGAGACACCGCGGACCTCTGGATCCCCTGAGCCCTCTGGGCCCTTCGCTCAGCGCGTGCCGACCGCCGCCCGCACGGCCCGGCGGGCCAGCTGACAGTCGTCGTGCAGCCGGCGCAGCAGCAGCCGCTGCTCCTCACCCGACGTCGTGGCACCCGGAGCCACCGGTGCCGCCGGGGCCCCGTCGCGCATCGAACGCTGCACGGCCGTCTCGTAGGTACGGATCTCCCGGGTCAGCACCAGCATCAGGTTCACCAGGAACGCGTCCCGCGAGGCCGGGCCACCCGACTGGGCGAGCTGGCTGATCTGCCGCCGGGCCACCGGTGCGTCCCCGAGCACCGACCACAGCGTCGCCAGGTCGTAGCCCGGCAGGTACCAGCCCGCGTGCTCCCAGTCCACCAGCACTGGACCGGCCGGTGACAGGAGCATGTTCGACAGCAGCGCGTCGCCGTGGCAGAACTGGCCCATCGGCTGGCCCCCGGCCGCGTGCGCGATGCCGTGCAGCAGCTTCTGGAGGTCGCCCAGGTCCCGGTCGGTGAGCAGTCCCAGCTCGTGGTACCGGGAGATCCGCTCCGCGTACTTCAGCGGCTGGCCGAAGGTGTCCGCCGGCGGCCGCCAGGCGTTGAGCCGGCAGATCGTGCCGAGCGCCGCCCTGATGTCCGCCCGCGGCGGAGCCTCCACCGGGTGCCGCTGCACGGCGGCCACCCGTCCCGGCATCCGCTCGATCACGAGCGTGCAGTTGTCCGGGTCCGCCGCGATCAGCCTCGGCACCCGCGCCGGCGGGCGGTGCCGGACGAACGTGCGGTAGGCCGCTATTTCGTGCCGGATCCGCTCCGCCCACGCGGGCGAGTGGTCCAGCAGACACTTGGCGACGGCCGTGTTGCGCCCCGTGGTGCCGACCAGCAGGACCGACCGTCCGCTGCGCCGCAGCACCTGGACCGGCGAGAACTCCGGGCAGATCCGGTGCACGGCGGCGATCGCCGTACGGAGCTGGGCACCCTGGGGGCCGGACAAGTCGATTCTCCCGCTGAGGGGTGGTGCACCGGGCCCGGTGGCGCGCCGTGCCTTGCCCGCACCGAGGACGGGGGCCGCCGGTCGTGGAGGGGCCAGATACGGGCCGCTGCCCGCCGGGCGGGCGTGCGGCGACCGGGGCGGGGCGGACACGGAGGACGATGCTGCGTACATGGGCGAGACAGATCCCTTCGTGTTCCTGCTGTGCTGCCTGGGCCGGCTGCGGCTGAACGGCTGGACCGCGTGTCCAGCCGTTCAGCCGGTGCCGGCGAATGCGTGCTGTGCCTGTGCCGTGTTCCGGCACGGCACGTGGGCCGCGCCGCCCGACCGGCCGCCGTCGGGCCACCCTGGGGAGTGTCCCGGCGGCGGCCAAGTCGGGGTGACGCACTCCTACCTGACACCCGACCGGCCCTGGCACACCATCTGGCGAACCCTGGCGAACCCTGGCGAATAGTCGCCCGGCAACCTGCCCGGGGCTACTGTCAACTCAGCCGAGAACCTGGGGGCTTGACGTGAGCGGACGACCCAACACCCGGCTCTCGGACCTGTTCGGCCTGGCCGGCTGGTCCAAGGGCGAACTCGCGAGGCTGGTCAACCGGCAGGCGGCGGCCATGGGCCACCCCCAGCTGGCGACCGACACCTCGCGGGTGCGGCGGTGGATCGACATGGGAGAGATCCCGCGCGATCCGGTGCCGCGGGTGCTGGCGGTGCTGTTCACCGAGCGTCTCGGCCGTGTCGTGACCATCGAGGATCTCGGTCTGGTCCGGCACGGGCGTGCGGGGAGACGGCAGGGCGGCGGGAGCGAGGAACATCCCGACGGAGTGCCGTGGGCGCCCGAGCGGACCGCCGCGGTCCTCACCGAATTCACGGGAATGGACCTCATGCTCAACCGACGCGGCTTGGTGGGCGCGGGCGCCGCGCTCGCCGCGGGATCCGCACTCAGCGGCGCCATGCACGACTGGCTGCACACCGACCCTGCTCTGGCTGCCGACGCTCCCGACCTCGACCGTCCCCTGCACACCGCCGACCCCGCCGGGTTCGACCGCTACGAGGCCGCCCCCATCGGGTCGCAGGAGATCGAGGAACTGGAGCGTTCGGTCGAAGTGTTCCGCGCCTGGGACGCCGCCCGCGGGGGCGGGCTCCAGCGCAAGGCGGTGGTGGGCCAGCTCAACGAGGTGGGCGGCATGCTCGCCTACCGACACCCTCCCTATCTCCAGCGGCGCCTGTGGGGCGTCGCCGCCAACCTCGCCGTCCTGGCCGGCTGGATGTCGCACGACGTCGGCCTGGAACCCACGGCCCAGAAGTACTTCCTCATCGCCGCCCACGCCGCGCGTGAGGGCGGTGACCGGCCCCGGGCCGGTGAGGCGCTCTCCCGGGCGGCCCGCCAGATGGTGCACCTGGGCCGGCCCGACGACGCGCTGGACCTGATGAAGCTCGCCACGTCCGGTGCCGGAGAGCGGCTGCTGCCGCGCACCCGGGCGATGTTCCACACCATCGAGGCGTGGGCGCAGGCGTCGATGGGCAAGGGCCAGGCGATGCGCCGCACCCTCGGCCAGGCCGAGGACCTGTTCGTCTCCGACCGCGACGACATCGAGCCGCCGGACTGGATGCAGCTCTTCACGGAGGAGGACCTGTACGGCATGACGGCCCTCGCCTACCGCACCCTGGCCGAGTTCGACCCGGGCGCGGCGGCACACGCGCAGTACTACGCCGGGAAGGCACTGGACCTGCGGACCGACGCCCGGGGGCGGTCGAAGATCTTCGACCATCTCTCCATGGCCTCGGCCTGCTTCATCGCCGACGACCCGGAACAGGCGGACCGTTACGCCCGGCTGGCCCTGATGGCGATGGGCTCCAACTCCTCCCACCGCACCTGGGACCGGCTGCGCCAGATGTACCGGCTCACCGCCGAGTACGCCGGCTATCCGGACATCCAGCAACTGCGGGAGGAGATCAGGCTGGCGCTGCCGAAGGCGAAGGGAAAGGGCAAATCCGGCAACAGCGCCTCCGCGTAGCCCACGTCTGATCTCCTACGCCCTCACCCGGGCGGCCAGTACACAGCCGGCGTCCCGGTGTCCGGCCGGGTCCGCCCCGCCGCACTCCCGCGCCACCAGCCGTACGGCGTCCTGGGCCGGGCCCGCCCCGTCCAGACGGGAGGCCAGGGCGAGGAGCCGGTCCGCCGGCACCGTCCCGGTGTGCACGAGCAGCAGGTCCCCGGCTTCGAGGGTCTCCTCGCGCCCGGGGCCCAGCACGCGCCCCGTCCCGCCGCGGAAGAGCAGCGGGGCGGGGCGTCCCGTGTGCGCCCACACCAGCGTCCGGTCGGCGGCCCGGTAGGCACAGCACAGGGCGCCGTCCAGGGCGGGCCGGGCGGTGGCGTCGGGCAGGCGGTAGAGGCGGTCGAGCAGCGCCGCGGGGGTCAGGCCGGCCAGCGCCATGCCGCGCAGGGTGCCGGCCAGCAACGCCGGGTCCGCGGTCCCGCCCGCGCCGGCCCCGGTGAGGGAGCCGGCGCTCAGGAAGGTCACGCCCTCGGCGATCTCGCAGGCGTCGTACCAGAGGGAGCCGGCCGGCCCGGCGGTCTCCGGCGGCAGCGCGACGGCCAGCTCCAGTCCGGCCGTACGGGACAGCCGAGGGGGGCCGGACAGGCGGGGCGGCGCGCTCTCCGGTGCCCCGCCCGTGGCCCGGGGCCGGGGCGGCACCCGGTGCTCGGCGGCGGGCAGGGAGTCACGGGTCTCGTGCACCGCCCGCTGGCTGCGGCGCAGTTCGCCGACGTCGCGCAGTACCGCCCACATCGAGGCGGTGCTGCCGTGGGCGTCGAGCACCGGCTCGCCCATCATGTGCACCGTCCGCACCGTGCCGTCGGGCCGGACGACACGGAACTCGCCGTTGATCGGCCGCGCGTCGACGAGGCAGCCGGTGACCATCGCGGTCAGCTTGGGCCGGTCCTCCTCCAGGACCACGGAGGGCAGCTCGTCCAGGGTGAGCGGGGGAGCGGCGGGGTCGCGGCCGAGGATCCGGTACAGCTCCGGGGACCAGTCGGCCCCGTCCGTCAGCAGGTTCCACTCCGCGCTGCCGACCCGGCTGAGCAGCGAGCCGGCCCGGGCGGCGGGCCCGGCGGGCGGCGTCCGGGGCAGCGGGCCGTCGCGCAGCTGGGCCAAGTGCTGGTCGAGGTCGTCGAGCTGGTGCAGGGCCAGGTCGTAGAGGGCGAGCTGCCAGCGGCCCCGGGGATCCGCCCCGTTCCCGCGGGCGCCGCGCCGTACGGCGTCCACCTCGCCCTTGAGCCGTCGCGTCTGCGAGATCAGCGCCTCCACCGAGCCGTGTTCCGACGGCTGTGCGGAAGGAGGGTCCGCGGAGAGATGGGACGGCATGACGCACTCCGGTGTGCAGACGGTACGGCCAGGCGGAGACGGAACGGGCGCAGGGACATAATGACTGTTGCACAGCCCGCGACCCTCTGTAAGGGATTTGGCGACACACGATACGGCGATGCCGACGGCATATGCCATAGTCCCGGGCGGGCGACTCGTCCGGTCGTATCTCATGCCCTCTCGGTGGACCAAGACGTAGACGCTCTACGGGAGTTGAGGTGCGGGCAGGGCGCGCGCCGCCGGAGTCGCCCTGGTGTTCTACGCCGTCGCGTTCTCCCCGTACAGGTCCGGGCGCGGGGCGAGGCCGACGGCCGTACGGGTGCCGGACTCCAGGGCGCGGACGCCGGCCTCGGCGACCGCGGACGCCGCGTAACCGTCCCAGGCGCTCGGTCCGGTGACCCGGCCGTGCCGGGCGGCGTCCACCCAGGCGCGCACCTCGCGGTCGTAGGCGTCGGCGAACCGTACGAGGTAGTCCCGCGGCACCTCCTGGCGCACGCCGTCCGCCGCCGTCTCGGCGATGCCGTGCTCCTCCCCGATCCGGACGCCGCCCGCCTCGCAGACGGCCTCGCAGCGGACCTGGTAACCGAAGCCGCAGTTGACGAAGACCTCCACGTCGACCAGGACGCCCCCGTCGGTCTCCAGGAGCACGAACTGCGGGTCGTGCAGCCCGGCGGGCGCGCCGGCGGACGGCCGCGGCCGGTGCACGGTCACCGCGACCGGCTCCTGTCCGAGCAGCCAGCGGGCGGCGTCGATCTCGTGCGAGAGGGAGCTGTTCACCAGCATCGCCGAGGTGAAGTGGGGCGGGGAGGAGACGTTGCGGTGCACGCAGTGCAGCATCAGCGGACGCCCCAGCCGCCCGCTGTCCAGCGTCGACTTGAGCCGCGCGTACTCGGTGTCGTAGCGGCGCATGAACCCGATCTGCGCCAGCCGCTTCCCCAGCCGGAGTTCGGCCTCCACCACCCGCAGCGCGCCCGCCGGGTCGGGCACCATCGGCTTCTCGCACAGCACCGGCAGGTTCCGCTCGAAGGCGGCGAGCAGTGCCGCCTCGTGGGCCTCGCCGGGGGAGGCGATCAGCACCGCCTCGACGCCGGGCGCGTCGAGCGCGGCCTCGGGGTCGGTGCGGACCGCGACGCCCTCCCGCCCGGCGACCGCCGCCTCGGCCCGGTCGGCGTCGGGATCGGCGACGGCGACCACCCGGGCGCCGCTCACCACCGTGTCCAGACGTCGTATGTGATCGGCGCCCATGTGTCCCGCGCCCAGCACCGCCACACCCAGCGACTGCCCCATGTCCCGTCGGCTCCTCCCGGTCGTACCGCGCGACCAGGGTGTCACGGCCGTCAAGGGCGGGCGGACGGCGGCCGAGGCGGCGTTGGGGAAGTTTTTGCCCGTGGCCGGTTCCGCGCGGCACGGGCCCCGCATGAGCGGGTCCGAAGGTATCGCGATCGCAAAGTGTGGCCGAAATGGCGAGCCTCTGTGTGTCGGTCGCGTTACGGCCGCATTGACCGTTCCCGCTCGTAGAGCGCAGGCTCGACATGTAGATGGCAAGTACAACTGGTTTGCCCGGTGGTTCGCTCCCGCGTGCGAAAACGCACGTCAGGGCGGACGCTCCGGGCGCACCGGACGCAGGAGGTAGCACATGTGCGGCATCACCGGCTGGGTCTCCTTCGACCGCGATCTGGGGGCCGAGCGGGCGGCATTGGATGCGATGACGGAGACGATGTCCTGCCGCGGACCGGACGACCGCGGCGTCTGGGTCCAGGGCCCCGCGGCGCTCGGCCACCGCAGGCTCGCCATCATCGACCTGCCCGGCGGCCGGCAGCCGATGACCGCCGAGACCCCGCACGGCACGGTCGCCCTCGTCTACTCGGGCGAGACCTACAACTTCACCGAGCTGCGCCGCGACCTGACCGGCCGCGGCCACCGCTTCACCACCGACTCCGACACCGAGGTCGTGCTCCGCGGCTACCTGGAGTGGGGCGACGCGCTCGCCGAGCGCCTCAACGGCATGTACGCCTTCGCGATCTGGGACGGCCGCGCCGACAAGCTCGTCATGGTCCGCGACCGCATGGGCATCAAGCCCTTCTACCACCACCCCACCGCCGACGGCGTCCTCTTCGGCTCCGAGCCCAAGGCGATCCTCGCCAACCCGCTGGCCCGCCGCCGGGTCCGGCTCGACGGGCTGCGCGAACTGTTCACCATGATCAAGACGCCGGGGCACGCCGTGTGGGACGGCATCCACGAGGTCGAGCCCGGCACCGTCGTCACCGTCGACCGCGACGGCGTACGGCAGCGCCGCTACTGGGAGCTGGAGACCCGCCCGCACACCGACGACCGGGACGCCACCGTCGCCCACGTCCGCACCCTCCTCGACGACATCGTGCGCCGCCAGCTCGTCGCGGACGTGCCCCGCTGCACCCTCCTCTCCGGCGGGCTGGACTCCTCCGCGCTGACCGCGCTCGGCGCCCGGCAGCTGGCCGGGCAGGGCGAGCGGGTCCGCAGCTTCGCCGTCGACTTCGCCGGCCAGGCCGAGAACTTCGTCGCCGACGAACTGCGCGGCACGCCCGACACCCCGTTCGTGCACGACGTCGCCCGCACCGCCGGCACCGACCACCAGGACATCGTGCTGGACTCCCAGGCCCTGGCCGACCCCGAGATCCGCGCGAAGGTGATCCGGGCCCGCGACCTGCCCGCCGGCCTCGGCGACATGGACGCCTCCCTCTACCTGCTCTTCCTGGCCATCCGCGAGCACTCCACCGTCGCGCTGTCCGGCGAGTCCGCCGACGAGGTCTTCGGCGGCTACCTCCAGTTCTTCGACGAGGCGGCGCGCAACACCGACGCCTTCCCCTGGCTGGTGACGATGGGCCGCCACTTCGGGGACGACGCCGACGTACTGCGCCCCGACCTGACGAAGGCCCTGGACCTCTCCTCCTACGTCGCCGACGGCTACCGCGACGCCGTGGCGGGCATCCGGCGCCTGGACGGCGAGAGCGACTTCGAGTACCGGATGCGGCGCATCTCCCACCTCCACCTGACCCGTTTCGTGCGCATCCTGCTCGACCGCAAGGACCGCGCCAGCATGGCCGTCGGCCTGGAGGTCCGCGTCCCGTTCTGCGACCACCGGCTCGTGGAGTACGTCTACAACACGCCCTGGGCCCTGAAGTCCTACGACGGCCGGGAGAAGACCCTGCTGCGCGAGGCCACCGCCGACGTCCTCCCCAAGTCCGTCTACGACCGGGTCAAGAGCCCCTACCCGTCGACGCAGGACCCCAAGTACGCGGCGGCCCTCCAGGACCAGGCGCGGGACCTGCTCGCCCGCCCGGACCACCGGGTCTTCGAACTCGTCGATCCCGCCCGGCTGCGCCGCGCCGTGGACCGGGAGGCCCCGATGACCGGCCAGGCGGACCGGCGCGGCCTCGAACGCGCCCTCGACCTCGCCCTCTGGCTGGAGATGTACGACCCCGAACTCGTCCTCGGCTGACGGCTCAGCGCCCCGGCCCTCTGTCGCCCTCCGGCCCGCAGGAACTGCCGTCGGGCGGCAGGGAGCCGTGCAGCAGGAAGTCGTCGACCTTGCGGTGCACGCACTTGGAGGACGAGTACCCGGTGTGCCCCTCGCCCTTGTTGTCGAGGACCACGGCCGAGGGGCCCAGCCGCTCGGCCGTCTCCTGCGTCCAGTGGTACGGCGTCGCCGGGTCGCCGCGTGTGCCGACCAGCAGCATCTTCGGCGTGTCGACGCCCTTGACCTCGTCGCGGATGTAGTCGGTGCCCCTGGGGCGGCCGTAGCACATCAGCACCTGGGTGAGCCGGTACCGGCCGAAGACCGGTGACGCCTGCTCGTACCGCTCCCGCAGACGGCCCAGGGACCGGGTGACCTGGCCGGCGGTGGGGCGGTCCGGGTCGTCGGCGCAGTTGATCGCCATCAGCGCCGCCGGGAGGTTGTCCAGCGGCACGTCCTGCGCGTCGGTGAGCCCGCCGTCCGCGTCCCGCCGGACGGGGAAGCCGACGCCGCCGGACACGAAACCCTCCAGGCGGCTCGAGTCGCCGTCTTCGACCAGCTGCGCGACGGCCCGCTCCAGCGACGGCCACAGTTCCCGGCTGTAGAGCGCCTCTCCGAGGGCACCGACGAGATCCTGCCCGGAGAAGGGCTCACCGAAGACCGAGGGCACCGGCTCGTCGTCGAGGGACGCGACGAGCTTCTCGACCTGGCGGCGGGCGTCCCTGCTGTCCTGGCCGAACGGGCAGGCGATGTCCTCCACGCACCAGTCGAGGAAGTTCTCCAGCGCGGTCTGCTGCCCCCGCGCACTCGCCAGGCCCTGTTCCGCGAGGGGTTCGGTCAGGGTGTCCACACCGTCCAGGACCAGCCGGCCCACCCGGTGGGGGAACCGCGCGGCGTACACCGCGCCGAGCCGGGTCCCGTAGGAGAAGCCCAGGTAGTTGAGCTTGTCGTCACCGAGCGCCCGGCGCATCACGTCCAGGTCGCGGGCGGCGTCCACGGTGCCTATGTGGGACAGCACCGGCCCTGAGTGCTTCTCGCACTGGGCCGCGGCCTTCCGCAGCCGCTCCAGCGCCTCCCGCGGGTCCTTCAGCCCCTCGTCCCCGTCGGTCGCCTCCACGATCTCGACCGACCCCGGACCGCAGCTGACCGGGGAGGAGCGGCCGACGCCGCGCGGATCGAAGGAGACGACGTCGTAGCCGTTGGTGAGGTGCATGAAGTCCTTGCCGCCGGCGGACAGTTCGCTGACGCCGGAGCCGCCCGGCCCGCCGAAGTTCAGCAGCACGGAGCCCTTGCGCTCGCCGGTCGCCCGGTAACGGGCGAGGGCCAGGTCGAGGGTCTCCTTCTCCGGCCGGGCGTAGTCGAGGGGCACGGTGACCTTCCCGCACTGGAGGTCCTCGGGCATGTCCAGGCCCTCGCAGGCGGACCACGTGACCCGCTGGTCGTAGAACCGGGACAGCCCGGCCCCGGATCCGTCGGCCGCGGAGCCGTCCGCGGTGGCGGCGGGCAGGCCCGCGCCCAGCAGGGACAGGCCCAGGGCTCCGGGTACCGCCCAGCGCAGGGCCGTGGGCCGGGTCGACAGCTTGGCCAGCATCGATGCCTCCCGGGCGCCCCGTCGGGGACCGGAGAACGGCGCCCTCGATCACCATAAGCGGGCCGGTGGCGACCCGCCTCCGGGCAGGCCTGCGCTGCGCACCCTGCCGCTTGTTCGACAGAAGTGTCACTCGACGGAGTGAAGACGGACAAGCCATGACTCGGGTGGTCCACCCGCGTTCTCGTCGGTGCGGGCGAGCGCCCGCGACCATGTCCGGAAGGCAGGGAACCATGGGAAGGGTCGCCCGAATCGGTGTGCTCGCCGCCGCCTCCGGTGCGCTGGCCGTGACGCTGCCGGCCGGCTCGGGCCTCGCGGCCGGCGGCGCCGGCGCGGAGGGCTCCGCCGCCGGCTCGCCGGGGCTGGTCTCCGGCAACACCGTCCAGCTCCCGGTGGACGTGTGCGGGAACTTCGTGAACGTGGCCGGGCTGCTCAGCCCCGACGCCGGCGACGGCTGCGAGAACGCCGGTGACGCCGGCCGCGGGACCGGGCGGGCCGACGCCTTTGCCGAGGGCGGTGAGCGGGACTCACCGGGCGTGCTCTCCGGCAACGGGGTGCGGCTGCCGGTGAGTCTGCCGGTGAACGTCAGCGGCAACGCGGTGAGCGTGGTGGGCGTCGGCGACCCGTCGGTCGGCAACGAGTCCGCGAACGGCTCCGGCGACCGCTCCGGGCAGCCGCCGCCGAGCCGCCCCTCGCGGCCCGAGCCGCCGGCGCCGTCGGTGCCGGAGACGGATCCGCGGCCGTCGGTGCCGTCGGTGCCGGAGACCGAGGTGAAGGCACCGCCGACGGCCGCGCCGGACCTCACCGACCCGCGGGCCACCTCGGCCGCGCTCGCCCGCACCGGAGCCGGCTTGACCGTCCCCGCCCTCCTGGGCGGCGCCGCACTCGTCCTCGGCGGCGCGGTCCTCTTCCGGCGCTTCCGCCCCGGCACCGGCGACCGGCCGGCGGGTACGGTCCGTCGGCGGACGGACCGGGCGTGACCTGCCCTGTCAGCCCCGCCCGGTGTGGAACCGCACGTGCAACGCGCGGATTTCCTCCGTCAGTTCGGGCACCGGGCCCTCCACGGTCACGCCGGGGGCGATCTCCTGGACCGGCAGCGCGCGGACCGGCGCGGCGGGGACGCCCAGCTCGGTGAGCCACGTCACGAGCTGCCGCGAGGAGGCGACGTAGACGATGCGGCCGAGGCCCACCCAGGCGTGGGCGGCGGCGCACATGGGACAGTGCTCGCCCGAGGTGTAGACCGTCGCGGCGGCCCGCTGCGCCGGGGTGAGGCGGTCCGCGGCCCAGCGGGCGAGCGCGAACTCGGGGTGGCGGGTGCGGTCGCCGGACGCGACCCGGTTGTGGTCCTCGGCCAGCACGGTGCCGTCCCCGCTCACCAGGACCGAACCGAAGGGCTCGTCCCCGGCCTCCAGCGCTGCCGCGGCCAGCTCCACGCACCGGCGCAGATGGGGCAGCTCGGTGTCCTTCACGGTCATGGCGTCCGGCCCTCCCGGGGAGTGATCGAGGCGCCCCACCCTACGCGTCGCGGGCGGCGCGCCGGATGGTCCGGTGCGCCGCCCGCGGTGGGGGGTGCCGTCGCTGTTCGCGCGTCCTGGGCTACGCCGTCAGCGGCGTGCCTTCGACCGGTCCAGCGCGGCCACGCCGAGCGCGGCCAGCCCGATCTGGATGAGCCACTCGGCCCAGTCCACGCCGCCGGTGTCCGCCACGCCGAACGCGCCGGCGATCGCGGAGCCGATCAGCGCGGCCACGATGCCCACGAGGATGGTCCACAGAATGCCGATGCGCTGGCGGCCCGGGACCACGAGGCGCCCCAGGACACCGATGACGATGCCGATCACGATCGCGCTGATGATGCCGTCGACTTCCATCTCCGCCCCTTTCCGTCAAGACCCCCGCACCGGGCGTCTGCCCGCTCGGGGCGGACCCAGTCCCGTCCGGTCGGCGCTGCAGCGTGCGGTCGGCGCCGCAGCGCGCGGCGGCCGGTCCGCGCGGGGCGGACCGGCCCGTAGGGGTTCCGGATCGGCTAGGGCTTGGAGCTCTTCGCCGCCGTAGCGGCGCAGACCGTCCCCAGCATCAGGGCCAGAGCACCGATGATGATGTTGTTCCAGATGACTCCGGCGTCGGGGGAGGAACCCACGATCCACGGTGAGATGATCATCCACACGCCGATGGCGCACATGGCTCCGCTGAGGCCGTACATGCGCTCCGGGGCCCGGGTGAACCCCAGGGCCAGCAGAGCGATCGCGATGCCCACGATCAGGTTGTGGGCGACCAGCGAGGGCTGGCTCGTCGTGAAGTGGAGGATCCAGGGGGACACGGCGCAGTACAGACCGAGCAGGAAGACCGGCCCGTCCACGAGAGCCACGTCCCGGCCGCCGAGCATGCGGTCGTACCGGGCCCGCATCTCCGGGGCGTCGGGGTGGCTGCTTATGTCGCCTCTGGTGTCGCCTCTGCTGTGCGAGACGTTGGCCATGGTCGTCTCCTTTGACTGGCAGACCGTCCGCGTCTGGTGCGGTATGCGATGAGTGTCGCAACATCTCCATTCTGCTCCTTATGTCGCCCTTATGTGTAGTGGTGGGCGAGGGGGCCCCGCCGTGCGGTCGGCGGGACAGGGGAGGGGGGTATGCGCGGAACGAACGCGGGCAGGCGGAACGTACCCGGCCGAGCCGATCGGCCACCGGTTTCCACTCCTGGAGGTGTCTGCCGCTATGGGCGCGAAGGTGTTGGAGCGATTTCCGGCGGGAGCTCCGCGCGGTTCGTGGCCGGCGGAGGAGTTCGCCGCCGCACGACGGGCCCAGGGTGAGCCCGCGACGGTCGTCATGGATTTGAAGTCGGACGCGTTCCTCGTCGTCGTGCCGACGTCCGACGACGACTGACCGGCCGGCGGCGCGCTCCGTCGGGACGTGGGCGCGGGACGGCCCCGGGGCGGCTGAGGCGGGACTGGTCTACACCCTTGACTGGTACATACCAATGCGGTTGAGTGTGCTGACCACCCCCCACCACGGCCGTCCCCCAGGGCCCGCTCCACCCTGCCCCGTGTCGGGAACGGCCGTGCTCCGTCAAGGAGTTGATCCCGTGTCGAGACGTCGTATCTCCGCGGTCGTGGCCGTCCTCGCCCTCGCCGGCGCCGTGCCGGTGCTGATGCCGGCCACTCAGGCGTCCGCCGCCGCCTGTTCGAGCTACCCGAGCTGGGTGGCGGGCAAGTCGTACGCCGCCGGTGACATCGTCCGCTACACCGACGGCAAGGCGTACATCGCCGAACACGCCAACCCGGGTTACGACCCGGTCATCAGCACCTGGTACTGGGAGCCGTACGCCTGCGACGGCGGCTCCACGCCGGTCGGGAACTTCGTGGTCTCCGAGGCCCAGTTCAACCAGATGTTCCCGAGCCGGAACGGGTTCTACACCTACGGCGGGCTCACCGCCGCGCTCAGCGCCTACCCCGGCTTCGCCACCACCGGCAGCGACACCGTCAAGAAGCAGGAGGCCGCGGCCTTCCTCGCCAACGTCAGCCACGAGACCGGCGGACTGGTGCACATCGTCGAGCAGGACACCTCCAACTACGCGCACTACTGCGACTGGAACCGGTCCTACGGCTGCCCGGCGGGACAGGCGGCCTACTACGGGCGCGGTCCCATCCAGCTCAGCTGGAACTACAACTACAAGGCCGCGGGCGACGCCCTCGGCATCGACCTGCTGAACAACCCCTGGCTGGTGCAGAACGACGCGGCCGTGGCCTGGAAGACGGGCCTGTGGTACTGGAACACCCAGTCCGGCCCCGGCACCATGACCCCGCACAACGCCATGGTCAACGGCGCCGGTTTCGGCCAGACCATCCGCTCCATCAACGGCTACGTGGAGTGCGACGGTGGCAACCCCGCGCAGGTGCAGAGCCGGGTGACGACGTACCAGCGCTTCGCGCAGATCCTCGGGGTCGACCCGGGCGGCAATTTGTACTGCTGATCCGTGCCACCGGGCGTGTGCCAGACTCCGCCGATGACCTCGGAAACGATCACCGCCCACGCCTCCGGCACCTGGACCCTCGGTGACCTGCCCGTCCGCCGCGTCGGCCTCGGCGCGATGCGGCTGACGGGCAGCGCCGCCTTCCACCTCGGCACACCGGGCGACCGCGAGCGGTCCCTCACCGTGCTGCGCCGGGCGGTCGGCCTCGGCGTCAACCACATCGACACCGCCGCCTTCTACTTCTCCTCCCTCCGCTCCGCCAACGAACTGATCAACAGCGCGCTGGCGCCCTACCCCGACGATCTGGTGATCGCCGCCAAGGTCGGCCCGTTCCGGGACTGGTCCGGCGCGTGGGGCACCTCCGCGCGCCCCGAGGACCTGCGCGGCCACGTCGAGGAGAACCTGCGCCAGCTCGGCCGCGACCACCTCGACGTCGTCTACCTGCGCCGCATGCGCCAGGGCTCGGTCGCCGAGCACTTCGGCGCCCTCGCCGAACTCCGCCGGGCAGGCCTGATCCGCCACCTCGGCCTCTCCGCCGTCGAGCCGCGCCACCTCGCCGAGGCCCAGGCCATCGCCCCGGTCGTCTGCGTCCAGAACCGCTACGGCCTCGGCTTCCACGACCCCGCCACCGACGAACTCCTGGGCCTGTGCCGCGACCAGGGCATCGCCTTCGTGCCGTTCTACGCCATCGCCGGCGAGGCCGGGCCCCAGCGGGCCGCCGCCGACCACGACGCCGGCGTCCGCGCGGTCGCCCGGGCGCACGGCGCGAGCCCCGCGCAGGTCCGGATCGCCTGGACCCTGCACCAGGGCCCGCACGTGCTCGCCGTCCCCGGCACCGGCGACCCCGCCCACCTCACCGAGAACGTGGCCGCGGGCGCGCTGCGCCTCACCGGGGAGGACCTGGCCCGACTCGGCTGACACGGACGACGTACGGATGACAGTTGATGACAGTTTTACGTATAACTGTCATCCGTACTAACCTCTCCCCTCATCCCGCCCGGAGAGGTCCCGATGTCCCGTATCGCCCTGGTCACCCTCGTCGTCGACGACTACGACGAGGCCGTCCGCTTCTACACCGGCGCCCTCGGCTTCCGCCTGGCCGAGGACACGCCCCGGCCCGACGGCTCCCGCTGGGTCGTCGTCGAGCCGGGCACCGAAGGCGGCACCGCGCTGCTGCTGGCCCGCGCCAAGGGCGGGGAACAGCGCGCCCGGGTCGGTGACCAGACCGGCGGGCGCGTCGGCTTCTTCCTGCACACCGACGACTTCGCCCGCGACCACGCCCGTATGGCGGCGGCCGGCGTGACCTTCCTGGAGGAACCGCGGCACGAGCCCTACGGCACGGTCGCGGTCTTCCAGGACCTGTACGGCAACCGCTGGGACCTGCTCCAGCCCACCACATCCGAGGACACCGACGCATGACCACGCTCGACACCGACACCCTCCGCCGGCTCCCCAAGGCCGTGCTGCACGACCACCTCGACGGCGGTCTGCGTCCCGCCACCGTCGTGGAACTGGCCCGGGAGGCCGGCCACACCCTGCCCGCCGACGGCCCCGACGCACTGGCCGCCTGGTTCTACGCGGCCGCCAACTCCGGTGACCTGGTGCGCTACATAGCCACCT
Source organism: Streptomyces sp. ISL-12 (assembly GCF_018614415.1). Classification (GTDB taxonomy): domain Bacteria; phylum Actinomycetota; class Actinomycetes; order Streptomycetales; family Streptomycetaceae; genus Streptomyces. Next base: position 35,302 of record NZ_JAGGOO010000042.1, read on the forward strand.
TCGAACACACCCTCGCCGTGCTCCAGACCCGCGCGGGCCTGCTGCGCGCCGCCGAGGAGTACGTCCTCGACCTCGCCGCGGACGGCGTGGTCTACGCCGAGGTGCGCTACGCCCCCGAGCTGATGCTGCGGGGCGGTCTGACCCTGCCCGAGGTCGTCGAGACGGTCCAGGAGGGGCTGGCCGCGGGCATGGCGAAGGCCGCGGCGGCCGGTACGCCCGTCCGGGTGGGCACCCTGCTGTGCGGGATGCGGATGTTCGACCGCGTCCGTGAGGCCGCCGACCTGGCGGTCGCCTTCCGGGACGCCGGGGTCGTCGGCTTCGACATCGCCGGTGCCGAGGACGGCTTCCCGCCCGCCGACCACCTCGCCGCCTTCGCCCACCTGCGCGGTGAGAACATGCCGTTCACCATCCACGCCGGGGAGGCGTACGGACTGCCCAGCATCCACCAGGCGGTCCAGGTGTGCGGCGCCCAGCGCATCGGCCACGGCGTGCGCATCACCGACGACATCCCCGACCTCGCGGCCGGCAAGCTGGGCCGCCTGGCCGGCTGGGTGCGGGACCGCCGGATCGCCCTGGAGATGTGCCCCACCTCCAACCTCCAGACCGGCGCCGCGGCCTCCATCGCCGAGCACCCGATCACCGCGCTGAAGGACCTCGGCTTCCGGGTCACCCTCAACACCGACAACCGCCTCGTCTCGGGCACGACGATGACCCGCGAGATGTCCCTGCTGGTGGAGCAGGCGGGCTGGACGGCCGAGGACCTGCGCACGGTCACGGTCAACGCCCTCAAGAGCGCCTTCATCCCGTTCGACGAGCGCGAGGCCCTGATCGAGGACGTCGTCCTGCCCGGTTACGCCGTCGTGCTCTGAAGGAGCCCGCGCGCGTAGGCGGCCTGCCCCGCGTGCTGGAGGTCGTCGGACAGGACGCTGACCAGCCGGACGGCCAGCGTGACCGGCGGGTCCCAGGTGTCGTCCACCACGCGCTCCAGGTCCCGGGCGGCCAGGGAGCGCAGGGCGCCGAGCGTCTGCTCGTGCACGGCGTCGTAGTAGCCGGTCAGCAGGTCCGCCGAGCCGACCCGCACCTTCGCGACCTGCGCGGGACCGTGCCCGTACCCGGTGTCCCCGGCGGGCAGGCCGAGGCCGAAGCGCTGGTGCCAGTCCTGGGCCAGCCACACCTGGTCCAGGCCGAAGGCGTCCGCGACGTGGTCGTCCTGGACCCGGGTCAGATGCCAGATCAGCCAGGCGACGGAGTTGGCGTCGGGGGAGGGGCGGGCGGCCAGGTCGTCGGGGCCGACGCCGTCGACGGCGGCGTGGACCTCTTCCCGGACACGGCCGTAGCCCTCGATGAGGATGTCCTTGGCATGCATACGTCCACCATGACGCACGCGTCCGTCAGGCGCTCCTCGTCTCCAGCAGCGCCATCAGCGCCCGGGCGGCCGGGCTGGTGGCCTGCGGGGGCGGCAGCAGGGCCACGGTCTCGTACAGCACGTCGTCGGTCTCCTTCAGCGGCAGCGAGGTCAGGGACGCCCGCTTGTGCCGGAAGTGGCGCGGCACGACGGCGACGCCCAGGTTCTCGTCGATCAGGTCGAGCAGCCCGTGCACGTCGTTGACCTCCAGCGCCACGGTGCGCCGTACGCCCGCCGCGGCGAACGCGGTGTCGGTGACGCGGCGCGGCCCCCAGTCGGGGTGGAAGTCGACGAAGACCTCGTCGGCCAGGTCGCGGGGGGCCAGTACCGCCCCGTGACCGGCGAGGCGGTGACCCGGGTGGCACAGCACGGTCATCGGCTCGGCCGACAGCGACACCGAGCGCAGCCGGTCGCTGTCCGGCTGGATCCGGTAGGCGAAGGCCAGGTCCAGCCGGCCCGCGGCGACCTCCTCCGCCAACTCGCCGGAGCCCGCCTGCCGCAGCCGGATCTCCACGTCCGGGTGACGGCGGCGGAAACCGGCCAGCAGTCCGGCCACCGGCACCCCGGCGATGCACTGCTCGGTGCCCACCGAGAGCGTGCCGCGCAGCACCCCCTGCACCGCGGCGACCGCCTCGTGCGCCGCCCGCACCTGTGCCAGGATGCGCTGCGCCTCGCCCAGCAGCGCCCGCCCGGCCTCGGTCAGCGTCACCCGGCGGGTGGTGCGGACGAACAGCGGCGCCCGCAGCTCCCTCTCCAGCGCCCGGATGGACGCCGACAGGCCCGACTGGGAGACGACCAGGCGTTCCGCCGCCCGGGTGAAGTGCTGGTCCTCGGCGACCGCGACGAAGTGCTGGAGATGGCGTAGTTCCACGACTGAGAAGCGTAGTCGCTGAATCCCATCGGATTCTCCTGTTGGACCACTCGCCGAGACCGGCGCGAGAGTGGGAGCCGGTTCCGTCGTACCGATCCCTCTGGAGACGCGTTGTACACCGCACACCCCGACCGCTACGCGACCCTGCCCTACCGGCGCACCGGACGCAGCGGCCTGAAGCTCCCCGCGCTCTCGCTCGGCCTGTGGCACAACTTCGGCCCGGACCGCCCGGTGGAGACCCAGCGCGCCATCCTGCGCCGCGCCTTCGACCTCGGTGTCACCCACTTCGACCTGGCCAACAACTACGGCCCGCCGCCCGGCGCCGCCGAGTCCGCCCTCGGCGAGGCGCTGAAGGCCGACTTCGCGCCGTACCGCGACGAGCTGGTGATCTCCACCAAGGCCGGCTACCTGATGTGGTCCGGCCCGTACGGCGAGTGGGGTTCGCGCAAGTACCTGCTGTCCTCCCTCGACCAGAGCCTGCAGCGGATGGGCCTGGAGTACGTCGACATCTTCTACTCGCACCGCCCCGACCCGGAGACTCCGCTGGAGGAGACGATGGGCGCCCTGCACTCGGCGGTGCGGCAGGGCAAGGCGCTGTACGTCGGCGTCTCCAACTACTCGGCGGAGCAGACGCGGGAGGCCGCGCGCATCCTCGCCGACCTCGGCACGCCGCTGCTGATCCACCAGCCGCGCTACTCGATGCTCGACCGCCGCCCGGAGAGCGAGGGCCTGCTGGACGCGCTCGACGAACTGGAGGTGGGCTCCATCGCCTACTCCCCGCTGGAGCAGGGCCTGCTGACCGGCCGCTACCTCGACGGCATCCCGGAGGACTCGCGGGCGGCGAGCGACAGCCCCTTCCTGAACTCGGACGCGGTCACCGAGGACCTGGTCGGCAAGCTGCGCGCGCTCGACTCGATCGCCACGTCCCGCGGCCAGTCCCTGGCGCAGATGGCCCTGGCGTGGGTGCTGCGCGGGGGCCGGGTGACCTCCGCGCTGGTCGGCGCGAGCAGCCCGGCGCAGCTGGAGGACAGCGTCGCGGCCGTCGGCAACCTGGACTTCGACGCCGACGAACTGGCGCGGATCGACGAACTCGTCGCGGCCTAGAGGGAGTTCCGGCCAGTCGAAGCTGTGAATATGCCAAGAGACTGGCCGGAAAGACGTGGTGACAGTGGTTCAGCAGTGAACATACTCGACTCCTAGGGCGCATCACGCCACGCGACAGCGCCCTCACCCACAGCGCACGACGCACGCGACGGGGGAGGGGAGACGTGCACGACGAGTTCCTGTGCCATGTCACCGCGTACGGAGTCTGTGACGGGCGACGGATCGGCGTCCCCCTGGGGACCTACCGGGCGCCCACCCTCGCCCTCGCCCTGTGGTGGCTGCGCGACCGCGCCTTCTGGATCGCCGAGCGGCTCGATCCGCAGCCCGACCGGCCGCACCTGCCGCGCGGCGCCCTGACCCCGGTCGCCGACGACGCCCCGGACGTCCCGCGGGCGCTGCGCGCCTGGTGCGCCGACGTGGTGCAGCAGGAACTGGTCGGCGAGGAACTGGCCGCCGGGCGGCTGGTGCGGGTCGCCACCAGCGACGAGACCACCGAGTACGAACTGCTCGCCGAGTCGGTGGACGCCCTGCGCATGCAGCGCACCGGCCCGGCCCTGGTGGTGCCCGTCGCCTGACCGGCGTCACCGGCGCAGCGCCGTCTCCCGCTCCATGCGCGACAGCTTCTCGGGGTTGCGCACGGCGTACAGGCCGGTGATGAGGCCGTCGTCGACGCGCACCGCCACCACGCTGTCCAGGCCGCCGTCGAGCCGCACGACCAGTGCCGGGTGGCCGTTGACCTGCGCCGGCCGCAGGGAGACCTCGGCGGTGAGCCGGCCCAGCGCGCCGAGCAGCAGCCGGGCCACCTTGTCGGCGCCGTCGACGGGCCGCAGGACGGCCTGCCGGACCCCGCCGCCGTCGCCCAGCAGCACGACGTCGGGCGCCAGGATGTCGAGCAGGCCCCGCAGGTCGCCCGTCTCGACCGCCCGCCGGAACGCGGCGAGCGCGTCCCGGGTGTCGGCGGGGGAGACGGTCCCGCGCGGCCGGCGTGCCGCGACATGGGCCCGGGCCCGGTGCGCGATCTGCCGGACCGCGGCCGGGCTCTTGCCGACGGCGTCGGCGATCTCCCCGTACCCCAGGGCGAACACCTCGCGCAGCACGAACACCGCCCGCTCGACGGGCGCCAGGGTCTCCAGGACCAGCAGCATGGCCATCGAGACGCTGTCGGCCAGTTCGACGTCCTCGGCCACGTCCGGGGTGGTCAGCAGGGGCTCCGGCAGCCAGGAGCCGACGTAGGACTCCTTGCGGCGGCCCAGCGCGCGCAGCCGGCTCAGTGCCTGGCGCGTGGTGATGCGGACCAGGTAGGCCCGCGGGTCCCGTACCTCGCCGAGATCGACGCCCGCCCACCGCAGCCAGGTCTCCTGGAGCACGTCCTCCGCGTCGGCGGCGGAGCCGAGCATCTCGTAGGCCACGGTGAACAGCAGGTTGCGGTGGGCGACGAACGCCTCGGTGGCTCGGTCGCTGTGTTCTGTCGTCACGTACCCGAGACGCCGGCCGGGGCGGTTCCGTGACAGCACCGGCCGGTGGCGCACGTCACATTTCCGCCACGTCACAGGGAACGGAGCACCGGCGTCCTGTGGGCATCCGACGCACGGACACGAGTGAGGACGACGCCATGGAAACCCGGTTCGACCTGTTCGAGAACGAGATCGCGGCCAAGTTCGCCAAGCGGTTCGCGGGGACGGCGGTGGTGCTCCAGCAGTCGCCGCTGCCGAGGTCCACGCAGGAACTGGTGTCGCTGCGCGCCAGTCAGATCAACGGCTGCGGCCACTGCGTCGACATGCACGCCAAGGAGGCCGCGGCGGCCGGGGAGAGCGCGGTGCGGCTCAGCCTGGTCGCCACCTGGCGCGAGTCCACCGTCTTCACCGAGGCCGAACGGGCCGCGCTGGCCCTCGCCGAGGAGGGCACCCGGCTCGCCGACGCCCACCAAGGCGTGTCCGACGAGACCTGGGAGCTGGTACGCGAGCACTACGACGACGACCAGACCGCCGCGCTGGTCTGCCTGGTCGGGCTGATCAACGCGGCCAACCGGCTCGCCGTGATCACCCGTCAGAAGGGCGGCTCCTACGAGCCCGGGGCGTTCGCCGCCGCGTTCGACTGATCCCTCCGACGCCGGGTTCCGAGGCGCGTGAGCAGCGCGCCGAGGAACCCGGCGGCCAGCCCCCACCCCGCCGCGAGGCCGGCCACGGTCCACAGCCGCGGCCGCAGGAACAGTTCCCCGGAGAGCCCGCCGCCCAGGTCACCGATGCCCAGCAGCGACAGGCCGTACCGCGCGAAGACCCGGCCGGTCAGGCCGATCACGAGCACCGTCGCCACCAGCGCGCAGGCCATCCGCACGGCGTCGCGCCAGGCCGGCGTCCCGGCCGGCGACCGCGCCGCCAGCACGCACCCGGCGGCCGGCAGCAGCACCGCGGCGGCGACCAGCAGCCACCACGCCCGGCCGTCCTGGCCGGTGAGCGTCCCCAGGTTCACGGTCGAGACGTCCGGGGTGCGCAGCACCTCGTCCAGGACGCGGGGCATCGGCAGCCCGAACGGCCCCTCCACCCGCCCGTTCCAGGTACCGCCCATGCCGATGGTCAGCGCGGGCCACGTCAGGTTGGGCAGTCCGAGCAGCACCACGGCGAGGGTCTGCGCCGGACGCCCCCGGGTGGCCGCGACGGCCAGCGCGACGACGACGCCGACCGCGACGCAGGCGAGCAGCAGCGCGACCATGGCGTACGCCGCCGGACGCGCGGCCGACCGCAGCCGCCCGAGCCGCCCGGACAGCGGCGCCCCGCCCGTCACCAGCAGCGCCACGAGCAGGACACCCGCCAGCCACAGCAGGCCGAAGAACACGGTCAGCGGCACGTCCGTGGTGAAGCCGACGGTCGGGGAGACGCCGAACAGGTCACCGAGGTCGTCCAGCCATCCCTCCCCGAGGGAGACCTCGAAGGTGTGCCGGGCGGCGAGGGCCAGGGCGAGCAGGACGAGCAGCCACAGGACGGCGATCCGGCCCGCCCAGCGGGCCAGTTCCGGTCCGTCGGCCACCGTGCGGCGGCGCAGCGGCCCGAGGAAGCCCCGGCCCACCACCAGCGCCCCGGCCAGCGTCACCGACAGCGGCATCACGGTGAGCCCGGCCTCGGCGCCGGCCAGCTCCCCGGCGTCCCCGGACAGTTCCACCGCCCCGCCCAGCGCGGCCGCGACGACCGCCGCGACGACCGGCCAGAAGGCACCGTCGGGCAGGTCGGCCGCCCCGGCCGCCCACAGCCCGAGCGCGGCGACCGCGAACGGGACGGCCAGCCCGGCCAGCACCGTGCCCAGGGCCGCTGTCCAGCCGTGGTCGGAGGGGGTGCGCACACTCACCCCGCCACGCTAAGCAGCGCCCGGCACCCCCGCCCGCCGGGCGAGGCGCACGGAGTCGTCCGCCGCCCGTCGCGACCTCACCCGGCCCGGACGACCAGCGCGTAGTCACCCAGCCCCAGCAGCCGCTCCGCCGGGATGTCCCCGAGGGCCGTGACCACCGTCAGCACCCGGCCGGTGTCCGGGTCGAAGGCGATGTCCCGGACCGTGCCCCGTTCGTCCCCCGCGTCGGTCAGCACCCGGCTGCCCACCGGGTCGTACGGGGGCGGCACCGGATCGGCGGGGCCCGCCGACCGGACCAGGACGGCGTCCGGCCCCACGGCGTGCAGCGCCGCCCAGGGCAGCACCGTCTCCCGGCGCGGACGCCGGCCGCGCAGCCTCAGGTGGGTGACCGCGCCCGAGCCGGCGTCGACGGCCAGCGACGTCACGGCCCCCAGCTCCGCCGCGTCGGTCAGGGTGAGTACCGGCAGCCCCCGTATCTCGGAGAACAGCGTCATGACGAGGACTCCCTCCGGTGGCCCGGCACGCCACCGGCCGTCAGAGCGGCCAGCTCGTCGAGACTCCCCACGAGATGGCGGACGGCGTCCGCGGGCAGGACGAGCGCCCGGCCGGACACGGCGAGGGTCTCGCCGCGCGGCACGTAGACCTGGCGCCGACGGCGTCGGGACCCCGGCGCGAGCGACTTGCTCGCGGCCACCCGGAAGCCGACCACCCGGCCACTGCCCCCGCCCTCCACCACCACGTCGAGCACCGTGCCGACGTCGGTGCCCGCGTCCGTCAGCACCCTCGCCCCCAGCACCCGGCCCTGCGCCGCCTCCCGGCGGGCCACCACGGCGGCCGTCTCCGCCAGCTCCCGCCGGTCCCGGACCAGCACCGCGTCATGGCCGAGCGCGTGCACGGCGGGCCAGGGCAGGCTCTGCCGCAGCGGGCCCGACAGCAGGCCCCGCCCGCTGAGCGTGAAACCCGTGATCCGTCCGGCCTCCGCGTCGAAGACGGTGTCCTTGACCTGCGCCACCGCGTCACCGCCCAGGGTCACCACCGGCCGGGTGGTCAGACTCCGCGCGGCCATCAGCTCGTTCATCGCACGCCCTTCCCGCCGGACCGGCGCCCGGGCCGTACCGCGACGACCGTGCCGGACCGCCGCCGGGCCTGTACCGCCAGCGTCAACAGCACTGCGGCGACCAGCACCGCGACCACCACGACGAGCCACGTCCACCAGGCCACGGTCCACCTCCGCCGTTCCGCCCCGGCCGCCGCTGCGCGACGGCTCCGGTCACGGACCGGGTGCCCCGTGCGGCTGTGACAATTCCCGCAGTCAGAATGAGGGGACATGCACGGCCGACGGCGGGGTACCAGGACTGGTGCAGCAGCGTCCGGCCAGTCCGGCTTCCGAGAGAGAAACGCATGATCGACCACCTGGACGGGGCAGTGATACCGACTGGTTTCGACGTGCCCGTGGAACCGCTACGGCGGGCGGCACACTACACCGGCGAGCCCGGATGCATCGCCGAGGCGCGTTCCTTCGCCTCGCTCTTCCTCCAGCAGCTGAGGACCGAGTGGTGCGCCACGATCGGCCGCCCCGCCGACGGCGCGGTGCTCCTGGTGGTGAGTGAGCTGGTCACCAACGCCGACCGGCACAGCCAGGGCCCCTACATCCTGGAACTGGAGGGCACGGACACGTCGGTGACGGTCTCCGTCTACGACAGCAGCGCGGCGCTGCCCAAGCGCTTCCCCCGCGACCCGGAACGGGTCGGCCGGCACGGCCTGGAGATCGTGCACGCGCTGGCCGGCGAACTCGTCGTGGAACGGGTCCCGGTCGGCAAACGCGTCCGCGCGGTCGTCCCCCTCACCGAATGAACCCGCCCGCACCGGACGAGCCCGCCTGAAAGCGGTGCCGGGGCCCACGGGAGAGGGGCCCCGCCGCGGGTTCAGGCGCGGTCCAGCTCCCCCAGCATGCCCTCGCGCAGCCGGGCGATGATCCGCTTGATCAGCCGGGAGACGTGCATCTGCGTGCAGCCGAGCCGTTCGCCGATCTCCGCCTGGGTGGCCTCCTCCACGAACCGCATGTGCAGGATCCGCCGGTCGCGCTCGCTGAGTCCGGCCATCAGCGGCGCCAGCGAGTGGACGTCCTCGACGAGCCGCAGCCCGTCCTCCTCCACACCGATGAAGTCGGCCAGGACCGACTCGCCGCCCTCGGGGCCGTCCCCGGTGAGCGCGGCGTCCAGCGACGAGGAGTGGTAGCCGTTGGCGGCGATCTGCCCCTCGATCACCTGGTCCGGGCTGAGGTTCATCAGCGTGGCCAGCTCGGCGACGGTCGGTTCGCGGTCCAGCCGGCTGGACAGCTCCTCACGGGCCCTGGCCAGCTCGACGCGGAGTTCCTGGAGCCGCCTGGGGACGTGCACCGCCCAAGTGGTGTCCCGGAAGAAGCGCTTGATCTCGCCGACGATGTACGGCAGCGCGAAGGAGGTGAACTCCACCTCGCGCGACAGCTCGAACCGGTCGATGGCCTTGATCAGACCGATCATCCCGGTCTGGACGACGTCCTCCATGTCGTCGCCGCGGCCACGGAACCGGCCGGCGGCGAACCGCACCAGCGACATGTTCATCTCGATCAGGGTGCCCCGCGCGTACTGGTACTCGCGCGTGCCCTCCTCGAGGACGGACAGCCGCTGGAAGAACTGACGGGACAGCTCCCGCGCGTCACGCGGCGCCACGGACCGGCCGTCCACCACATCCGGCGGCCATTCCCCGTCCGCGGTCTCCCCGGCGCGCGGCGCCTGCGGCCGGACCACGGCGGTGTCCCTCGCCTCTGCCACGAAAGTCACGGTCTCGACGCCTCCCTGCATCCGTCCGGGGGTGCGGATACCCGGGTCGCGCCGGCACATGCCGCCCAAATGGCCCGGTACCGCCCGCTCAGGATATCCGCCGCCGCCCGCCCGCACACCAGCGGCGCCGGCGGCGCGCGGGCCCCGATTTCCCTCAGGGCGGAACGCGGGCCCCTTAACCCTCCCGCCGGTCGCTCCTAGGCTGGGAAGGTGAGCAGCCGAACACCGGACGAAGCCCGTGTCATCCCCCTGCGCCCGCCCGCCGCGGCCCCGGCCCCCTCCTCCCGGGAACCGCTCTGGCGCGACCTGGTCGGTGACGTCCTGCGGCGTGAACGCCTCGCCCAGGAACGGACCCTGAAGGACGTGGCGGAGGCGGCCCGGATCTCCATGCCGTACCTGTCCGAGGTGGAACGCGGCCGCAAGGAGGCATCCTCCGAGGTGCTCGCCGCCGCCGCCCGGGCGCTCGGCCTGGGCCTGGGCGATCTGCTGACCCGGGTCCACGGCGAACTCGTCCGGGTCACCGCCCGCCCCTCGGCCACCGGCCGCGGCGGCAGCCGTTCCCGCCACGACGGGCTCTGCCTGGCGGCCTGACCACACCGCCGCCGCCCACCCGCGCGGTCCGGCGCCCTCCCCGGCGGGGCGCCGGACCGCGCGGGCTCAGACCGTCACGAGCCGCCGGCTGAGCACCTCGTCGGCCAGCCCGTACGCCACCGCCTCCCGGGCCGTGAACACCTTGTCGCGGTCCATGTCCGCCCGCAGCGCGGTGACGTCGTGGCCGGTGTGCCGGGCCAGCACCTCCTCGACCTGGGAGCGGATCCGCACCATCTCCTTCGCCTGGAGCGCCAGATCGGAGACCGTGCCCTGCCGGCCCCCGCTGGCCGGCTGGCCCAGCAGCACCCGCGCGTGCTCCAGCACGAACCGCCGCCCGGGATCGCCGCCCGCCAGCAGCACCGCCGCCGTGGAGGCCGCCTGGCCGACGCAGAACGTCGAGATCGGCGCCTGTACGAACGTCATGGTGTCGTAGATCGCCATCAGCGAGGTGTACGAGCCGCCGGGGGAGTTGAGGTAGATCGAGATCTCGTGCTCCGGCGCCGACGACTCCAGGTGCAGGAGCTGGGCGATGACGACGTTGGCGACGCCGTCGTCGATCTCGGTGCCGAGGAAGATGATCCGCTCCGCCAGCAGGCGGCTGAACACGTCGTAGGACCGCTCGCCCTGCGGGGTCCGCTCCACGACGTTCGGAATGGTGTACGTCCCCATGGTCACAGCCCCATCCGTCGCCGCGTGACGGCCGGGCGGACGTCCGCGAGGGACTCCACCACCCGGTCCACGATCCCGTACTCCCTGGCCTCCTCGGCCGTGAACCAGCGGTCCCGGTCACCGTCCCGGGAGATCGTCTCCGGCGACTGGCCGGTGTGCTCGGCGGTGATCCGCTCGATGGTCCGCTTGGTGAACTCCAGGTTGTCCGCCTGGATCTCGATGTCGGCGGTGGTGCCGCCGATCCCCGCCGACGGCTGGTGCATCATGATCCGCGCGTTCGGCAGCGCGTACCGCTTGCCCGCCGCGCCCACACTGAGCAGGAACTGCCCCATGCTGGCGGCGAATCCCACGGCGAGCGTGGAGACGTCGTTGGGGATCAGCCGCATCGTGTCGTAGATGGCCAGCCCCGCGTGGACCGAGCCGCCGGGGCTGTTGACGTACAGGCTGATGTCGGTGCGCGGGTCCTCGGCGGACAGGACCAGCAACTGGGCGCAGACCCGGTTCGCGGAGACCTCGTCGACCTGGGTGCCCAGGACGACGATGCGCTGGGCGAGCAACTGCGCGGCGAGGTGGTCGTCGAACCGGCTCGGCGGGGTGTCGCCCTCCTGCGCTCGCGGCAGCGGACGGGTGGTGAGTGGGGACATCGGCGCTCCTTCGCTCCGTTCGGGATCGTGCCGTCGTCCTCACTGTCGGCCCGCGACCGCCCCGGCCGGGGCTTTCTCTGCCCGCGGCAGATTCGCCGAGGGCAGAGCGGTCAGCCGGCCCGCCCCTCGCGCAACTGCCGGAAGAAGGCCCGCACATCGCCCACCAGCAGTTCGGGCTGTTCCAGCGCCGCGAAGTGCCCGCCCCGGTCGAACTCCGTCCACCGCACCAGGTTCTCGGTACGCCGGGCCTTGTGCCGCAGCGGGATCTGCGGGTCGGCGGCGAAGGAGGCGACCGCGGTCGGCGCGGTGGACGGTTCGTGCGGGGCGGCGGCCCGGCCGGTGGCGTGCGCCCGTTCGTAGTAGACGCGGGCCGACGAACCGGCGGTGCCGGTCAGCCAGTAGAGCATCACGTCGGTGAGCAGCCGGTCGCGGTCCACCGCCTCCTCCGGCAGCCCGGCCGAGTCCGTCCACTCGGCGAACTTCTCCACGATCCAGGCGAGCTGCCCGACGGGGGAGTCGGTGAGCGCGTACGCCAGGGTCTGCGGCCGGGTGGACTGCTGGGCGGCGTATCCGGTGCCCTCGCGGGACCACGCCTCCCAGCGGCGCCACGACCGGAGGGCGCGCTCCCGCTCAGCGGGGTCGAGGGCGTCCAGTTCCGCGGCGGTCGGCTCGGTGGCCTGCTGGGCGCCCGGCAGCAGATTGAGGTGCACGCCGATCACCCGCTCCGGGTGGACCCGGCCCAGCTCGCGGGAGATCGCCGCGCCCCAGTCGCCGCCTTGGAGGCCGTACCGGTCGTAGCCGACGCGCCGCATCAGCTCGGCCCAGGCGTCGGCGATCCGGCCCGCCTCCCAGCCGGTGTCCGGCGCCGGCCCCGACAGACCGAACCCGGGCACGCTCGGTACCACGACGTGGAAGGCGTCGGCCGGGTCGCCGCCGTGCGCGGCCGGATCGGTCAGCGGCCCGACCACGTCGAGGAACTCGGCGATCGACCCCGGCCAGCCGTGGGTGATCACCAGCGGCGTGGCGTCCGGCTCGGGGGAGCGGACGTGGGCGAAGTGCACGTTGGCGCCGTCGATGGTGGTGGTGAACTGCGGCCACGCGTTCAGCTCCGCCTCGGCGGCCCGCCAGTCGTAGTCGTGGCGCCAGTACCGCACCAGCTCCCGCAGGTAGTCCCGTGGCACCCCGTACGCCCATCCGGCGCCGGCGGGCTGGTCCGGCCAGCGGGCGCGGTCGAGGCGGTCGTGCAGGTCGTCGAGGTCGCGCTGCGGGACGTCGAGGCGGAAGGGGCGGAGGGCGCCGTCGTCGGCGGGCGGGAAGGAGAGCACGGCGGGATGGTAGGCACGCGGGCCCGCCCCGGTCGAAGGGATTGCCATGCGGCCGATGAGTTTCCGGCCTCGCACCGGTCGACACAGATGACCGCGTTCCACGCGTCCGGGAGGTACCGATGACCAGCGACGGATTCACCACGTGCCTGTGGTTCGACGACCAGGCCGAGGAGGCCGCCCAGTACTACGTCTCGGTGTTCGAGGACTCCGACTCCCGCGTCGGTGACATCACCCACTACCCCGAGGGAGGCCACCGTCCCGCCGGCACGGTGCTCACCGTCGACTTCACCGCCAACGGGCAGAAGTTCGTCGCGCTCAACGGCGGACCGGAGTTCACGTTCACCGAGGCGATCTCCTTCCAGGTCACCTGCGAGACCCAGGAGGAGGTCGACCACTACTCGGCCCGGCTGACCGAGAACGGCGGTGAGCTGGGCCCCTGCGGCTGGGTGAAGGACCGGTTCGGGGTGTCCTGGCAGGTCGTGCCGCGCCGGCTCATGGAGATGTTCGCCGACCCCGACCCGGCGAAGGCCGCCCGCGCGAACAAGGCGATGGAGTCGATGCGCAAGCTGGACATCGCCGCCCTGGAGAAGGCCTTCGCCGGGGAGCGGTGACGCGCCGGCCGCCGTCGCCTCCGTTCCGGACAGCGACATGTCCGGAACGCGCGTTCGCCGCGCGGGCCCGGACCTGGCTGGCTAGCGTGGGAAGACGGACCCCCACACCCACCCACCTCGTCCGGGAGGCGGCGGCCATGGCGGTACGGCCCGAGGGGACCCCATGCTGGGCCGACGCGATGTCCGGCGACGGCCAAGAGCTTCTACGGCGACGTCCTCGGCTGGACCTTCGGCGAGTCGGCGTCGGAGTTCGGCGACCACACCACGGCCTACGCGGACGGCAAGGCCGTCGCCGCGGTCGTGCCGCCCATGCCGGGCGGCGAGAGCGACGCGCAGTGGTGCCTCTGCTTCGCGGCCCGCGACGCCGCCGGGACCGCGGCGAAGATCCGCTCGGCCGGCGGCGAGGTGGTGATGGAGCCGATGAAGGTCGGCCACTTCGGCACCATGTGCCTGGCCCGCGACCCCGGCGGCGTCCTCTTCGGCCTCTGGCAGGCGGACGCGCACGAGGGATTCGAGGCGACGGGCGAGCCCGGCGCCTACTGCTGGGCGGAGATCTTCGCCCGCGAGCCCGGGAAGTCGGACGCCTTCTTCCCGGAGGTCTTCGGCTACCGGGTCAAGCGGCTGGAGGACGACGCGATCGACTTCCGCCTCTTCGGCCTGGGCGAGGGGACCGTCCTGGGCCGCATGGCCATGACGGACGACTTCCCGCCCGAGCTGCCGCCGTGGATCGACGTCTACTTCACGGTCGCCGACTGCGACGAGGCCGTTTCCCGCGCCACCGAGCGCGGCGGCGTGCTGCGCTTCGGGCCGATGGACTCGCCCTTCGGCCGGTTCGCGGCGCTGTGCGACCCGCAGGGCGCGAGCTTCTCGGTGATCGACATCACCACGACGCAGGGCGAGATGCCGAAGGTCGCGGACATCTCCTGACAGCCGGCCGTCGGAGCCCTCGGACCCGGGCGGGACCCCGCACCTGGTCATGACATCATCGAGCCCATGCGTGAACGTGTTGTGGCCGCGTGCGACGGGGCCTCGAAGGGCAACCCCGGCCCGGCGGCCTGGGCCTGGGTCGTCGCGGACGAGAGCGAGACCCCGGACCGCTGGGAGGCCGGCCCGCTGGGGCGGGCCACCAACAACGTCGCCGAACTCACGGCGCTGGAGCGGTTGCTGGCCGCGACAGACCCGGCGGTGCCGCTGGAGATCCGGATGGACTCCCAGTACGCGATGAAGGCCGTGACCACCTGGCTGCCCGGCTGGAGGCGCAACGGCTGGAAGACCTCCGCCGGCAAGCCGGTCGCCAACCAGGAGCTGGTCGTCCGCATCGACGAGCTGCTCGACGGCCGCTCGGTCGAGTTCCGCTACGTACCGGCCCACCAGGTCGACGGGGACCGGCTCAACGACTTCGCCGACCGTGCCGCCAGCCACGCTGCCGTCGTCCAGGAGGCGGCGGGCAGCGCCCTGGGCTCCCCCGAGCCGCCGCCCGCGCCGGACACCCCGGCCAAGGCCCCGCGCCGCAAAGCCCCCACCGCCCGGAAGGGCGGCGGGGGCTCCGCACGGACGATCAAGGCCAAGTTCGCCGGGCGCTGCCTGTGCGGACGCTCCTACGCGGCCGGCGAGTCCATCGCCAAGAACGACAAGGGCTGGGGCCACCCGGAGTGCCGCACGGCGGCGGCCGGGTAGCGGCGGCGCGCGTCACACCACGCCGCGCCAGGCCCCGGTCTCGTGGCCGCGCCGCTCGATGAAGTGCTTGAAGCGCTCCAGGTCGCCCTTGGTCTGCCGCTGCACGACCCCGAGCTTGTCGCCCACCTTCTCGGCGACGCCGTCCGGCCGGAACTCCATCTGGAGCATCACCTTGGTGTGGTCGTCGTCGAGGCGGTGGAAGGTGACGACCCCCGCCTGCTCGGTCTCACCGGCGACCGTGGTCCACGCGACCCGCTCGTCCGGGATCTGTTCGGTGATCCGTGCGTCGAACTCCCGGCGCACCCCGTTCACGTTCGTCACCCAGTGCGTCAGGGTGTCGGTGCGCTGCTCGATGCGCTCGACCCCGCTCATGAACTCGGGGAACGACTCGAACTGGGTCCACTGGTCGTACGCGGTGTGGACCGGCACGCCGACCTCGATGGATTCCTCGACCTGCGACATCAGGTACTGCCTCCTTCGGCTTTCGTCGGGTGGACGGCCCGGGTACCCGGCGCTCGCGGGGTGAATCTCCTGATCGTCCGTCACTTCGCTGTTACCCTGCGGGTCATATGACCGTTTTACGGCATTTCAGGAGGGTGTGTGAAGATCGCCTGCGTCGGTGGCGGGCCCGCCGGGCTGTATCTGTCGATCCTGTTGAAGAGGGACGATCCCGACCACGACGTCACCGTCCACGAACGAGACCCGGAAGGCTCCACCTACGGCTGGGGCGTCACCTACTGGCGCCCCCTGCTCGACCGGCTCCACCACCACGACCCCGAGTCGGCGCGCGCCGTCGAGGAGCACTCGGTGACCTGGCGGGACGGCGTCGCCCACGTCGGAGCGCTGACGGCACGTCACCGGGGCGACACCGGCCACGGCATCGGACGGCACCGGCTGCTGGAGATCCTCGCCGCCCGGGCCCGCTCGCTCGGCGTACGGCTGGAGTACGGGCACGAGGTCGGCGCCGACCGGCCGCCCGCCGCCGACCTGGTCGTAGCGGCCGACGGCGTGGGCAGCGCGCTGCGCGCCCGGCACGCCGGGCACTTCGGCACCGAGGTGCGCGCCGGACGCAACCGCTACCTCTGGCTCGGCACCACCAAGGTCTTCGACGCCTTCACCTTCGCCTTCACGGCGACCGACCACGGCTGGATCTGGGCCTACGGCTACGGCTTCGGCCCCGGCCACAGCACCTGCGTCGTCGAGTGCGCGCCCGAGACCTGGACCGGCCTCGGCCTGGACCGGGCGGACGAGGGGGAGGGGCTGGTCCTGCTGGAGAAGCTCTTCGCCGACGTCCTCGACGGCCATCCGCTGATCGCACGGCCGGCGACCGGCGACGGCGTCCTCCCCTGGCAGCCCTTCCGCACCCTGACCAACCGCGTCTGGTCGCGCGGCAACCTGGTCCTGCTGGGCGACGCGGCCCACACCACGCACTACTCCATCGGCGCCGGCACCACCCTGGCCCTGGAGGACGCCGTCTGCCTGGCCGCCGCCCTGCGCGAACACTCCGCCCTGCCGGACGCCCTCGCCCGCTACGAAGCCGAACGCCGGGCGGCCCTGCTCCCCGTGCAGAGCGCCGCCCGTTACAGCGCCCGGTTCTACGAGAACCTGCCGCGCTACCTCGCCCTGCCGCCCGAGCAGATGTTCGCGCTGCTCGGACAGCGCCACTCACCCCTGCTGCCGCACGTCCCGCCCCGCCTGTACTACCGGCTCGACCGGGCGGCGGGACGGCTCGCGCCGCTGCGCCGGGCCAAGCGCCGGCTCGGCCCGAAGATGGCTCGCCTCGCCCAGACCAGGGCCCTCGCCAAGGCCGGCGGATGACAGACTGACGCCATGGAAGAACGCGCATTCGACAGGTCGGGACAGCACGCCTCCGTGATCGGTCTCGGCACCTGGCAGTTGGGCGCCGACTGGGGCGACGTCGACGACAAGGAAGCCCTGGCGGTACTGGAGGCGGCGGCCGAGGCCGGGGTGACCTTCTTCGACACCGCCGACGTCTACGGCGACGGCCGCAGCGAGGAGATCATCGCCTCGTTCCTGCGGGGCCGGCCCGACCTGCACGTCATGGTCGCCACCAAGATGGGGCGCCGCGTCGAGCAGGTGCCGCAGAACTACGTCCTGGACAACTTCCGCGCCTGGAACGACCGTTCCCGGCGCAACCTCGGCGTCGACGTCCTCGACCTGGTCCAGCTGCACTGCCCGCCGACCCCCGTCTACTCCACGGACGAGGTGTTCGACGCCCTGGACACCCTGGTGACGGAGGAGCGGATCAAGGCGTACGGCGTCAGCGTGGAGACCTGCGCCGAGGCGCTCACCGCGATCGCCCGGCCGAACGTCGCCAGTGTCCAGATCATCCTCAACCCGTTCCGCGTGAAGCCCCTGCGCGAGGTCCTCCCGGCGGCCCGGGAGGCCGGCGTCGGGATCATCGCCCGGGTGCCGCTCGCCTCCGGCCTGCTGTCGGGCAAGTACACCCGCGAGACCGTCTTCGCGGCCAACGACCACCGCACCTTCAACCGGCACGGCGAGGCATTCGACCAGGGCGAGACCTTCTCCGGCGTCGACTTCGCCACGGGGGTCGAGGCCGCCGCGGAGTTCGCCGCGCTGGCCCCCGAGGGGTACACCCCGGCCCAGCTGGCACTGCGCTGGATCGTCCGGCAGCCCGGCGTGACCACGGTGATCCCCGGCGCCCGCTCGCCCGAGCAGGCCCGGGCCAACGCGGACACCGCCGCGCTGCCCGAGCTGTCCGACGCCACGCTCGCGGCCGTCACGGAGCTGTACGAGCGGCGGATCAAGGACCAGGTGGAAAGCCGCTGGTAACGGCAGGCCCAGGCCGCCTCACGGCACCAGGTGGAGTTCCCGCTCCTGCTCCTGGTCGCCGGAGGCGGCGCCCTCGTCGCGGGTCGTGAAGGCGTGGGCCAGCGTCTCGCTCGCCGCCGTCACGGCCTGCGGCGTGCCCTGCACGGTGACGGTCACCGGAGCGGACAGCCGCGCGCCGGCCGCGGGCGCCCGGGAGGCGTCCGGAGCCGACGGGGAACTGAAGGTGGCGGTGCGGACCGTGGCCCGGTCGTCCGCCGGAAGGTCGTCCGGGGCCCCGAACACGCCCTCCAGCGCGTGCACGACCGCCCGCGCGTCGTCGATCCCGCCGCCGCTGAGCGTCACGGTGAGCTGCGTGTCGGACATCCTTGGCGACCTCCTCGTACGGTGCTTGGTCGCCGTCCGTGTAACCGTGCCCGCCCCTCCCAAACAGGGCGTCCGCCCGTCGCCGTGTCTGAGCGAAGGGAACCCGGGAAGCTGTCAGTCACATCGTGACAGTCGTGACAGCCGGGAGGACCAGTGGCGGACGCGGGCGCGGGCGCGGCGAAGGACACGGGCAGGCGCCGGGGGCGCGACGAGACCGAGGAGGAGCGCGCCGACCGGATGTGGACGGAGCTCATCCAGGAGGTCCGCGTCGCGCAGATGGGCGTACAGATCCTGTTCGGCTTCCTGCTGACGGTCGTGTTCCAGCCCAAGTACGAGCAGCTGTCCGACACCGACCAGAGCATCTACCTGATCACCGTGGTCCTCGGTGCCGCCGCGACCGGCGCGCTGATCGGACCGGTCTCGCTGCACCGGATCGTCTCGGGCCGGCGCGTCAAGCCCCAGGCCGTGCGGTGGGCCTCCCGGCTCACCCTGCTCGGGCTGGTGCTGCTGCTCGCCACGACGACCGCGTCCCTGCTGCTGATCCTGCGCGTCGCCACGCACGACGGCTTCGTGCCCTGGCTGGTCGCGGGCGTCGTGGCCTGGTACCTGCTGTGCTGGTTCGTCATTCCGCTGTGGACGCGGTACCGCCACACCTCGGACTGAACCGCCGCCTCAGCCCGCGTCGATGACCTCCGCCAGGAAGTCGTCGACGCGGAACTCCTCCCGGCCCGGGGGCACGACGGCGTGCGTCTCCCGCAGGAAGGCCGCGACGGCCGGGGCCCAGGCGAACACCACGGCGTGATGACGGTCCCCGTCGGCGCGGGGGTCGCCCAGGAACTCGATGCGCAGTTCGTCCAGCGTCCCCTGGGACACGGGCCGCAGCCGTACGTCACCGATGCCGACCGGACGCAGCAGTCCCTCGGCCACCATCTCCCGGTCCAGCGTCCAGCGCGCCAGTACGTGGCCGTCGTGGCTGAAGACCACGGTGAGCGCGAACGGGTCCGCGGCGTCGTACCCCAGGTGGGCGAAGACGGGACAGCGCTCCGTGTCACCCGCCTGGAGCTGTACGACGAGCGTCTGGTGCACGAGGGAGTTCACGAATGGGCCTCCGGGAAAGAACCTGCCTGGAACCCTCCGGGTACCCCCGTCTCCCGCACAATGCTCCGGCGTCCGGGTGATTGTCCCGGGCGACCGGGCTCAGGACCCGCCCAGTGCCTCGCGCAGCGCGGGCAGCAGGGTCTTCTCGGACCAGTCCAGGAAGGCCGGCTGGGACTCGCCGCCGATCTGCACCAGCGCGATCTCGGTGAACCCGGCCTCGGCGTAGGGGCGTACCGCCTCCACGAAGGCGTCCGGGTCGTCGCCGCACGGGATGGACCCGGCGACGTCGTCCGGGGTGACGAACTGGGTGGCCGCCGCGAAGGAATCCGGGTGCGGCAGCTCGGAGTTGACCTTCCAGCCCAGGCCGAACCAGCGGAACTGGTCATGGGCGCGCCTGATCGCCGTGTCCCGGTCGGGGTCGTACGACACCGGCAGCTGGCCCACCCGCGGCTTGCCCGTGCCGCCGTGCCGGTCGAAGGACTCCAGCAGTTCCGGCTTGGGCTCGGTGGCGATCACCAGGTCGGCGAGCCGGCCCGCCAGCGCGCAGGACCGCTCGCCGGAGACGGCCATGCCGATGGGCGGCGGACTGCCGGGGAGGTCCCACAGCTTCGCGGACTCCACGTCGAAGTGCTTGCCCCGGTAGGTGACGTGGCCGCCCTCGAAGAGCGCCCGGATGATCTCGACGGCCTCCTCGAACATCTCGTGCCGTACGTCGGCGGTCGGCCAGCGCCGCCCCACCACGTGCTCGTTGAGGTTCTCGCCCGAGCCGAGCCCCAGCCGGAACCGCCCCTCGGACAGCAACTGCATGGTCGCCGCCTTCTGCGCGATCACCGCCGGGTGGTACCGCAGGGTCGGGCACGTCACGTACGTCATCAGCGGGATGCGCCGGGTGGCCTGGGCCGCCGCGCCCAGCAGGCTCCACGCGTAGGGGGAGTGCCCCTGGGAGCGCAGCCACGGGAAGTAGTGGTCCGAGGTGACCGAGAAGTCGAACCCGACCTCCTCGGCCCGCACCACATGGCCGACCAGTTCACGGGGGCCGGCCTGCTCGGTCATCATCGTGTATCCGATTTGCACCATAACCGCCGGGTCCCCTGCCGGGCCGGGAGAAAACAGCCCGGCACGGGACCCGGCGGGCCCGCCGTCAGCGGCGGGGGGCAGGCGCGCCGTCCAGCCCGAAGCGGGCGGACCAGGCCGCCATGTCGGGGACCGTCGCGTTGCCCCCGCACACCACGAGCCCCAGCCGGGCCCCGTCGCCGACCCGCTCCCGTACCCGCCGGGCGGCGGGCAGCAGACAGCCGGCGGCCGGCTCGGTCCACAGCTTGGCGTGCTCGGCCAGCTCCAGCGACCCCTGTACGGCCTCCCGGTCGGACACCACGAGCACCTCGGTGACCAGGGCCGACACATGGTCGTAGGTCAGCCGCGAGACGGCCGGGGCGCTGAGGGTGGAGACGATCGACGACAACTCGACCGGCAGTGGCCCGCCCGCTGACAGCGCCCGGGACATCGCCTCGGCGCCCTCGGTCTCCACGCCCCACACCCGTACGTCCGGACGGGCGGCCCGCAGCGCCGCCGCCACCCCGGCGATCAGCCCGCCGCCCCCGATGCTCACCAGCACGTCGGTGAGGTCACCGGCGTCGGCGGCGAACTCCAGGCCGGCGGTGCCCTGCCCGGCGATCACCACGGGGTCGTCGAAGGGATGCACCAGCGTCAGCCCCTCCTCGTCCAGCCGCCCGGCGAGCGCGAACGCCTCGGCCATGCCGTCCGTCAGCCGCACCGACGCGCCCGCCTCCTCGGCGATCCGTACGGAACGGGCGGGCGCCGAGCGCGGCATCACCACCGTGGCCTTCACATCGAGGTCGGCGGCCATGACCGCCAGGGCGATGCCGTGGTTGCCGCCGCTGACCGCGACCACCCCGGCGGCCCGCTCCGCCTCGCCCAGCGACAGCAGCTTCGCCACCGCGCCGCGTGCCTTGAACGAGCCGGTGCGCTGGAGCAGTTCCAGCTTGGTGGTGACCGGGACCCCGAGCAGCGCGGACAGCCCGGGACTGGACACCGTCGGAGTGCGCAGGACATGTCCGGCGATCCGCTCCGCGACGGCTTCGAACTCTTTGATACCGATCAAACCCATGCGATTCCGATCGAACTCAAGGGAGTGCCTCTCAGTGCTGCTGGGCCTTCGGCGGGGTCGCCTCGCTGGGCCGGACCACCACGTACCCCTGGCCCTGGAGCATCAGCTGGACGGCCTCCCCGGAACCGCCGCGCAGCATCGAGCCGATGGACTGCGAGCGGTGCAGCGAGGTCTGGAGCCCGGCGGTCCAGCCGACCACCGCGTCCGTGTCGACGTACACCGGGTACTGCGGGGAGACCGGGATGACCAGCGGGGTGCCCTCGCACACCAGCCCCAGCCTGCCCTGCCCGGTGAAGACGCTGTTGAACAGGCCGCCCCCGCTGATGCCGGCGCCCTTGACGGTGGCGATGCGATACGCCAACGAGGCGTCGAAACACAGGACGTTGCGGCCGTTGACCGTGAACTCGTCGCCCTGGTCCACCTCCACGACGAAACAGTTCTGCGCCTCGTGGGCGAACCACGCCTCGCCCTGTCCGCGCACCGCCATCAGCGGCAGGCCCTCCCCGGTGACCGCGCGCTTGAGCATGCCGCCCACGCCCTGGCCCTTGCGCTCGAACTGCAGATTGCCGCGGTAGGCGACCATGGCGCCCTGGCGGGCGAGCATCTCGCCGTTCACCGCGTACCGGATGCATTTGGCGTTCTCGACGGTCATGCCCGGCGCCTGCGCGGGCTGGACCATGTGCTCACTGGTAAAGAGGTCACCCTTCATACGGGCATCCTGTCCCGGACCGGTCCCTTCCGCCAAGATCGGGTCAGCCCCCGAACAACTGCGTCCAGTACGTGCCCGCCCGGCCGCCGCCGGCCAGGCCGATCCCGATGTGCGTGAACTCGGCCTTCAGGATGTTGGCGCGGTGGCCCGGGCTGTTCATCCAGCCCTCCACCACGGCGGCCGGGGAGCGCTGCCCGCAGGCGATGTTCTCGCCGATCGTGCCCCGCGCGACACCGGCGGCGACGGCGCGGTCCCGGGGGCCGCCGCCGTCGGGGGAGGTGTGGGAGTAGAAGTCCCGGGCCACCATGTCCGCGCTGTGCGCCTGAGCGGCGGCGGTGAGCAGCGGATCGGGGGCGAGCGGCCGCAGCCCCGCCGCGGCCCGCTCCCGGTTGGTGAGGGCGACGACCTCGGCGGCCGTCCGGGCCAGGCCGGCCGCGGTCAGCGGCGAGGCCCACAGCGCGGTCCAGTAGGTGTCGCCCGAGGGCCCGCCGGTGACATGGGCCAGGCCGACGTGGGTGTGGGCGGGGTCGCGCAGGGTGCGGCGGGCGCCCTCGGTCCTGAGGCAGTAGGCGACGAACTCGTCCGGGGTGCGCGGCCCGGACACCAGGTGCTCGCCGACGGTCAGGTAGGCGTATCCGGCGCCGAGGGCGCGCTGGTAGACGGAGATCCCGTCCCGGGTCTGCACGCTCAGCGTGCCCGCGGCGGCCATCGCCGAGGCGTGCGCGCGGGCGGCGCCGGCCAGCCGGGCGTCGAGTGAGACGGGCGGGGAACCGGCGGCGGCCCGGGCGGAGTTGACCTCCAGGAGGAAACCGCCGTCCTCCGGCGGGGGGACGGGCCTGCCGCCCGGCGGGGGAACCGGCCTGGCGCCCGGCGGGGCGACGGGCCCGCTGTCCGGCCGGGAACCCGGCCCGTCGCCCAGCCGGTCGCCCACCCTGGGCAGCACCGCGGGGCTCACCGCGGGGACCGCCCCCGGGCCCGTCGCGGCGACGGCCGGCGGCGTCTCGTCGTCGACGTCCACCCCGAAGTCCCGGGCGAGCCCGGCCAGTCCGTCGGCGTAGCCCTGTCCCAGGGCCCGCAGCTTCCAGCCCTCGCCGCGCCGGTAGAACTCCGCGAGCAGCAGCACCGTCTCGCGCCCCGGGCGCGGCGGCGTGAACCGGGCCAGGGCGCGCCCGTCCGCGTCCGTCACCCGCAGCGTGGGGGAGGGCAGCGCGCTCAGCTCGGTGTCCGGGTCGGCGGCGCTGACGGCGACCGTCACCCGGGTCGCGCCGGTACGCAGTGCGCGCGGGTCGACGGTGAGGGTGTCGCCGCGCAGCCGGGCGCCGGGAGCCTCCGGCTGGTTGTAGAAGACGAAGTCGCCGTCGCCGCCGACCTTGCCGCCGTCGCCGGTGATGAGCGCGGACACGTCGAAGCCGCCCGGCACCCGTACCTGAACGGGACCGCCCGGCAGGGGAAGGTTTCCGCCCGGAACCAACTCGTTCATGGCACCGCCCTGTCGTCGTGCTCGCGCTCCGGTGGGGGTGCCGGGTGAACGGGCGGAGCGGCACGAGGGTTCCCGCCGGGGCAGATCCCGAGGGTGCGGTGCGGTGCGTTGGGCGTCGGGCCCCGCCTCAGCCGCGCAGCGACCGCGCCCAGTCCGCCGGTACCCGGCCCGCCGGTCCGGGCGACGGCTGGTCCTCGGGGTGGCTGACCGGCGGGGCGAGCGCCGGTCCCGACGCGCGCAGCCGGTCGGCCGCGTAGTCCCAGAATCAGTCCTCGCCGGGCTCGTAGCTCCGCACCACCGGATGCCCCGAGGCCCGGAAGTGCGCGGTGGCGTGCTGCCCCGGCGAGCTGTCGCAGCAGCCCACGTGGCCGCAGGCGGCACAGCGCCGCAGGTGGAACCACCAGCCGCCGCCCGCCTCGCACTCGGCGCAGCCCGCGCCGCTCGGGGGTACGGCGGGGTCGATCGCCCGGTCGCCGCTCACGTCGCTCACGTCACTCATACCGGCTCCTCGGCCGTCGGTCCCGGCTCCGCCGCGGTGAGCGGCAGGAGTACCTGGAAGCGGGTGTCACCCGGCCGGGAGTCCACCTGGAGGCTGCCGTGGTGCTTGTTGACCACGATCCGCCAGGAGATGTCCAGGCCGAGTCCGGTGCCCTCGCCCACCGGCTTGGTGGTGAAGAACGGGTCGAAGATACGGTCCCGGATCTCCGGGTCCACCCCGGGCCCGGTGTCGCGGAACTCCACCAGCAGCCGGTCGTGGTGGCGGGCCGTCCGCACGGTCAGCGTGCCCTCGCCGCCCGCGCCGTCCATCGCGGAGACCGCGTTGTCGATCAGGTTGGTCCACACCTGGTTCAGCTCCGCCGGATAGGCGGGGACGCCCGGGAGCGTACGGTCGTACTCCTTGACCACCTTGATCCGCGGGCCGGTCTTGCCCGACAGCATCAGCAGGGTGGAGTCGAGGAGTTCGTGCACGTCGGCGATCCGGTACGGCGCGCGGTCCAGCTGGGAGTACTGCCTGGCGGCGTCCACCAGGTGGGAGATGCGGGCCGTGGAGTCGCCGATCTCGTTCATCAGCAGCTCGGTCTCGACCGTGTAGTTGAGCCAGCCGACCGCGTTCGGCAGGATCTCCTCGTCCACGGCCGCCGCGACCTGGTCCAGCCACTCGGTGTCCAGCCCCGCCTGGACGAAGGTCGGCGCGAACTGCCAGCCGTTCCGGATGCCGTGGTCGTCCAGCCAGTCGGTGACCGCGTCCTCCAGGTCGGCGGCCTCCATCGGGGTCAGCGCGGGCGCCTTGGTGACCCGCTCGGCCGTGCGTTCCTGGATGTCGATGAGCCCGGCCAGCGCCTCCCGGGAGAACGGTCCCCCGGTGATCACCGCGAGCTTGTGCCGCATCTTCGCCACCCGCTCCCGCAGCGTGGCGGTGGCCCGCACCGCCGCGGCGGCCGGGTTGTTCAGCTCATGGGTGAGTCCGGCGGACAGCGAGCCCAGCGCCAGCAGCCGCTCGCGCTGCCCGACGGCCCGCTGGGTGTTCTTCGAGCCGAAGAACAGCCCCTCCAGCAGATGGACCGCCATCGGGAACCACTCCCGCATGATGCTCGCGAACGTGTCCGCGGGCAGCACGAAGAACCGGGTCGGCGCGGTGACCCGCAGGGAGTTGGTGTGGACCTGCGGCACCCGGTCCCCGAGGTAGGCCTGCATCGCCCCGGCGTACACCCCGCGCTGCGAGGTCCGGTTGGTCTCCACGTCGTCCCCGCCGACCCGGCGGGAGAGCACCACGGAGCCCTCCAGCATGACGTAGAAGCAGGTGGCGGGCTCTCCCTCGGCGTACACCGGGCCGGGCTCGAACAGCTCCACCCGGCCCTCGGCGCACAGCCGCCCGAGCTGCTCCGGCGTCAGCTTCTCGAACAGGAACAGCTCCCCGATCTCGCCGGGGCTGCAGGGCATCGGCCGCCCGCTCACGACTGCTCCAGATACCGGTGGACGAGCATCACGGCCATGGCACCCTCTCCTACGGCGGACGCGACCCGCTTGGCGGACTCGGCGCGGGCGTCGCCCGCCACGAACACGCCGGGGACGCTGGTCTCCAGGTGGTACGGCGGCCGGGCCGGCTCCCAGCCGGCCGGCGGCCGTCCGTCGGCGGTCAGGTCGGGCCCGGCCAGGATGAACCCGCGCTCGTCCCGCGCCACCGTGCCGTCCAGCCAGTCGGTCAGCGGGGCCGCGCCGATGAACACGAACAGCCACTGTGCGTCGACCAGTTCGCTCCGCCCCGACTCCGTGTCCCGCAGCGTGAGCCGCTCCAGGCGGCCGTCGCCGTGCGCGGACTCCACCACCGTGCCGCAGCGCACCACGATGTTGGGCGTGTCCTCGATCTGCTGGATCAGGTAGTGCGACATCGACGCCGCCAGCGACGGGCCGCGCACCAGCAGCGTCACCGACTTGGCGCCCCGGGCCAGGTACATCGCGGCCTGCCCGGCCGAGTTGGCGCCGCCGACGATGTACACGTCGTGGCCCTGGCAGGCGGCGGCCTCGGTCAGCGCCGATCCGTAGAACACACCGCAGCCGGCCAGGTCGCCGGTGCCCGGGGCCGCCAGTTCCCGGTAGGAGACGCCGGTCGCAAGAATCACGCTGTGCGCCGCGACCGCCGAGCCGTCGGAGAACCGTACGGTCCGCGCCGACCCGTTGACCTCCAGGCCGGTCACCTCCCGGGCGGTGAGGATCTCGGCGCCGAACTTCGTGGCCTGCCGCCGGGCCCGGTCGGTGAGCTGGGCGCCGGAGACGCCGTCCGGGAAGCCGAGGTAGTTCTCGATGCGGCTGCTCTGCCCGGCCTGTCCGCCGGTCGCCGACCGCTCCACCAGGACCGTCCGCAGCCCCTCGGAGGCCCCGTAGACGGCCGCGCCGAGTCCGGCCGGGCCGCCGCCGATCACCACCAGGTCGTAGAAGCCGGCGGCCGGCGTGGTCGCCAGGCCCACCCGCGCGGCGAGGTCGGCGGCCTCCGGCTCGACCAGCGGCGTCCCGTCCGGTGTGATCACCACCGGCAGCCGCTGCCCGTCCTGCCCGGCGGCCGACAGCAGCCGCCTGCCCTCGGGCTCGTCGGCGGAGTACCACCGGTACGGCACCTGGTTGCGGGCCAGGAACTCCCGGACCTCCGAGCAGCGCGCCGAGAAGCGGTGCCCGACGACCTTGGTGCTGGGCACCGGCTTGTGGTCGCCGGCCCGCCACGCCGCGAGCAGGTCGTCCAGGACGGGGTAGAGCTTCTCCTCCGGCGGGTCCCACGGCTTGAGCAGGTAGTGGTCCAGGTCGACGACGTTGATCGCGTCGATGGCCGCGTTGGTGTCCGCGTACGCGGTCAGCAGCACCCGGCGCGCGGCCGGGTAGACGTCCATGGCCTGTTCGAGGAACTCGATGCCGTTCATCCGCGGCATCCGGTAGTCGGCGAGGATCACGGCGACGAGATCGCCGCGGAGTTTCAGTTCGCGCAGCGCCTGGAGCGCGGACTCCCCGGACTCCGCGCGCACGATGCGGTGCGCGGCGCCGTAGCGCCGCCGCAGGTCGCGGGCGACGGCCCGGGACACCCCCGGGTCGTCGTCCACGGTCATGATGACGGTCCGTGCCGTCTCGGCGGCCTGTGTCATGCGTCCCCCACGTCGGGCGGCCGGGTTCACGGCACGGCAGATTCCGTGACCGCACCGGCCGCCGTCCATCGTATGTTCGATCGTGGTGCGCTGCCCGGCGTGCGGGACCCGGCCCGGACCACGTGCACCGACCGGCGTGCGCCGCCCGGCCCGGGTCAGCCGCGGCGCGCGCCCAGCACGCAGAACTCGTTGCCCTCGGGGTCCGTCATCGTCACCCAGGACTGCTCGCCCTGCCCGACGTCGGCGCGGCGCGCGCCCAGCGCGAGCAGCCGGGCGACCTCGGCCGCCTGGTCGACGGGCCGGAAGTCGAGGTGCAGCCGGTTCTTGACGGTCTTGGCGTCGGGCACCGGGACGAAGAGCAGCCCCGGCAGCCGGTCCGGCTCCGGACGGATCTCGTACACCCCCGAGGAGTCGTCCACCACCACCCAGCCCAGCGCCTCGGCCCACCAGCGGCCGAGCGCCTCCGGATCGGCCGAGTCGATGATCACTTGTTCCCACTCCAACGTCATGGCGGGCAGGGTACGTAAGGAAGACTGACAGCGCACGCAATTACCGCGACGCAGGGAGGAACCGCATGACGCGCCCGATCACGGCAGGGGTGGACGGATCGGAGGAGAGCCTGGCGGCACTGGCCTGGGCGGCCCGGCAGGCCGTCCGGCACGGGGCGGCGCTGCGCGTGGTGCACGTCTGGCGGTTCGAGCCGGAGGCGGTGGACCGGGCCGGGGACCGGGACGCGCAGGAGCGGTGGGTGCGCGAGACGCTGGCCGAGGCGGTGGGCACGGTGACGGCCCGCCATCACGGCCTGGAGGTCACCACCGACGTGGTCGAGGGCGACCCGGTGGAGACGCTGGTCGCCGTGGCGGCCGACACCGGCGTGCTGGTGCTCGGCTCGCGCGGCCACGGGGCGGTCGTCGGCTTCCTGCTGGGTTCCGTGGGCCAGCAGGTCATCGCTGAGGCGACCCGGCCCGTCGTCCTGGTCCGCGCCGGTGACCGTCCCTCCGACGAGGTGGCCGGGCACGAGATCGTCGTCGGCCAGCAGGGCGAGGCGGAGGACAGCGCCGAGGTGCTGCGGTTCGCGTTCGAGGCCGCCGCCGCCCGCGGGGCCACCGTACGCGCGGTACGGGCCTGGACCCTGCCGCCGCTGTTCTCCTACAGCCCCGCCTCGCTCAAGCTGCTGGACGACGCCGGGGGCCTGGAGCCCTACGAGCGCAAGGCGCTGGCCGAGGCGCTCAGGCCGTGGCGGGCCCGCTTCCCCGACGTGCCCGTGGTCGAGCACGTGGAGATGGGCAGCGCCGGGCAGGTCCTGCTGTCGGTGGCCGGGCGCGCCCAGCTGATGGTCGTCGGCCGCCGCGCCCGCCGCTCGGCCGTCGGCGCCCGGATCGGCTCGGTCGCCCACGGGGTGCTGCACCACGCCGGGTGCCCGGTGGCCGTCGTACCGCACGCGTGAGTCACTCCTCGGCCGTGGGCCGGAGCGTCTCGCGGGCCTTGGGCAGGACGTCGGTGATGTAGTCCTGGACGGCGGTGTCCAGCCCGATGTCGTGCTGGGCCCGCTCGGACAGGTACCAGCGGTGCTCCAGCAGCTCGTGATAGATCTCCGCCGGGTCCATGGCCCCGCGCAGCTCGTACGGCACCGCCCGCACGGTCGGCCGGAACACCTCGCGCACCCAGCGGTGGGCGAGGACCTCCGGGCGGGCGCCCAGGGGGTCGCCGGGGGCGTAGTCGTCCTGGGTGGCCATCCAGGACTCCAGGTCGTTCAGCAGCCGCCGGGCCTGGTTCTCCTCGGCGTCCAGGCCCGTCAGCCGCAGCAGTTGGCGCTGGTGGTGCCCGGCGTCGACGACCTTGGGCACGAAGGTGACGGTGTCGCCGTCGGAGGCGTGCTCGATCTGCATCTCGGCCACGTCGAAACCGAGGTCGTTGAGCCGCCGTATCCGCCGCTCTATGTAGTGGTACTTGCCCGCCGGGTACACGGAGGTGCGGGTCAGCTCCTGCCACAGGCTCCGGTAGCGGGCACAGATCTCGGTGCCGAACTCGATGGCGTCCACGGACGGGTGCAGCGCGCCGGACGCCTCCAGGTCGAGCAGCTCGCCGCTGATGTTGACCCGGGCCAGGTCGAGGTCGTAGTCCCGCTGGCCCTCGCTCAGCCGCGGGTGCAGCTCGCCGGTCTCGGCGTCCACCAGGTAGGCGGCGTAGGCGCCCGCGTCGCGCCGGAACAGGGTGTTGGACAGCGAGCAGTCGCCCCAGGCGAACCCGGCCAGGTGCAGCCGCACCAGCAGCACCGCCAGGGCGTCCATCAGCCGGTGCATGGTCGCCGGGCGCAGCGTCGTCTCGAACATCGACCGGTACGGCATCGAGCCGCCGAGGTGCCGGGTGATCAGCACCGGCTCCAGCGGCTCGCCCGCGGCGTCCGTGCGGCCGGTGACCACGCCGAGGGCGTCCACCGCCGGGATGCCGAGGCGGTCCAGGTCGCGCAGCAGCTCGTACTCGCGCAGCGCGGGCCGCTCCGCCAGTTCCTTGACGGCGACGATCTCGTCCCCGGCACGGGCGTACCGGACCACGTGCCGGGAGATCCCGCGCGGCAGCGGCACGAGGTGCTTCTCGGGCCACTCCTCCAGCGGGGTGTGCCAGGGCAGTTCGAGCAGGAGCGCCGGGTGCTCGGGGTTGGTCGCGTTGATCTGCAGAGCCATGGGTCGGTGTCCTCGTCTCGCCGGTGAACGGGATCACCTTAAGGACTTCTCTCCGATGCCGGCCCGTTCGGTAACGGGCGTGACAGCTCCGCTGCCGGTGGGCTCGTACGACGGCGACATCGCGCCGACTGCGGCGGGAGGCGCGGATCTCGACCCGCTCCTGCCGCCCCGAGCCGCCTACGCCGGTGCCTGGCACGTCGTGCCGGCCACCGCCTCGCGCGACCGGCTGGCCCGTCTCGCCACGACATGCCGTGTCTGACCGCCCTGATGAACCGCCACGGCTGGGTGACGGTCGATCTGGTCCGCAGGGAGAGCGGCACGGTCTTCCACGCCCGTGACCCTTCCCCACCGGCGGGGTCTTCGAGGACCCGGCCACGGGGGCCGCGGCCGACGCGCTCGGGGGCTGCCTGCGGGAGGCGCGCCTGGATTCCCCTGCCGTCCCGGCCGACCGTCCTCCAGGGGTACGGCATGGGCCGTCCGAGCACCATCACCGTCACCGTCCCCGAGGACCCGCGCACCGGCATCGGCATCACCGGTACGGCCGTGCCCCTGTGAGGGCGCGGCCCCGCCGTCACCGGTCGATCTCGACCAGGGTCTCGATCTCCACAGGCGTGTCCAGAGGCAGGTCCGCGACCCCCGCCACCGCACGGGCCTGCGCGCCGCGGGCGCCGAACACCGCCTCGTAGCGCGCGCCGGCGCCGTCGACGGCCGCGTCCAGGTCACGGAACCGGGGTGCCACCGCCACATCACCGGTGACCTTGACGATGCGGGTCACCCGGTCGACCCCCGCCACCGCGTCGACGGCGGCCGGCGACGCGAGGGCGAGGCGCCGGCTCGGCTCCCGGGCCAGGGCCACCGTCACCTCCCCGCCGACATGCCCGGTCGCCACCAGCCTGCCGTCCTCAAGGGGCATCTGCCCCGCCACGAAGACGAAGCGGCCGCTCACGACGGCGGGCACGTACCGGCCCTTGGGCGGACTGACCGACGGCAGGCCGAGTCCCAGCGAGGCGAGAACCTCCGAGGGGGGCCGGTCCGCCTCATGCGGCGACATGGGCCGAGTCCAGAGGTGCCGTGGCTGGACATCGGGGGAGTCGGGGGGAGTTCCACGTCAACGGAGGGGAGCGGAACCCCGTGCCCGGCCCGCGGCCTCGGCGAGCTCCCTTGCCCGCCGCGCGGCCCGGGCCACGGACCCCCGGTGCGCCGGCCCGTGTCCGGGCAGCAGCAGGTCGCCGTCCAGTTCCTCGAACACGTCCAGCGACGCCACGGTCCGGGCGCGCTCGTGGTGGAACATGTCGGGCAGCAGTTGCGGCCCCTCGGTCCGGGAGATGGGGTGGCCGGTGACCAGGGCGTCGCCCGAGATCACCACCCCGGTCTCCGGCAGGTGGTAGGCGCAGTGGCCGTCCGTGTGTCCCGGAGTGTGCACGGGGACGGGCCTGCCGGGCAGGTCCAGGGCGCCCACCGCCGGGAACGGCCGCGGCTCGGCGACCGGCAGGTGCGCGGTGCCGCCGGAGCGGGCGGCGTGCGCGATCCACGGCAGCACGCCCGGTCGCCAGGCGTTGCGCAGGACCGTCGGGATCGGGACCTGCTGGAGGAAGTCCCGCCGGGCGTGCGGTACTTCGGCTTCGTGCAGCAGGACGGGCGTGCCGTACGTGGAGCGCAGGTACTCGGCGGAGCCCAAGTGGTCGTTGTGGGCGTGCGTGATGAGGACGGCCGCCACCGCCTCCGGCGAACTCCCCACCGAGGCCAGCGAG
The DNA here is from genome assembly GCF_018614415.1 of Streptomyces sp. ISL-12. Taxonomy (GTDB): domain Bacteria; phylum Actinomycetota; class Actinomycetes; order Streptomycetales; family Streptomycetaceae; genus Streptomyces. The sequence goes on from NZ_JAGGOO010000042.1 coordinate 67,016, forward strand.
TCGAGCACCGCCTGCCGGTCACCGGGGTAGCCGGTGTCGATCAGCGTCACCGCGTCCCCGTCGGTGAGGATCACCCAGTTGGTGTTGCTGCCGTGCACCAGATAGGTGCCGTCCGCGACCTGTCGCACGTCGGCGCTCATCGCTCACTCCGCGTCCTGAGAGGGGCTGGTGGACGGGAACAGCCAAGCAGACGCCGGGCGGTGGCGGAGCGGTGGGTTCCGGTCGGTCTCACCGCACGCCGTGCGGGCGGAACTGGACGCTGATCCGGCCGCCCGCGACCCGCGCGGACTTCGGTACGCAGTGCTCCCAGGTGCGCTGGCAGGAGCCGCCCATCACGATCAGGTCGCCGTGGCCCAGCGGCCGGCGCACCGCGCTGCCGCCGCCCACCGGACGCAGCAGCAGGTCCCGGGGCGTGCCCACGGAGAGGATGGCGACCATCGTGTCCTCGCGCGCGCCCCGGCCGACCCGGTCGCCGTGCCAGGCGACGCTGTCCCGCCCGTCCCGGTAGTAGCACAGGCCCGCCGTGGTGAACGGCTCGCCCAGCTCCTCGCCGTAGTGCGCGGTGAGGGCGTCGCGGGCCTCGTCGAGGACCGGGTCGGGCAGGGGGTCCCGCGCCCCGTAGAAGGCGAGCAGCCGGGGGACGTCGACCACCCGGTCGTACATCTCGCGCCGCTCCGCGCGCCAGGGGACCTCGGCGGCGAGCCGCTCGAACAGCGCGTCGGCGCCGCTCAGCCACCCCGGGAGCACGTCGATCCAGGCGCCGGAGCCCAGCCGGGTGCGGCGGATTCCGCCGAGCGGGCCGAGCCGTGGCCGGTCGGTCTGGTCGAAGAGGGAACCCTGGAGGTGCGTGGCCATACCCCGAGCGTACCTCGCAATCGAACGTACGTTCCAGGCGTGGTGCGGGAGGTTCGCATGCGCCGGTGAATCGGATACGTTCCCGTATCGAACGCAGACCGACGGTGACGGAGCGGGCCGCGGCAGGGCGGTGGCCGAGGGAACAACGGAACGAGGAAGGGACGATCGCCATGGACGCCGACGTCATCGTCGTCGGAGCGGGCCTCGCGGGACTGGTCGCGGCGCACGAACTGACCGGCCGGGGCCGCCGGGTGGCCCTCGTCGACCAGGAGAACGCCGCCAATCTCGGCGGGCAGGCGTTCTGGTCGTTCGGCGGGCTGTTCCTCGTCGACTCCCCGGAACAGCGGCGCCTCGGTGTCAAGGACAGCTTCGAGCTGGCCTGGAACGACTGGCAGGGCAGCGCCGGCTTCGACCGCCTCGACGACGAGGACTCCTGGGCGGTGCGCTGGGCCCGGGCGTACGTCGAGTTCGCGGCGGGGGAGAAGCGGTCCTGGCTGGACGGGCACGGCATCAAGCTGCTGCCCAACGTCGGCTGGGCCGAGCGCGGCGACCTCCGGGCCGACGGACACGGCAACTCGGTGCCCCGCTTCCACATCGCCTGGGGCACCGGCACCGGAGTGGTCGAGCCCTTCGCGCGGTACGCCAAGCAGGCCGTGCGCGACGGACTGCTCACCTTCCACCACCGGCACCGCGTCGACGAGCTGATCATCGAGGGCGGCACCGCGCGCGGCGTACGGGGCACGGTCCTGGCCGAGGACAGCTCACCGCGCGGTGTCGCCTCCAACCGGGACCGGACCGGCGACTTCGAACTGACCGCCCAGGCCGTGATCGTCACCTCCGGCGGCATCGGCGCCGACCACGACATCGTCCGCCGGTACTGGCCCGAGCGCCTGGGCACCCCACCCGCCCAGATGGTCACCGGCGTCCCCGCCTACGTCGACGGACGGATGCTGGACATCAGCGAGGCGGCGGGCGTCCGCCTGGTCAACCGCGACCGCATGTGGCACTACACCGAGGGCCTGCGCAACTGGGACCCCGTCTGGCCCGGCCACGGCATCCGCATCCTGCCGGGCCCGTCCCCGATGTGGTTCGACGCGCTCGGCCGCCGTCTGCCCGACCCCTGCCTGCCCGGCTACGACACCCTCGGCACCCTCAGGCACCTGCGCACCGACGAGGACATCGCCCCGTACGACCACTCCTGGTTCATCCTCACCCGGAAGATCGTGGAGAAGGAGTTCGCGCTGTCGGGCTCCGAACAGAACCCGGACATCACGGCCAAGGACCGGGCGGCCTTCCTGCGGGAACGGGTCGTCGGCAAGGGCGCCCCGGGGCCGGTGGCCGCCTTCGTGCGCGAAGGCGCCGACTTCGTGACCGCGCCGACCCTCGAACAGCTCGTCGACCGGATGAACGGGCTCACCGACAAGCCGCTCCTCGACGCCGCCGCCGTCCGCCGCCAGATCGAGGCCCGCGACCTCCAGGTGGCCAACCCCTACAGCAAGGACGCCCAGATCCAGGGCATCCGCAACGCCCGCCGCTACCTCAGCGACCGGATCAGCCGGGTGGCGTCCCCGCACCGCATCCTCGACCCGGCGGCCGGCCCGCTGATCGGCGTCAAGCTGCACATCCTCACCCGCAAGACCCTCGGCGGCATCCAGACCGACCTCGACTCCCGCGCCCTCGGCGCCGACGGCACGCCGGTCGAGGGCCTGTACGCGGCGGGTGAGGTGGCCGGGTTCGGCGGCGGCGGGGTGCACGGGTACAACGCCCTGGAGGGCACCTTCCTGGGCGGCTGCCTCTTCTCGGGGCGGGCGGCCGGACGCGCGGCGGCACGGCAGACGGCTTGAGGGCGGCCCTGTGGCGGCTGTCGGAGGCGGTGTCCGGCGCCGTGGGACCCGACGGCCGCCACAGTGCCGGGGCCTGGGGGCCGGGCTTGAAGGGCCGGGTTCGAGGGGGCGGTTGCTCAGCTCCCGCCGAGCAGGCGGACCAGTACGGCGGCGTGGCCGCGGCCGGTGTCCTTGGACGCGGTCAGCAGCGTCACGGGCCCCTGGCCCGCCAGCTCTCTCAGCCGGTCGAGTGCCCCGGCCGCCTCCGGAGCGGCCAGTTCGGCCTCGTAACGCCCGGCGAACTCCTCGTAGGAGCCCTCGCCCGCGTGGTACCAGCGGCGCAGTTCCGTGGACGGGGTGAGTTCCTTGGGCCACTCGTCCACGTGCGCGGCGTCCTTCTTCAGGCCGCGCGGCCACAGCCGGTCCACCAGCACCCGCGTGCCGTCGTCCGGCTCGGGCGGGTCGTAGACGCGGCGCACACGGACGTTCACGGCTCGGTCCCTTCGGCGGCGGACGGCGCTGGGGCCGAGCCTACGCGGCCCCAGCGCCGCCCGCCCGTCCGCTTCCCGGGGCCGGACCGCACGGTCAGCCCGTCCGCCGGCGGGACGCCAGGCGCCGCTTCAGGGCGCGTCGCTCGTTCTCGTCGGTCCCGCCCCAGACGCCGATGGACTGCCCCGTGTCCAGGGCCCATTCCAGGCACTGGTCCCGGACCGGGCAGCGCCGGCAGACCGCCTTCGCCTGTTCGGTCTGCAGCAGGGCCGGGCCCGAGGTGCCGACCGGGAAGAACAGGTCGGGGTCCTCGGCGCGGCAGGCCGCGTGCTCTCGCCAGTCGTCCATCAAAGTCACCTGCGATCGTCGTATCGCGCTGTCACGGATTCGGGTTGCTCACCCTCGGGTGACCTGTGGACGGCGGGGCCAAACGGGCGGAAGGCCGCGAAGTCGCTTCCGGGTACGGGAGTTCCTACGCCCGCAGCGCCCGGGCCGCGGCCGCCCCCACCGCCTCGGCCACCGTGGCCAGGGCCGGCGAGTCGAGCTTCCACTGCTGCCAGTACAGCGGCACGTCGACCGCCGTCCCGGGGGACGGCTCGGTCAACCGGCCGCTGCGCAGCAGGGGTTCGGCCTGCGGCTCGGGCACCATGCCCCACCCCAGTCCGGCGGCGACGGCCTCGACGAACCCCTCCGAGGTGGGGACGTAGTGCCGCACCGGGCTCGCGGACCCGTGTCCGCCACCGAGCCGGCGGACGAAGCCGTCCTGGAAGTCGTCGCGCCGGTCGAACACCACCACGGGCGCCTCCGCCAGTGCCCGGTGCAGCGGTCCGTCCAGGTACCGGGCGGCGAACTCCGGTGCGGCCACCGGGAGATACCGCATCCGCCCCAGCGGCCGTACCGAGCAGCCCGGCACCGCGTCCGGCGACGAGGTCACCGCGGCCATCACCACGCCCTCCCGGAGCAGGGCCGCCGTGTGGTCCTCGTCCTCGCGGCGCAGCTCGAAGCAGAGCGGCGGATCGCGCGGCACCCGGGTGAGCGCGCCGAGGAACCAGGTCGCCAGCGAGTCCGCGTTCACCGCCACCGACACATGGACCGGCTCACCGGCCCCGCTCAGCCCCAGTTCGGCGTGGGCGTCCCGGGCCAGCCACGCCACCTGCCGGGCCAGCCGTACCAGCACCGCGCCGGACGGGGTGGGCCGCACCGGCTTGGTGCGCAGCAGCAGGACCCGGCCGGTCCGCTGCTCCAGGGCCTTCACCCGCTGGCTCACCGCCGAGGGCGTCACGTGCAGCGCCGCCGCGGCGGCGTCGAACGTCCCCTCGTCCACCACCGCCAGCAGGGTCCGCACCTGGTCCAGGGGCAGGTCGCCCAGGGCCGCCGTCGCCGATGCGCTCATCGCGTCACCTTCACAAGAGCTAAGGATACGTAAGAATCTTTAGCTGTACGCGCGATGGCCGCTCGCTTAGCGTCGGGGCATGAACAACGCCCTGGCCGCCGCGGCCGCCGGCTTCGGTACCGGCCTCTCCCTCATCGTCGCCATCGGCGCCCAGAACGCCTTCGTCCTGCGCCAGGGCGTCCGCCGGGACGCGGTCCTGGCCGTGGTCGGCATCTGCGCCCTGTCCGACGCGGTGCTGATCGCCCTGGGCGTCGGCGGGGTCGGCGCCCTGGTGGTGGCCTGGCCGGGCGCGCTGACGGCGGTCGGCTGGATCGGCGGGGCCTTCCTGCTGGGGTACGGCGCCCTGGCCGCCCGGCGGGTGTTCCGGCCGGCCGGCGCGCTGCGGCCGGACGGCGGGTACGGCGACGGCGGGGCGGGCTCCCGGCGGCGGGCGGTGCTCACCTGTCTGGCGCTGACCTGGCTCAACCCCCACGTCTACCTGGACACCGTCTTCCTGCTCGGCTCGGTCGCCGCCGACCGCGGCCCGCTGCGCTGGGACTTCGGCCTGGGCGCGGCGCTCGCGAGCCTCGCCTGGTTCGCCGCGCTCGGCTTCGGCGCCCGCCACCTCGGCCGTTTCCTCGCCAGTCCCCGGGCATGGCGGGTTCTGGACGGTCTGGTCGCCGCCGTCATGATCGCCCTCGGCGTCTCGCTGATCGCCGGGAGTTGACGCCCGTCACACCGCGCCGCCCCACCGCCCTGCGATAGTGAGGACGTCGAAAGATGTAACGACCAAGTAGGAATGCGTGGACACGAGCGACAGCAGTACCGAACCCCGGGCCCAGACCCCCGACGCCGACGACGCGCCCCCCGCCCCGCGCCGGGGCTGGCGCCGCTGGGCGATGGACACCCGCCCCCTGCGCCGCCCCGCCTTCCGGCGGCTGTGGGTCTCCACCATCGTCACGGCCGTCGGCAGCCAGCTCACCGCCGTCGCCGTGCCCAAGCAGATCTACGACATCACCGGTTCCTCCGCCTGGGTGGGCGCCGCCAGCCTGGCCGGCCTGGTGCCGCTGGTCGTGTTCGCGCTGTGGGGCGGCGCGGTCGCCGACACCATGGACCGCCGCAGACTGCTGCTGATCACCAACAGCGGCATAGCCGTGACCTCGCTGCTGTTCTGGGTGCAGGCCGCCACCGGCCTGGAGTCGGTCGTCGTACTGATGGTGCTGCTGGCGCTCCAGCAGGCCTTCTGGGGCCTGAACTCCCCGGCGCGCAGCGCCTCCATCGCCCGCCTGGTCCCCGAGGACGAGCTGCCCGCCGCCAACGCCCTCGGCTCGACCGTCATGCAGACCGGCCAGGTGGTGGGCCCCCTGCTCGCGGGCGTCCTGATCCCGGTCATCGGCCTGCCCGAGCTGTACCTCATCGACGCCGTCGCCCTGTGCGTCACGGTGTGGGCGGTCTACCGGCTGCCCGCCCTGCTGCCGCTGACGGGCGGCGGGAAGGGGCGAGCGGGCCTGCGCGAGGTGGTGGCCGGCTTCCGCTACATCGCCGGGCACACGGTGCTGCTGCTGTCCTTCCTCGCCGACATCGTCGCGATGGTGTTCGGCATGCCCCGGGCCCTGTTCCCGCAGCTCGCCGCCGAGACGTACGCGGGCTCGGGCGAGGGGCTCGCGCTGGGCCTGCTGTACGCGGCCATCCCGATCGGCGCGGTGGCCGGCGGACTGTTCTCCGGCACCTTCTCCCGGGCCCGGCGGCACGGCTGGATGGTGATCGGCGCGGTCGTCGCCTGGGGCGCGGCCGTCGCGGGCTTCGGACTGAGCGGGAGCCTGTGGCTCGCGGTGGTCTTCCTCGCGGTCGCGGGCGTCGCCGACATGGTCTCCATGGTCTTCCGCGGCGCCATCCTGCTGTCCGCCGCGACCGACGAGATGCGCGGCCGGATGCAGGGCGTCTTCACGGTCGTCGTCGCGGGCGGACCGCGCCTGGCCGACGTGCTGCACGGCACCGCGGGCTCGGCCTTCGGGGCCCGCGGCGCCGTGACGGGGGGCGGGCTGCTGGTCGTCGTGGTGATGCTGGGCCTGGCCCTGACGGTGCCCGCCCTGCGCCGCTACCGCGTCTGACCCGCTACAGCGGGCCGCCCCGCCGGTGCAGCGCGTACTGCTCCAGGAGTTTGCCCCGGGTCGTCTCCAGCCGGTGCGCCAGGATCTCGGCGACGGACCGCACCAGGACCACGCCGAGCCGGGGATCGTCCTCGCAGAGCCGGAGCACCGCGGCGGCGTCGAACTCGTAGGCGCGCACCGCGCTGAACGCCTCGGCGCCGAAGTCCCACCGGTACGGCGGGAACAGCCAGGACCAGCCGAGCAGGTCGCCCGCGCCGAGGCTGGCGACCGTCACGCTCTGCAGCGACGTCACCCGCTGGGTGAGGGAGACGGCGCCGGAGCGGACCACCCAGAAGCGGTCGGCCGTGCCGCCCGCCTCGAAGATCCGGGTGTCCTCCGGGAAGTGGACCTCCCTGGCCAGTTCGGTCAGCCGCGCCCGCTGGGGCGGGGGGAGGGCGTTGAGCAGTTTGATCGCTTTGGTCATGACACGGAACTCCTCGCCGGCCGATGCGGTTCCGGTGTTTTCCCTACGCCCATTTCAGCGGCCGGCGCGGCCCTGGGCACCTCGGCGGGCGCGGAGATTCCGTGACGGTATGAAAAAGCCCTGGCTGGACGGGGGGATCCAGCCAGGGCCGTGAACAGTGGCGCCGGAGGACCGCGCGGATCGACTCCGTCACCACGTATAGGTGAACGCTAAACCATTTGCGGACGTTCCATGAAACCGGGGGTGGAGGACGTGACCCGTCTCACCCGTCTCACCCGCCGCACCGCGCGCGTCGGCGGCGGTGCGGCCCGCGTCCGCCGGGCGTGCGACGCCGCAAGGCCGAGGAGTACGGGTCTCATCCGGCGTGCTCCGCGACCACCCGCACCGTCTCCAGCGCCGGGTCGCTCGGGTCCGGCAGGTACATCCCGGCGGCCAGGCCGCTGGTCAGGTAGCGCAGCACCGGCTCGGTCAGCCGCTCGCCCGGCAGGACGGCCGGGATGCCCGGCGGGTACGGGGTGATCATCTCCGCCGCGATCCGGCCGGCCGCCCGCTCCACGGGGACGTCCTCGGTCGGCCCGAAGAAGGCGTCCCGCGGCAGCCGCGCCTGCGCCATCCGCAGTTCGGCCGGTGACGGGACCGCCACCCGGGGGGTGTCCGGCAGCCCGGGGGCGGCCTGCGCGAGCTCCTTGAGCGCCGCGAGCAACTCCCCGGTGGTCTCCCGGTCGTCGCCGTGGGTGATCTGCGCGCCGATCCGCCGGTGGTCCGTCAGGTGGGCGATGATGCCGTGCCGCTCGCGCAGCCGGTCGGCGGCCTGGTAGCCGGAGATACCGAGCCCGTCGAGGTCGATGACGACCGGCAGCGGGTCGAAAGCGTCGGCCAGCCCCGGGCCGCAGAAGTCCGCCCGGTCGTTGACGTGCATGCCGTCGATCTCCTCGACCGCGGCCCGCACCTCCGCCGCCAGCTCCAGCGCGCCGCCCATGATCTCCCGTCCGCCGAGCGCCATCTGGCGGCGCCAGCCGTCCAGCCCCGCGAAGATCAGCACCGAGGGGCTGGTGGTGCTGAGCAGGTCCGCGCGCATGCCCAGCAGCTTCGGCTCCACCAGGTCGCCCTGGAGATGGAAGACGGAACCCTGTTCAAGGCCGCTGCCCATCTTGTGGATGCTGGTCACACAGATGTCGGCGCCCGCGTCCATCGCCCAGGACGGCAGGTCCGGGTGGAAGGGCAGGTGCGCGCCCCACGCCTCGTCGACGATCAGCGGACGTCCGCGCCGGTGGCAGACCTCGGCGACGGCGGCCAGGTCCGCGCCGGCGCCGTACGGTGTCGGACTGGTGATCAGGGCGCCTCTGGCGTCGGGGTGGTCGGCGAAGGCCGCCTCGTACTCCGCCGCGGACGGCGGATGGGCGAGATGGCGCTCCGCGTCCCAGCGCGGCTCGACCCAGACCGGCTCGATGCCCGACAGCACCAGACCGGACACCACCGACTTGTGGGCGTCCCGGCCGATCAGCAGCTTCTCGTGCGGCCCCGCGACCGCGAGCATCGCCGCCTTGACCGACAGGGAACTGCCGCACGTCGAGAAGAAGGTGTGGTCGGCGTGGACGGCGTCGGCCATCAGTTCCTGGGCGCGCTGGAGCACCCGGTCACGGGTGAGCCGGTCGTCGAGCCCCCCGGTCGCCAGGACGTCACCGAGGAAGACCGCGTCGCCCAGCACCTCACGGACGGCCGGGTCCGCGCCCCGCGCCTGCTTGTGCCCCGGGGGCGTGAACGACAGCCGGCCCTCCCGGCGGTAGTCGGCGAGAGCTTGGAGCACCGGAGCCTGGGTGTGATCGATGGCCATGCCCTGCGGTTTCCCCGCTCCGGACGCCCCAATCGACACCGTCCGAGGGGTCAGCCCCGTTCCGTCCGCCGGCCTGGCGTCAGTACCTCGTCCAGCACCCGCAGCACCGCCCCGTAGGCCACCGACCGCACCTCGGCCTCCCGCGCTCCCTCCGGGTCGGTCGGCCGCAGCTCGTCCCGCCGGGTCCGCCAGGTCCGCTCCTCCTGGGCCGCGCAGGCCCGCGCCCGGTGCATGCGCCGCAGCAGTTCGTCCGAGTCCACAACATCCGTCATGCACACCGCGTACCCCCGGTACGGCGGCCGCATGGCCACTGGGCCGTACGGAGGTCCTGAGGTTTGCGGGTGCGGTGAGAGGTCAGCCGGAACACGACGCAGCCGCGGGCAGGGCGGGCTCCGGCTCGGTTCACACGATGTTCCACACGACCAGGGAGCTGACGGATGTGTGAGAAGCCCATGACCCCCTCCGCCACCGAGCGGAACGGCACGGAACACGACGGTGCCGGACGTGACCGGCCGCCCAGGCCGAGCAAACCCGCCGACGCGCGCCGGGCCGTGGAGCGCGCGGTCACCGCGCGCTGCCGGGAAGGCGGCACCCGGTACGACGCCGACGCCCTGTCGGACGCCGTACTGGTCGCCTCGGAACTGACCACCAACGCCATCCTGCACGGCGGCGGCGTCACCGACTTCCGGGTCGACGTCGACGGCCCCGGGCTGCGGGTCTCGGTGAGCGACCGGAGCGACGAACTGCCGGCGCCCCCGCCACCCGCCGACCTGCGGAGCCGCTGGCGGGTGGGCGGCCGGGGCTGGCCGATCGTCTGCCGCCTGGCCCGCGACGTACGCGTGTCCGAGCTGCCCTCCGGAGGCAAGTGCATCAGCGTGCTGATACCGCTGTCCTGAGTACATTTCGAAAAGCGGAGTTTGTTCCCCGAGGGGAAGGGCAGTCGCAGTTTCGTGCTTCGGACCGGAGGCGCAGCAGCGGGAGCGGTATGGCTGCTTCGGCACTCCAGTCGACCGCAGCGCCGTTCCCGCGGAAGTCCCCCTGAGACCACCGTTCAGGAGCGATCCGCATGCTCATCGACACCCCCACCGACCGTCCCGCCACCCCCGAGCCCACCACCGCCGCCACCGAGCCGACGAGCGCGCCGCCCCGGCGCCGCCACGACGACGCCCCCGACACCGCGAGCCTGTTCACCCGGTTGGCGGCACTGGAGGAGGGACCCGAACGCGACGCGGTGCGTGACGAACTCGTCACCGCGTGGCTGCCCATGGCCCACCGCATCGCGGGCCGCTTCCGCGACCGCGGCGAGTCCGTCGAGGACCTGCGTCAGGTCGCGGCACTGGGCCTGGTGAAGGCCATCGACCGGTTCGACCCGGAGCGGGGCGCCTTCGAGAGTTACGCCGTGCCCACCATCACCGGCGAGGTCAAGCGGCACTTCCGGGACCGGATGTGGGCCCTTCGGGTGCCCCGCCGCGTGCAGGAACTGCGCAACAAGGTACGGGTGGCCCGGCGCGAACTCACCCAGAACCCCGGCAGCCCCGAGCCCTCGACCGCCGACATCGCCGCCCACACCGGACTGACCGAGGAGGAGGTCAGCGCCGGGATGGAGGCCCTGGAGAGCTTCAGCACCCTGTCGCTGGACGCCGAGCTCTCGGCCGGCGACGACGGCTACAGCCTCGCCGACACCCTCGGCACGTCGGACAACTCCTACGACGTCGTGGTCGACCGCGAGTCCGCCAAGGAAGGGCTGCGCAGGCTGCCCGAGCGGGAGCGCGCCATCCTCTACATGCGGTTCTTCGAGGACATGACCCAGAGCCGGATAGCCGACCAGCTCGGCATCTCGCAGATGCACGTCTCCCGGCTCATCAGCCGCAGCTGCGCCCGGGTGCGCGACGAGGCGATGGGCCGGCGCCCCGCCCGCCGGGGCCCTGGACGCCGCCCGGCGCCCTGACCCTCCGGGCCGCCCCGGCCTCCCTCACCAGCCTCCGGGTCCCGGCTGACAGAGGCCGAGGCCGTCGCGTCCCGGTCGGCCTCCGCCGCACCGTGCCCGGCCACGGCCGGCCCGCGCGGTGCGGCGACGACCGGCCGGGACGCGCCCGCGCGCCCGGGAAGCCTGGCGCACCCACCCCGCCACGCCGACCGGCGTGGCGGGGCACGGGCCTGTCACCGGAGGGGCACGGCACCCCCCCGGGAAGCCGTCTCCACCGGAACCGAACGGTCCGTATCGGCACCCGGGCCGCAGGGTGTGCGCGGTGCGCGCCGGGGCATCCGGGAGTCTCGGAAGGGGAGGACGAGATGACCACGCGAGTACTGGCCGCTACCGCCCGCGGACGGGCCCGCCGGGCGGCCGACGGAACGGTCGCCGAGGGCGCCGCCCGCGCCGGGCTCACCGCCCGGGGCGTGATCTATCTGCTGGTCGGCACCCTGGCCCTGCGGATCGCCTTCGGCGACGGGACCGAGGAGGCCGACCGCTCGGGTGCCCTGGAGGCACTGGCGGACCAGCCGTTCGGCTCGGTCCTGCTGTGGGCCCTGGGCATCGGACTGGTGGGCATGGCCCTGTGGCGGCTGTCGGAGGCGGTGTTCGGCGCCGTGGGACCTGACGGCCGCACGGCGAAGAAGCGGCTGGCGGCCACCGCCCGCTGCGGGTTCTACGCCTTCGTCGCCTACTCGGTGCTGGCGTTCGCGGTGAACCCCCGCAACGGTTCCGGCGGCTCCAGCGACCAGCAGTCCCGCGACGTCACCGCCCGGGTCCTTCAGATGCCCGGCGGACAGTGGCTGGTGGGCATCGCCGGTGCCGGCATAGTCGTCGCCGGTGTCGTGATCGGCGTCCAGGCCGCCCGGCGCGGCTACCGCAAGAAGCTCAAGGCGAGCGAGCTCGCCCCCTGGTCCCGGCGGCTGGTGGACGTGACCGGCGTGGCCGGGGGAGTGGCGCGGGGCCTGGTGTTCGCCGTGGCCGGCGCCTTCGCCGTACGGGCCGCGGTCGACTACGAGCCGGGCCGGGCCAAGGGCCTGGACGACACCCTGCGCTCCTTCGCCGAGACCCCGCTCGGACCCATGCTCCTGGCCTGCGTCGCGGCCGGACTGGTGCTGTTCGGCGTGTTCTCGTTCGCACTGGCCCGCTGGCGCCGCGTCTGAGGGACGCGGGAGGGGGAACACGGAGCAGATGAACGAACACGAGATTCCGCCGGACGGCCGTCCCGTGGACGTCTACCTCGACCTTCTGCGCGTCCGGATGGACAGCGAGGACTACCGGATGCTGCTCAGCGTCGTGGAGCCGGTTCTACGGGCGATCGACGACCAGCAGATGCCCACCATCGACTTCGCCCTCGACGGGCAGGACGCCGACGCCCTGCCCCAGGAGATCCGCGACGAGGCCGCCCTGGTCATCGCGACCGCGGTGACGGGCCGGCTCGACAACGAGGTGATCGAGATCAGCACCGAGGAGACCGGGCCGATCCGCGTGGTCACCGACGCGGCCACCGCCTCCGACCCGGACCGCCTCGGTGAGATTGCCGACTACCTCAAGGAACGCCACCGGCAGAACGAGGAACTGCGCGGCATCGCCGAGGCGAGCGGCCTGCCCAGCGACTTCTGACCGCCCGCGGCCCCCGGGCGAGCCCCGCCGTCACCGCTTCGGCGTCGCCACGGGCACGCCCAGCGGCCGGGCGAGTCCGGTCACCGCCTCGTCCAGCCGCTCCAGGTGGCGCAGCACCCGGCCGGTGATCCGGCCGTAGCGCGGGACGCCGGCGGTGTCGTACTCCAGCAGCGAGGCGATACTGGGCCCGGTCTCGACCTCCACGGCCGTGCTCGGGTCCGCGACGTGCGCCGCGATCGCCCCGATGTTGCGTACCGTGCGCCGTACCGCGCCGCGCAGCCGGGGGTCGGCCGCGATGGACGGGTGGGCGGGCAGCAGCTCGGCCGTCGCCGCCAGCGAACGCGCGTGGTACGCGCAGGTCTCCAGGAGCGCCACCACGTACCGCGCGGTGTCCCGCCGGGCCCGCAGGGGCGTGATCGGGTGCGTCAGCGGCTGGGTGGCGCCGCGCAGATCGCCGAGGGCCTGGTCGAGGTCGCGCGCCCGGTCCAGCAGATCGGCGGCCGGCCCGCCGCTGAGCTGGTCCACGGCGCCCTCGGTGACGTCGGTGAGCCGCTCCAGGACCGTGCCGAGCAGGTCGTCCGTACGGCTGTCGGTGCGCACCGGCAGCACCAGCGCCGCCGCCACCACCCCGCAGGCCGCGCCGAGCGCCGTCTCCTCCACCCGCAGCAGCAGCACCGACATGCTGTAGGTGTGCAGCAGGGTGTACAGCAGCCCCAGCATGGCGGTGACGAAGAACGACATCAGGGTGTACGACAGCGGCGCCGTGTAGAACATCGCGAAGATGAACACCAGGACCAGCGCGAACGCCGTCCAGGTGTGCTGTCCGACCAGCCCGGCCAGGACGATCCCGGCCACCACCCCGAAGACCGTGCCCAGCAGCCGCCGGTAGCCCTTGACCAGGATCTCGCCGGTGGACGCGGTGTTGATGAACACGATCCAGCAGGTGAGCACCGCCCAGTACCAGCGCTGCGCGGAGAGCATCTCGCCGCCGACGATGGCCAGCGACGAGCCGACCGCGACCTGCACGGCCGCGCGCGTGGTGGGCCGCCGCAGCCCGGTCGGCTCCGCCTCGTCCGCCTCCTCCTCCCCGGCGTCGATCGCCGCGTCCTCGGCGTCCAGCTCCTCGCGGGAGCGGGTGGTGGCGGGGGAGTCGTCGGACTCGTCCTGCGGCCCGTCCAGGGCGACCCTGAGGCCCATGACCGCGCGGGCCGTCTCACCGATGCCGCGGAAGACGTCCTGGACGGCCGGGGACGCGGTGGGCAGGTTCTCCTCGTCGCGGTAGCCCAGCAACCGGTTGCGCAGGTGGGACAGGGCGGTGCCGCGCGCCTCGGCGGGTGGCCGTACCACCAGTTCCCGCAGTGCGGTGAGGTCACGGCGCAGCAGCGTGACGGCCTCGTCCGCGCCCGGCATCCGGCGCACCGACGGCGCCGGGGCGCCCGGCAGGTGCAGGGTGAGGGTGTCCGCCCGCCGGGCGCTGCGCGCGGTCAGCAGCAGCAGCCCGAGCCGCTCGGCGGCGATCTCGGCGTCCGCGATACGGCGCTGCACCAGCCGGGTCGTGGAGGCGTCCAGCGTGTTGTCGTCCAGCCGGGTCTGGATCATCAGCGCCGTCTCGTGCAGCCGGGCGTGGCCCTCCCGCAGGTCCTCCAGCACCTTGTCGATGTCGTCCGGACCGGCGTCCAGCAGTTCCAGCTGGGCGGAGATCAACTGGGCCAGCCGGGCCCGGAAGGCCTGCCGCAGCCGCTGGAGGATGCCCGCCGGGGTCGCCGGCACGATCGCGAACCGGACCAGGGCACTGGACGCGAAGGCCACGGCCAGGGAAAGGTACAGCTCCGGCAGCTCCGCCACGGTCGCCCCGACGAACAGGGAGACGAAGTACAGCTGGAAGCCGATCAGGCCGAGCGCCGTGCCCCGGTCGCCGAACCGGCGGCCGTAGACGGCACAGAAGATGAGGACGACGAAGAAGGCGTCGCCGATCACCACCCGCGAGGCGAGCAGTGCCGCCAGGGACACCGAGGCGAGCGCGACGGGCAGTCCCAGAGCCAGGGTGACGGCCTGCGGGCCGCGCTGCTTCTCCTGGATGGCGAAGGTGGCGACCATCGCCGCCATCGCGCCCGCCACCAGATGCGGGACGTCGGAGCCGCGCACGGCCAGCACGGCGAGCGCCAGCGCGATCGCGCCCACCGTCCGCAGCCCGGCGACCAGCCGGAGCAGTCCTGGATCGGAGGCGGCGACGCGGTCCCGCAGCCGTGTCCGCACCGAGCGCCCCGCTGCCTTCACGCCGCCGTACTCTCCCCTGGTCGAACCCGGTCCAACACCTAGATCGACTTCTCAGCATCTCATGCCGTGACCGGGTCCCGCGCGCCGGGTCAGGTCGTCGCCCGGCCGGCCCCCTCGACATGGGCCCGGACCTCTTCCGGCGACAGGTAGGCGTCGGTGTACTCGAAGTCCTTCAGCTTGGCCGGTTTGCGGGCCTGGAAGCCGGTGCGTACGAAGTCGTCGCCGGCCACCGCGTTGAGCAGCCAGTTGGTCATCACCCGGGTCTTGGCGACGCCGGTGCGCAGCGCCGACCAGTGGTAGCCGCGGGCCACCGCCTGCGCGGGCACGCCCCGCAGCTCCACGCCCAGCGGCTTGGACACCGCGTCCGCCCCGCCGAGATCGACGACCAGACCCAGGTCCTTGTGGACGTACGGCCGCATCGGCTGACCGCGCAGGGCGGCGATGACGTTGTCGGCGACGTGGACGCCCTGGCGCATCGCGTGCTGCGCGGTCGGCGGGCAGACGGCGCCGTCCTGGCCCTTGGCGAGGTCGGGCACGGCCGCCGCGTCACCGAGCGCGAAGATCCCGTCGTGGTCGGGCAGGCACATCTCGGCGGTGACCGCGAGCCGGCCCTTGACCGTCTCCGCGCCGAGCGTGGCGATGAGCGGACTGGCGGCGACGCCCGCGGTCCAGATGAGCGTGCGGGTCGGGATCACCCGGCCGTCGGTGAAGGTGACCTCCTCCGGAGCGGCCTTGGCGATGGAGACGCCCAGCGAGATCTCGATGCCGCGCCGGCGCAGGATCTCCAGGGCGCTGCGGCCCAGCTTGTCGCCCAGCTCGGGCATCAGCTTCGGGGCGATGTCGATCAGGTGCCACTTGATGAGCTTCGGGTCCAGCCGGGGGTAGCGCTTGACGGCGGCGCACGTCAGGCGCTGGAGGCAGGCCGCAGTCTCCGTACCGGCATAGCCGCCGCCGACCACCACGAACTGCAGCCGGGAGGCACGCTCGGCGGGGTCGTCGCTGGCGTCGGCCAGGTCGAGCTGGGTGATGACGTGGTCCCGGATGTACGCGGCCTCCGCCAGGGTCTTCATGCCGAACGCGGTGTCGGTCAGCCCGGGGATGTCGAAGGTGCGGGTGATGCTGCCGGGCGAGAGCACGATGTAGTCGAACGGCTCGTTGACGATCTTGCCGGTGATGCTGCGCACCACACAGACCTTGGCCTTCAGGTCCACACCGATGGCGCCCCCGGGGATGATCCGGGTGCGGTACTTGCTGCTGCGGCGCAGCGAGACCGCGACCGACTGGGGGGTCAGGACGCCGGAGGCGACCTGGGGCAGCAGGGGCAGGTAGAGCTGGTAGGCGAAGGGCGTCACCAGCGTGATCTCCGCCTCGCCCGGGGAGAGTTTCCTCTCCAGGCGGCGGACGCACTCCACACCGGCGAAACCTGCGCCGACCACCAGGATCCTGGGTCGTGTCACGGTGTCATCCCTTTCTGCGGCTCCGGGCGGTCTTCCTCGAACGTCCTTCGCCTGCCCCTGGATCGCTGCTTCGCACCCACCGATCTCATCGCGCCGTCCGCCGTTTCGCCAGCCGGACGCGGCAGCCCGGCGAACACACCCGCCGGCTCAGCCCTGATCCCGCAGGTGGCACAGGAGCAGGCACACGTCGTCGTCCCGCTCGGAGTCGCTCAGCAGCGGGCCCAGGATGCCGTCGGCCGCACCCCCCAGGTCGATGTCCAGCTCCGCCGGTCCGAACGACCCGAGCGCCGCCGCCAGCCGTTCGATGCCCGGGTCTATGCCCCGCGCCCGCCGCTCCACCAGACCGTCCGTGTACAGCGCCAGCGTGGTCCCGGGCGCCACCCGTACGGTGTGGTCGGCGATGTCCTGCTTGAGCGGAATGCCCAGCATGGCGCCGGGCTTGGCGTCCAGGATGCGCACCCGGCCGTCCGGGCCGCGCAGCACCGGCGGCGGATGGCCGGCCGCCGCCCAGGTCATCGTCGGCTCGTCCGGGTGGAAGCGGGCGATGACGGCGGTGGCGTACAGGTCGGGCTGGAGGTTGTGCAGGAAGTTGTGGAGCCGGGTCAGCAGGCGGCCGGGGCTGCCGCCGTCCACCGCGTAGGCGCGCAGCGCGGTGCGCAGCTGGCTCATCATGACCGCCGCGTGCAGCCCGTGCCCGGTGACGTCGCCGACCACCGCGATCACCCCGCCGTCGGGCTGACGGAACGCGTCGTACCAGTCGCCGCCGATGTTCATTCCCTGGGCGGCCGGCAGATAGCGGGCGGCCATGCCGAGGAAGCCGGGCGTGGGCAGTTCCGTCAGCAGCGCGCGCTGCAGCGTCTCGGCGATGTCCCGGTTGTGCTCGTAGCGCCGCGCGTTGTCGATGGCGATGCTGGCCCGCCGGGTCAGCTCCACCAGCATCACGGCGTCGTCGGGGTCCCAGCGCTCCCCGGGCGGCGACATGGTCAGCACGCCCAGCGGCTCGCGCCGGGTGGGCAGCGGGATGCACAGCACCGGCCGGTCCGTGTGCTCCGGGGACGGCGGGTGGTCGTCGACGCCGGCAAGCCGCCCCGGATGGCCGGCGGCGTACTGCGGACGCCCGGTGCGGGCCGCGGTCAGCGCCGCCGGATGGGCCGTGGCGCCGCGCGCGTCGCCGTCGGTCTCGAACAGCCACAGGTCGACGTTCCCGGCGTAGGCGGGCACCAGCAGGTCCGGGAGGCGGCGCAGGATCTCGTGGTGGTTGAGCGGCGTGGTCAGCACCGCGCTGGCGTCCGCCAGGAACGTCAGCCGGCGCCGGGCCTCCTCCGCCTCGGTGCGCGCCTTGCGCTCGGCGGCGAACGCCTCCCGCTGCGCCCGCCCGGCGGCGTCCAGTTCGGCGTGGAGCGCCACCACGCCCTGGTTGGTCTGCTGGAGCTCCTCCCGGTGGAAGGCGACCAGTTCCTCCTGTTCGCGCAGCTTGCGCAGCACCAGCGCGGTGTCCTCGTCGGCGCCCAGCAGCGCCTCCGCCAGTGCCGCCGGGTCGTCGGCCACCGCGCCCGCCTCCGGCGCGCGGTCCGGCTCCCGGCACACCAGCGTCATCCGCCAGGGCGGCTGGCCCGCCTCCGACACCTCACGGGACGGCGTCACCAGCACCTCCAGGCGGCCCTCCCCGCACTCCCGCGCGATCGGGTTCAGGGTGAGCCGCCAGGTGCCGCCCTTGGTCAGGCACTGGCGCAGATGCGCGCTGAGCGCCGCCGACAGCCGGGTCCGTTCCAGCGGCGGCACCCCGTACGCGGCGGCCAGCCGGGCGGTGGCGATACGCGCCCGGGCCGCGTCGAGGACGCCGGAGATCTGCCACGTACGCATCATCACCGGTCCGACGGGTTCGAGGTCAGCACGGCCACGGCGGTGTCGTCCCGCACCGGACGCGCCGGGCTGCTGGCGTCGCGCACGGTCACCGCGGCCGTGACGGCGGGGTCGACGCAGGGGCGGCACGTCTCGGGCGGCGGCGTCCAGCGGCTGGGCAGGCCGTCGCTGTGCAGGATGAGCAGGTGGTCGTCGCCCCAGACTGCCTCCTCCTCGCGCAGGGTCCCCGGCCGGTGCACCCCGACGATCCCGGGCCGGGACACCAGCGGGCGCCACACCCCGGCCGCGCACAGCCGCGCCCCCACGTTGCCGATCCCGGCGAACCGCAGCCGCCCGGCCCGCAGATCGACCTGGGCCACCGCGACGGCCGCCCCCCGGGTACCGCGCAGCGCCCCGTCCAGCCGACGCAGCGCCTCGGCGGGCGGCAGCCCGGCCGACGCGCGCAGGGCGTCGGCGGCGGCCGTGGAGGCGAGGGCCGCCTCCGGGCCGTGGCCCAGCCCGTCCGCCAGCATCAGCGTCACCCGGTCCCCGGACCGCACCCACGCCCAGGCGTCCCCCGAGTACTCCGCCCCGCCGAACGGCACGTTCACCCCGCCCGCCCGGACCCCGGCCGTCAGCCCCGGGGCGTCCGGGCCGGCGCCCGTCCGGGGCAGCGCGGCGCCGACCCGGGCCAGCGCCACCGTGCCCCGGCCCGGGACACTGTGCAGCTCGAAGTGGCCGGCGATCCGCCGGCAGGTGCCCAGGCCCGCGCCGAGCGACCCCGCGGTGGAGAACCCGTCGCGCAGCGCCTCGGCCACGTCGGCGATGCCCGGGCCGTGGTCGATCGCCGCGATCTGCACCACCGGGTCCGCGTCCCGGCCGGCTGCCAGCACGGGCGGCGCCACGACGTCGATGAGGACCCGGCCGCCGCCCGCGTGCTTGAGCAGATTGGTGGCCAGCTCGGTGGCGACCAGCGCCGCCACCGCGGTGCGCGGCTCGTCCAGCGAGGCGGCGGCGGCCGCGTGCTCGGCCGCGACCCGGGCGTCGCGCACCCGGGTCGAGTCGTGCACCGGCACCTCCCACACGCGCGGCATTCAGAACTCCTCACGCGGCCTGGGAGGCCGACCGGTCCAGGACGTCACCCGGACCGTCGTACCGGCGCCCGGGGCGCTCTCGATCGCGAACTCGTGCACCAGGCGGCGTGCCCCGCCCAGGCCCATGCCCAGTCCGCCGCCGGAGGTGTAGCCGTCGCTGAGCGCCTGCTCCACGTCCGCGATGCCCGGCCCCTGGTCGCTGAAGACCAGCCGCAGCCCGTGCGCGGAGCCGTCGACGAGGTGCTGCGACTCCATCGTGCCGCCACCGCCGTACACCAGGGTGTTGCGGGCCAGTTCGCTGGCCGCGGTCACCAGCTTGGTCTGGTCCACCAGGCCGAAGCCGAGCTGGGCGGCGGCCTGCCGCACGTGCTGGCGCACCCACATCAGATCCAGGTCCGAACGGATCGGCAGGCGGGCCTCGACGCCCGCTGCCGTGCCCATCACGGACGCTCCGGGCGCGGGGCGCCGGGACGGGCGGACGGGACGGGCACGTCCAGCAGCTCCATGGCCGCCTCGGTGCTGAGCGCGGTGTGCAGCCCGGGCAGCGTCAGACCCAGCTCCACCAGGGTGATCGCGACCGCGGGCCGCATGCCGACGATCACGGTCCGGGCGGCCAGCAGACTCGACTGGGCGGCGATCTCGGCCAGCACCCGGCCGAGGAAGGAGTCGACGATCTCCACGCCGGAGATGTCGATGACCACACCGGTGGCCCCGCTGGCCACCACCGTCTCGGAGAGGTCCTGCTGGAGCTGCTGGGCGGTGCTGTCGTGCAGGTCTCCCTGGAGGGTGACGAGCAGGACCTGCCCCAGCCTGAGCACCGGGACGTGTCCGGCGGAGGGGCCGGAGAAGGCCTGGCTCACCGCTGGTCCGTACCGTTCGGCGAGGTGTTGAAGATGCCGGCGCCCAGCTTGTGCAGCGCGTAGCCCAGCGCGTCGGCGAGGCCGGCGCGGGTGATCACCCCGCCCAGGTCCAGGCCGAGGTGGACGATGGTCTGCGCGATCGCCGGGCGGATGCCGGAGACGATGCACTCCGCGCCCATCAGCCGGGCCGCCTGGACCGTCTTCATCAGGTGCTGGGCCACCAGCGAGTCGACCGTCGGCACCCCGGTGATGTCCAGGATCGCGTACCGCGCCTGCTGCTCGACGATGGCCTCCAGCAGCGTCTCCATCACCACCTGGCTGCGGGCGCTGTCCAGCGTCCCGATCAGCGGGACCGCCACGATGCCGTCCCACAGCTTGATGACCGGCGTGGCCACCTCCATCAGCTGCAGGCGCTGCCGGTCGATGAGGGCCTGCCCCTCGCTCAGCGCGGTCTGCATGACCAGGACCCGCAGGGTGCCCATGAGCACGCTCAGCGTGGTCGTACAGGCCCGGGCGTGGTCGGCCGGGGCGTCCCGCAGGTCCTCCAGGAGCAGGTTCTCCACGGGCGGACGCAGCGACGCCAGTTCGCTGGAGATCTGCCCGGTGCTCAGACCGGCCCGGGAACGGGCCGCGGCCATCCGCCCCAACTGCTCCCGTACGGGAGCGAATCCGGCGGCGTCCGGGTCCTCCACCCGCGCCACGTCCGCGACCTCGGCCAGGGCGTCGACCACGGCCCTGCCCGCCTCCACCGCCTCGTCCCGCGAGACCGTGAACACGGCCCGGAACAGGGGCTCGTCCGCCCAGCGCTGCGCGATCTGCTCGCGACGACCGCGCAGGAAGTCGCGGACCTCACCGGTCGGCGTTCCGGGCGTTGTGTCCACTGCGTGCTCCGGCACCTGTTTCACTCCTCATCCGCAACTGCGTCGCGCGAACCGTTGCGGCAACGGGCCGGCGACGTGACTCTGCCGGGCGACAACTGTAACCACCCGCCGACCTCGTACGACACCTCGTGCGGCAGCTCGCCGGACGGCCGGCGCGAGCCGCGGCCGGGCGAGCGGCGCCGGTCAGCCGCCGTGCTCCCGCTCCCCGTCCTGCTCCCCGTCCCGTCCGGCGGCGGCCCCTTCGTCGACGAGGGCGAGCGCGTCCTCCACGCTCTCCGAGACGGGGACCGTGATGCTGACGCCGGTGAGGTCCAATATGCGGCGCACCGCGGAGGTGGGCCGGATGATGTGCACGCTGCCCGGCAGGTCCCGGGCCTCCTGGTAGACCCGCAGGATGATGTTCATGCCGGAGGAGTCCATGAACGGCACCGCCGACAGGTCGAGCAGGAAGTGCCGCCGGCCGTGGTGGAGCTGGTTGGCCAGGTGGTGCTGGAACTCCGTCGCGGTGTCGACGTCCAGGTAACCCTCGACGGTGAGCAGCGCCACGTCCTGCCGGGGCAGGGTCACCTCGACGGACAGCGGATTCTGGGCAATGGGCACGTGTACCTCCATCAGATGCGGACAGCCAGGCCGGTTACCCCCGTGAGTCACTTCGATGCGTGCCCTTTCCGGGGCGCGCGGGTGATCAAGATCTCATCGCATGCCAGGTCCCCCTCGTCCGCGGCGTCCTCACCGCGCACGCGCGCATACCCGCTGCCGCGCCCTTCATGCCTGCCGGACGGGCAGCGGGTACACGCGCGCCGGGCTCACGCGAGGCGGACGCCCACCAGACAGGTGTCGTCGTCCGTGTCCGACCTGCTGTAGGTGAGCAGGCGGTCCAGCTGCTGGTCCAGCGTGGTCGGCGCGGTCCGTACGGTGGTCAGCAACTGGCTCAGCGACTCCTCCACGGAACGGTCCCGCCGCTCGACCAGACCGTCCGTGTACATCAACAGGGTGTCGTCGGCGGCCAGTTGCGTCTCGGCCTCCTCGTACCGGGCCTCCGGGACCGCGCCCAGCAGCATGCCCTTGACCAGCGGCAGCGGCGCCGCCGACCCGTCCCGCACCAGCACCGGCGGCAGATGGCCCGCCCGGGCCCAGCGCAGGGTGCGCCGGGTGGGGTCGTACAGACCGCACACCGCCGTCGCGGTCACCCCGCCGGTCAGATGGTGCGCCACGATGTTCAGCCAGGACAGCAGCTGGCCCGGGCCCGCCCCGGTCACCGCCAGGCCGCGCAGCGCGTTGCGCAGGACCACCATGGTGGTCGCGGCCTCTATGCCGTGCCCGGCCACGTCGCCCACGCACAGCAGCACCAGCCGGTTCGGCAGCACCACCGCGTCGTACCAGTCGCCGCCCACCAGCTGCTCGGTCTCCGCGGGCCGGTAGCGGACGGCGACCTGGAGGCCGTCCATCCGCAGCGGCGCCTGCGCGGGCGGCATGATGGCGTGCTGCAGCTGCAGGGTCAGCCGGTTGCGTTCGCTGGCCTGCTGCTCGGTGTGGGCGAGCTGGTCCCGGGTGGCGGCCAGCGCCACCTCGGTCCAGTGCTGCGCCGAGATGTCCTGGCAGGCGCCGCGCAGCATCAGCAGCCGGTCGTCGGTGTCCAGGACCGGCTCGGCCACCACCCGGATGTGCCGGGTCACGCCGTCCGGCCGGGCCAGCCGGAACGCCGCCGAGGCCGGCCGCCGGTGGTGCATCAGGGTGCGCAGGAACCGGCCGATGGTGACGGCGTCGTCCGGGTGGGCGTGGGCCGGCAACTGCTCCAGCGGCACCGGGGTGCTCGTCTCCGGACGCCCGTACAGGTCGAACAGCTGCCCGTTCCAGGTGATCTCGCCGGTCAGCAGGTTCTCCTCGAACCCGCCGATGCGCCCGAGCCGCTGGGCGTGCTGGAGCAGGCTGGCCAGCCGCGCCGTCTCGTCCTCGATGCGCCAGATCAGCAGGACGGCGTTGCCGTGCCGGCTGATGCTGATGTCCGCGACCGCCGACAGCGCGACCTGGTCGACGAGGGCGGTCAGGTTCATCCGGTGCGCCCGGAACGGCTCCCCGGTGGCGTACACCCGCTCCACGTTCTGGAACAGTGCGCTGTCCCCGGCGGCCATCGGGTACGCCTGGAGCAGCAGCGCGCCGTTCACCACGGCACGGGGCCGCCCCGCCGGGTCCAGGAAGCGGTCGTTGACGTGCTGGATGAGGAAGTCGGCCAGGCTCCCGGAGTCGTCCAGGTGGGGCACCAGGACCAGGGCCGGGTCGTGCAGTCCGTCGGCCAGGTCCATCAGCTCCGCCGCGTCCGGCAGCACCCGCGGCTCCAGCCCGGCGCCCGGCACCGGTACGCGCGTCTCCAGCGTGTGCGCGCACAGCTCGGCCAGCGCCTCCACCTGCCGGACGACCTGCGGGGGCTGCGGGGCCAGCGGCACCGGCCAGGCGATCTCCAGGACGCCGTGCACCCGCCCGCCGGTCCCCGCGGGCAGCGCCACCCGGCCGCCCCGGGGGTACTGGTGCCGGCCGAGGCTGGGCAGCCCGGTGTCCGCCAGCGAGGTGATCCACCGCCCGTCCCGGCCGGTCAGGCCAGAGCGGGCCACCGTCGCGACGTCCGGCGGCACGTACCGCCAGCGGGCCGCTTCGGCGGGGGAGAAGCCAGCGCTGCCGGCCAGGGTGAGCGAGCCGTCGGAGCCCGCCGCCCAGATCGCCACGGCCACCGCGCCCAGCGGCCGCAGCGCCTGCTCCAGCAGGGCGTCGGCGACGGCCTGGGTGTCGTCGGCGGCCAGCGCCCCGCTCTCGGCGGCCCGCAGCCGCACCGCGGCCGACTCCGCCGCCTGCTCGTCCTCGGCCTCGGCGGCGGCGGTGGCCGCCAGGAAGGCGTCGGTCACCTCCGACATCCGGTCCCGGGCGGCCTGGTTGATGACGTCCACCGCGAACTCCAGCGGCGTCACCTGGGCCTGCTCGGCCAGCTCGGCGAGCTGCCGGGCGGCCTGCGCCGGGCCGCAGCCGAGCCGTTCGACCAGGATGCCCTTGGCCAGTTCGATCAGGGCGCGTCCCTCGGCCTCCGCCTGGGCCCGGCTCACCTCGCGGCTGAGCCGCTCCACGGTGGCCGCCAGCCGGCCCACGGGCGACCCGGCGGAGACGCCCACGAGGTCGCCCACGAAGTCACCGACGGGTCCGTCGGGTCCG
>NZ_JAGGOO010000043.1 GCF_018614415.1 Streptomyces sp. ISL-12
GTAAAAGTAGGGGTTAGTTTGGCAATTTGGGCCTCGGTTTGACACCTTCCGTCACCTAGAGCTACATGAACGCACTACCCCGCTACGCTCTGGAGTTATCCACAGGGGCCCGTGGAGGACGAGGCGGGTACCGACGTCGGCGGGCAGGCGACGAGGGGGTGACCTGCACCCCTCCGTCCCCGTCGAGAAGCCCGCCGAGCCGGACAATCCTGTTACTAACCCGTTACCAAACAGGCCCCCGTCGCGGCTAGCCCTCGAACTCCTCGCGCTCCGTCCAACGCGCCTTCAGCCGCGCCGGATCGAATCCCTTTGGCCCGCGGCGCCCGGGGTTGACGATCAACTCCTCAAACGCGTCAGCCAGTAGATCCCGGCGGTCGTCGATGAGGGCCGTCTCCCAGTACTCCGCCATCGTCTGACCCGTCGGGATCATCTCCGTGCGTCGGCCGGTGTCGCGGCTGGACAGCTCCACTTGACGCGCCTGAAGCTCCTGGAGCCTGGCGAACGTCTCTGCGTCCGCAGCCGTCGCCAGGTCCGCCAGCGCCTCCTTGATCTCCTCTTCAACGGACGCCAACTCCTCCAGCCCAGAGACGACCGTCCGCTCCTTGTACATGGGGAAGCTGCCGACAGTGTCAAGGTACAACCCGACGACGAAGTTCTCAATAGGTCCGGCGGTCACCGTCACGGGCTTTTCGCATACCCTTCCCTGGCTGCGCGCCTCGCAACGGTAAGAGATCCGCGGGGGCTTCCCCTCCACCTTCTGTTTCCCGTCACGCGTCCGGGCTGACGCATGGTGTACGACGAGGTCTGACAGACATGAGTGACATGTGAGAAGTCCGGAAAGGATTCGTGCGGGATGCCCTCCGCCCGTCGATGTGCCCCCCTTTGGCTTCAGCCGCTCACGCAATGTTGATACCTGGCTCACCGAAAGAACCGCCGGGAAAGGAGCCAGGATTTCGCCCTCCTCGTCGCGCAATAGGCGCCCATTCTGCGTTATCCGCCCAAGGATGTGGTCGCCCGTAAGCACCCGCTTCAAGGTCACTCGGGACCACGCCTTTGCGCGACGAGGCGGTACACCCTGGTGATTCATTCGCCGCACAACACGGGTCAGTGGGTCCGGCGGTGTCTTGAGAATCGCTTCCGCGGCCTCCTGGACGGCTTTCGCCTCCTTCGGCTCGATGTCGAGTACCCAGCCCGGTCCGTTGGGGTTGGCTATCGCCTTGTATCCGAATGGGGGCGTACCTCCTCCCCAGCGGCCGGCACGACGGAGGTTGCGGGCACGTTTACGGGAGCGCGCACGCATCCGTTCCCGCTCCGCCCGTCCCACCTCTGCCTGAATGACGAACCTGAACCGGAACGCGTCGCCGTGGAGCGAGTCGAGTCCGTTGCAGTCGATGAGCCGCACCGGGGGGTAAGCGAGCTTGCCGGTCGCAGGGTCCTTGCCCTCCACGACGTCCAGGATCGTCGCTGCGACATTGAGGCCCTCACGGGTGAGCCGGTCGGTCACCGGGTTGACGAGGACGTCACAGACGCCTGTACGTGCATCGTTGAGCCAGGCTTGGAATTCGTCCCGGTCTCGACGTCCGCCCGTCTTACCATCATCTATGTGGAGGGCTACCTCCTCGAACCCCTCACGGTCACAGAGGGTGCGCATGTCGCGGATCATGTCTTCCAGCGACAGGTTCTCAGCGTCGGCAGCGACGGACAGTCGGGCGTAGAGGCTCGCTCGCTTGCGCGGGCGCAACGTCGCGGGGACGTCAGTTGGCGTCATACGAGCAGCCTACAGCGCCTGATACGTTTTCGATGGCACCTTCGACACGCCGGAGTTCCGGGGGATCACCTTCCACGAGGTGCGGGCCCGCTCGATCGTCAACCGGGTGCCGGGGGCCTCGCGGATGCCGTTCGAATGGACGGTGAATCCCTACCGGGGCTGCACGCACGCGTGCGTCTACTGTTTCGCGCGCAAGACGCACAGCTATCTGGACCTCGACACGGGCCTGGACTTCGACAGCCAGATCGTGGTGAAGGTGAACGCGCCCGACCTGCTGCGCCGCCGCCTGGCCTCGTCCTCCTGGCACGGGGAGCACATCGCGATGGGCACCAACGTCGACTGCTACCAGCGGGCGGAGGGCCGCTACCGGCTGATGCCGGGCATCATCGACGCCCTGACCGAGCACGCGAACCCCTTCTCCATCCTCACCAAGGGCACGCTGATCCTGCGCGACCTCGACGCGCTGACCCGGGCGGCCCGGGTGACGGACGTGGGCATCTCGGTGTCGGTCGGCTTCACCGACGCCGACCTGTGGCGCACCGTGGAGCCGGGCACGCCCGCGCCGGAGCGGCGCCTGGACGTCGTACGGGCGCTGGGTGAGCGCGGCATCGGGTGCGGGGTGCTGATGGCGCCGGTGATCCCGTTCCTCGGCGACGATCCCGGCCGGCTGCGGGCGACGGTACGGGCGATCGCGGCGGCCGGGGCGACGTCCGTGACGCCCCTGGTGCTGCATCTGCGGCCCGGTGCCCGGGAGTGGTTCATGACGTGGCTCGCCCGGCACCACCCCTACCTGGTGCGCCGCTACGAGCGGCTGTACGCCGAGGGCGCCTACGCGCCGAAGTGGTACCAGCGCCGGATCACCCGGCAGGTGCACGACCTGGCCCGGGAGTACGGCATCGGCCCGGCCCGCGCGGGGGCCGCGCGGCGGATCACGGAACCGGAACCGTCCGCTCCCGCGGAGCCCGGGCCGACCCAGCTCACCCTGCTCTGAGCCGGGCTCGCGCGGCCGGGCGTCTCGGGGCGGGCGTCTCGGGGCGGGCGCGTTGTCAGACCCGTGATCCATGATGGGCCCATGAGCGAGCCGACCAGGATCCCCGCCCCCGAAGGCGTCTTCCCCGCAGCCCAGTACAGCCATGTCGTGGCGGCCACGGGCCGGCTCGTGGCCGTCTCCGGCCAGCTCCCCCTGGACGAGGACGGCCGGATCGTCGGCGAGGGCGACCCGGCGGCCCAGGCCCGCCAGGTCTTCGAGAACCTGCGCCGCTGCCTGGCCGCCGTCGGCGCCGGCTTCGACGACGTGGTGAAACTGACGTACTTCGTCACGGACATGGCCCACATGCCGGCCGTCCGCGCGGCCCGCGCCGCCCACCTGCCCGACGACCGCCTGCCGGCCTCGTCGGCGGTCCAGGTCGCCGCCCTGGTCCGCCCGGAGTTCCTGATGGAGGTCGAGGCGCTGGCGGTGGTCGCGCCGTGACCTCGTTCCAGGTACGGGAGATGACCCTGGCCGACTGCGAGCGCGTGGCCGAGATCCGCGTCCGGGGCCGGGGCCGGGGTCGGGGCCGGCAGCACGCCTACCGGGGGCTGATACCGCAGGCGTACCTGGACGGGCTCAGCATCGCGGAGCACACCGAGCGCCGCCGCGCCCGCCTCACCGCCGCCCCGGCCGACGTGACCAACATGGTCGCGCGGGACGACGCCGGCACGGTCGTCGGCTGGGGCCGCCACGGGCCGTACCGGGACGACGGGACGCGCACGGCCGACGCCGAGCTGTGCGCGCTCTACGTCGATCCGCGCCACCTCGGCTGCGGGGCCGGACGGTCCCTGCTCGGTGAGTCGGTCCGCCGCTGCGCCGCCGTCCGGTACCCGCGGATGCCGCTGTGGGTGCTCCGGGGCAACACCCGTGCCCGCCGCTTCTGCGAGCGGGCCGGGTTCGGGGC
Organism: Streptomyces sp. ISL-12; assembly: GCF_018614415.1. Taxonomy (GTDB): domain Bacteria; phylum Actinomycetota; class Actinomycetes; order Streptomycetales; family Streptomycetaceae; genus Streptomyces. The sequence goes on from NZ_JAGGOO010000043.1 coordinate 3,703, forward strand.
GGACGGCGGCGAGGAGGCGTTCGAGGTGGCCGGGATCGCGGTGCCCGAGGTGCGGTACGCGCGGGCACTGACCGGCTGACGGTCCGTCACCTCCCGGGAGGCAGGCGCTTCAGGGCCCGTGCCGCCGCCGCGGCCAGCGCCGGGTGGGCGAGGGCCTCGGTCAGCACGGGTCTGGCCCGGGGGTCGCCGAGCGCGCCGAGCCCCTCGACGCAGGCGAGCGCCACCCGGCGGTACGGGTCGTGCGGGCGCAGCCGCCGCTTCAGGGTGGTGATCAGCGCGGGGACGGACTCCGGCGCGCGCAGCCCGGTCAGCAGCCGGACCGGGTGCAGGGCGTAGGCGACGCGCAGTTCGTTGGTGGCCAGGGCGGCGGCGGCCCGGGCGGTGCGGGGGTCGCCGAGGCGGGCGAGGGCGTACGCGGCGGAGGCGCAGCGCGGTGGGTCACGGTGGTTGAGGAGCAGCACCAGTGCCTCGAAGGCCCGCCGGTCCCCCGCCAGCCCCAGCCGGAACGCGGCCAGTTCCCTGGCCCACAGCGGCTGTCCGGGTCCGGTGAGCACCTCGGCCAGTTCGTCCTGGTCCGCGGTCGCCATCAGACGGTCGTACGCCGGCGTCCCGCCTGCCTCCGCCCGTAAACGCTCCGTGAGCGCGCGCAACTCTTCGTCCATGCGTCCGAGGCTAGAGGGGGCGCGGCCCGGATGGGACGTGGATCACCAACACGAGGGGCTGGCGTGCTCGTTACCCTCCGGTTAAGCTCAGACGAGCGAGTCAGCGACTCGTGTTCGTCTCATGGCGGTCTGGTGACGCGGCCGCCGTGGGAGCAGCGCGACCGGGCCCGGGGACAGGGCCGGTCGGTTCCGCCGGGCGTGTGCGCCAGTGAGCCCGGCACCACCCGCACTCCTTTCCGTACGCACCCGTGCGCCGTCCGGCGCGGCGGGCGCGTCCGTCGTCGTCACCCTCATTCCTGGAGTCCCGCATGGCCACTCCCCTGTCCGGCGCTTCCGTCTCCGGCAGTCCCCTCTCCGACGCCCCCCTGTCCCCGCTGCGCACCGTCGCCGTGGTCGGCCTCGGCACCATGGGCACCGGCATCGCCGACGTGCTGGCCCGGGCCGGCCGCGAGGTCGTCGGCATCGACATCAGCGAGGCGCAGGCCGCCAGGGCCGTCGCCGCGCTGGAGACCTCCACCGCCCGCGCCGTCGCCCGCGGCCGGCTGACCGAGCGGGAGCGGGCGGACGCCCTCGCCCGCGTCCGTACCTCCACCGACCTGACGGCCGCGGCCGGCGCCGACCTGGTGATCGAGGTGGCGCCGGAGTCGTACGAGGTCAAGCAGCGGATCTTCCGGGAGCTGGACGGCATCGTGCGGCCCGGCGCGGTCCTGGCCACCGGCACCAACGCGCTGTCCGTGACCCGGCTGGCCGCCGACACCGCCCGCCCGGAGCGCGTGCTGGGCCTGCACTTCTTCAACCCGGCGCCGGCGATGAAGCTGGTCGAGGTCGTCTCCTCGGTGCTCACCGCGCCCGGCGCCGTCGCCGCCGTCACCGACCTCGCCCTGGACCTCGGCAAGGAGCCCGTCGCGGTCGGCGACCGGCCCGGTTTCGTCGCCGACGGGCTGCTGTTCGGCTACCTCAACCAGGCCGCGGCGATGTACGAGGCGCGCTACGCCTCCCGCGAGGACATCGACGCGGCGATGCGCCTGGGCTGCGGCCTGCCGATGGGCCCGCTGGCCCTGCTCGACCTGATCGGCATCGACACCGCCCGCACGGTCCTGGAGGCCATGTACGCCGCCTCCCACGACCGGCTGCACGCCCCGGCCCCCGTCCTGCGGCAGCTCAGCGAGGCGGGCCTGACCGGCCGCAAGGCCGGACGCGGCTTCTACACCTACGACGCCCCGGGCGGCGCGACCGTCGTCCCGGACGCGCTCACCCCGCGCGAGAGCGCCTCCCCCGTCCCCGGCCGCCCGGTCCGCGCGGTGGGCGTCGCCGGTTCGGGCACCATGGCCTCCGGTATCGCCGAGGTCTTCGCCAAGGCCGGGTACGAGGTGGTCCTCGCCGCCCGCAGCCCGGAGAAGGCCGAGGCCGCCAAGGCCCGCGTCGGCACGTCCCTGGCCCGTTCCGTCGACAAGGGCCGGCTCACCGCCGACGCCGCCGCGCGCACCCTCGGCCTGATCACCCCCACCGGCGGCTACGACGACTTCGCCGGCGTCGATCTGGCGGTGGAGGCGGTCGCCGAGGACCTGGAGGTCAAGCGGCAGCTGTTCGCCACGCTGGACAAGGTCTGCAAGCCCGGCGCGGTCCTCGCCACCACCACGTCCTCCCTCCCCGTCGTCGCCTGCGCCCGCGCCACCTCGCGCCCGCAGGACGTGATCGGCATGCACTTCTTCAACCCGGCGCCCGCCATGAAGCTGGTCGAGGTGGTGCGCACGGTGCTGACGGCGGACGACGTGCACACCACCGTCAGGGAGGTGTGCGGGAAGGTCGGCAAACACGCCGTGGACTGCGGCGACCGGGCCGGGTTCATCGTCAACGCCCTGCTGTTCCCGTACCTGAACAACGCGGTGAAGATGGTGCAGGAGCACTACGCGACCCTCGACGACATCGACGCCGCGATGAAGCTGGGCGGCGGCTATCCGATGGGTCCGTTCGAGCTGCTCGACGTGGTCGGGCTGGACGTGTCGCTGGCCATCGAGAAGGTGCTGCACCGCGAGTTCCGCGACCCGGGGCTCGCTCCGGCGCCGCTCCTGGAGCACCTGGTGGCCGCGGGCTGCCTCGGCCGGAAAACGGGCCGCGGCTTCCGCGAGTACGCCCGCCGTTGACCCGGGCCGCACGCGACGGGGTTCCCCCCTGGGGAGCCCCTGTCGTGCGCACCGAGCTGGGCACATGCAGTACGTTCATGTTCATGTCCCAGCCCGCCAAGTCCACACGTACACCAGCCGCGACCGACGCGCCGGAGACTGCCGTCGGCGGCCGAGCCGCCGCCCAGCGGCTGAAAATGCGCCGGGAACTGGCGGCCGCCGCGATGGAACTGTTCGCCACCAAGGGGTACGAGGCCACCACCGTCGACGAGATCGCGGCGGCGGCCGGGGTCGCCCGGCGCACCTTCTTCCGCCACTTCCGCTCCAAGGAAGAGGCGATCTTCCCCGACCACGACGACACCCTGGTCCGCGCCGAGGCGGTGCTCAACGCCGCTCCCGCGCACGAACACCCGCTGGACACGGTGTGCCGGGGCATCAAAGAGGTCATGAAGATGTACGCGGCCCACCCGGACATCTCCGTCGCCCGCTACAAGCTGACGCGCGAGGTGCCCACCCTGCGCGAGGCGGAGATCGCGTCGGTGGCCCGCTACGAGCGCCTGTTCACCCGCTATCTCCTGGGCCACTTCGACGAGCACGCGCACGCCGACGACGCCAACGACGACCCGCTGCTGGCCGAGGTCGCCGCGTCCGCCGTGGTCACCGCCCACAACCACGTGCTGCGCCGCTGGCTGCGGGCGGCCGGGCAGGGCGACCTGGAGGCCCAGCTCGACCACGCCTTCGCCATCGTCCGCAAGACCTTCGGCACCGGCATCGGGGCCGGACGGTCCGACCAGGCCGGCCACCGGACCGCGGCGACGGCCTCCGCCGAGGGCGAGGTACTGGTGACCGTCGCCCGCACGGACGCCCCGCTGGGCGAGGTCATGCGGGCGATCGAGCAGGCACTGAAGGAACGCTGACCCTGCCCTGACCTGAGAAGCGGCCACCCGCCCGGGTGGCCGCTTTTTTGCGCATCCGTACCGGCTTCTGTACCGAGCCCTGATCGATCATCGCTCATCTGTCACGTAAAGATTTCACCTGAGCGGAATTCATGACACCCAGTGCCTTGCGAGGTGACACGGGGTGCCATACGTTGAAGTGGTCCGGGCAGTCCCCGCGGGCCGTCCCCGCGTCCCGGACGCCTGCGTCACAGGCACCCTTCCGACCCTCAGCAGCAGCACGCACCGCCGGAGGCAACACCGTGACCGTGAAGGACATCCTGGACGCGATCCAGTCCCCCGAAGCGACCCCCGCCGACTTCGCCGCCCTGCCGCTCCCCGAGTCGTACCGCGCGATCACCGTGCACAAGGACGAGACGGAGATGTTCGCCGGGCTCGACACCCGCGACAAGGACCCGCGCAAGTCGATCCACCTCGACGAGGTGCCGGTGCCCGAGCTGGGCCCGGGTGAGGCCCTGGTGGCCGTGATGGCCTCCTCGGTCAACTACAACTCGGTGTGGACCTCGATCTTCGAGCCGCTGTCCACCTTCGGCTTCCTGGAGCGCTACGGCCGCACCAACGACCTGGCCAAGCGCCACGACCTGCCGTACCACGTCATCGGCTCCGACCTGGCCGGCGTCGTCCTGCGCACCGGCCCCGGCGTCAATTCCTGGAAGCCGGGCGACGAGGTCGTCGCGCACTGCCTGAGCGTGGAGCTGGAGTCGAGCGACGGGCACAACGACACGATGCTCGACCCGGAGCAGCGCATCTGGGGGTTCGAGACGAATTTCGGCGGGCTCGCGGAGATCGCCCTCGTCAAGTCCAACCAGCTGATGCCCAAGCCGGACCACCTCAGCTGGGAGGAGGCCGCCGCGCCGGGGCTCGTCAACTCCACCGCGTACCGGCAGCTGGTCTCCCGCAACGGCGCCCAGCTGAAGCAGGGCGACAACGTGCTGATCTGGGGCGCGAGCGGCGGGCTCGGCTCGTACGCCACGCAGTTCGCGCTGGCCGGCGGCGCCACCCCGATCTGTGTCGTCTCCAGCGAGAAGAAGGCCGAGATCTGCCGGCGGATGGGCGCCGAGCTGATCATCGACCGCAGTGCCGAGGACTACCGGTTCTGGAAGGACGAGCACGCCCAGGACCCCAAGGAGTGGAAGCGGTTCGGCAAGCGCATCCGGGAGCTGACGGGCGGTGAGGACGTCGACATCGTCTTCGAGCACCCCGGCCGCGAGACCTTCGGAGCCTCCGTCTACGTCACCCGCAAGGGCGGCACGATCGTCACCTGCGCGTCGACCTCCGGCTACGAGCACACCTACGACAACCGCTACCTGTGGATGTCGCTGAAGCGGATCATCGGCTCCCACTTCGCCAACTACCGCGAGGCGTGGGAGGCCAACCGGCTGATCGCCAAGGGCAAGATCCATCCCACGCTGTCCAAGGTGTACGCCCTGGAGGACACCGGCCAGGCGGCGTACGACGTGCACCGCAACCTCCATCAGGGCAAGGTCGGCGTGCTGTGCCTCGCCCCCGAGGAGGGCCTGGGCGTGCGCGACGAGGAGAAGCGCGCCCGGCACGCCGACGCCATCAACCGCTTCCGGAACGTCTGAGGGCCCCTCGATGACAGAGCGTCAGAAGGACCGTCCGTGGCTCATGCGGACGTATGCGGGCCACTCGACCGCCGAGGCCTCCAACGAGCTGTACCGGCGCAACCTCGCCAAGGGCCAGACGGGCCTGTCGGTGGCGTTCGACCTGCCGACCCAGACCGGCTACGACGCCGACCACGTCCTGGCCCGCGGCGAGGTCGGCCGGGTCGGGGTGCCGGTCGCGCACGTCGGGGACATGCGCCGGCTGCTCCAGGACATCCCGCTGGAGCGGATGAACACCTCGATGACCATCAACGCCACGGCCATGTGGCTGCTGGCGCTCTACCAGGTGGTCGCCGAGGAACAGGGCGCGGACCTCGCCGAACTCCAGGGCACGACCCAGAACGACATCGTCAAGGAGTACCTGTCCCGGGGGACGCACGTCTTCCCCCCGGGCCCCTCCCTGCGCCTGACGACCGACCTGATCGCCTACACGGTCACCCACCTGCCCAAGTGGAACCCGATCAACATCTGCAGCTACCACCTCCAGGAGGCGGGCGCCACGCCGGTCCAGGAGATCGCGTACGCGATGTCCACCGCGATCGCCGTCCTGGACGCCGTGCGCGACGGCGGCCAGGTGCCCGAGGAGCGCATGGGCGACGTCGTCGGCCGGATCTCCTTCTTCGTCAACGCGGGCGTGCGCTTCGTCGAGGAGATGTGCAAGATGCGCGCCTTCGGCCGCATCTGGGACCGCGTCACCCGGGAGCGGTACGGCATCGAGAACCCGAAGCACCGCCGCTTCCGCTACGGCGTCCAGGTCAACTCGCTCGGTCTGACCGAGGCGCAGCCGGAGAACAACGTCCAGCGGATCGTGCTGGAGATGCTGGCCGTCACCCTCTCCAAGGACGCACGCGCGCGTGCCGTGCAGTTGCCCGCCTGGAACGAGGCGCTCGGCCTGCCCCGCCCCTGGGACCAGCAGTGGTCGCTGCGCATCCAGCAGGTGCTGGCGTACGAGAGCGACCTGCTGGAGTACGGCGACCTCTTCGAGGGCTCGAAGGTGGTCGAGGCGAAGGTGGCCGAGCTGGTCGAGCGGGCCGAAGCGGAGATCGAGCACATCGAGGAGCTGGGCGGCGCCCTGGCGGCCGTGGAGTCCGGCTACCTCAAGTCGCAGCTGGTCGCCTCGCACGCCGAGCGCCGGGCCCGGATCGAGTCGGGCGAGGAGAAGATCGTCGGCGTCAACGCCTTCGAGTCCACCGAGCCCAGCCCGCTCACCGCCGACCTGGACACCGCGATCCACACGGTCGACCCGGCGGTGGAGGCGCGGGTCGTCGCCGCGCTCCAGCAGTGGCGGGACACGCGGTGGCAGCCGCCGTTCAACCACCCCCGGTGCAGCTCGGCGCTGGAACGGCTGAAGGAGGCGGCCCGATCCGACGCCAACCTCATGGAGGCCACCCTGGAGTGCGCCCGCTGCGGTGTCACCACCGGCGAGTGGGCCGGGGCGCTGCGCGAGGTGTTCGGCGAGTTCCGGGCACCGACCGGCGTGTCGGCGGCGCCGGTGGCGGTCACGGCCGCGGAGGGCTCGGCGCTCGCGGAGGTCCGCCGCAAGGTGACGGCGACCGCCCGCGACCTCGGCGTCGGCAAGCTGCGCTTCCTGGTCGGCAAGCCCGGCCTGGACGGGCACTCCAATGGCGCCGAGCAGATCGCCGTACGCGCGCGTGACGCCGGCTTCGAGGTCGTGTACCAGGGCATCCGGCTGACGCCGGAGCAGATCGTGGACGCGGCGCTGGCCGAGGACGTGCACGCGGTCGGGCTGTCGATCCTCTCCGGCTCGCACGCGCGGCTCGTCCCCGACGTGCTGGAGCGGCTGCGTGTGGCCGGTGCCACAGATATCCCGGTGATCGCCGGTGGCATCATCCCCAGCAGTGACGCCGCGGCGCTGCGGGACGCCGGAGTGGCCGCGGTCTTCACCCCGAAGGACTTCGACATCACCGGCATCATCGGCCGGATCGTGGACGAGATCCGGCACGCGAACAAGCTCGACCCCCTGGAGGTCCCCGCATGACGACCGTCGACCGTCTCCGCCCCCGGCGTTCCTGCCTGGCCGTACCGGGCTCGAACCCGCGCTTCCTGGAGAAGGCCCAGGGCCTCCCCGCCGACCAGGTCTTCCTGGACCTGGAGGACGCCTGCGCGCCGCTCGCCAAGCCGGAGGCCCGGCACACCATCGTCAAGTTCCTCAACGAGGGCGACTGGACCGGCAAGACCCGGGTCGTGCGCGTCAACGACTGGACGACCGAGTGGACGTACCGGGACGTGGTCACGGTCGTCGAGGGCGCGGGCCCGAACCTGGACTGCATCATGCTGCCCAAGGTCCAGGACGCCCAGCAGGTCGTCGCCCTGGACCTGCTCCTCACCCAGATCGAGAAGACCATGGGCTTCGAGGTGGGCCGGATCGGCATCGAGGCGCAGATCGAGAACGCGCGGGGCCTGAACAACGTCAACGCGATCGCCGAGGCGTCCCCCCGGACCGAGACCATCATCTTCGGCCCGGCCGACTTCATGGCGTCCATCAACATGAAGTCGCTGGTGGTGGGCGAGCAGCCGCCCGGCTACGGCGCGGACGCCTACCACTACATCCTGATGAGGATCCTGATGGCCGCCCGCGCCAACGACCTCCAGGCGATCGACGGCCCCTACCTCCAGATCAAGAACGTCGACGGCTTCCGCGAGGTGGCCGGCCGGGCCGCCGCCCTCGGCTTCGACGGCAAGTGGGTGCTGCACCCGGGCCAGGTCGAGGCGGCCAACGAGGTCTTCTCGCCCTCCCAGGAGGACTACGACCACGCCGAGCTGATCCTGGACGCGTACGCGTACTACACGTCCGAGGCGGGCGGCAAGAAGGGCTCGGCGATGCTCGGCGACGAGATGATCGACGAGGCCAGCCGCAAGATGGCGCTGGTCGTCTCCGGCAAGGGGCGGGCGGCGGGCATGAAGCGCACGTCGAAGTTCGAGATCCCGGAGGGCTGAGGGCGATGCGGTTCGGACGCACCTACGAGGAGTTCGAGGTCGGCGCGGTCTACAAGCACTGGCCCGGCAAGACGGTCACCGAGTACGACGACCACCTCTTCTGTCTCCTCACCATGAACCACCACCCGCTCCACCTGGACGCCAACTACGCCGAAAGCACCACCGATTTCGGCAAGAACGTCGTGGTGGGCAACTACATCTACTCCCTTCTCCTCGGCATGTCCGTCCCGGACGTCTCCGGCAAGGCCATCGCCAACCTGGAGATCGAGTCGCTGAAGCACGTCGCGCCCACCTTCCACGGCGACACGGTCTACGGCGAGACGACCGTGCTGGACAAGTGGCCGTCGAAGTCCAAGGACGACCGCGGGATCGTGCACGTGGAGACCAAGGGCTACAAGCAGGACGGCACCCTGGTGTGCGTGTTCCGCCGCAAGGTGATGGTGCCCACCGAGACGTACATCAAGGCGCGCGGCGGCGAGCAGCCGGGCCGCCCCGAACTCCAGGAGGGCTGACCCGATGGCACGCCTCGCCCAGACCCACGGCCTCACCGAGGTCCAGACGGAGATCGTCTCCACCGTCCGGGACTTCGTCGACAAGGAGATCCTCCCGGTCGCCACCGAACTGGAGCACCGCGACGAGTACCCGCAGGCCATCGTCGACGGGCTGCGGGAACTGGGCCTGTTCGGACTGATGATCCCCGAGGAGTACGGCGGCCTGGGCGAGTCCCTCCTGACGTACGCGCTGTGCGTCGAGGAGATCGCCCGCGGCTGGATGTCGGTGTCCGGCATCATCAACACGCACTTCATCGTGGCGTACATGCTCAAGCAGCACGGCACGCAGGAGCAGAAGGACCACTTCCTGCCCCGGATGGCCGCCGGCGACATCCGGGGAGCCTTCTCGATGTCGGAGCCGGCGCTCGGCTCGGACGTGTCGGCGATCACGTCGAAGGCGGTGCGGGAGGGCGACGAGTACGTCCTGACCGGGCAGAAGATGTGGCTGACCAACGGCGGCACGTCGTCCCTGGTGGCCGTCCTGGTGCGGAGTGACGAGGGTCACCCGGAGGGCACCGCCCCGCACAAGTCGATGACGACCTTCCTGGTGGAGAAGGAACCCGGGTTCGGCGAGGTCCGCCCCGGCCTCACCATCCCCGGGAAGATCGACAAGATGGGCTACAAGGGCGTCGACACCACCGAACTGATCATGGACGGACTGCGCATTCCGGCCGATCGGGTGCTCGGCGGAACCACCGGCCGAGGTTTTTACCAAATGATGGACGGTGTGGAGGTGGGTCGCGTCAACGTCGCCGCCCGGGGGTGCGGCGTCGCCCAGCGCGCCTTCGAACTCGGCGTCCGCTATGCCCAGCAGCGTCACACCTTCGGCAAGCAGATCGCCCAGCACCAGGCCATTCAGTTCAAGCTGGCGGAGATGGCTACCAAGGTGGAGGCCGCCCATGCGATGATGGTGAACGCTGCACGCAAAAAGGACTCCGGCGAACGAAACGACCTGGAGGCGGGGATGGCCAAGTACCTCGCGTCCGAGTACTGCAAAGAGGTTGTGGAGGATGCCTTCCGGATCCACGGTGGGTACGGCTTCTCCAAGGAGTACGAGATCGAGCGTCTCTACCGGGAGGCACCGATGCTGCTGATCGGTGAAGGCACCGCCGAGATCCAGAAAATGATCATCGGTCGCAGGCTGCTGGAGGAGTATCGATTCCAGGGCTAGATGTCCGGATACGGGGTGTTTTCTTGGAGAAGAAGATCACACCCCGTAGGCGTTCTTCGGCCTCCGACTCGGCTTCCTGCCTTACCCAGTTGTGGCACGTACCCGCTACGATCGCGAGAAAGCCGCCGTCCCCCGTTTCCGAAGCGCGGCATCATCCGCTACGAAGGTCATCCATGCCCCACAGCCAAACCTCTGCACCTCGCGACAGCCTCGCCGGCGTACGCCTCGCGCGCGGAGCATCGCCGTGGCTCCTGCCGACCGTCGCGACCGCGGCCGTCAGCCTGGTCCGCGCCCGCCGCTCGGGTGTCGCCAAGGCCGTCGCCGTCCCCGCCACCGCGCTCGCGGCGGGGATGCTGTGGTTCTTCCGCGACCCCGAGCGCGAGATCGCCCAGGGCCGGGTCATCTCGCCCGCCGACGGCGTGGTGCAGAGCATCATGCCGTGGAAGGACGGCCGGACCCGCGTCGCGATCTTCATGAGCCCGCTCAACGTGCACGTGAACCGCGCCCCGCTGTCCGGCGCCGTGACCTCGGTCGAGCACGTGCCCGGCGGCTTCGTCCCCGCTTTCAACAAGGAGAGCGAGAACAACGAGCGGGTCGTCTGGCACTTCGACACCGAGCTGGGCGACATCGAGATGGTCCAGATCGCCGGCGCGGTGGCCCGCCGCATCGTCCCCTACGTGCCGCAGGGCACCAAGGTCGAGCAGGGCGAGCGGATCGGCCTGATCCGCTTCGGCTCCCGCGTCGACCTCTACCTGCCGGAAGGTGTGGAGGTGGCGGTCGAGGTCGGTCAGAAGACCGTGGCTGGGGTGACTCGCATTGACCGTGATTGATCCTGATACCAAGGCCGGCTGGGTGCCGGAGGCCGCCGACGAGGTCGACGAGGTGTTCGAAGAGGAGGAGATGCCGCTCTCGCTGCGCCTGTCGATAGCGGACACCCTCACCCTCGGCAACGCCACGTGCGGGTTCATGGCGGTGTACTTCACCACCACCGGCATTCTGATCCCGCACCTCCAGGGCAGCCAGGAGACCGGCATGGCGCGGCACAGCGCCGCCACCGCCGTGATCCTCATGCTGTGCGCCGCGGTCTTCGACCTGTTCGACGGCCTGGTGGCGCGCAAGCTGCGGTCCTCGCCGATGGGCGCGGAGCTGGACAACCTCTCCGACCTGATCAGCTTCGGCCTCGCGCCGGCCTACTTCGTCCTCGTCTACGGCATGGTCGCGGACGACGCGCACCAGCGGCTGGCGGCGGTCGGGGCGATCGTGGTGCTGCTGGCGGTGGTGCTCAGGCTCGCCAGATTCTCGTGCGTGACGGTGAAGGACGGCACCTTCCAGGGGATGCCGTCGCCGTTCGGGGCGCTGACGGTCGTGTCGATCGTCCTCCTCGAGCTGCCGTTCGTCGCGACCGTGCTGGCGATCGTCGGGACGGCCTGGCTGATGGTGAGCCGGGTGGAGTACCCGAAGCCGCGGGGGCGTCTCGCGGTGGCGATGCTGTCGTGGATCGTGCTGTCGATGGGGCTGCTGGCCGCGTGGGCGTTCGACGCGCCGAGCGGGCAGCTGCTGCTCCAGACGGGCTGCGCGCTGCAGCTGGTCATGGGCGCGGTGATCCCGCTGTTCGCGACGGCCCGGCGGGTGAACAACTTCCGTGACAACCGGCGGGAGGCGCGGGCGGCGCAGTTGCCGTAGCGGCGCGGAGTTTTCTGGGGGCCTTGGACCGGGGTTTGGTCCGGGGCCCCCTTTTATTGTGCCCGGTGTCGCCGCTGACGCCGCTGGGGGGCTTCGCCCCCAGACCCCCGGGTTTATGCCCACCCACCACCCGACTCGGCCAGCTGAATGAGTACCGGGGGTCCGGGGACGGAGCCCCCGGACGGTCAGCTCAGGAAGTCCCGCGCGATGCGTTCCGCCACGCGTTCCAGGATCGGCCCCGCCTCCGCGATGCACGTCGCGACGTCCGGCTCGACCTCCGTCAGGGGATACGCCCGTCTGATCCCCGCCCGCCCCAGCGCCTCCGGCGCCAGCGCCAGCCGCCCGCACACCGCGACGACCTCGCGCCCCGCGGCCCGCGCCGCCGCCGCGACACCCGCCGGCGCCTTCCCGTGCAGGGTCTGCTCGTCCAGCGACCCCTCCCCGGTGATCACCAGTTCGGCCCGCTCCAGGGCCGGCGCGAAGCCGAGGACGTCGAGCATCACCTCGATGCCGGGGCGGAACCGCGCCCCGAGCAGCAGGGCGCCGTAGCCGATGCCGCCCGCGGCACCCGCGCCCGGCGCGGCGGCGTACTCGGCGGCCCGCGCGCCCACCGCGCCCTCCAGCACCGTCACGAAGTGCGCGAGGGCCGCGTCCAGCGTCTCCACGTCGTCCGGCGAGGCCCCCTTCTGCGGCCCGTAGACGGCCGGGGCGCCCTTCGGGCCGGTCAGCGGATTGTCGACGTCGCTGGCGAGGACCAGTTCCACGGAGGACAGCCGCGGGTCGAGACCGGACAGGTCGGCCGAGGCCACCTCGGCGAGCCCGCCGCCGCCCGGCGCTACGGGCTCCCCCTCCTCGTCCAGGAACCGCGCGCCCAGCGCCGACAGCATCCCGGCGCCCCCGTCCGTGGTCGCGCTGCCCCCGACCCCGAACACGATGGTCCGCGCCCCCGCGTCCAGCGCGGCCCGCAGCAGTTCCCCGGAGCCGTACGTGGACGCCGTCAGCGGCGCGAAGACCCCGGCCGGCAGCCGCTGCAGCCCGCTCGCCTCCGCCATCTCCACGACCGCCGTGCCGTCGCGCAGCGCGAACGCCGCCGTCACCTCGGCGCCCAGCGGCCCGGCGACCCGTATCTCCCGGCGTTCGAACCCGGCCGCGACGGCGGCGGCCACCGTGCCGTCGCCGCCGTCGGCGACCGGCAGCGCCTCCACCCGCACGTCCGGCACGACCCGGCGCAGCCCGGCCGTCACCCGCTCGGCGACCTGAACGGCCGTCAGCGACCCCTTGAACTTGTCCGCGGCCACGAGGACCCGCCGGGTCCCGTCCACAGCAGCGTCAGCCACCTTGTTCTCCCCTTGCTCTTCCGGGCCTTGCGCACGTCAGCGCACGTCAAGGCAGTCGCGCCGGTGTGACCTTAACCGGACCGCGCCCCCGGCGTCATGCCCGGCCGATACCCTGCGGAGGATGACCACTTCGGATTACGCCACGTACATCGCCGGCCTCCCCCGCGTCCTGGCCGGCGCCGCCGCCCTGTTCCGGGACGCCGAGGGCCGGGTGCTGCTGGTCGAGCCCAACTACCGCGAGGGGTGGGCGCTGCCGGGCGGCACCATCGAGTCCGACGACGGCGAGACGCCCCGCGAGGGCGCCCGCCGGGAGACGGCCGAGGAGATCGGCCTCGACGTCACCCCGGGCCGGCTGCTCGCCGTGGACTGGGTGCGGGGCACGGGCCGGCCGCCGCTGGTGGCGTACCTCTACGACGGGGGGATCCTCTCCGAGGAGGACCTCAAGGCCATCCGCCTCCAGGAGGAGGAGTTGCTGTCCTGGCGCCTGGTGCCCCGCGAGGACCTGTCCGGCTTCCTGCTCGGCGCCACCCACGGCCGGGTCCTGGCCGCGCTGGACGTCCTGGCGGAGGGCTCGGGGGCGGCGGAGCTGGAGAACGGGCGGCGGGTGGACCGGTGAGGCTCAGCGGGTGGCGGGCCGACCTGTGAGACCCGGCGGGCGCCCCGTCTCCCGGTAAGCACCGTCGGCGCGGCCACCGCCCGGTCCCGTCACGCCCCGTAATCCGTTCGCCCCGGCCGGACGGACGGCCCTACCCTCGGTCCCATGACCGGCAAGCCCCTCGTCGCCCTGCTCACCGGAGCGGGCGTCTCCACCGACTCCGGCATCCCCGACTACCGCGGACCGAACGGCCTGTGGCGGCGCGATCCGGAGGCCGAGAAGCTCGTGACGTACGCGTACTACATGGCTGATCCGGAGATCCGGCGGCGGGCCTGGCGGATGCGGCGGGACAGCCGGACCCTGGAGGCCCGGCCCAACGCCGCGCACCGGGCGGTGGCCGAGCTGGAGCGGGCCGGGGTGCCGGTGCGGGTGCTCACGCAGAACGTGGACGGGCTGCACCGACTGGCCGGGGTGTCCGCCCGCAAGGTGCTGGAACTGCACGGCACGGCGCGCGCTTACGTGTGCACCGGGTGCCGGGTACGGGGGCCGATGGAGGACGCCCTCGCCCGGGTGGCGGCCGGGGAGGACGATCCGCCGTGCCGGGAGTGCGGGGGCGTACTGAAGCCGGCGACGGTGATGTTCGGTGAGCGGCTGGACCCCGTGGTGCTGGGCGAGGCGGCGGGCATCGCCCAGGCGTGCGAGGTGTTCATCGCCGCCGGGACGAGCCTCCAGGTGGAGCCCGCCGCCGGGCTGGCGGGCGTCGTCGCCGACCACGGCGCGCGGCTCGTCGTCGTCAACGCCGAGCCGACGCCGTACGACGACCGGGCCGACGAGGTGATCCGGGAGCCGATCGGCACGGCCCTGCCGGAACTGCTGCGGAAGATCGCCGCCGGCCGGCAGTGATCAGCGGCGCCGGGCCCTAGAAGAGCGCCGCCCCCCGTTCGAAGTCCAGCAGCCGCCGTTTCCGCTCCAGCCCGCCGCCGTACCCGGTGAGGCCGCCGCTCGCGCCGATGACGCGGTGGCAGGGGACGATGACGCCGATCGGGTTGCGGCCGTTGGCGAGGCCGACCGCGCGGGAGGCGGCCGGGTTGCCGAGGGCGGCGGCGAGTTCGCCGTAGGTGCGGGTCTCGCCGTAGGGGATGGTGCGCAGGTGGTCCCAGACGGTGCGCTGGAAGGGTGTGCCGTTCAGGTGGAGGGGGAGGGTGAACTCCCTCAGCTCGCCCGCGAAGTAGGCGGTCAGCTGGTCGAGGGCGGCGCCGAAGGGGGTGTCGTCGCGGGGGCCGAAGGTCTCCTCGGGCGGGCGGTGGCGCTGGTCGGTCATGTAGAGACCGCACAGGACGCCGTCCTCGGCGACCAGGGTGAGCGGGCCGTAGGGGCTGTCGGTGACGGTGTGCTGTCTGGTCATGCCGGGTCCTCACACGGGCAGGAAGTTGATGGGGTGGTCGTCGGTCGCCCACAGGTACTGGACGGCGTACGCCCGCCAGGGCCGCCATCCGGCCGCGCGGGCCGTGAGGGCGGCCGGGGTCGAGGGCAGGCCGAGGGACTGGGCGGCGCGGCGGATGCCGAGGTCGGTGGGGAGGAAGGCGTCGGGGTCGCCGAGGGCGCGCAGGGCGATGACGTCGGCGGTCCAGGGGCCGAAGCCGGGCAGGGCGAGGAGGCGTGCGCGGGTGGCCGGCCAGTCGCTGTCCACGCCGAGGGCCAGGGAGCCGTCGGCGAGGTGGCGGACCAGGGTGGTGAGGGTCGCCCGGCGGGTGCGGGGCATGGCGAGGGTGGCGGGGTCCACCGACGCCAGTGCCTCGGGCGTGGGGAACAGGTGGGTCAGGCCGCCCTCGGGGTCGTCCACGCGGTCGCCGTGGGCGGTGACCAGGCGGGCGGCGTGGGTGCGGGCGGCGGCCGTGGAGACCTGCTGGCCGAGGACGGCGCGGACGGCGAACTCGGCCTCGTCGACGGTGCGCGGGACACGGCGCCCGGGGGCCTTGTCGACCAGGGGTGCCAGGACCGGGTCGGTGCGCAGATGGGCGTCGACGGCGGCCGGGTCGGCGTCCAGGTCGAGCAGCCGGCGGCAGCGGCTGATGGCGACGGGCAGGTCGCGCAGGTCGCCGAGGACGAGGCGGCAGGCGATGTGGTCGGGGGTGGGGGCGAGGGACACGATGCCGTGACCGTAGGGCAGGCGCAGGGTGCGGCGGTACGCGCCCTGTCTCCACTCCTCCACGCCGGGGACGGCGGTCGCGGCGAGGTGGCCGAAGACGTTGTCCGGGTTGAACGGCGTGCGGAACGGCAGGCGCAGGGCGAGGGCGCCGCCCGGAGCGCCGGCGGCGCAGGACTTCGGGGCGCGGGTGCGCAGCTCACCGGGGGTGAGGGCGAAGACCTCGCGGACGGTGTCGTTGAAGGTGCGGACGGAGGAGAAACCGGCCGCGAAGGCGACCTCGGCCATCGGCAGCCGGGTCGTCTCGATCAGCAGCCGGGCGGTCCGCGCGCGCTGGGCGCGGGCCAGGGCGAGGGGGCCCGCGCCCAGCTCGGCCAGCAGCTGGCGTTCGATCTGCCGGGTGCTGTAGCCGAGCCGGGCGGCGAGACCGGGCACGCCCTCGCGGTCGACCACCCCGTCGGCGATCAGCCGCATGGCGCGGGCGGTGAGGTCGGCCCGCTGGTTCCACTCCGGGGAGCCGGGGCTGGTGTCGGGGCGGCAGCGCTTGCAGGCCCGGAAGCCCGCCTGCTGGCAGGCCGCCGCGCTCGGGTGGAACACCATGTTCTCCGGCTTGGGCGGCACCACCGGGCAGCTCGGCCGGCAGTAGATGCCGGTGGTCAGGACGGCCGTGAAGAACCAGCCGTCGAACCGGGCGTCCTTGGACCGGACGGCGCGCACGCAGCGCTCGGTGTCGGTGTGCATCCCCATCTGCATGGGTCCAGCATCGTGCACCGCGCCCGGCGGTTCTGGCGGGAATCCGACATCGTGCTCACGCTTCCTGCGCGGTCCCGGATCGCCAGGCGGACTCGCGCAGCAGCCGCAGCCCGTTCAGACCGACCAGGACCGTCGAGCCCTCGTGGCCGGCGACGCCGAGCGGCAGCGGCAGGTGCCCGATCAGGTCCCACAGCACCAGGACGGTGATGAAGGTGCCCGCGATCACCAGATTCTGGAGAACCAGGCGGCGGGCGGTGCGGGAGAGGCGGACGACGGCCGGTACGGCGCTCAGCTCGTCGCGGACGACGACCGCGTCCGCCGTCTCCAGCGCGAGGTCGGAGCCCGCGCGGCCCATGGCGACGCCGGCGTGGGCGGCGGCCAGGGCGGGCGCGTCGTTGACGCCGTCCCCGACGAACAGCACCTTGCGGCCCGCGCCCTCCAGCTCCCGTACGGCGGTGACCTTGTCCTCGGGGAACAGGCCGGCGCGGACGTCGGTGAGGCCGGTGGCCTCGGCGACGCGGGCGGCGGCGCGGGCGTTGTCGCCGGTCAGGAGGGTGGGGGCGGTGCCGTTGAGGGCGGTGAGCGCGGCGGTGGCCCCGGCGGCGTCGGGGCGCAGCCGGTCGGTGAGGACGAGGGTGCCGACGGGGGTGCCGTCGCGGGTGACCTGGACGGTGGTGGCGTCGTCGGCGGCGGTGCCGGCCCGGCCGACGGTCACCACGCGGCCCTCGACGGACGCCGTCACCCCGCGGCCGGGGGCGGCGGTGAAGTCCTCGGCGGCGGCCAGGGCCAGGCCCCGGGCGCGGGCGGCGGCGACCACGGCGCGGCCCAGCGGGTGCTCGCTGGGCAGCTCGGCCGCGGCGGCCAGCGCGAGCAGGGCGTCCTCGTCGAGGCCGGAGCCGGGCAGCGGGCGTACGGCGGTGACCTCGGGGGTGCCCTCGGTGAGGGTGCCGGTCTTGTCCAGGGCGGCGGTGTCGATCTCGCCGAGCCGTTCCATCGCGACCGCCGACTTCACCAGGACGCCGTGCCGGCCGGCGTTGGCGATGGCGGACAGCAGCGGCGGCATGGTGGCGAGGACGACCGCGCAGGGCGAGGCGACGATCATGAAGGTCATGGCGCGCAGCAGGGCGTCGGTGAGGTCGGCGCCGAAGGCGAGCGGGATGCCGAAGACCGCGAGGGTGGCGACGACCACGCCGACCGCGTAGCGCTGCTCGATCTTCTCGATGAACAGCTGGGTCGGCGCCTTGGTGCGGGACGCCTCCTCGACCAGGGCGACGATGCGGGCGATCACCGAGTCGGCGGGGTCGCGGTCGACGCGGACGCGCAGGGCGCCGGTGCCGTTGAGGGTGCCGGCGAAGACGTCGTCGCCGGGGGTCTTCAGGACCGGGAGGGACTCGCCGGTGATGGTGGCCTGGTCGACCTCGCCCTCACCGCCGAGGACCGTGCCGTCGGCGCCGATCCGCTCGCCCGGCCGGACCAGGAGGACGTCACCGACGGCGAGGTCGGCGGTGGCCACGGTCTCCTCACGGTCCCCGGTCACCCGGGTCGCGGTGGTGGGCGCGAGGTCGAGCAGGCCGCGCACGGAGTCGGCGGTGCGGGCGGTGGCCAGTGCCTCCAGGGCGCCGGAGGTGGCGAAGATGACGATCAGCAGGGCGCCGTCGAGCACCTGGCCGATGGCGGCCGCGCCGAGCGCCGCGACGATCATCAGCAGGTCGACGTCGAGGGTCTTCTCGCGCAGCGCGCGCAGGCCCTCCAGGGCGGGCTCCCAGCCGCCGGCGGCGTAGGCGAGGGCGTACAGCGGCCCGTACGCCCAGGCGGTGACACCGGTCAGGTCGAGGGTCAGGGCGAGCAGGAACGCGAGCAGGGAGACGAGCGCCCAGCGGGCCTCGGGCAGGGCCAGCACGCGGGTGCGGCGGCCGAGCGCCGGGCGGCGGGGCGTCGTCGCGGGCGCGGTGGGGGCAAGGGTGGTGGACACGCCGCACACCATACAGGAACGCATGAAGACTCATTCATTCATTCATCCGTCCATGCGTCCATGCGTCCATGCGTATGGGTGTTCCCGGGCGGTGCGTAGGATGGCCGCATGGGTCACGGAGCCGCCAGCATCACGCAGGAGACCGCACGCGTGCGTCTGGACGCGGACAATGTCGCCAAGGTCGCCACCACGCTCCAGGCCCTGTCCACCCCGTCCCGGCTGCTGATCCTGGCCCGGCTGCGCGAAGGCCCGCTGCCCGCGACCGAGTTGGCGGCCCAGGTCGGCATGGAGCAGTCGGCCTGCTCGCACCAGCTGCGGCTGCTGCGCAACCTGGGTCTGGTGGTGGGCGAGCGGCGCGGCCGGTCGGTCGTCTACGCGCTGCACGACGACCACGTGGCCGAACTCCTCGACCAGGCCGTCTTCCACGTGGAGCACCTGCGGCTGGGCATCAGCGACACCGGTCCGGAGCGCTGAGCAGCCCCCGCATCGTCTCGGCGGCCCGTACGGCCGCGTCCCCGCAGCAGTTGTTGAACAGCACGTGCAGCTCGTCCGCGTACCGGGCCGCGCGCCGCAGCCGGGGCACCCACGCGGCGAGTTCGGCCACGTCGTAGCCGTACCGGAAGCGGTCCTCCTTGCTGCCCCTCCCCCAGGCCGGGCTGCGGCCGTGGAAGCGTACGACGGCCAGCGGGCGGTGGGTGACCGGCACGACCGGCGGCAGCGATCCGGGCAGGCCCGGCGCCATGTCGACGCCCACCGCGCTGGCGCCGAGGCCGGCGAGCAGCGCGGCGGTGGCGTCGGCCCGGTCCGCCGCCCACCAGCCCGGGTGCCGGAACTCGACGGCGAGCGGCCAGCCGGCCGTACGCCGGGCACAGGCTTCGAGGGTCTCCTCGGCGCCGGTGCCTGGCGCGAACCAGGGCGGGAACTGGAACAGCACGGCGCCGAGCCGCCCGGCCTCGCGCAGCGGCTCGACGGCGTACGCGAACCTCCGCCACACCTCGTCGAGGAGAGCCGGGCCCCGCTCGACCCCCCGCAGGTCGGCGGGGAGCGACCCGGCCCGGGTGGGGTGCCCGGTCAGCAGCGAGAACGCCTTGACGTCGAAGCGGAAGCCCTCGGGGGTGCGCTCCAGCCACAGTTCGCTGTTGCGGCGGCTGGGCAACGCGTAGTACCCGGCGTCCACTTCCACGACGGGCAGCCGGGAGGCGTAGTGCCGCAGGCGCCCCTCGGCGTCCCGCCGCCCGCGCGGATACCAGCCGCTCGCGACCAGCTGCCGGTCCGTCCAGGAACACGCGCCGACCCGTACCTCACCCATGGGAGCCCGGTTGCCCGGACTCCCATGGCCTCATGCGCGGTCGGCTATTCGGCGGCGGTGGGACGCCGCGCGGCCGTCATCGCCTCCTTCACGTCGGTGATCGGGCGCAGCCGGTAGGTGTAGGAGTAGTCGCGGTCGGCGAACAGCTTGAACTCGTCGTGGGTGTGCGCACCCCAGCTGTTGTCCCCGCCGACGCCCATCTGCCGGTGGTTCAGGCGGAGCACGATCGCGTCCCTCGGGGTGAGCTGGTAGTCGTGCCGTACCCCGGTCGACAGGTCCTCCGGGGTGAAGCGCGAGGCGTTGACCTCCAGCAGGGGTTCGCCCGAGGCCAGCAGCCCGGCGCCGCGCCGGTCGGTGAGCGCCACCCAGCGGACGTCGGTCTTGTTGCCGTTCTCCTGCGGGCGGATGTAGCCGGACCACTGCTCGGCGACGGTCCCGGAGTACCGGCCGACGTCGGTGCCGGTGTTGCGGTCCCAGTGGTTCTCCTCGGGGCCGCGCCCGTACCAGTGCAGCCGGTCCAGCCGGCGCGGCAGGAAGAGCAGGCTGCCGACCTCCGGGATGTACGGCAGGTTCGCGGCGCCGGGGTGCAGGGTGTGGTCGACCTTGATCTCGCCGTTGCCGAAGACCGTGTAGGTGGTGGTGTACGCCGACTCCACCGTGGTCGGCAGCGTGCCGCTGACCTTGATCTCGACGGCCCGGTCCGCCCCGAGCGTCCGCACGGCGACGTCGGTGACCTTCCGCCGGGCGCCCGCGTCCCGCCAGGTCCGGTTGCGGGTGTGCTGGCCGTTGCCGAGGTCGTTGTCGGTGGGCGCCCGCCAGAAGTTGGGCACCGGACCGGAGGTGAGCAGCCGGATGCCGCGCGCCTTGTACGAGGTGATGGTGCCGCTGCTCCGGTCGACGGTGACGGTGAAGTCCTCGCCGTCGACGGTGATCTCCTCGTCGTCCTCGTCCACCTCCAGGGCCGGGACCCGGTCCAGCGGTACGGGGGTCACGGCGGGGGTGTCCGCGTCGACGGGGAGCTGGACGCGGGCCACCTCGAAGCCGGCCTTCGCCCAGGGGGCGGACTCCTTGGTGGTGAAGGAGACCTGGAGGAAGAACTCGGTGCCGGGCGCCGGGTCGGCCGGCAGCCGCACGGGCAGGGTGATGTCCTTGCTGGACAGCGGCGCCACGGCCAGTTGGTCGCGGGTCAGCCGCCCGCGCCGTACCACCTCGCCGTCGGCGACCAGCTCCCAACGGCCGTCGAACTCCCGCAGGTCGGTGAAGAGGTACTCGTTGACCAGGGTCACCGCGCCGGTGTCGCCCCCGGTCCGCTGCCGTACGTCGATCGCCTGGTAGACGCGCTTGACCTCGGCGGCCTTGCCGGTGTGGCCGCGGTCGGCCAGGACGATGCCGTCGGCGACGAAGGCGCCGTCGTTGGGGTTGTCGCCCCAGTCGCCGCCGTACGCGAAGAAGGTCTTCTCCCCGGACCGCTTCTCCTCTTTCCGGACCTCGGCGGCGTCGAACCAGAAGCGCACGCCGTCGTCGTCGCTGTCGCGGCCGTCGTCGGCCAGTTCGGCGGCGGTGAGGGCGCGGGCGTACACGCGGGCGGCGCGGATCGTGCCGCTGAACTCGCGGGTCTGGTTGTCGGCGTCGGTCGCCAGGGCGAGCGGCGCGGTGTTCACCTCGGGGCGCCGGGTGGTGGTGCGGACGGCTCTGGCCACGCCGTCGGCGTAGAGGGTCAGGGTGCCGGCGTCGGCGTCGAAGACACCGGCGACGTGGTGCTCGCGGCCGGTCCAGTCGTCCGGCAGCACCCAGTTCGCGGTGATCCACTGCCCGCCGGAGTAGATGAAGAACTCCAGGTTCCGGTTGTTCTGCTTCAGGGAGTACTGGGTGTCGCCCTTGGCCACGATCGGCTGGTGGTACCCGAGGAAGCGCGGGGTGATCCACGCCTCCAGGGTGAGGGAGCCGGTGAGGTCCAGGCTCTCGTCGCGGGCGAAGAGCGTGCCGCCGGACAGGCCCTCGTCCCGGTCGAAGGAGCCGCTGGGGTTGATGATCTCGCCGCGCAGCCCGGCGGGGCCGGTCTCCCGCAGCAGGACGCGGGCGGGCACCGGCCAGGCCAGGGACTGGTCCACGAAGTCCCAGATCCAGCCGCCCTGGAGCACGTCGTACCGCCGGACGACGTCCCAGTACTTCTTGAAGTTGCCGGTGGAGTTGCCCATCGAGTGGGCGTACTCGATCATCACGTACGGCCGGGTGTCGGAGGTGTCCTTCGCGCGCTGCTCGACGCGCTGGGGGGTGTCGTACATCTCGGAGCGGATGTCGCTGATCCCCGGGCGGTCGTCGCCCTCGTACTGGATGACGCGGGTGGTGTCGTAGGAGCGGATCCAGTCGTGCATGGCGGTGAAGGTGGAGCCGGTGCCGGCCTCGTTGCCCAGCGACCAGATCACCACCGAGGGGTGGTTCTTGTCGCGGTGCACCATGTTCTGGGCGCGGGCCACGCACGCCGCGGTCCACTCGGGGTGGTCGCCGGGGTACTCGTCGCGGATGGCGTGGGTCTCCAGGTTGGTCTCGTCGACGAGGTAGAGGCCGTACTCGTCGGCGAGTTCGTACCACAGCGGGTTGTTCGGGTAGTGCGAGGTGCGGACGCTGTTCATGTTGAGCCGCTTGATGAGGGTGATGTCGTTCACCAGGTCCTCGCGGCTGAGGGCCGTGCCGCGGTCCGGGTGCATCTCGTGGCGGTTGGTGCCGCGCAGGGAGACCGGCTTGCCGTTGATGCGCATCAGGCCGTCCTTGAGCGCGAACTCCCGGAAGCCGACCCGGTGCGAGAGGGTCTCGGTCACCTTTCCGGCGGGGTCGCGCAGGCGCAGCACGGCCGTGTAGAGGTTCGGCTGCTCGGCCGACCACAGCTTCGGCGCCGGTACGGCCCTGGTGGCGCGTACGGTGACGTCCTCGCCGGCGCCGGCCGTGCCCAGGTCGGCGGTGGTCTGGAGCGGCCGGGACCAGACGGCGTGGCCGCGGGCGTCGTACAGCTGGGTCTCGACGGTGTACCGGCCGGTGCCGTCGCCGCCGTACGCCCGGACCTGCGCGGTGACGGCCAGTTCGGCGTCGTTGTACGTGTCGTCCAGCGGGGTGTCGAGGCGGAAGTCGCGCAGGTGCACGGCGGGGGTGGAGTAGAGGTGGACCGAGCGGAAGATGCCGCTCAGCCGGATCATGTCCTGGTCCTCCAGCCAGTCGCCGTCGGCGTAGCGGTAGACCTCGACGGCGATCTGGTTGGTGCCGGGCCTGAGGTGGTCGGTGATGTCGTATTCGGAAGGTGTGTAGGAGTCCTCGTCGTACCCGGCCAGTTCGCCGTTGATCCACACGTAGTGCGCGGACTTGACGCCCTCGAAGTGGAGGAAGGTGCGGCGGCCGTCCCAGTCGCGGGGGACGGTGAAGGTGCGGCG
>NZ_JAGGOO010000044.1 GCF_018614415.1 Streptomyces sp. ISL-12
CAACGACCCGAGCAGCAGCGGTCGTTCGCGGTCCTGGCCGTAGGTGGCCAGGATCGCTTGGGCCTCGATGGGGTCGCCCAGTGCGGTGCCGGTGCCGTGTGCCTCCACCGCGTCCACGTCACCCGGCGTCAGCCCGGCCTCCGCCAACGCCCGCCGGATCACCCGCTGTTGGGAAGGACCGTTGGGAGCCGTCAGGCCGTTGGAGGCACCGTCCTGGTTGACCGCGCTGCCGCGCAGCACCGCCAGCACCCGGTGACCCAGGCGTTCGGCGTCCGACAGCCGCTCGACCAGGACCACGCCCGCGCCCTCGGCCCATCCGGTGCCGTCCGCCGAGGCGGCGAAGGACTTGCAGCGGCCGTCCGCCGACAGGCCCCGCTGCCGGGAGAACTCCACGAACGCCTCGGGCCCGGCCATCACGGTCACGCCACCCGCGAGGGCCATCGTGCACTCGCCGGAGCGCAGGGCCTGGGCGGCCAGATGCAGGGCCACCAGCGACGACGAGCACGCCGTGTCGATGGTCACCGCGGGTCCCTCGAAGCCCAGCGCGTACGACACCCGGCCCGACAGCACACTGCCCGCCCCGCCGGTCATGAGGTACCCCTCGGAGCCGTCGGGGGCGGTGCGCAGGCGGCTGGTGTAGTCGTGGTTGACCATGCCGGCGAAGACACCGACGTCCTGGCCGCGCAGGGCGGTGGGATCGAGGCCGGCCCGCTCCAGCGCCTCCCAGGACGTTTCGAGGAGCAGCCGCTGCTGCGGGTCCATCGCCAGGGCCTCGCGCGGGGAGATGCCGAAGAACTCCGCGTCGAACTCGCCCGCGTCGTAGAGGAAACCGCCGCGCCGCGTGTAGCTGGTGCCGGCGTGGTCGGGGTCCGGGTCGAAGAGCGAGTCCAGGTCCCAGCCGCGGTTCGTCGGGAACTCGCCGATGCCCTCCTCCCCGGCCCGCAGCAGCCGCCACAGGTCCTCCGGGGAGGCCACGCCGCCCGGCAGCCGGCACGCCATGCCGACGATGGCGACCGGCTCGCCGGGATCGGCCGCCCGCCGGGCCGGGCCGTCGTGTCCGGCGGTGTCGTCACCGAGCAGCCGGGCGCGCAGGAACGACGCGAGCGCGGCCGGTGTCGGGTGGTCGAAGGCGAGGGTGGTGGGCAGGTCGGCGCCGGTCAGGTCGTGCAGGCGGTTGCGGAGCCGGACCGCGTTCAAGGAGTCGAAGCCGAGGTCCTGGAAGGGCCGTTCGGGGTCGATCGCCGAGGCGTCGTCGTGTCCGAGCACGGCGGCGGCGCTGGTCAGCACCAGGTCAAGTGGTGTGTCGCCGACCGATCCGGGCACGGGTACCGGCTGCGTTTCAGGCATCGGCTGCGACGCGGGTGCCGGGTGGGCCGTCGGGTGCGGGGCGTCCGGCCAGTACCGGCGGTGCTGGAAGGCGTAGGTGGGCAGGTCGTCGACCGTGCGGTGCGGGGCCGCCGGGAGCAGGGCGGAGAAGTCGACGGGGACGCCGCGGACGTGCAGCCGGGCCAGCGCGGTGACGGCGCCGATCCGCTCGTCCTCGGCGTCGCGGTGCAGCGTGGGCACGAACATCGCCGGCTCGGCGTCGGGGCCGGACGCCTCCTGGGCCATCGCGGTGAGGACGCCGCCGGGGCCCAGTTCGAGGAAGGTGGTGACGTGTTGTGTGTGCAGGGCGCCGATGACGTCGTGGAAGCGGACGGTGCGGCGGACGTGCTCGACCCAGTAGTCCGGGGAGCACAGTTGCTCCGGGGTGGCCGGCTCGCCGGTGACGCCGGAGACGACGGGAATCGCCGGGAGCGCGTACGACAGCCTGGCGACGACCTCGCGGAACGCGTCGAGCATGCCGTCCATGTGCGGGGAGTGGAAGGCGTGGCTGACCCGGAGGTGCCTGGTGCGGTGGCCGCGGGCCGCGCACGCGTCGGTGACGGCCGTCACGGCGTCCCGGTCGCCGGAGACCACGACGGAGGCGGGCCCGTTGACCGCCGCGATGCCGACGGTGCCGGGGGTGTCGGCGAGCAGGGGCCGGACGACGGACTCGGGGGCGTTGAGCGCGGCCATCGCCCCGCCCGGCAGGGCCTGCATCAGCCGTCCGCGTGCCGCCAGCAGCGTCACGGCGTCCGGGAGGGACAGCACGCCCGCCACGTGCGCCGCCGTCACCTCGCCGACGGAGTGCCCGGCGAGCCGGTCGGGGCGGACGCCCCAGGACTCGTAGAGCCGGAACAGGGCGACTTCCACGGCGAACAGGCCGGCCTGCGCGAACACCGTCCGCTCCAGCTCGTCCGGGTCGTCGCCGAACACCACGTCCCGGACGGACCGGGTGACGTGCCCGGCGTCCAGCAGGTGCCGGTCCAGTTCGGCACAGGCGGCGTCGAAGGCGTCGCGGAAGACCGGGTAGTGCTCGTGCAAGCGGCGGCCCATGCCGGTGTACTGGCTGCCCTGGCCGGTGAAGAGCACCGCGAGCTTGCCGGGACGCGCCACTCCGCGGGCGTGCCGGGGGTGGGCGAAGGCGTCCAGACCGTCGAGCAGCGCGGTGCGTCCCGCGCCCACGACGACGGCACGGTGGTCGAACGCCGTCCGGGTGGAGAGCAGTGCGTGGGCGACGACGGCGGGGTCGGCGTCCGGGTGCCGCCGGGCCCACTCCGCGAGCCGGTCCGCCTGCCCTTCCAGCGCCTCGGGGCTGCGGGCCGAGAGGATCCAGGGGACGGCGGGGGGCACGGCCGTGGGCGCGGGCGTGGGCGCGGGCGTGGGTGAGTCGTCCGTACTGGTGTCCGTGTCAGGTGCCTGCTCGACGATGACGTGGGCGTTGGTGCCGCTGACGCCGAACGCGGAGACGCCGGCCCGGCGCGGCCGCTCGGTCTCGGGCCAGGACCGCTGCTCCGTCAGCAGTTCCACCGCGCCCGCCGACCAGTCCACCTGCGGGGTGGGGGCGTCGACGTGCAGGGTGCGCGGCAGGATTCCGTGCTGGAGGGCCAGTACCGTCTTGATGACGCCCGCGACGCCCGCGGCGGCCTGGGCGTGCCCGATGTTGGACTTCACCGAGCCCAGCCACAGCGGCCGGTCCGCGGGCCGGTCCTGACCGTAGGTGGCGAGGACGGCCTGTGCCTCGATGGGGTCGCCCAGCGCCGTGCCGGTGCCGTGCGCCTCGACCACGTCCACGTCGGCACCGGTCAGCCCGGCGCTGCGCAGCGCCTGCCGGATGACACGCTGCTGGGAGGGGCCGTTGGGAGCGGTGAGGCCGTTGGACGCGCCGTCCTGGTTCACCGCGCTGCCGCTGACGAGGGCCAGCACCTGGTGACCGTTGCGCCGGGCGTCCGACAGCCGCTCCACGAGCAGCACGCCCACGCCCTCGGCCCACCCGGTGCCGTCCGCCGACGCGGCGAACGCCTTGCACCGGCCGTCGGCCGACAGACCCCGCTGCCGGGAGAAGTCGACGAAGGCGTCCGGCGCGGCCATCACCGTGACCCCGCCGGCCAGCGCCATCGAGCACTCGCCCGCCCGCAGCGCCTGCGCCGCCAGGTGCAGGGCCACCAGCGACGACGAGCAGGCCGTGTCGATGGTCACCGCGGGCCCTTCGAGACCGAGGGCGTAGGCCACCCGGCCGGACAGCACGGCCGCGGAGATGCCGGTGATGCGGTGCCCCTCGACCTCCCCGGAGACCTCGCGCAGGCGCAGCGCGTAGTCCTGGGTGTTCATGCCGGTGAACACACCGATGTCGCGGCCCGCCAGGGTCGTCGGGTCGATGCCGGCCCGCTCGAACACCTCCCACGACGTCTCCAGGAGCAGCCGCTGCTGCGGGTCCATCGCCAGGGCCTCGCGCGGCGAGATGCCGAAGAAGCCCGCGTCGAACCCGGCGGCGTCCGTCAGGAACGCACCGTGCCGGGCGTACGACGTGCCGGGGTGGTCGGGGTCGCCGTCGTAGAGCGCGGACAGGTCCCAGCCGCGGTCGTCCGGGAAGTCGCCGACCGCGTCACCGCCCTCGCTGATCAGCCGCCAGAAGTCCTCCGGGCTCTCCACGCCACCGGGGAAGCGGCAGCTCATCGCGACGATGGCGATGGGCTCGTCGGACGTCCCGCGCGGGGTGGCGGACGGTGCCGCGGAGGCGCCGGCATCCGCCAGGAGCTCCGCGAGCAGGTGCCGGGTGAGGACGTCCGGGCTCGGGTGGTCGTAGAGCAGGGTGGCGGGGAGCCGGAGTCCGGTGTCCGCGGCGAGCCGGTTGCGCAGTTCTACGGAGGTCAGCGAGTCGAAGCCCGCCTCACGGAACGCCCGGCCGGCGGCGACGGCGTCGGCGGACGTGTGTCCGAGGACGTGCGCGGCACGGTTCCTGACCAGGTCGAGCAGCGTCTCGTGCCGCTCATCGGGCGTCAGCGGTGTCAGCCGTCGTACGAGGTCCGTCCCGCCGGCCGCCGCCCGGCCCGCGGCCCGGCGCCGGACCGGCGGCACCAGCTCGCGCAGCAGGGGGGCGACCGGGCCGCCGTCGGGCTCGGCACGCAGCCGCCCGACGTCGAGCCGGGCCGCCACCAGCGCCGGGACGGTGCTGCGCAGACCGGCGTCGAACAGCGCGAGGCCGGTCTCCTCGTCCAGCGCCGCCATCCCGAACCGCCGGGAGTGCTGCCGCAGGTCGGAGTCGGTGAGGTGGGCGGTCAGTTCGCTGGTGGCCGCCCAGTGGCCCCAGGCGAGCGAGGCGGCGGGCAGCCCCGCCGCCCTGCGCCGCGCGGCCAGCGCGTCCAGGAAGGCGTTGGCGGCGGCGTAGTTGGCCTGCCCGGGGTTGCCGAGGACGCCGGCGGCCGAGGAGTACAGCACGAACGCCGCGAGGCCGGTGTCCCGGGTCAGCTCGTCCAGCAGGAGCGCCGCGTCCGCCTTGGGCCGCAGGACGGCGTCCAGCCGCTCCGGGGTGAGGGCGGTGACCACGCCGTCGTCCAGCACCCCGGCGGTGTGGACGACCGCGGTGAGCGGTGCCTCGCCGGGGACCGACGCCAGCAGGCCGGCCAGCGCGGCACGGTCGGTGACGTCGCAGGCGACGGTGCGCACGGTGGCGCCCAGCGCGCCGAGGTCACGCTCCAGCTCGGGCACGCCGTCGGCACCACCACCGCGCCGGCTGACCAGCAGCAGGTGACGTACGCCGTGCTCGGCCACGAGATGCCGGGCGAGCAGGCGGCCCAGGGTGCCGGTGCCGCCGGTGATCAGAACGGTGCCGTCGGGGTCGAGCGACTGTACGGCGTCGACGGTGCCGTCGGGGTCGGGCGGCTCCACGGCGTCGACGGTGCTGTCGGGGTCGGGCGGCTCCACGGCGTCGACGGTGCCGTCGGGGTCGGGCGGTCGAACGGCGCCGGCGTCCGCCGCCCGCACCAGCCTCGGTACGGTGACCCGGCCGGCGGTGAGGGCGAACTGCGGCTCACCGGTGGCGACGGCGGCGGGCAGCAGCGCCTCGGAGGCGGTGTCCCCGTCCACGGCGGCCAGGACCAGCCGCTCCGGTGCCTCCGACTGCGCCGAGCGGACCAGCCCCCAGACAGCCGCGGTGACCGGGTCGCCGACGTCCCGCGTGACGACGACCAGCCGCGCATCCGTCACCGGCAGGGCAAGCCACGCCTGGACCCACGCCAACGCCCGCGAGGTCAGCGCCCGCAACCCCTGGGCGGTGTCCGTCAGATCCACGCGCACATCACTGCGAGCGGCCGACGTCGACAGCTCATCGAGGTCGGCAACGGTGACCAGTTGCCGCGTCGGGTCCGCCCCGGCCTCGACGGCAAGAGGCACCCAGTCGACGCGGAACAACGCGTCCAGCGGCTCCACGCCGCCCTGAGCGGCAGCCGACACCAGCTCATCCGCGTCGACCTCACGCGAGACGACCGCCCCGAAGCTGCCGACCGCCCGGCCGGAGGCGTCCGCGAGTTCCAGCGCCGTACCGCCGCTGCCGTCCGGAGCGATACGCGCCCGCACAGAGGTGGCCCCGGCCGCTGCCAGGTACACGGCACGGTAGGCGACGGACAGCGCGGAGGTGTCACCGCCGGCCCGGCCCACGGCTTCGAGCAGCGCGGGATGCAGCGCGAACCGCTCGGCCTCGTCCCGCTGCTCCTCGTCCACCTCGGCCTCGGCGAACACCTCCTCACCACGCCGCCACGCCGCACGCAGCCCCGGCACCGCCGGATCCACCTCGACGGGCACCGCCCCGGCCGGCGGCCACACCGACAGGTCGATGCCGGGGACGGCGTCCGGACGGCCGGCCAGGATGCCGGTGGCGTGCCGGGTCCAGCCGGGGGCACCCTGACGCCGAGAGTGGACGGTCAGCCGGCGCCGGCCGGAGCCGTCCGCCGCGCCGACGGCCACCTGGAGCCGCACGCCCGGACCCTCCGCGAGCACGAGCGGCGTCTCGATCAGCAGTTCCTCGACGGCACCGCAGCCGACCTCGTCCCCGGCACGCACCGCCATCTCGAGGAACGCCGCCCCGGGCACCACCGCGACTCCGTGCACCGTGTGTTCGGCGAGCCAGGGGTGGCTGCTCGACGACAGCCGGGCGGTGAACAGCACCCCGCTCTCGTCGGGCAGTTCGACCCAGGCGTCGAGCAGGGGGTGCCGGGCATCCGTGAGCCCGGCGGCGGCCACGGCACCTGCGGAAGGCATGCTCCGGAGCCAGTAGTGCTGGTGTCGGAAGGGATAGGTGGGGAGGTCGCAGGCGGTGTGTGCGGGTGTTTCGGTGTCGGGTCCGAGGAGGGTGGTCCAGTTGATGGGGAGGCCGCGGGTCCATGCGTGGCCGAGGGAGGTGAGCAGTTGTCGTGTGCCGCCTTGGCCGCGGCGCAGGGTGCCGGTGACGAGGAAAGGCCCCGGTTCGGTGTGTTCGATGGCTGCTTCGATGCTGGTGGTGAGGACGGGGTGTGCGCTGATTTCGATGTAGGTGGTGAAGCCTTGGGTGAGGAGGTGGGTGATGGCGGGGGCGAATTGGACGGTGTTGCGGAGGTTGCGGTACCAGTAGGTGGCGTCGAGGTGGGTGGTGTCGAGCCAATCGGCTTCGACGGTGGAGAGGAAGGGGGTGTGGGAGGTGGTGGGGGTGATGTCCGCGAGGGTGTCGGTGAGGTGTTCTTCGATGGTTTCGACGTGGGTGGTGTGGGAGGCGTAGTCGACGTCGATGGTGCGTGCGCGGATGCCGGCTGCGTCGCAGGCCGCGGCGAGTTCGGTGAGGGCTTGCGGTTCGCCTGCCACGACGACGGAAACTGGTCCGTTGACGGCGGCCGTTTGGATGCGGTTGTTCCAGGGGGCGGTGAGTTCCTGGGCCTGGGCGAGGGTGCATGCGAGGGACATCATGGCGCCGTGGCCGGAGAGGCGGGCGGCGATGGCCTGGCTGCGCAGGACGACGATTTTGGTGGCGTCCGCGAGGGACAGTGCGCCGGCGACGTGGGCTGCCGCGATCTCGCCCTGGCTGTGTCCTATGACTGCTGATGGCCGTACGCCTGCGGTTTGCCACATGCGTGCCAGGCCGATCATGACGGCGAAGGTCACGGGCTGGATGATGTCGACCCGGTCCAGGGGGAGTTGTCCGTGGATGGCGTCGAGCAGGGACCAGCCGGTGAGTTCGTCCATGACGGCCGCGCACTCGTTCAGTGCCTGGGCGAAGACGGGTGAGGTGCCGGCGAGTTCGGCGCCCATGCCCGCCCATTGTGTGCCCTGGCCGGGGAAGACGAATGCCACCCGTCCTTGTACGTCCGCCCGGTTGCTTTCGGTGCCTTCGGCTACGGCTTCCAGTGCGGCGAGGGCTTCGGCCCGGTCGCCGGCCACCACCACCGCACGGTCCGGCAACCCCGCCCGACCGCTCACCAGTCCCGCGGCGATCGCACCCAGATCCAGCTCAGGACGTGTCCGTACGAACTCGGCCAGTTGGCGTGCCTGGGCGCGGGTGCCCTGGTCGTCGGCTGCGGAGATCAGCAGGGGCAGGGGTCCGTCGGAGTGTGGGGCGGGGGTGTGGGACGGTTCGGGGACGTGTTCCAGGATCACGTGGGCGTTGGTGCCGCTGACGCCGAAGCCGGATACGGCCGCGCGGCGGGGCCGGTCCGTCTCGGGCCAGACGCGTTCCTCGGTCAGTAGTTCCACCGCGCCCGCCGACCAGTCCACCTGGGGCGACGGCGCGTCCACGTGCAAGGTGCGCGGCAGTGTTCCGTGCCGCATCGCCATGACCATTTTGATGACGCCGGCCACTCCGGCGGCGGCCTGCGCATGTCCGATGTTCGACTTCAACGAGCCCAGCCACAGGGGCCGTTCGCGGTCCTGTCCGTAGGTGGCCAGCAGGGCCTGTGCTTCGATCGGGTCGCCCAGTGCGGTGCCGGTGCCGTGTGCCTCCACCGCGTCCACATCGGCAGGGGTCAGGCCCGCGCCGGCCAGCGCCTGGCGGATGACGCGTTGCTGGGAGGGGCCGTTGGGGGCGGTGAGGCCGTTGGAGGCGCCGTCCTGGTTGACGGCGCTGCCGCGCACCACCGCCAGTACCCGGTGCCCCAGCCGTTCCGCGTCCGACAGGCGCTCCACCAGCAGCACGCCCGCGCCCTCGGAGAAGCCGGTGCCGTCCGCCGACGCGGCGAACGCCTTGCACCGGCCGTCGGCCGACAGGCCCCGCTGCCGGGAGAACTCCACGAACGACTCGGGTCCGGACATCACCGTCACACCGCCGGCGAGCGCCATCGAGCACTCCCCGGCCCGCAGCGCCTGGGCGGCCAGGTGCAGGGCGACCAGCGATGACGAGCACGCCGTGTCCACCGTCACCGCGGGGCCTTCGAAGCCGAGTACGTAGGACACGCGGCCCGACGCCACGCTGGCCGTCGTCCCGGTCATGAGGTGGCCTTCGAGATCGCCGGTGGCGCCGGCACCGTAGCCCTGGTGCATCATTCCGGTGAAGACGCCGATGTCCTTGCCGCGCAGGGCGGTCGGGTCGATGCCGGCGCGTTCGAACGCCTCCCAGGACGTTTCCAGGAGCAGCCGCTGCTGCGGATCCATCGCCAGGGCCTCGCGCGGGGAGATGCCGAAGAAACCCGCGTCGAAGTCGCCCGCGCCGTGGAGGAAGCCGCCCTGGCGGACGTAACTGGTGCCGGGGTGGTCGGGGTCCGGGTCGAAGAGGTGGTCCAGGTCCCAGCCCCGGTCCGTCGGGAAGGGACCTGTGCCCTCGCCGCCGGCCCGTACCAGCTCCCACAGGTCCTCCGGGGAGGCGACACCGCCCGGCAGGCGGCAGGCCATGCCCACGATGACGACGGGGTCGTCGGCCGTGTGCGGCAGCGGAGCGGGGGCGGTCGGGGCGGTGCCGGCCGGGGTGGTGCCGCCGGACAGTTCACGGCGCAGCAGGCCGGCCAGGGCCTGCGGGGTGGGGTGGTCGAAGGCGGAGGTGGCGGGGAGGCGGAGCCCGGTGGCCTCGGTGAGGCGGTTGCGCAGTTCCACCACGGTGACCGAGGTCAGGCCCAGGTCGGTGAAGGGGCGTCCTGGCTGGACGGCCTGCCTGCCGGTCAGGCCGAGCAGGTCGGCGAGCTGGTCGCGGACCAGGTCGGTGAGGAGCCGGTCGCGGTCGGCGTCCGGAACGTCGGCGAGGCGCTCGCGCAGGGCGTTCGTGACGGCCTCGTCCGCGGTGGCGGTCCGGGCCGGCACGTCGATCAGGTCGTGCAGGAGCGGTGAGCCGGGAGCGGCGGACGGGTCGAGCTTCATCACGACGAGCTGGGCGTCGTCCACGGTGAGGGCGGTGTCCAGGGCGGCCATCGCCTGCTGCTCGGTGAGCGCACCGCTCGTCGCACCGCTCGCCGAGTCACCCTCGCCTTCCCAGGGGCCCCAGGCGAGGGACCGGGCCGGGACACCCTGGGCGCGCAGGTTCTGGGCGTAGGCGTCGAGGAAGGCGGCCGAAGCGGCCTCGGTGGTCTCGCCGGCCGCGCCCAGCAGGCCCTTGGTCGAAGAGGACAGCACGAAGGCGGTGAGGGCGGCGTCGCGGGTAAGGTCGTGCAGGGTGCGGACCTCGGCGGCCACGCGGGTCTCGGAGGGCTCGTCCACGGCGTCCCAGGCGTGGACGACCAGGGTCAGGGGAGAGGGAGCCTTGGCCAGCGCTCGCCTGAGTTTCGCACGGTCGTCGAGGTCGGCCTCCGCGAGCCGGACCTTCGTGCCCTGCCGGGTGAGCCAGGCGCGCAGGCCGGCCGCTGCGGCGCCCTGTCCGGGCGGGGTGATCAGCAGCAGGCTGCGGGCGCCGTGGGCGGTGGCGAGGTGGCGGGCGATCGCCGTGCCGCGCCGGGTGTCGGCTCCGGTGACGACGACGGTGCCCGCGCGGTCGAAGCCTTGATCGGGCTGCGCGGCCGGGTCCGTCGCGGCGTCGAGGGTCACGCGTTCCAGCCGGGGCAGCAGGACGACACCGTCGCGGACGGCGCTCTGCGGTTCACCGGACGCCACCGTGGCGGCCAGGGCGGCCGTGGCCGCGTCGTCGGCGTCGTCGGCCGCGTCGTCCAGGTCCACCACGGCGACGCGGCCGGGGTGGGCGGCCTGGAGGGAGCGGACCAGGCCCCACAGCGCCGCCTGGCCGAGGTCCCGTACCGTCTCGCCCGGGTGGGTGGCCACGGCGCCGCGGGTGAGCACGACCAGCCGGGGGCCGGCCGGATCGGCGGACGTGAGCCAGGGTTCGGCCGTACGCAGGAAGTCGTCGACGCTCGTGCCCGCGGGGACCGGCAGCAGGGCCACGGAGGGCGTGTCGCCGGTCAGGTCGGTGCCGGAGGCCCGGAGGCGGCCGGCGAGGGCGGTGCCGGGGTCACCGAGGAGCGTCCAGTGGCCGCCGGACGGCGCGGGCGCGGACGGCTGGGGAACCCAGTGGGTGCGGAAAAGGGTGTCGTGGTGGGCGTTGCCGACCGCGCGGAGCCGGGCGGGACCGTCCAGGAGCCGGTGCCGGGTGACCTTGCCGGTGGCCGTGCGCGGGATGCGCTCGATCTCGTACAGCTCCTCGGGGACCTTGAAGTACGAGAGCCTCTCGCGGCACAGGGCAAGCGCCTGGGCCGGGTCGAAGCCGCCGGGGGCGGGGACGACGAAGGCGACCGGCACTTCGCCGAAGACGTCGTGCGGCTTGCCGGCCACGGCGGCGTCGGCGACGCCGGGAACCTGGCGCAGCACGTCCTCCACCTCGCCGGGGTGGATGTTCTCCCCGGCGCGGATGATGAGTTCCTTGAGCCGTCCGGTGACGGTCAGGTAGCCGGCGCGGTCGCGGACGGCGAGGTCGCCGGTGTGGAACCAGCCGTCGCGCAGCGCCTCGGCGGTGGCGTCGGGCTGGTCGTGGTAGCCGGCCATGATGTTCGGGCCGCGCACCCAGACCTCGCCCTCGGTGCCGTCGGGCACGTCGAGGCCGGTGCGGTGGTCGACGACCCGCAGCGCCAGGCCCGGCACGGGAAGGCCGCAGGAGCCTTCGACGCGGGCGCCGGTCGGCCAGTTGATGGCGATGGAACCGGAGGTCTCGGTGGAGCCGTAGGCGTCGATGAGGGGGGCGTCGAAGGTCTCCTCGACGGAGCGGCGCAGCGCGGCGGTGAAGACGGCGCCGCCGACCAGACCGACCCGCAGTGGGGGCGCGGTGAAACCCGGGGCCCGCGCGGCGCGGACGAGATAGTGGTAGAGCGTGGGGACACCGGCGATGACCGTGGACCGGTCCTGTTCCCACAGGTCGAGTACGTCGTCGGCGGAGTGGCCGTCGGTGATGCGGGCGGTGGCTCCGACGGCCGTCACGGCCAGCACGCAGACGATGTGGGACAGGCTGTGGAACAGCGGCAGCGGCCACAGCACCCGGTCCTCGGCGGTGAGGCCGAGCGCGGGGACGTAGGCGGCGGCGACCGACCACAGGCAGTTGCGCTGGGTGGCGAGGACGCCCTTGGGGCTGCTGGTGGTGCCGGAGGTGAAGAGCATCCAGGCGACGTCGTCGAGCCCCTGGTCGTCGCGGGCCGGGGTGGCGGGCTCGGTGGTGGCGAAGTGCTCGTAGGCGAGGCACCCGGCGGGGACGGGGCCGTCACCGTCCACCACGATCACGGTCAACGGGCCGGTGCGGGGGGCCAGTCGGCGCACCGCGGGCACGTGGGCGGCGTCGGTGATGACGACGCGGCTGCCGCTGACGGTGAGCAGGTGCTCCAGCTCCGCGGCGGAGAGGTGCGGGTTGACCGGGACGCCGATGCCGCCGGCGCGGACGACCGCGAAGTAGCTCTCCACCGTCTCGACCCGGTTGCCGAGGAACATCGCCACCCGGTCGCCGGGCAGCAGGCCCAGTCCGGCGAGGTGCCCGGCGAGGCGGCGGGTACGGGCTTCCAGACCGGCGTAGCTGACGGCCCGCCGGGCGTCGAGGTAGGCGGTCCGGTCGCCGAAGCGCCTGCTCTGCTCGGTGAGGAGTTCGTGGACCGGACGGATCAACTCGGCACGCAGCATGCTGACTCCACACTCCCGTTTGCTGAGGTACGCGTGCCGCTGCGGCGGCTTGGGCCACGTCCAGCTTCACCCGCGCCGGGCGTCGGGGATCCCCTGAATCACCCCCTCAACTCCCCTTACTTGTGACCTGCGCGGCTTCCTCCGCGGTGTGCGGCGGAACGCCGTTGGTAGGTTCGCCGCACTTCCGGAGGGAGGGCCGATGCGCACGTCGCAGGCGGATGTCCTGATCGTCGGGTACGGGCCCGTGGGTCAGGTGTTGTCGGTACTGCTGGCCGAGCGGGGCCGGCGCGTGACGGTGGTCGAGCGGTGGGAAGCCCCCTACACGCTGCCGCGGGCGACCAGTTTCGACGGCGAGACGGCGAGGACGCTGGCGGCGCTGGGGGTGGGCGACGCGTTCGCGGAGATCGGACTGCCGGCCGACGCCTACGACTGGCGCAACGCCGACGGCGCGTCGCTGCTCCGCGTCGAGCTGGCGCGGCGGGGCGCGCACGGCTGGCCGGAGACGACGACCATGCACCAGCCCGCCCTGGAGGAGGCACTGTCCGCCCGCGCGCGGCGGCTGCCGGACATCGAGGTGGTGCGCGGGTGCACGGTGACGGAGCTGTCCGACGACGGGGACCGGGTGGAGGTGACGGCGGCCGACGAGGCGGGGCGGGAGCGGCGGTGGACGGCGTCGTGGGTCGTCGGGTGCGACGGCGCGAACAGTTTCGTACGGGAGCGGCTGGGGGTGCGGTGGAACGACCTGGGCTTCTCCTACGACTGGCTGCTGTGTGACGTGACGCTGGACGTGCCGAGGGAGTTCTCGCCGCTCAACGTGCAGTTCTGCGATCCCGCGCGGCCGACGACGGCGGTGGGCAGCGGACCCGGCCGCAGGCGCTGGGAGTTCATGCGGCTGCCCGGGGAGAGCGTGGCCGAGCTGAACCGGGAGGAGACTGCGTGGCGGCTGCTGGCGCCGTTCGACGTGACCCCGGCCAACGCCACGCTGCGGCGGCACAGCGTCTACCGCTTCCAGGCGGCCTGGGCCGAACAGTGGCGGCGCGGCCGGGTGCTGCTCGCGGGGGACGCGGCCCACCTGATGCCGCCGTTCACCGGCCAGGGCATGTGCGCGGGCGTCCGGGACGTGCTGAACCTGTCGTGGAAACTGGACCTGGTGCTGAGCGGCGACGCCGGTGAGGAACTGCTGGACACGTACGGCCCCGAGCGCGCCGGACATGTGCGGGAGGCGGTCGGCACGGCGGTGCGGCTGGGCAAGGTGCTCTGCGTGACCGACCCGGCCGCGGCGGCGGCCAGGGACGCCGCGCTGCTGGCGGGCGCGGACACCGGCCGGGGCGGCGGCGTCGGCGCGCCGCTGCGGACCGGGCTGCTGTACACCGGGGCCGGCGCGGAACCGGTGCCGCCGGCCGGGGAGGTGGTGCCGCAGGGCCGGGTGCGGCTGGGAGGTGTGACCGGGTACTTCGACGAGGTGGTCGGCACCGGTCCGGTGCTGCTGGGGTCGGCCGCTCCGGCGGCGGCACTCGACGGACCGCGGCTCGCCTCCCTCACCGGGCTCGGCACCCGGATCGTGCACCTGGTGGCGGACGGGGCCCCGGACGCCGGGGCCGCGCCGGACGCCGCCGTGGACGTCGACGGCGTGTATCTGCCGCTGCTGCGGGCGGCTCGGGCGCGGTACCTGCTGGTGCGCCCGGACCACCACGTCTACGGCCCGGCCCGCACCTCACGTGAACTGGCGGCGCTGGTCGACGCGTTCCGTGCGGGGCTGACCGGCCGGCCGGTCACAGCAGGTAGGGCAGTTCCTGGCGCCGTTTGACGTTGACCTTGCGGAAGACGCGGGTGAGGTGCTGCTCGACGGTACTGGCGGTGATGTACAGCTTGGCGGCGATCTCCCGGTTGGTGTACCCCTTGGAGGCCAGTGCCGCGATCTTGCGTTCCTGCCGGGTCAGCGAGGAGACGCCCTCGGGGCGTTCCTCCGCGCCGGCGGCGGCGGGCGCGGCCTCGGAGCCGGCCGGGTCGAGGGCGGCCTTGCGGCACAGGTGTTCGGTGCCGGTCTGCTTGGCGAGGTGCCAGGCCCGGTGCGCCACCCGGCGGGCGTTGCGCTGGTCGCCGGCGTCCCGGAAGGCGGCGCTGAGGTCGATGAGGGCGCGGGTGAGTTCGTAGTCGTCGCCGCTCTCCTTGAGCATGTCGACGGCCTCGGTGAGCAGTTGCGGGCGGCGGGTGACCCGGCTCACCGCGGCCAGGGTGCGCAGGCTCTGCCCGCGTTCCCGGGAGGGGCCGGGGAGCAGCCGGGCGAGCTGTTCGCGTACCAGGCGTTTGGCCTGTTCCTGGTCGTTCTGGGCGAGCCAGGCCTCGGCCGCGCTGAGGCGCCAGGGGACCACGTCGGCACCGGGCCTGCCCCAGGTCTCGGCGAAGCGGCCGCAGGCGAGGAAGTCGGCGAGCGCGGCCTGCGGATGGTGGGTGGCGAGCCGGTAGTGGCCGCGGGCGTGCAGGTAGGCGGCGCCGTGGCGGCTGTGCAGGGCGTGTTCGGGCAGCGGCAGCGCCACGTACTTCTCGGCCGCCGCCAGGTCCCCGGAGCGGGTGGCGGCCAGGACGGCGCAGGCCAGCACGCCGGCGAGGCCGACCCCCCAGCCCTGCGGCGGGACGAGGGACAGGGCGTGGGCGGCCAGGTCGCGGGCGCGGGTGAGGTCGCCGCGCCGCAGGTGGGCCTCGACGCGCACGGCGAGGAACCGGGCCTGCGAGGCGACGGCGTGGTGGGCGGCGGTCTCGGCCTCCAGTTTCTCGCACCAGGCGACCACCTCGTCCAGTCGGCCCGCGTGGCACAGGCCGCGCAGGGCCAGCACCCCGGACTCCACGTTCCACAGCGAGTCGTGGTCGAGGTGGTAGGTGCTCAACAGGAGTTCGGCGCGCTGGACCAGCTGGTCGTCGCGCCCGTCGACGTAGTCGTCGGACAGGGCGACCGCGGAGGGCAGCCACGGGTCGTGGCAGGGGACGGCCGCGGGGGTGGCCGCGGCGACGGAGTGGGCGAGTCTGCGCAGGCCGGTGTGGAGGGGGTAGGCCATCGCCGCCCAGCTCGTCAGGGAGCGGATGTCCTCGGTGCCGGGGCCGGGCCCGGTGTCCTGCCGGTACCGGGTGCGCAGGACGTCGAGCAGGGCGGTCAGGTCGTGCAGGGCGCCGGTGTCGGCGAGACCGAGGACGAGGTCGGAGACGCCCCGCCGGTCCAGGTGGCCGGCATGGAAGTCGTCGAGCTGGGGGCGGAGGTGGCGGACGGCCGCCTGCGGTTTCAACTGCCGTTCCAGGCGGCTGAGCCGGGTCCGGACGCGGGCGGCGGTGGTGCCGTCGGTCCGGGTGCGCCGGGCGAGGCCGAGGCAGCTGAGGGCGGTGCCGACGTCGCCGGCCGCCAGTGCCTCCTGGGAGGCGGTGAGAAGCACGTCGATGCCGTCGTCGATGCCCGCGTCCCCGGCGCTGGTGAGCTGCCGGGCGACCGTGAGCGCGGAGGCGCCGTTCTCCCGCAGCAGTTCCGCGGCGGCGTGGTGCAGCGCGGTGCGGTCGGCGGCGGGCAGGTTGTCCAGGACGGCGGCGGCACCGGCCGGATGCCGGAACGCGTACCGCTCGGCGCGCGCCGGTGCCGCGGCCTGGGCCGCCGACACCATGACACCGGTACCGGGCGGGCCCGCGTGGGCGCTCGGCACGTGTGTGTGGGCGCTCAGCATGCCCGCGTCGGCCAGGGCCCGCAGGGCCCAGCGGGTGGTCTTGGTGTCCTGCCCGGCCAGCGCGGCCACGTCGGCCGGCTCCGGGGCGCCGCCGAGCACCGCGAAGGAGCGGACCACGGCCGGTATCGGCGGCCGGGCGTGGGCCACGAGGTCGAGGAGCGCCTGTCCGTACCCTTCCGGGTGGCCGGTGCCGCCCGCCTGCTGATCGACGATCAGGGCACGTACGGCCAGCGGGTTGCCGCCGCTGACGGCGTACAGGTCGGCGGTGAGCCGGGGGGTGGCGGTGCGCGGTCCGAGGAGCCGGGTGGCGAGGCTGTGCACGGCCGTGCGGCTGAGCGGGGCCAGGGGGACGCGGTGGATGTGCGGGCTCGGTGCGAGCCCGCCGAGCAGCGGCGAGCGCGGCCGGCGCATGGTCGGGTCGTCGGTGACCAGTACCAGGATGCGGGTGGAGTGCAGCCAGGCCACGACGCCCGCGAGGAAGTGCAAGGAGGGGGCGTCCACGTAGTGGGCGTTGTCGACACAGATCACCAGGGGGGTGTTTTCGGCCAAGTGGGCCAGTTCCACGGTGAGTTTCTGGAACGCGTCCGCGATCCGGGGGTCCGCGGAGTCCTGGGCGTCAGGGGCGGTGCCGCCGTGGAGGAGGGCGTGCTCGACCGCCGCGGCGAGCAGGGCGCGGAACGCCTCCCGGCGGGCCGGCGGGATGGCCAGGCCGTGGGAGAGCTGGGTCAGCACGCCGAACGGCAGCGCCTCTTCGCGCAGCGACGCGGTGGCCCGCAGGACGCGCGTGGCGCCGGGCTCCAGGGCCTCGAGGAACTCGTGGACCAGTCGGCTCTTGCCGCTGCCGAGCGGTCCCTCGACGACGACCAGCCGTCCTTTGCCGCCGACGGCGTCCGCCAACGACGCGCGCAACGCGGTCA
Source organism: Streptomyces sp. ISL-12 (assembly GCF_018614415.1). GTDB lineage: Bacteria > Actinomycetota > Actinomycetes > Streptomycetales > Streptomycetaceae > Streptomyces. The sequence continues at coordinate 17,015 of NZ_JAGGOO010000044.1, forward strand.
GTGCGGCGTCGCGCTCGACCAGATCACGTCGGCCGGTGACGGCGGCCGTGGAATCGCGGCATTCCAAAAAACTTAATGACATGCCAGCTCCCGACATTCCCTAGTGTTGTGCGGCCGGGCGAAGGGAACACCGCCGCTCAAACTGCTTGACGTACGGGCAGACGACAGCCGTGACGTTTCACGCCACGGCGAGAATGATGGAGGAAAAAGACAGGTAAAAACCGGAGTCTTTTGTGGTGACGGTGCGTGGTCAAGGCGCGGGTGGGCGCGCACCGAATGTGTGGGGGACGTCGAGTGGGCGAGGGGGCACCGAATGGGTGGGGGCAACTCTCGGAATCATGGATAAATCGCCGCGCACCGCAATGTCAAGCGATTGAGTCGTACCTCACGAACCACCCCGGCTTCGCGCGCGGTCCGGGCGCGGCGGGGGGACGTGGGGGAACGGGGCACTCGCGCCGAGTGCCCCGTTCCCCCGGAAGGTCGGCGTCGTGCCGAGCCGATCCGCTGTCAGGCCAGCTGCACGGCTTGCTCGTAGGACAGCCGGGCCCCCCGCTCGCGGAACGCGTTTTCGGCCGGGTGGCCGATGTTGACCAGCAGGACCGACTTCCACCGGCCGTCGGGGAAGAACTCCTCGTCGACGGCGCCCGCGTTGAAGCCGCCCATCGGGCCCGCTGCCAGGCCCGCGGCCCGCACGGCCAGCACGAAATAACCGGCCTGGAGCCTGGAGTTGAGGTCCATCTGGGTCACCCGCAGGGCCTCGTTGGACTCCAGCATCGCCCGGAGCTGGGGGTTGGACGGGGCCAGGAAGGGGACGTACTCCGCGTACTGCGTGTCCGCTGCCAGCACCGCGGTGACCGGGGCCGACGCGGTCTGCTCACGGTTGGGCGGTGCCACGCAGTCGAGGAGCCGGCGCTTGCCGTCCTCGGTGCGGACGTAGAGGATCCGCAGCGGGTTGATATTCGCCGAGGTCGGAGCCCACTTGAAGAGTTCGTAGATGGCCTGCAGGCGGTCGTCCCCGACCGGCTCGTCACGGAAGCCATAGGCCGTCTTCGCCTCGGTGAACAGCAATGCCTGCCCCTCGGGGGAAAGCGCGTACAAGCTCTGGTCCACTTCGGAGACCAGGGTGCTGTCCGACATATCGAAATGCTCCTCTTTTACGGTACACGCGATGCCTGATTGCCTGTCACAGCGTACGCGTTCCGCGAGCCCGTCCACAGGCCGAACCCGCTGTTGGGAAGGGGCGTTTGTCCGCCGGAAGAAAATGGCGCAAGGGCATCGGTGCGGTCTACCGCCGGGCTGATCACCTGTGGCAGGCTTCGCGCATGCGCCCGCCGACGATCCGCCGCCGCGACGAGTGGGCGGTCCTTTGAGGGCCGCCGTGCTGACGGAGCCCGGCGTGCTGTCCGTGACCTCCGTGCCGGACCCCGTGTGCGGTACCGGAGAGGTACTGATCAGGATGCGCGGCACCGGCCTGTGCGGCTCCGACCTCGCGGTGTACGCGGGACGGCGGCCCCCGCCGCGCCGGCCGTGGATCCTGGGCCACGAGGGCGCCGGCCGCGTGGCCGGGATCGGCGCCGGCGTCGAGGGCCTGACGATCGGTCAGGACGTGGTCATCGAGCCGGACTACTGCTGTCTGGCGTGCCCGCCGTGCCGGGAGGGACGGACGTCGGCCTGTGCCGGCCGGGCCGCGGTCGGGCTGACCGTGCCGGGGCTGCTGAGCGAGTACGCGGTGGCGCCGGCGGAGTTCGTGTGGCCGGTCGCTCCCGACGTGCCGCTGGAGGATCTGGTCTGCGTGGAGCCGGCGACCGTGGCATGGGCGGCGCTGCGCCGCTCGGGCATCGCGCCCGGCCTCTCCTGCCTCGTGACCGGTGCCGGCTCGCAGGGCCTGCTGCTGTGCCGGGCACTGGTCGAGCACGGGGTGACGGTGTACGTCCAGGAGCCCAACGCGGCCCGCCTGGAACGGGCTTGTTCCCTGGGGGCGCTGCCGGCGCCACCGGGCGGTGGGACGTTCCCGTACCTCTTCGAGACCTCCGGCGCCCCCGGAGCCGTCGAGCAGGGGCTGCGGCGCCTCGCCCCGCACGGCACCGCCGTACTGATCGGCCTCAGCACCGCGCCGCTCGGCCTCTCCCCCCGGGACCTGGTGGCCGGGCAGGTCACTCTCATCGGCAGCATGGTCTACGACCACCCCGGGGACTTCGCCCGGACCGTCGGCGCGCTGCGCTCACCGTCATCGTCCCCCCTGGGCGCGGTGGTCAGCGACGGCTACCCCCTGGTCGACGTCGACGAGGCGTTCGCCGCGGCGGCCACCGCGTCCGGCAAGGTGTGGGTCGACCTCGGGTGACCGGTTGAGGGGGGTGACAGGGGTGTGAACGCCGCTCACGTACAGGGAGACTGTGACGCAGATTGTGACGCTGTACGCAAGTGTTCCCAGCGTGCTCCGTGGTTGCCCGTGGAAGGGACTTCTCAGCGACATGGCCGGTCCGACCGAGCGGAACAGTGCGTGGATCCGCCGCTACCACCCCCGTCCCGACAGTGACGTCCGGCTGGTCTGCCTGCCCCACGCCGGCGGCTCCGCCTCCTTCTACCACCCGGTCTCGGCGGCGATGCCGCCCTCCGTCGACGTCCTGGCCCTGCAGTACCCGGGCCGGCAGGACCGGCGCGCCGAGCCCTGTGCGACCAGCATCGCCGAGCTGGCCGACGAGGCGGTGGCGGAACTGCTGCCCTGGGCGGACCGGCCACTGCTCTTCTTCGGGCACAGCCTCGGAGCGACCCTCGGTTTCGAGATCGCGCGCCGGCTGGAGAACGACCACGGCATCGTCCTGGCGGGCCTGTTCGTCTCCGCCCGGCGGGCACCGTCCCGCGTCCGGGTGGAGACCGTGCACCTGCGGGACGACCAGGGCGTCCTCGCGGAGATACGCCGGCTGAACGGCACGGACGCGGGACTCCTCGCCGATCCGGAGGTGCAGCGGATGGTGCTGCCGGCGATCCGCGCCGACTACCGGGCCATCGAGACCTACCGGTACGAGCCGGGGCCGAAGCTGCGGTGCCCGGTGGTGTGCCTGATCGGTGACGACGATCCCAAGGTGACGCCGGACGAGGCGCGGGCCTGGGCCGAGCACACCGAAGGGCCGTTCACGCTCCGGGTCTTCGACGGCGGCCACTTCTACCTGTCGGCGCACCAGGCCCCGATCATCGCACTGATCGCGGGGCACGCCGCGACGGCCGTACCCCCGGACACCCCTCACCCCACGGCGCAGGGCCCGACGACGATGTAAGGGGGGTACCCCCGCACGGGGCCCGAAAATCTGGGGTTCCCGCGCTGACCTCGTCACTTTAGGGTGCGGTACGTGGAAGACATGACCAGCGCGCTCCTTTCCGAGGACGTCACCCGGCAGGACTGGGCCGGTGTCCGGATTCCCGATTCCTTCCGCGGCATCGTCACCCGCAAGGACGAGACCGACCTCTTCGAGGGGGTGGACTCGGCCGACAAGGACCCGCGGAAGTCGCTCCATCTGGCGGAAGTACCGACCCCGTCGCCCGGCCCCGGTGAGGCGCTGGTGGCCGTGATGGCCTCCTCGGTCAACTACAACACCGTGTGGTCGGCCGTCTTCGAACCGCTGCCGACGTTCCGCTTCCTGGAGCGCTACGGCAGGCTCAGCGCGTCGGCCCGCCGGCACGACCTGCCCTACCACGTCCTGGGATCGGACCTGGCGGGCGTGGTGCTGCGCACCGGTCCGGGCGTCAACGCCTGGAAGCCCGGCGACGAGGTCGTCGCGCACTGCCTCAGTGTGGAACTGGAGTCCGCCGACGGCCACGGCGACACCATGCTCGACCCCGAGCAGCGCATCTGGGGCTTCGAGACCAACTTCGGCGGCCTGGCGGAGATCGCGCTGGTGAAGTCCAACCAGCTCATGCCCAAGCCCGCGCACCTGAGCTGGGAGGAGGCCGCCGCTCCCGGCCTGGTCAACTCCACCGCCTACCGCCAGCTGGTCTCCCGCAACGGCGCCCAGATGAAGCAGGGTGACAACGTCCTGGTCTGGGGGGCGAGCGGTGGCCTCGGCTCGTACGCCACGCAACTCGTCCTCGCCGGCGGCGCCACACCGGTCTGCGTGGTCTCCTCGCCGCAGAAGGCCGAGATATGCCGGAGGATGGGCGCCGAGGCCGTCATCGACCGTGACGCCGAGGACTACCGCTTCTGGCAGGACGCCCACACCCAGGACCCGAAGGAATGGAAACGGTTCGGCGGGCGCATCCGCGAGCTGACCGGCGGCGAGGACGTCGACATCGTCTTCGAGCACCCCGGCCGCGAGACCTTCGGCGCCAGTGTGTACGTCACGCGCAAGGGGGGCACCGTCGTCACCTGCGCGTCGACGTCCGGCTACGAGCACGTCTACGACAACCGGTACCTGTGGATGTCGCTGAAGCGCATCATCGGCTCGCACTTCGCCAACTACCGCGAGGCGTGGGAGGCCAACCGGCTGATCGCCAAGGGCCGGATCCACCCGACCCTCTCCAAGGTGTACGCCCTCGAAGACACCGGCCAGGCGGCGTACGACGTGCACCGCAACCTCCACCAGGGCAAGGTCGGCGTGCTCTGCCTCGCCCCCGAGGAGGGCCTGGGCGTACGCGACGAGGAGACACGGGCCCGGCACATCGAGGCCATCAACCGCTTCCGCGTCACGGACGACCCGCCGCCGGAGGAGACGGCCACTCCCACGACCTGAAACGCACCGGCGCCGGCCCGGGCCGCAAGACACTCGTCGCCGAAGTCACCGGTTCTCTGGGAACCCTTGAGGCCGAGGAGTGCCGGTGTACAGTGAACAACGCCCTTGACCTGCACAAAGCAGGCAGGGAGCCGTCTTCCAGGAGTCCGAGATGCTGCGCACCATGTTCAAGTCCAAGATCTAGCACTTAGGTGTTGTTGCAGGTCAGAGGCTTGATGGCTCCAATCGGGTCAGCAAACGGTCAGCATCGGGCGCGGGAGTGTGCCAGCTTGCTGACCTGGTGGCTGCCATGACGGGGACCGGGACACAGATGCCTTACTCCCGTTCGAGACGTGGGCTGCGTGCCTCGACAGCTCGTCCGCGGCATGGGTCCGGAGCGAGTGGGCTGCGTTCGGAGCCGAAGCGGCGTGCCTTGTGGATGCCGCCTGCCCCCTCCTGCCGCTACCGGGACCTCGCCGGCTCGGTGTCCTTCTCGTCCACTGCGCTGGCGCCATGGGCCTCGGCTTCGACACCGTCGTCATTTCCGACACCGAGACCGAAGCCGCAGCCGACTCCACTGCGGCGGCCCTCCGCGTGACCTGTTGCATCATGATCACCGGCGCCCGCGAGCGGGGCTGGTCCCGGGTCGGAAGGCCAGCCGGTTGCCGCGCCGCCTGGGGGCTGCACGGGCAGGCGATGATGCGCCAAGCACCCACTGGGTGAGATGTCCGAGGGAAGGGCGGGCGGCGCCCGACCCGTACATACGACAGGGTAGCCCCGTATCCGCCACGCCGCCGCCTCCGAGCAGCGATACTGGATGCATGGACACGACGATCACCGCCGCCCGCGCCGAGGTGCTGCGGGACCGCTACCGCAGCCGACTGCCCGAGCGCTTGCAGGAGCTGGCTGGCCCCGTCGAGGGCAACGTGGACCTGCCGCTCCACATCGTCTGGTCCGGGCGGACGAGCTACAGCCTGGACCGTCCGAAGTCCCGCATGACGCTCTACCGGACCGTCCTCGCCGAAGGACTGAGTGAGGACCTGGTGGCCCTCCTGCACCACCGGCTGCTCACCGAGCAGTGGCCCGTGCTGCGGCGCTTGATCAGTCCCTACATCCGCGAGGTCTGGGAGGACGCCTTCCCCGAGCTGCTCCGCACCGCTACGACCAGCGCGACCGCCGCGTGAAGCTCACCCCGCTCCACGAGCGTCTCCTCGCCGACATCCTCGACATCGGCTCCCCCTACCCTCTGGTCCTCACCGGCGGATACGCCGTGCAGGCCCACGGCCTGGTCGAACGCTTCAGCCGCGACCTCGACGTCGCCACCGAGAATTCCGCTCCGATGCAGGAGATCGTCGCCTCACTCACAGCCGGCCTCAGCGCGCGTGGATGGCGGACCACTCACGTCCAGACCGACCCGCTCAGCGGCCGGTTCCTCGTCACCGATGCGGACACCGGCGAGGAGTGCGAGGTCGACGTCCTCAAGGAGGCGTTCTGGGCTCCACCAGCCCAGACCCCCTACGGCCCCGTTCTTTCCCTCGACGACGTGATCGGCACCAAGGTCCGTGCCCTCGCCGACCGCGGCACCGTCCGCGACCTCATCGACGTCCAGGCTGCCTCCCGCCACCGCTCCACCGCCGACCTCGAATCCCTGGGCCGCCGTCGCGCCCACGACGACTTCAGCCTCGAAGACCTCCGGGACCGGCTGATCGGCGCGGACTGGTACGAGGATGAGGACTACACCGCGTACGGGCTCGCCCCCCGGCAGATCGACGAACTCAAGGCGTGGGCGCTGGGGTGGGCGGAGGATCTGGGTGCGCGGATCCATGACGAGAACGCCTGAGAGGCGGTCATCGCGTCCATCACCTCTACCGCCGTTGCAGCGAGAGCATGCGGTGTAGCCAGCAGGTTCCAACCTGGAGCCGTCCACGGTGGGTGGCTGCCCTGCACGACGGAATTGCATGGCGGCCGAGCGATATCCCGCAGTGCGCTCAGCCCGGCGACGTCCGGCTCGACCTTCGATTGTCAGTGCCGCCTCCTGCGATCGCCGTTGATCAGCCTGCAGCAACGGAGGGGGCGTGATGGACGAGATCCGTCGCGGCGAGCGAGGCAAGCAGAAGACCTGGCAGTGGCTCATGGTCCTGACTGTGCATCGGGGCTTGTGTGTCTACTGCGGTCGTTCCGCGGCCACCACGATTGACCACGAGAAACCCATCGCCGATACCGGGGCAGACGTCTGGTGGAACTTCGCTCCAGCCTTCGCAGATTGCAATCGCTGGAAGAAGGGCCATACCACGTGACGCTGGGTGGCGCTGCGCAGTTCGAAGGCACGGACGCCTGCTCGTCAAGTGTGCTCCGAGTTCCGCCTCCGGCCCCGCACAAGGCAAGATGGCCTGCGCAGAGCGAGGTGGGGGGAAGGCCTGTGGTGGCGACGGCGAAGCCGCAGCTCGTGTTCGTGCACGGCATCGGCGGACTCCGCGACGCGGAGACCGAACGGCGGCAATGGCTCCGGGCGCTGGCCACCGGTGCGCGCAAGGCTGGGCACGCGGAATCGGTCTCGGCGCTCACTCAGGACTGGCTCGCGGACACGACGTTCGCGGACTACAGCGCTCTGCTCACTCCCCGCGGTGCTCAAGGAGGAGGGGCCGAGGGGAAGCTGGATCCGCCGGACGAGGAGTTCCTCTCCGGTCTGCTGGACGCGATGGTGGAGGAGCTCGCCGAGCGTTTCCCGCCGGAGGCCGGCTCGCGTGAGGCCCGGGTCGTCGGACAGGCCCGGCATCATCTCGACGCCCTCGCCTCCGGCAGCCGGGCCCAGGGGCCGGGGGAGTTGGGACGCCGACTGGTGTGGGTGACCACGAGCCTGCTCCAGCTTCCCGGCCTGCGGCAGACAGCGCAGTGGCTGAACGGGCAGGCGTTCGCGCTGCACCTCGCCCAGGTGGCGCGCTACTTGAACCGGCGGGGTGCCAGGGCCGCCCTCGGCGCGGCCGTCCGGGCCCGGGTGCTGGACGACTGGGATCCTTGCCGCCCGCTCGTCGTCGCGCACTCTCTCGGCACCGTCGTGGCGTACGAGGCACTGCACGAGTACGAGGGTCAAGTCGCCCTGTGGGTGACGCTCGGCTCCCCCCTCGCCCTCGGCGGTGTGGTCCTCCAACGCCTCACGCCCCGGCCGCCGTCCTGCCCGGAGAACGTGGGCGCGTGGCTGAACTTCTGGGACCGTGACGACGTCATCGCCGGCCGCCCCCGGCTGGCGGACTGGATCGCGCCGAGCAGCCGGGGCGTGAAGGCCGAGACCGCCCCCGTGAGGTCCGGCGGGCTGTGGACCCACACGGCCATCAAGTACCTGGAGCACGCAGAGGTGGCCGGGCCGATCGTGGAGGCGCTGCTGCCGTGACGGCCCTCGCCCCACCGACACCGCCCCGCCATGTGCTGGTGGTCGCCGCCCAGTGCACCGGCGCGGAGGAACTGCCTGGCCTGGAAGAGGCCGCACACAGGCTGCACCGGGTGCTGGTCGACCCGGACATCGGCGCCTGCGTCGACCGGGGCGAGGGCGACACCGGTTCCCTGCTCGTCGGCACCGCACTGGGGAAGGCCCGTGTCGAGGCGGCCCTCGCGACCGCGCTCGCCCGGGCGAAGGCCGACGGCGGCCCGCTGGTGCTGGCGCTGCTGGGCCACGGTTCGGGCGGCTGCGGCGGCCCGCTGTACTTCGTCACCTCGGGCAGCGTGCAGGACCCGGCGATCGGACAGCTGGACGTGCCGTCCGCGCTCGGCACCGTCGCCAACGAGCCCGGCCTCAGCGGCCTGATGGCTGTGGTCGACACCTGCCATGCCGCCGCCGCGCTGCCGGGGGCACAGTCCGCGACGGCCGGACTCCAGCAGGGCGCCCTGCGCCTGTCCTTGCTCTTCGCCGCCTCCGCCCATCTGCCCGCATGGGACATGAGCCTGAGTGTCCGGCTCGCCGAACTGCTGGAGAAGGGAGTGGCGGACGCGGGGGAGTACCTGACGGTCGACGACCGGCTGATCGAGGAACTGCGCGACCGCATCACCGTCCAAGAACCCGGCGGCTGTACCTTCAACGGCTCCCCCGTGCCCGGACGATCCCTCTGGCTGGCCCGCAACGTCCAGGCCGCCACGGGCCGTTCCGCCGGCGGCCTGGGCCCGACGGCGTATGCGAGGATGCGCAAAGTGCTGCGCCCGCTGGACGGCACGGACGCGATCGACAGCGCGAAGCAACTGGCCGACTGGCTGGCCGGGTTGGGGCAGGAGCGCCGGGGCCTGCCCGCCGTCCGACGGGTGCTGGAGTTCCAGCGTGACCTGCGCACATGCGAGGCCACCCTCACGGTCCTGGAGGAGACCTTCGGCCCCGCCCTGACCGACGACCTGCTCCGCAAGGCGGCGGCGCGCAGCGGCTTCCCGCTGGACGTAGTGGTCCAGGTGCCCTGCTCGTCCCTTCGAGACCTGGTCGAGTACGCCGTGCTCGACGCGTCCCCCGTCGCCCCCGACCGCCGGCTCCGGATGCTGGTGCACTTCGTCGCGGCCCTCGCCCATCTGACCGGTGCGGGCGAGGTCCTCCCGGAGCGGCTGACGACCTGGGCCACCCAGTGGGGCGTCACGACCTCGCTGAACAGCCGGCTGCGAGAACTGGCCCGGGCGACACCCCGCCTGGTCCTCGTGCTCGCCGACGACGGCGGGGCGGACGTCGTCCGGGTGGACGCGTCACTGCTGTTCGGCTCGGCCGTGGTCCACACCGCGGAGTTCCCGTGCGGGCCCAGCCGGGACGCCCTGGTGTGCGCGTTGGACGAAGCGGTCGGCTGGGCTCTGTCCTGGCTGAGCGCGGCGGGCGCGCAGCTGTCGGCGATCGACGTGTCGGTCCCGACTTTCCTGCTGCTGGACTCCCCGCCGGAGGAGTGGCGGGTGGTACGAGGCCGCCGCGTGCTCGGCGTGGACTACGACGTCACCACCCGCTGGTCGGGCCTGCTGACACCGCCGCCCGGCGTCCGACTCGACGATCTGCTGCACACCGGCAGTCAGCTGCTGACCGCGTTGCAGACCGGAGCCCAATCCGGCCCGTCGTGGCTCGCCCCCGACGATCTCAGCAGCCTCGAAGCCCTGCAGGACTTTCTCGGCCGCCGCCGCACAGGCAGCTGCGTCTGGGGAGTGAGCACCCTCCCGGAGACCGACTTCGGCCTGATGCTGGAGGAACTCCTCATCCACACACCGGCCCTGATCTGGCCCCGGCACCTCGGCGTCACCGACCCGCGAGCCCTGCGGGACGTGGTCGCCGAGCACTGGGACGCGCTGCCGGAGCACCTTGTCCGCGCCTTCCAGGGGAGGTTGGACAACAGCCTCGGCGGGGACGGCCCCCGCCATCTGGCCGACATCCGCACGACCTGGCACGACGCGCACTGGCAGGCCTTCTGCCAACGGCGCGCAGGCCGGGCGGTCGTCGCCCCGCACGACCTGACGCCGAAGGAGCGAGCATGAACTGGACTCCGTACTACACCGGTACGGGAGTCGTCCCCGAGGAGCCGCCCACGCTCCCCCCGCCGCCCCCGTGGCGGGCGAAGCTGGGCAGGAACGGCGCAGGGGCGTACGGCGGACCGACGCCGTCCCCGGCGCGCACCTACCGGCCGGCCCCCGGCCTGGTCGACGCGGTCAATGCCGCACTCCACCTGCGCCGTCCCCTGCTGCTCACCGGCCCGGCGGGCTCCGGCAAGTCCACCGTCGTCGAGCAGATCGCCGCCGAGCTGGGACTTGGGAACGTGCTGCGCTGGCACATCACCTCTCGCAGCACGCTCGCCGACGCGCTCTACCGCTACGACGCCCTGGGCCGCATCCACGCCCACAACGTCCGTGCCGTCGACCGCCCGGCCGCCCCGGTGAGCGGACGGGCCGCGCGCCGCACCGCCTCCGCCACGCTGGCCGCCCGTGCCGCACGCGCGGTGCGCGACGACATCGGCGACTTCGTCCAGCTCGGTCCCCTCGGCACCGCGCTGCTGCCCGGGGATCGCCCCCGTGCCCTGCTGATCGACGAGATCGACAAGAGCGACCTCGACCTGCCCGGCGACCTCCTCGACGTCCTGGAGCGCGGCCGCTTCGAGATTCCCGAGCTCGCCCGCCACACCAGGAGCCAGGTCACCGTCCGCACCGCCGAGCCGGGCGTCCGGCACACGATTCACAACGGCCTGGTGGAGTGCGTGGAGTACCCGGTCATCGTGCTCACGAGCAACGGCGAGCGCGACTTCCCCGCACCGTTCCTGCGTCGCTGTGTGCGTTTCGACATGCCCGCGCTCACGGTCCCGGCGCTCACCGGCATCGTCGAGGCCCACCTGGATGAGGTCGAGGAGGGCACCACGCGGACGCTGGTGAACGCCTTCGTCGAGCGGCTGAACCGCGGCGAGAGTCTCGCCGTCGACCAGTTGCTGAGCGCCGTCCATCTGCTGCGCGGCGACCGCGTCCCGGACGAGGACCAGCGGACGAGGCTGCAGGAGCTGCTGCTCCAAGGGCTCGGGCGTGCCTGAGCAGCCTGCCGCACGGCTGCTCGCGGCCCTGGGCCTGCCCGGGCCGAGCGGTATCGGCGAGGGCGACGGCGAGGAGTGGGACGTCGCGTCGGCCCTGGACGCACTCCTCCTCGCCGCCGTTCGGTCGAGCGCCGAGGACACCGGCGACCACCCCGCCGGTCCGCCCCCGGCCACCGAGGAGCTACCGGCGGACGAGCCCGTCCCCGCCGAAGCGCCGTCCGACGATCCCGCCGATCTGCCAGGCCCGGAGCCCGTTGGCGGGAAGGCCGACACCACGGCGGCGGCCTCGGTCTGGCTGAAGGACGACAGCGCCGCCGCCTCGATCCCCGCCAGCCCCGTGAGTATGGGCCGCGACCGCGCCCTGCCGAACGCCCTCGAGATCGGCCGCGCCCTGCGCCCGCTGCGCCGCCCCCGGCCGTCCCGGGCCCGGCAGGGGCTCGACCTGGACGCCACCGTCGATCACTACACCCGTACTGGCGTCCTCGTCCCCCGGCTCGTCCCGGTGCCGGAGCCATGGCAGGAGGCCGTCGTGGTCGTGGACCGCGGCACCTCCATGGCGGTCTGGGACGAGACCGTGCGCGCCCTGACGAAGGTCCTGCGCACACTGTCCGCCTTCCGCAGCATCCAGGTATGGCATCTCGAGCATCCGTCGGGGGCCGCCCCGTTGCTCCGCGACCATCGCGGTCACGCCCTGCCCAGGGACCCGTCCCACGCCCTCCACCGCCAACCGGCCCATCGCCTGCTCCTCGTCGTCTCCGACTGCGCGGCTCCCGCCTGGCGCGAGGAGATTCTCTGGCGGACGCTCCACACCTGGGGACTCACCGCCCCCGTGGCCCTCGTCAATCCCCTGCCCAAGCGTCTGTGGCAACGCTCCGGCCTCGACCTGCCCCGGACGACGGCGACCGCCCCCGTCCCGGCGTCCCCCGGACGGCTCCTCGCCTACCGACGCCCCCGCCTCCTCCCCGAGGACGCCCCAGGGACGCATCCCTGGCAGGCGTTGCCCGTGCTGCAGTTCGATCCCGGCCAGATGCTCTCCTGGGCACGCACCGTGATGCGTACCGACCCCCACGGCTGCGCGGCCGTCCTCGTTCCGGCCTCTGGCAGCATGCCCTCCCGCAGCCGGGCTCCGCACCCGTCCGACGTTCGGCCCGACACCCATGCGGCCACCGGCATACGCGCCACAGCGGCAGCGGTGGCCTTCACGGACAACCCGCGTTCCCCCGCCGTCCGGCTGGCCGTCGCCGCTTCCTCGCTCGAGGCGTTCACCCTGCCCGTCCTCGACGTGCTGCGCGAACGCCTCGTCCCCGAGGCGGCCGTCGCCGACATCGCCGAGTTCCTCACCGCCGGGCTGCTCACGGCCGCCCGGCAGGAGGATGCGGAGCTCGTGTACCGCTTCCACCCCGCCGCGGCCGGGCATCTGCGTGGACTCCTGAGCCGCGACCAGGCGTGGGACGCCCACGTCGTCCTCACCGACCACCTCGCCGCCCATCCCCAGGCCCCGCGGGGAATCCTCGCCGCCCTCCACTCTCCCGAGAGCCGCGAACATCTCCCCGCAGGACTCCGGCCCCTAGCCCAGGCGGCCGCTGCGACGGCCCGTCTCCTCGGCCTCGAGCCGGCCGAGCCAGCCGAGCCGACTCCTGCCCGGTACGTGCCCAGCAGCGCGCAGCGCGAGATGCTCGACCGGCTGGACGCCGAGCGTGAGATCCACGACCGGCACCGCAACCTCCTCGTCGCCGTCCCCGGCACCGGCAAGACGGACATGTCGGCCTTCGACTACCGGCGTCTGCGCGAGAAGCACCAGCGAGACCTGCGGCTGCTCTTCGTCGCAGACCGCATCGAGCTGCTGGACCAGGCGCGCCAGGTCTACGAAGACGTCCTGCTGCACCCGGGCTTCGGAGAGTCGCTGTACGGCGGGGCTGTCCCCGCGGGCTGGAACCACGTGTTCGCCACTGTGCAGTCACTCGGGAGACACGTGGGCGCACTGGCGCCTGATCACTTCGACGTGATCGTCATCGACGAGTTCCGCGGGGCGGCCACGCCGACGTACCGGAGAATCCTGGACCACTTCAGGCCGTTGGAGCTGCTCGGCCTGACGGCGGCTCCCGAACGCGTGAACGGCGTGAATATTCAGGACGTGTTCTTCGACGGCCGTATCGCCGCGGAGATGCGGTTGCGGGATGCGCTGGAAAGCGATCAGCTCACCCCTCTCCACTACTTCGGTTTCGGCGACGGCATCGACTATCGCTCGCTGGACTGGAGACGGGGCGAGTACGACGGTGCCGCGCTGTCCAGCCTGCTCTCCGCCGACGGGGCACGGGCACGGCTGGTCCTCCGAGCCGTCCGGGACACGATTGCCGACCCGAGGGCCATGCGGGCCGTCGGCTTCTGCGTCTCCGTAGCACATGCCGAATTCATGACGCAGTGCTTCCGCGGTGCCGGCCTCGACGCCGTGGCCCTGTCCTCGCGGCTTTCGCACACAAGGCGCCAGGCGGTGTTCTCCTCGCTCCGGGCTGGCGAACTGCAGGCTGTCTTCTGCGTCGACCTGCTCGACGAGCAGCACGCGATCCCCGAGGTCGACACACTGCTCCTGCTGCGCCCGAAGTCGAGCACCGTGGGGTTCCTTCAGCAGGTCTCGGTCGGCCTCCGCCGCACCGCCGACAAGGCGGTGCTCACTGTGCTCGACTTCATCGGGTACCACCGCAAGGAGTTTCGCCTCGACAACCAGTTCCGCGCCATGACGAGCCTGACACGCCGACAACTGCTGGATCAGATCGAACACTTCCCTCACTTGCCGACCGGCTGCAGCATCGTTCTCGACGACGGGGCCAAGATGCGTCTCGCCGACCACATCAGGGCGCAGTTGGGGGCCAGTTTCATCGAGCGGGCCCGCGAAGTCGCCGAGTACGAGGAGCCGTTACTCGGGCGGTACCTGCGCAGGAGCGGGCGGGAAATCACCGAACTCTACCAGGGCAGAAGCGTCTCGTGGACCGGGCTGTTGCGCCGCACCCATCTGCTGCCGGGCGATCCTCCGGACGGAGAGGAGGCACTCCTGGCGCGGGTCCGTGCCTTCCTCCACGTGGACGACCCAGAGCGGGTCCAGGCATACACACGCATGCTCGAGGACGACGCCCCGCACTACGGCGATCTGGATGAGCGGGACCGGGCGTACGCCCGCATGCTCTTCTTCCAGCTCTGGCCGCTTGGCGGCATCACGCGTGACGGTTTCACCAGCTACGACGAGGGTTTCGCGGCCCTGCGCCGACAACACGCGTTCCGGGCAGAACTTCGCCAAGTCCTGGCGTACAACCTGGAATGCACCACGCGTGTCCCGATTCCCCTGCGCGCCGTGGGCGGCAGGCGCGACGTCCCTCTGACCGTCCACGCCTCCTACACCCGGGAAGAGATCCTCTCGGCATTGAATGAGGTGGAAATCCGCGGTCCGTTGCCGACCGATTTCCGTCAAGGCGTGAAGTGGTGCGAGTCCACGAGGACCGACGCGCTGTTCATCACGCGGGCGAAGGACTACGCGCTGAGCCCCACCCTGTTCCACTGGGAATCCCCGAGCCACACCTCCGAGACGTCCCGCACGGGGTTGCGGTACCGGAACCACGTCGAGATGGGCACGGATGTCCTGCTGTTCCTCCGGCCGGACAGGACCAGCGACATCGGTAGCCCACAGCCCTGGACGTTCCTCGGCCCGGCCGAGTACGCCAGCCACACCGGCAGCAGCCCCATGGCCGTCACCTGGAGGCTGCGGCGCGAACTCCCGGCGGCCGTCTGGTCGTACGCGCGGATCTCCTGAACCGCCAGTATGAGGGCCATGACGGCGTGTTTCGGCCGTGTCCATGACCTCGGGCCAATGCATTTTCGTTCTGGCCGACATCCTCGCGGGAGCGTCGCGGTAACCGTCTAGCGATCAACACGAGGCTAAGGGGTCCTTTCGGAATGATCTTCCTGGGGCAGGGTGGAAGTGGAAGTGATTCCGTCCTTGTGGGGGTGGTCCGTGGCACGGCGCAAGCCGTGGGAGATCAGTGACGAGCTGTGGGCGGTCGCCGAGCCGCTGCTGCCGAAGCATGAGCGGCGGTTCCGGTATCCGGGGCACAAGCGGATCGATGACCGCAAGACGCTGCAGGGTGTGCTGTTCGTCCTCTCCACCGGGATCCAGTGGGAGTACCTGCCGCAGGAGTTGGGGTTCGGTTCCGGGCCTACCTGCTGGCGGCGGCTGGCCGAGTGGCAGGAGGCCGGGGTATGGGAGGAACTCCAGCGGGTGCTCCTGGACCGGCTGCGGGCGGCGGACCGCCTGGACTTCTCCCGCGTCACCGTTGACGCCTCGCACGTGCAGGCCAAGCGAGGTCGAAGCAGCACAAAAGTCGGCCCGAGTCCGGTTGACCGTGCACGGCCAGGCTCGAAGCATCACTTCCTCACCGACGCGCACGGCACCCCGCGTCGTCCGTGTGCAGAGTGGTCTCCCGCATCTTTGAAGGCTCACCAGGTAAGTCAGGATCCGGTCAGCATGAGTCGCCGGGCTTTTCCCGGAGGGTTGCCCGATCAGGCGCCGGTGCGGCGCAAAAGCCCTGGCGGGAAGCCGTCTCGCCCGAGCGGAGCGATGTTCCTCACAATCCTCGACCGGCGGGTCCCGGTGTACAGTCGAGACTGCCCTTGACCTGCACAAAGCAAGCAGGGAGCCGTCAAACAGGAGTCCAAAGTGCTGCGTACTCTATTCAAGTCCAAGATCCACCGCGCCACCGTCACCCAGGCCGACCTGCACTACGTCGGATCGGTCACCATCGACGCCGATCTGCTGGACGCCGCCGATCTGCTGCCCGGTGAGCTGGTGCACATCGTCGACATCACCAACGGTGCCCGGCTGGAGACCTACGTCATCGAGGGTGAGCGCGGCTCCGGTGTGATCGGGATCAACGGGGCCGCCGCTCATCTCGTGCACCCCGGCGATCTCGTGATCATCATCAGTTACGCTCAGGTCACCGACGCCGAGGCGCGGGCGCTGAAGCCGCGGGTCGTGCACGTGGACCGCGACAACCGCGTCGTCGCCCTGGGCGCGGACCCGTCCGAGCCGGTACCGGGCTCGGACCAGGAGCGCAGCCCGCAGGCCGTGTCGGCCTGACGCGGCGGGCGCGGCGAGGACCGAGGACAGGGAGCGTGGCCGTGAGCGACATCGAGATCCGTGACGACCGGGCGGCGGGCCGCCTGGAGGCGGTGGCCGACGGCGAGGTCGTCGGCCGGATCGAGTACTTCGTGCTCGACGCTCCCGGCCGCGCCCTGGTCCCGGTGCACACCATCGTCGAGCCGGCCCATGAGGGGAAGGGCATCGCGGGCTCGCTCGCCCGTGAGCTGTACGCCCTCGCACAGCGCGAGGGCGTCACCGTCGCCCCGCTGTGCCCGTACGTCGTCAAGTGGGCCGAGCGGCACCCCGACGAGGCCCCGGCGGCCGGCCCGGAGCTGCTGCGCGCGGCGAAGGACTGGCTGAAGGCGCACCCCGGACGGTTCTGAGGGGGGCCCGACCGCGTCTTCGCGCGCACCGGGCCCACCTGGGCCTTCCCGTTCATACGGGGGAGTGAGTGGCGGAGCGGCACTCGGGTAGGCGGGGGAGTAGTCCAGAGCCGACGCAGACCTACTGGCCGGAGGACACCCGCCATGACGAACCCGTATCCGGACCCCGTCCCGCCGGGGCCGACGCCGGGCCCGGACCCCGAGCCGCCGCAGCCGTATCCGGACCCGGTCCCGCCACCCGAGCCGCCGCCCGGTCCAGGCCCCGGCCCGGTGCCAGGACCTGGGCCGGCCCCGCAGCCTCCGAGCCCGGGACCGCAGCCGGCGCCCCCGCCTCCGGGCCCCGGCCCGCAGCCCACCCCGCCGCCCCCGCACCCCGGCCCGCCGGAGCCCTCACCGTCGCCGATCCCGCCGGGACCGGAACCCGTACCGAACCCGGAGCCGGGACCGCCGCTGAGCTGACGCCGCACGCGGACGGCACGCCGACGGCCCGCGGCCCCGGTGACACGACCTAGCCGGCCACCTCCGACCGGTCCCCGCCCCACAGCGTGTGGAACGAGCCGTCCCGGTCGGTGCGCCGGTAGGTGTGCGCGCCGAAGAAGTCCCGCTGCCCCTGGGTGAGGGCGGCGGGCAGGCGCTCGGCGCGCAGGGCGTCGTAGTAGGCGAGGGCGGCGGCGAAGCCGGGGGTCGGCACTCCCTGCCGGGTCGCGGCGACCAGCACCTCCCGCCAGTCGTCCTGCGCCTCGGCGATCTCCCGTGCGAACGTCTCGTCCGACAGCAGGCTCGGCAGGTCCGGCCGGGCGTCGTACGCGGCGCGGATGCGGTCCAGGAAGGCCGCGCGGATGATGCAGCCGCCCCGCCACAGCGCCGAGACCGCGCCCAGGTCGATGTCCCAGCCGTACTCCTCGCTGCCCGCGGCGATCTCGTGGAAGCCCTGCGTGTACGACACGATCTTCGACGCGTACAGGGCCTGCTCCACCCGGTCGGCGAAGGCCGCCGCCTCCGACTCCGGCAGCGGCGACGGCTTCGGGCCCGCCAGCCCGCGGGACGCCGCCCGCAGCGCCGCGTGACCGGACAGCGAGCGGGCGAAGACCGCCTCCGCGATGCCCGAGACCGGAACGCCGAGGTCCAGGGCGATCTGGACCGTCCAGCGGCCGGTGCCCTTCTGCTCCGCCTGGTCGACCACCACGTCCACGAACGGCTCGCCCGTCGCCGCGTCCACGTGCGAGAGCACCTCGGCGGTGATCTCGATCAGGTACGAGTCGAGCCGGCCGGTGTTCCAGGTGCGGAAGATCTCCGCGATCCGCGCGGGGGAGTAGCCGGCGACGTCGCGCAGCAGCTGGTACGCCTCGCCGATCAGCTGCATGTCGGCGTACTCGATGCCGTTGTGCACCATCTTGACGAAGTGCCCGGCGCCGTCCGGACCGACGTGCGTCACGCAGGGGGCGCCGTCCGCCGCCTTCGCCGAGATCTTCTCCAGCATCGGGCCCAGGGAGTCATACGACTCGGAGGGGCCGCCGGGCATGATGCTGGGGCCGTTGAGCGCGCCCTCCTCCCCGCCCGAGACGCCCATGCCGACGAAGTGGATGCCCTGCTCGCGCAGCTCGCGCTCGCGGCGCCGGGTGTCCGCGAAGTGCGCGTTGCCGCCGTCGATGATCATGTCGCCCGGCTCCAGGAGCGGGGCGAACTCCTGGATCACCGCGTCGGTCGGATCACCGGCCTTCACCATGATCACCAGACGCCGCGGCCGTTCCAGCGCCGCCACGAACTCCTTGGCGGTCTCGGTGGCGACGAAGTCGCCCTCGCTCCCGAACTCCTCCACCAGCGCGTGCGTCTTCGACGCCGTCCGGTTGTGCAGGGCGACGGTGTAACCGTTGCGGGCGAAGTTGCGGGCGAGGTTGCGGCCCATGACCGCGAGACCCGTGACGCCGATCTGCGCTGTAGTGCTCATTACGTTGGCTCCTAGTGACCCGAGTGCCGGTGGTGCCGGTCGTGCCCGTCAGCCTACGGCCGCTGCCCGACCATCCTGACGTGCCGGCATGCCGGCCGCACCTCCGCGACCGACGCACACACCGGTACGCACGGGAGGGGGCCGACGGCTCATCGGACACGTGCCTCATCCGGCCAACAACCGCCGGTTCCACGCCATTCCGCCTCGCGGTGCGACCGGGGGCCGTATCGTCATGGCCGGTTCTCAATGCTCGTCTTCGTTGCTCCTGACTCCGTGTCGAGGGGGATCTCCATGGCCGTACGCGGTCGGCACCGCCGGTATCAGCCGAACAGGATCAACCGCGCCTCACTGACCGTCACCGCGGGTGGGGCCGGGATAGCGCTCCCGCTCATCGGCACCGGCACCGTGCACGCGGCCGACCTGGACACCTGGGAGAAGGTGGCCGCCTGCGAGTCCACCGGCAACTGGGACATCAACACCGGCAACGGCTTCTACGGCGGACTTCAGTTCACCCAGTCCACGTGGGAGGCGTTCGGCGGCACGCGGTACGCGCCGCGCGCGGATCTGGCCACCCGGGACCAGCAGATCGCCGTGGCGGAGAAGGTGCTGGACGGGCAGGGCCCCGGTGCCTGGCCGGTCTGCTCGGCCCGGGCCGGGCTGACACGCGGCGGCGACGCACCCGACATCCACCCGGCCGGCGGCGCCGAGAAGGACGCCGAGAGCGAGCGGCAGAAGCAGAAGAGCAGCGGTAAGAAGAGCGACGGGAAAAGCGGCAAGAAGAGCGGCGAGAAGAGCGCCGCGGTGGACGTGCGGCCGCAGAGCACTCCGCAGTCCCGTGCCGGGCGGTCCCAGATGTACACCGTCATCTCCGGTGACACGCTGTCCGGTATCGCGGACGCCCAGCGGGTGCGGGGCGGCTGGCAGAAGCTCTACGACGCCAACCGCAGCGAGGTCGGAAAAGACCCCGACATGATACTGCCGGGCCAGCGGCTGACGCTGACCGGTAAGGCGTCCGGGAGCAAGGCCGAGAGCAAGACCGAGCGCAAAGCCGAGCGCAAGACCGCGACGGTCAAGCCGAAGAAGAAGTCCTCCTCGGAGCGCGGCGCGAACAAGGCGACCACCGGGCACTTCCTGGTGGCCCCCGTCGACGCCGCCACCGGCACGCCGTACCACCAGACGGGTTCCTCCTGGTCGCAGGGCTACCACACCGGCGTCGACTTCCCCGTGCCCACCGGTACGTCGGTCAAGTCGGTCGCCGCGGGCCAGGTGGTCAGCGCCGGCTGGGAGGGCTCCTTCGGCTACCAGGTGGTCGTCCGGCACGCCGACGGCCGGTACAGCCAGTACGCGCACCTGTCCGCGATCTCCGTGAAGGACGGGCAGAGCGTAGGCGCGGGCCAGCGCATCGGCCGTTCCGGGTCCACCGGCAACAGCACGGGCCCGCACCTCCACTTCGAGGTGCGGACCGGGCCCGGCTTCGGCACGGACGTCGACCCGGTGGCCTATCTGCGGGCCGGCGGGGTCAGCATCTGACTCCGTGCCGGCCCGGTACGGCCGACAGGGTGCAGGGGAGGTCGGCGAAGACGCCGTAGCCGCAGGAGTGGGCCAGGGCCGGAACCGCGGCTGCGGTTCCGGCCGCCTCGCGTATCCCGTCGTCCGTGTACGTCTCCTCCGCCGGCGCGGTCTCCGCGGCCGGGGACGGCGCCGGGGCGGGCAGGGCGACCTGCTCACGGTCCTGCCCCTGCTTCCGGTCCCGCGCCGGTCCCCGGTTCCGGTCCTGTTCCCGTACCCGTTCCCGCGCCTGGTCCTTCGCGTGGACCTGGTCCTGGGCCGCCGGCGAGGCTTTCGCACCGGTCAGGGCAGTACCCTCGCGCGCCGCGCGTCCGGACGACGGCGTACCCTGCGCCGGCACCTCACCGGTGGACGGCGCCGCCCCGCCGGCTGCCGACGCCCGCCGTTCCGTGAGCGCGATCCGCTCCGTCGTCAGCAGGATCAGGCCGCCCGCGGCCACCACTCCGCAGCCCAGGGCGAGCACGGTGCCGGTCGCGCCGTACCGGAAGGTCTCGCCGAACATCGTGATGCCGACCGCCGCGGCCGCCACCGGGTTCACCACCGTCAGCGTGGCCAGCGGGGCGGCCAGGCCCGCGCCCCGGTAGGACGCCTGGGACAGCAGCATGCCGGCCGTGGCCAGTACGCCGATCACGGCCAGGGACGGCAGATCGGCCGTGGACACGCCACCGGTCCAGTCGACCGCGACCGTCTTGGTGAACACCGACGACATGCCGAAGGCGACGCCGGACGCGGTCGCCAGCAGCATGCTGCGCGCCATCGGGTGCCGGTGGGCGGCCCGGGCGGCGGCCATCAGCGCCACGACCACCCCGGCGGTCACCAGGGCCACCACCGTCCGCTGCGCGGTGTCCAGCGACCGCGAGTCCGCCGAGCCGACCAGCGCCAGCAGGCCCGCCAGACCCACCGTCGCCATCATCGCGCCCCGCCAGGCCGTCGCACCGGCCGGGCGCCGCACGAACAGCGCCGCCATGGGCAGGGCGAAGACGATGGTCAGCGCGCCCAGCGGCTGCACCAGGCTGAGCGGGCCGTAGGCGAGGGCCGCCACGTGCAGCAGTCCGCCCAGGCCGTTCAACGCGACCGCCGCCCACCAGGTGGGCCGGCGCAGCGGCGCGTACTGCCGGCCGGGGGAGGACAGCGCGACCTGCTCCTGGACGATGGCCCCGCCCGCGTAGGCGACGGCGGACACGAGCGACAGCACCACGGACAACGCGAGGGCGCTCATCGGCCGCTCCTCTGCGTGAGGCGACGGCCCGGCCCGGTCGGCCCGGCCCGGCGCGGCGAACAGTCGGCTTTCATACCAGCCACCTTGCCGTGCGCGGCCCGTCCCGTCGTCAGCCCTGAGCACTCTTTGGGTCATACTGCCGATGGAGTACGGGCGTCTCCCGGTCCTCCCCAGGGTGGGCGATCCCACCGCCCGGCCTGCGCCCAGCGAGCGGACACCGGCACCTGCCCGGCCGTACGAGCACCCCCGCACCGGCCCCCAACCGGCTCGCCCACCGGCCCGCACCCCCCCACACACACCCACAC
>NZ_JAGGOO010000045.1 GCF_018614415.1 Streptomyces sp. ISL-12
GACCAGTACTACGGCCCGTCCACCGCCACCCTCGACCTCATTCCCACCGACCGAGGCGGCCTGACGGACCCCCGCGTCCGCCGCGCCCTGTCGCTCTCCCTGGACCGCGCGGGCATAGCCAAGTCCGGCTACGGCGGTCTGGTCGAGCCCTGGGCCACCCCGGTCGGCTCCGGTTCCTGGGGCTACGCCGAGGACACCTTCGCCGCCGCCCAGAAGAAGCTGGACGCCCTCGCCCCCGCCTCGCCCGACGCCGACGACCTCGCCGAGGCCAAGCGGCTCGTCAAGGAGGCCGGCGCCCCCACCGGCCCGGTCGTGATCGGCACCGACGCCGGCCAGGGGCGCACGGTCGTCGCCAACGCCGTACGCGCCGCCTTGCAGCGCATCGGGATCGAGGCCGCCGTCAAGACCGTACCGACCGCCCAGTTCGAGGAGTTCTACAGCGACCCGCAGGCCCGCGCCGGCATCGACGTCCTGGCCGGCGACTGGTACATCTCCAAGTCCGACCCCATGGGCTTCTACGACAACGGCCTCTCCGGCTCCTCCAACAACTGGGTCGGCTTCGAGGACGCCGCCTACGACCAGAAGGTCCACCAGGCCCTGTCCACCCTCGACGACACCGAACGCGCCGCCCTCGCCGTCGACGTGCAGCGGCGCTTCACCGAGGCCGCCGTGTGGATACCGGTCGCCCAGGTGCCCACCGCCCTCGTCCTCAGCGACAAGCTGACCGGCGCCCCCGCCTCCCAGGCGTACCTCTACTACCCGTGGGCCGCCGACCTCGGCGCGAAGAAGGGCTGAGAACGCCATGGCCGTCCGCATCGCGCGGCGCCTGGCCGGATTCCTGGCCACGCTGCTCGCCGCCTCCTTCGTCGTCTTCGCCGCGGTCCACGCCGCCCCCGGCGACCCCGCCGTCTTCCTCGCCGGCGGCCGGGACAGGCTCACCCCCGAGCGCCTGGCCACCGTCCGGGCCCAGTACCACCTGGACGAACCACTCGTCGTCCAGTACGGCCGCTGGCTCGGCGACTGCCTCCATTTCGACCTCGGCCGCTCCTTCAAGTACGGCGACCAGGTCGCCGACCTGATCACCGCCCGCCTCGGCACCACTCTCCAACTCGTCGCCTACGCCACCGTGCTCTTCGTCGTCCTCGGTGTCGGTGCCGGAGTCCTGGCCGCCGTACGGCAGTCGACGTGGGTGGACTCGGCGGTCGTCGGCGCCACCACGCTGGCCGCGTCCGTGCCGTCGTTCGTCGCCGCGATCGCGCTGGTGTCGCTGTTCGGCGTACAGCTCGGCTGGTTCCCGGTGACCGGCGGCGGGACGGGACTCGGCGGCACGCTGCGTCATCTCACACTGCCCGCCCTGTCGTTGGCGCTCGGCGCGCTGGCGATCATCAGCCGGGTCACCCGGCAGGCGATGGCACAGGCCGCCGCCTCCGACCACGTCGAGGCCGCCCGCGCCTCGGGCCTGCCGGAACGGGACATCGTCCGCCGGCACGTGCTGCGCAACGCCCTCGGGCCGATCATCACCATGTGCGGTCTGGTCATGGCGGGCATGCTCGCCGGAACCGTGGTCGTGGAGACCGCGTTCGGCATCAGCGGCATCGGCTCGCTGCTGGTGGGCGCCATCAACACCCACGACTTCCCCGTCGCACAGGCCGTGCTGCTGCTGATGGTCGCCGGATACATCGCCGTCACCACCCTGGTCGACGTGCTCCACCCCCTCCTCGACCCGCGTGTGAAACAGGAGGCCCGCACCGCATGACCGCGCTCACCCTCACCCCCGTCCGGGTACGCGACCGCCGCCCCCTCGGCGTGACCGTGGCCGCCGGGCTCCTCGTCCTGGTGGTGCTCGCCGCCCTCCTGGCCCCCTGGCTCGCGCCCTACGCCCCCGACGCCATCGACCTGTCCGCCTCCCTCGCCGGGACCGGCGGCGACCACCTCCTCGGCACCGACTCCTCGGGACAGGACCTGCTCTCCCGGGTCCTGTACGGCGCCCGCTCCAGCCTCGTCGCGCCCGTGCTGCTGCTCGCCCTGGCCGCGCTCCTCGGGGTCACCCTCGGGGTGCTGGCCGCCTGGCGCGGCGGCTGGACCGATGCCCTGGTCTCCCGGCTGACGGACGTCATGTACGCCTTCCCGGGCCTGCTGTTCACCGTCCTGATCATCGCCGTCTTCGGCACCGGCATGACCACGTCCGTCCTCGCCCTCGGCCTGGCGTACACACCGACGGTCGCCAAGTACACCCGCTCCCTCGCCCTCGCCGAGTCCCGCAAGCCGTACGTGGACGCCTACCGCGTCCAGGGCATGGGCGGCGCCCGGATCTGCGCCGCGCACCTGGTGCCCAACCTCGCCCGCGCGGTCGTCGGCTACCTGGTCGTCCTCTTCGGCGAGGCCCTGATGTCCCTGGCCACCCTCTCCTACCTCGGCTTCGGCGCCCAGCCGCCCAGCTCCGACTGGGGGCTGATGGTCCAGGAGGGACAGGCCGCCGTCGTCCAGGGCGCGCTGCTGCCCGCCCTGGTGCCCGGCACGGCCATCGCCCTGGTCGTCGTCTCCTTCAACGTGGTCGGCGTCCGGGCCGCCGACCGGCTCGGAAGGCAGGCCGCCTGATGCTGCTCACCCTCGACCGTCTCACGGTCCGGCTGCCCGGCACCGCCCGGCCCGTCCTCGACGACGTCACCCTGCGCGTGGCCGCGGGCGAGGTCGTCGGCCTGGTCGGCGAGTCCGGCTCCGGCAAGTCCACCACCGCCAAGGCCGCCCTCGGCCTGCTCCCCGGCGCGGCCACCGCCACCGGCACGGTCCGCGTCGACGACGCCGACGTCCTCGCCCTCACCGGCGAGGACCTGCGCCGCCACCGCGCCCGTACCGTCGCGATGATCCACCAGGACCCGCGCGCCGCCCTCAACCCCGTCCGCCGCGTCGGTGACTTCCTGCGCGAACGCGGCGCCGACCGGGCCCGGGCGGTGGAACTCCTGGCGGCTGTCGGCTTGTCCGACCCGGAACGACGGCTGCGGCAGCGCCCGCACGAGTTCTCCGGCGGAATGCTCCAACGCGTCGTCATCGCCGGCGCGCTCGCCGCCCGCCCCCGGCTGCTGCTCGCCGACGAGGCGACCAGCGCCCTCGATGTCACCACGCAGGCGGAGATCCTCGCCCTGCTGCGCTCCCTGCGCGCCGAACAGGGCGCCGGGCTGCTGTTCATCACCCACGACCTGCACCTCGCGGCGGCCTACTGCGACCGCGTGTACGTGATGTACGCCGGACGCGTCGTGGAGGAACGGACGGCGAAGGCGTTCTTCGGCGCCCCCGCCCATCCCTACACCCGTGGCCTGCTGGACTGCTCACCGGCCCTCGGCGACACCGCCCGCCCGCTCGCGCCCATCCCGGGCCGGCCCCCGTCCCTGGGCGACGCCTTCCCCGGCTGCCCGTTCGTGTCCCGCTGCCCGGGCGCCGAGCCTGCCTGCGAGACCTGGCGCCCGGAGGCCGTGGAACTGCCCGACGGGGGAGTGGCCGCCTGCCGTCGTGTCCCGGCCGCCATGACCGACGCCGTGTCCAGGAGGATCCCGTGACCACCGATGCCCTCGCCGTCGCCGGGCTGCGCAAGACCTACCCCCTCCCCGGGCGCGGCCGGCTCACCGCAGCCGACGACGTGACGTTCACCGTCGCGCCCGGCGGCTCCCTCGGCATCGTCGGGGAGTCTGGTTCCGGCAAGACGACCGTCGCCCGGATGCTGGTCGGCCTGGTCCGGCCCGACGCCGGCACGATCACCGTGGACGGCCGCCCCAGGTCACCCGGCGTTCCCCGCCGCAAGACGGCCCGGCTGGCCCGGGCCCGCGAGGTCCAGATGGTGTTCCAGGACCCGTACGTCTCCCTCGACCCGCGCCTCACCGCCGCCCAGTGCCTGCGCACCACCCTGCGCCTGCACGGCCGGGACGAGTCCCTCGCGGCGCACCTCCTGGAACGCGTCGGCCTCGGGGAGCGGGAGGCCGGCGCCCGGCCCCGGCGGCTCTCCGGCGGCCAGCGGCAGCGGCTCGCCATCGC
The DNA here is from genome assembly GCF_018614415.1 of Streptomyces sp. ISL-12. Classification (GTDB taxonomy): domain Bacteria; phylum Actinomycetota; class Actinomycetes; order Streptomycetales; family Streptomycetaceae; genus Streptomyces. The sequence continues at coordinate 4,027 of NZ_JAGGOO010000045.1, forward strand.
ACGGGCGCTCGCCGTCGAGCCGCGCGTCCTCGTCCTGGACGAGGCGGTGGCCGCCCTGGACGTGTCGATCCAGGCGCAGATCCTCCAACTCCTCGACACCGTCCGCCGGGACACGGGCGTCGCCCTGGTCTTCGTCAGCCACGACCTGGCCGTCGTCCAGCACATCACCGACGAGGTACTGGTCATGCGCCGGGGGAGCGTCGTGGAGCAGGGACCCACACCCCGGGTCCTCACCGATCCGGCGCACGCGTACACGCGGCTCCTGCTGGCCGCCGTGCCCCGCGAGGGCTGGGACCCGGAGCGGGCGGTACCGGCGCGTGTCTGAACCGGGCATCCCTCAGCGTGCCGGGCGTCCCTGAGCGGGAGTGCGGAGCGGGCGTCGGCCCTGTGCGGCCGGACGCCCCTCAGCGAGGCAGCGCCCCGTCCAGCGCCAGCTCCACCAGCCCCGCCACCAGCCCCTCGTCCAGCGGCGCCCCGCTGAGCAGCGCCCGTACGAACAGCGGCCCGCTCACCGCCTCGATCAGCAGACCGGCATCGGTGCCGGGGGCCAGCTCACCGCGCTCGGCACCACGCCGGACCATCACCACCGCGCGGTCCAGCCGGTCCCGCCAGTACGGGCCGCGCCGGTCGTCCAGCGTGTCGTCGCGCTCGACGCTCAGCCGCAGCAGGGCCTGCCCCTGCGGGGTGGCGAGCAGCCGGGCCAACTGGGTGAAGAAGGCCAGCAGGTCGTCCCGCAGCCGCCCGGTGTCGGGGATCGGCAGGGCGGAGTCCAGGCCCTCGGTCAGTGCGTCGAGGATCAGGTTCTCGCGGGTCTTCCAGCGGCGGTAGACCGACGTCTCGTGCACCCCGGCCGCACGGGCGACGGCGGCGACCGTCGCCCCCGCCAGGCCCTCGCTCGACAACAGGTCCACCGCGGCGGCCAGCACCGCCTGCCGCACCGGCTCCCCCCGTCGGCGCAACGGCGGGGCGGCGGAAACGGGGGAGTCCTTCGGCGCGGTCATCGCTCCAGCCTAAAGCAACTCGGCTTGCGTTGGGTGTACGGTCAACGCAAGACGACCTGCGATACGCGTGGGGTCGCCGCCGTACCGAGGAGGTCCTGTCATGGCGCGGATGCTCGCCGCCCGTCTGCATGTCCCGAGCCGCACCCTGCGGCTGGAGGAGGTGCCCCGCCCCCAGCCCGGTCCGGGTGAGGTGCTGGTCAAGGTGGAGGCGGCCGGGGTCTGCCTCTCCGACGTCCATCTCATCGACGGCACGCTCACCCCGCTGTTCCTCCGGGGCGACACCGTGACCCTCGGCCACGAGGTGTCCGGCACGATCGCAGAGGCCGGCGAGGGCGTCACCGCCTGGACGCCCGGGCAGCGCGTGGTCCTGTACGCGGGTGAGGTCCGCGACGGCGTCACGTACACCAGGGGTGTCGACTACGACGGCGGCTGGGCCGAGTACGCCCTGTCCGCCGCGGACGCGCTGACCCTGCTGCCCGACGCCATCCCCTTCGACCAGGGCGCGATCATCCCCGACGCGGTGTCCACGCCGTGGGGCGCGATCACCGAGACCGGCGCGGTCCGGCCCGCCGAGGCGGTCGGCGTCTGGGGGGCCGGCGGGCTCGGCGTGCACGCCGTGCGGTTGCTCCGGGCCGTCGGCGCCTGCCCGGTGATCGCCGTCGACCCCAACCCCGTCGCCCGCGCCCGCGCCCTCGCCGCCGGTGCCGACCTCGCCCTCGACTCCGCCGACCCCGGCCTGCGCGAGGCCGTCGGCAAGGCGACCGGCGGGGCCGGGATCGCCGCCGCCTTCGACTTCGCGGGCGTGCCCGCCGTGCGCGAGCAGGCCGTCTCCGTCCTCGCACCCAAGGGCCGCCTCGTCCTGGCGGGGCTGACGGACAAGCCGCTCACCGTCACCGACGGCACCCGCTTCAGCTACCTCCAGCAGCGCATCCTCGGTCACTACGGCTCCGACATGCCGGTGGCGCTGCCGCAGTTGCTGCGGCTGATCGAGGGCGGCCGGCTGGACTTCTCCGAGTCCATCAGCGGCGTACTGCCGCTGGCCGAGGCCGCCGAGGCGGTCGCGCGGCTGGAGACGAAGGAAGGTGACCCGATCCGGCTGATCCTGCGCCCCTGAGGGCGTCTGGACCGCGCCCTGTCGAACACGCGCGTCGAACACGCCAACGCGTCGCCGGAACTGGCGCAAAGGAATGTTGCGGCCGTGTTTCGCAGGGCGCAACCTGTGCGTCAGGAGCACATTGGGAGCGCTCCCACACGGGCGCTCCCGCACCCCCTCCATCGGTCCCCCCACCCGGAAGAAGGAGATCATGACTTGTCATGAGCCCGACATGGAAATCGTGTCGCGGAGCGGGCGGCGCCGCGTCCTGACGCTCGCCCTCAGCGCGTTCGCCGCCGCCCTGCTCGCCCTGATCCCCTGGAGCGGCACCGCCGTCGCGCACGGCTCCGTCGTCGACCCCGCCTCCCGCAACTACGGCTGCTGGCTGCGCTGGGGCAGCGACTTCCAGAACCCCGACATGGCCGAGCAGGACCCCATGTGCTGGCAGGCGTGGCAGGCCGACCCCAACGCCATGTGGAACTGGAACGGCCTGTACCGCAACGGCTCCGCCGGGAACTTCCAGGCGGTCGTCCCCGACGGACAGCTGTGCAGCGGCGGCCGGACCGAGGGCGGCCGGTACAACGCCCTGGACGCGGTGGGCGCCTGGAAGACCACGGACATCGCGACCGACGACTTCACCGTCCACCTGTACGACCAGGCCAGCCACGGCGCGGACTACTTCCTCGTCTACGTCACCAAGCAGGGCTTCGACCCCGCCACCCAGCCCCTGACCTGGAGCAGCCTCCAACTCGTCGCCCAGACCGGAAAGTACGCCCCCGCCAACACCTACGACATCCCGGTCAGCACCTCGGGCCTGAGCGGCCGGCACGTCGTGTACACGATCTGGCAGGCGTCGCACATGGACCAGACGTACTTCCTGTGCAGTGACGTGAACTTCACCTGAGCCCGGTGCCCGGCGGGCGGGGCCGTACACGATGCGGCGCACTTGTGCCGGAACACCGCGGTCCCGCCCGTGCCGTGCGCTATACGTCCAGCATGGACGACTACTACGACCTGGGAACCCACGGCCGGCCCGTGACGACGACGTCCCGCGAGGCCCAGACCTGGTTCGACCGGGGCCTGGTGTGGACGTACGCCTTCCACCACGAGGAGGCCGTCGCCTGCTTCGAGGCCGCCGCGGCGGCCGACCCGGACTGCGCCATGGCGCACTGGGGCATCGCCTACGCGCTCGGGCCCAACTACAACAAGCCCTGGGAGGCGTTCGACGACCGGGAGCTGGCGCTGACGGTCGAGCGGACCCACGCCGCCGTGGAGCGCGCCCACGCGAAGGCCGGCGCGGCCACCCCCGTCGAGCAGGCGCTGATCGGCGCCCTGCGCGCCCGCTACCCGAGGGCCGAGGCCGTCGAGGACTGCGCGGTGTGGAACCCGCCGTACGCCGACGCGATGTACGCCGTCCACGAACTCGCCCCCGACGACCTGGACGTCGCCGCCCTCTGTGCCGACGCGCTGATGAACCTGACGCCGTGGCGGCTGTGGGACCTGCGCACCGGCCGCCCGGCCGAGGGGGCCCGCACCCTGGAGGCCAAGGCGGTCCTCGACCGCGCCCTCGCCACCGAGGCCGGCCGCGACCACCCGGGCGTCGCGCACTTCTACGTCCACCTGATGGAGATGTCCCCCACCCCCGAGGCGGCCCTGACCGTCGCCGACCGGCTGCGCCACCTGGTCCCCGACGCCGGGCACCTGCTGCACATGCCCTCGCACCTGGAGGTCCTGTGCGGCGACTACCGGCGCGTGATCTCGGACAACACCGCGGCGATCGCCGCCGACGAGAAGTACCGGGCCCGGGCCGGATCGACGAACTTCTACACCCTCTACCGGTCGCACGACCACCACTTCAAGGTCTACGGCGCGATGTTCCTCGGCCGCTTCCAGGACGCCCTGGAGACCGTGGACCGCCTGGAGGCGTCCATCCCGGAGGAGCTGCTGCGGGTGGAGAGCCCGCCGATGGCCGACTGGCTGGAGGGCTTCCTCGCCCTGCGCGCGCACGTACTGATCCGGTTCGGCCGCTGGGCGGACATCCTCGCCCTGCCGCTGCCCGCCGACCCGCGGCTGTACTGCGTGACGACCGCGATGCTGCGCTACGCGCGCGGGGTGGCCCTCTCCGCCACCGGCCGCGTCACCGAGGCGGAGCGCGAGCGGGAGCTGTTCCAGGAGGCCCGCGCGCGCGTGCCCGCCACCCGCACCCTGTTCAACAACACCTGCGCCGACCTCCTCGCCATCGCCTCCGCGATGCTCGACGGCGAACTGGAGTACCGCAAGGGCGACCGCGACGCCGCCTTCGCGGCCCTCCGGCGCTCCGTCGAACTGGACGACGGCCTCCCGTACGACGAGCCGTGGGGCTGGATGCAGCCCACCCGGCACGCGTACGGCGCCCTGCTCCTGGAACAGGGGCGGGTGGCGGAGGCCGAGGCGGTGTACCGGGCCGACCTGGGCCTGGACGACACCCTGCCGCGCGCCCTCCAGCACCCCGGCAACGTCTGGGCGCTGCACGGACTGCACGAGTGCCTGGTGCGGCTCGGCAAGGACGGCGAGGCCCGGATCGTGGCCCAGCAACTGCGGACGGCGACCGCGCTGGCGGACGTGCCGGTCGAGGCGTCCTGCTTCTGCCGCCTCGACCGGCACTCCTGCTGCGCCTGACGGCACCTGTCACGCGCCCGACGGCAGCCGTCAGTCGTCGAGGGCGTCCTTCACGTCCCCGAGGTCGACGAACTTGAAGTTGGTGACGGCCGTCTCGCCGTCCCCGGGGGCGTCATGGCCGTCCTGCACGACGAGCAGCCCCTGCGGGTAGCGCGACCCGAGCGGCTGGTCGAGCACCGCCGCCCCGTCGCACTCCTCGGAGCCGTCCAGCGCGGCCGAGGCGGCGGTGACCCGGAAGCCGCCCTCGTACTCGTTGCCGTCGCCGGTCTCGCGGTCGTACGCGGCGAAGGAGTCGTCGCCCTGGCTGGAGGCGAACAGGTAGCCGTCGCCGTCGTCCTCCTGGAGCAGCGTCAGCCCCTCGACGTCGGCGGAGATCCGGGTGCCGCCGTAGCCGGGGTCGGCGCCCGCGACGCACTCCTCGGTGCTCTCGTCGTACGTGCCCGGCACCCCGTACTCCCGCACCTTGTCCAGCAGCCGGGGCGTGCCGGTGAGGTCGCCGCGCAGCCGCCAGATGCCGACGTCCTCCTGACCGGCGTACAGGACGCCGTCGGCCGGGTCGACGACCATGCCCTCGACCTGGGGGAGTTCGTCCGGTTCCGCGCACGGCGACCAGGAGGTGCCGTCGGGCAGGCGGAAGGAGGACGGCAGGTCGAGGGTGCGCACCTCGCGGTAGCCGACGGTGCCGGAGGCGGTGGGGGTCAGCTCCAGCAGGGCGAGGGTGGTGCGCTCGCGGCGGCTGACCAGGGCGTAGGAGCGGCCGGTCGAGCGGTCGGTCCAGGTGGCCAGGCCGTACGCCGTGCGCTCCTCGTTGATCTCGGCCTGGCCGGCGGAGAACACCGGGGCTGCGGCCGGGTCGGTGACGTCCGTCAGCGGACCGGCGGGGGAGGAGGGGTCGATACGGTAGATCCGCAGGCGGTCGTTGCCGCGGTCGGTGGTGACCGCGAGGTCGGCGCGGCCGGTGCCCAGCTTCACGCCGTGCACCAGGTCCACGTTGTTGAAGCGGCCGGGCGCGTCCTCGGGCGTCGGACCGGCCGGCGCCGCGATCGACTGCACCAGCCGCGCGTCGAGGTCGTAGACCCGCAGCCCGCCCTCCTTGGCCGTGGCGACGACCAGACTGCGGTCCGGGTCGGCCGCGTTCCGCCAGATCGCGGGGTCGTCCGCGTCGGCGTTGCCGCCGGCCTCGTCGTCGCTCAGCGGGGCCGTCTCGGCGCGGGGGTGTACGGTCGGCAGGGCCGCGGCCCGGCCGTGCCGCGCGACAGCCGGGCCGGCCGGAAGGACGACGGCGGCCGCGGTCAGGACGGAGACGGCCAGCCGTCCGAAGGGGTGCCTCACCGGTACTCCTCGTAGGTCGGAGACATGACAACACGGAACGTTCTGTGATCTTGGTGGCGCAGGGGGTCGGCCGGACGTTCTCCCGGTGACGGGACGATGTCCGGAGGGGGAACGGAACGCGCCCCGCCGCGGCGTCTATACGATGGCGCCTCGGGAAACGGACGGCGGCGGAAGGGAGACGGACCGTGGCGGATCACCCGCGTCCCCGCAGGGGGCAGGGCGAACTGGAGGCGCTGGTGCTGTCGGCGCTGGCCGAGGCGGACGGCCCGGCGACGGCCGGCTGGGTGCAGGAGCGCCTGGGCGGCGGCCTCGCCTACACGACCGTCATCACCATCCTGACCCGGCTGCTGGACAAGGGCGCGGTCACCCGGGAACGGGCCGGCCGCTCCTTCGCCTGGACCCCCGCGGCGGACCAGGCGGGCCTGGCCGCCCGCAAGATGCGCAAGGTCCTGGACGGGGAGAGCGACCGCGAGGCCGTCCTGGCCAGCTTCGTCACCGGCCTCGACCCCGACGACGAGCGGCTGCTGCGCGACTTGCTGGGGCAGTCCCGCGACGAAGGGGAAGACTGACGCCTCATGGGGCTCTTCGTCTTTCTCCCGCTGGTCCTGCCGCTGACGGCATGGCCGGTCGCCCGCCTGGCCGAACAGCATCTGCACCCCCGGACCGCGACCCGGCTGCTGACCGCCGTGGCCGCGGTGATGGCGCTGTGCAGCACGGTCTGCCTGGGGCTGGTGATGGTGGTCGGCACCGCCCAGCTCCCCGGCAACCCGCTGCCCGACGGCTGGTCCGACCCGGAGGTGCGGGCCGCCGTCCCCTTCGACGAGGTGGCCGGCAAGGCGGCCATCCCCGCGCTGTGCGCCGTCGTCGTGACCTGCGCGCGTGCGCTGTGGCGGCACGGCCGGGTGCGCCGCCGCGCCCACGAGGCGCTGGCCGGACTCCCCGGCACCTCGGTGGCCGTCCTGCCGGACGACGTTCCCTACGCCTACGCGCTGCCCGGCGGCCGGCGCGACCGGGTGGTCGTCACCACCGCCCTGCTGGAACGGCTCGAACCCGCCGAGCGCCGGGCCCTGTTCGCCCACGAACGGGCCCACCTGACCGGCCGGCACCACCGCTTCCTGCTCGCGGTCCGGCTCGCCGCGCTGGCCAACCCGTTCCTGAGACCGCTGCGCACGGCGGTGGCGTACACCGCCGAGCGCTGGGCCGACGAGGAGGCCGCCCGGGTCACCGGCAGCCGCCGGGCGGTGGCCACCGCCATCGGCAAGGCGGCCCTCGTCTCCCGCGGTACCCCGGTCGCCACCCTGGCCGGCCTCGCCGCGCCGGGCCCGGTGCCGCGCCGGGTGGCGGCCCTGCTCGGGCCCGCCCCGGTGGCGCGCCGCCGCCCGTCGGTCTTCACCTCGGTGGGCCTGGCGGCGTGGGCCGCGGCGGCGGGCACCGCCGCGTCCGTGATGTCGTCCGCGAACGCGACGGTGACGATGTTCCTGATCTTCCGGGCGGCCTTCTGACGAGGCCGGTGCCGAGGCGCTCAGTACGCGCGCACGGCGACCACCCGGGCGTGCCGTGCGCCGTGGGTGGCGTCGACCCGTAGCCGCAGGGCACGGACACCGCGCAGGCCGTCCCCGTCGAAGCGATGGACGCGGTGGCGGCGGCGGTTGTCCCGCTCGGTGACCACGGTCCGCCAGACGTCCCGCGCGTCCAGCGCCTGCAGACGGTAGTGGCGCACCAGTTCCGGCATGACCTCGTACGGCGTGCGGTGCCGGTGGAGGTTGTTGAGGTACTCGTCCACGTCGTCGTCGAAGACGAGCCGCACCGACCGCAGGTCCTGCGGGGTCTCCCAGTCCAGCCGCAGCCACTGCTCGGCGCGGTCCGGGTCGGCGAGGGCGGTCGAGGACCACATCTGCGGCCCTCCGTAAGGGCGCTGGTAGCCCCCCACGGTCTTCTCGGGAGCGAGTGCCCGGCTGTCCGGCGTCATCCCGAAGCAGAAGGACCGGCGGCGCAGCCCGCGCGCCTGCCATTCCAGCACGCGCTGGCCTTCCTCCTCGGGGATGTCGTGATCGACCGCCGGGTCCCCGTCCGCCCTGCGCCGCAGGGCCAGGACGCCGGGGACGCGTTCGTCGGTGAGCCGGAGCGCGACGCCGGGCGCGGCACGGACGACGACGATCACGTTCTCCGGGGCGGCCGGCCGGTGGCCGAGCCGTGCCGTGACCCAGTCCGGCCCCCCGGCGGGCACCCGCACGGTGGTGGTGAGCAGCCGCTCGACGGGGACGGCGTTCTCCGGCAGTCCCGTGCCCCACAGCTCCACCGTCAGGTCGGACGCGTGCTCCGCGGAGACCAGGAGCTGTACGGAATCGAGGGCCGGGTCCACGGGCAGCAGCAGTCCCACGTCCCTGGTCAGGGGGTAGGGCTCACCGTCCGGTCCGGCCGCCGGCCGGGTGAGGGTGGAGGAGGCGGTGACGGTGGCCGCGCGGGCGAGATCGGCCTCGTCGGTGTTGCGCACTCCGATGACGGAGGCGTCCTGGCGCAGCAGCGTCTGGGTGAGCAGGCCGGGCCGCCGGCGGGCGAGGAGTCGGGGGGTGATGCCGTCGCGGACGCACAGGGCGGCGGCGGTCCCCGCGGCCTCGCCGAGGGTGGCGCAGGTGGCCATGACCCGGGTGGCGCCGAAGGCGATGTGGGTGGCGGAGATGTTGCGGCCGGCGAACAGGAGGTTGTCGACGTTGACGGAGTACAGGCAGCGCAGCGGGATGTGGAAGATGCCGTCGGCATACCGCTGGCGTGCTCCGGGGCCCTCGGCGTACATCCCCGCGACGGGGTGCAGGTCGACGGACCAGCCGCCGAAGGCGACCCGGTCCTCGAACTGCCGCTGCTCCAGGATGTCCTGCTGGGTCAGGGTGTGGTCGCCCACGAAGCGGCGGTACTCGCGTTTGCCGGGCAGCGAGCCGACCCATTCCAGGGTGAGGGTGTCGGCCTCGAACCGGCCGGAGTTCTTGATGTGGTCCCAGATCCCCATGATCACGGACTGGAGTTCGTCGCGGATGCGCTCGTTGTCGTGGACGGTGTCCAGCTCGCCGCCCCACTCGATCCACCAGTAGTCGCAGCCGTTGTCCCCGGTGCGCAGCACGCGGTTGCGCAGGATCGGCGTCTGTGTCAGGTCCTTGGCGTAGGAGGGTGGCACGAACTTCACGGGCCGGCCCGCGTCCTTGGTGTGGAACAGGATCGTGGAACCCAGCAGTTCGCCGTCGCCCTCCTCGGGCGCCCACGGCTCGCCGTGCTCCGAGCGGCCCTCGCGGCCGATGCGGTGGGCGGCCCCCGCCAGGTACCCGACCAGGCCGTCGCCCGTGCAGTCGAGGAACTGCCGCGCCGTGAAGGTGATGTGCCGCTCCGATCCCTGGGTCCAGCCGGTGACGGACTGCACCGTGCGCGCGTCGTCGGGACCGTGCGCCGCCACCTCGCGCACGTCGGTGTTCAGGTACAGGTCGATGAGCGGTTCGGCCAGCACCGCGTCGAGGACGACCTGGTCCCAGTAGTAGGGATTGCCCTCGGGGTTGCGGAACTGGTTCTCGGTGTACAGCTCCCCCATGATCCCGGTCTCCCGGGCGTACCGCTGGACACCGTGCGCGGTGGCACCGCACACCCACACGCGCACCTCGCTGCTGGAGTTGCCGCCCAGCACCGGCCGGTTGTGCACCAGCGCCACGCGCCGGCCGAGCCGGGCCGCGGCCACGGCCGCGCACACTCCGGCCAGTCCGCCGCCGATCACGGTGATGTCGTGGCTGACGTGTTCAGTGCGCATGGGTCTGCTCCTGGTGTGCGGCGGTCCGGGCCGGCAGCCAGCGCAGCTGGGCCTCCGTCTGGAAGGGGCCGCCGCCCTCGTGGTCGTTGAAGGGGTAGACCTGGATGGTCCGGTCCCGGCCCGCGTAGGCGTTGTGGGCGGCGAACACCGTGGACGGCGGACAGGTCCGGTCCTCCAGGGCCACCGAGAACAGGGCCGGCGCCGTCGCCCGGGCGGCGAAGTGGACGGCGTCGAAGTAGGAGAGCGTGGTGAAGACCCGTTCGGCGCGGTCCCGGTGGGCACCGAGATAGCGGGCGATCTCCCGGTAGGGTCCCTGGTCGGCGAGGGTGACGCCCCGGGGAAAGGCGCACAGGAACGGCACGTCGGCGGCGACGGCGGTCAGGCCGTCGACGAGCCCGGCGACGGCCAGGGCGATCCCGCCGCCCTGGCTGACCCCGGTCACGGCGACCCTGGCGGCGTCCACACGGGGGTGCGAGCGGACGGCCTCCACGGCGCGCACGGCGTCCGCGAACAGCCGCCGGTAGTAGTACGTGCGCGGGTCTTCGATCCCCCGGGTCAGCTGGCCGGGTTGGGCCGGGCCGCTGCCCTCCGGGTCCGGGGTGTGCCCGGGGGAGAAGGCGCCGCTGCCCTGGCCGCGGTTGTCCATCACCAGGTGGGCGTGGCCGGCGGCGGCCCAGCGCAGGTGCTGGTGGGCGAGGCCCCGCCCGCCGTTGTAGCCGATGTACTCGACCACGGCGGGCAGCGGCCCCTGGACGTGCGCCGGCAGGAGCAGCCAGGCCTTGACCGGGTGGCCGCCGTGACCCGAGAACGTGACGTCGTACGCTTGGACGGCGCTCAGCGGCAGGTCGAGCGGGCGGAAGCGGGCGTCCAGCGGATGTCTGCGCGTCTCCTCGGACGTCCGCCGCCAGAACGCGTCGAAGTCGTCCGGTTCCGCCAGCGCGGGCCGGTAGCCGCGCAGCTCGTCCAGTGGCAGGTCGAAATGGGCCACCCTGGGGGCTCCTTGTCGGGTTCGGTGGGGTGGACGGTGCCGGGTCAGCGCCCGGATCGCGCGAGCCGGGTCAGGGCCGCCGCGTCGAGGCCGTGGAACAGGCGCACCGCGCCGTCGAGGGTGACCGTCACCTTGCGGCCGGTGGCCGGGAGCGTGGTGGTGCGGCCCAGGCAGTCCGTACGGGTGACGGTGTCGCCGGTGGTGGCCAGGGTGAGGGTCTTCTTGGTGGGCCAGAGGTCCACCCACGGCTCCGGGGTGGGGTAGAAGCTGGTGTCGGCGGCGTGGTCGGCGTTCAGGACATAGCCGTCCGCCCGCGACCACAGGGCGCACAGGGGGCCGCGCGGCGTGTCGAAGAGCAAGGCGTGCACGTCGTCGGCGAGCTCCAGCTGGCTGCGGAAGGACGCGCCGTCGAGGGCCTCGGCGGCGGCCGCGAGGGCGAGTGCCGACGGCTTGGGGCTGCGGTCGCGCAGCATCAGCCCGTAGTGGTACTCGGGGTTGCCCTGGGCGGCGCCCTCCGGGTTGGCCTTGACGCCGTCGTAGACCTGGTACCAGAGCGCCGCGCGCACCCCCTCCGCCTTGGCCAGCAGATGGCTGAGCAGCACGTTCTCGGCGGCCTGCCGGTAGCCCTCGTGCCACCAGACGTTGGGCTGGGTGCAGGCGTACGTCTCGGTCAGCCAGAGTTCGATGCGCTTGCCGTCGGGGCGGGGGTTGGCGGCCAGCAGCTCCTGGGCCGCGCGCACCGAGCCGTAGAAGTTCCAGTAGTTGCCGGTGCTGCCCGGGGTGCCGGTGCCCTCGGGACCGTAGTCGGCGGTGAAGTTGCCCCGTCCGGGGTGGAGGGAGAAGGCGTGGATGTACTGGGCCAGGCCCGCGTCGAACATCGCCTGCGCGTACACGGTGTCCATTCCGGCGAGCGCGACGGACATCAGCTTGACCGGGCTGCCGCGCTCGGCGATGCGCTTCGCGAACGGCGCGACCCACTTGGTGACGTAGTCGGCGGCCCCGGTGCCGGTGAGCACGCCGCCCTTCAGGTTCCACTCGTTGGCGATCTCGTAGTACACGGCGTTGTTGCTCTCCGCCGCGTCCAGCTCGCTGTCGATGTACTGCCGCAGCCCCTCGGGGTCGCCGTCGAACTGGGTCAGGGACGCGGGCGTCCGCAGCCGGTTCTGCCGGATGCCGTAGGTGCGCTGTTCCTCGGCGGTGAACTGCGGATGTCTCGACCAGCGCACGCCGAGGCGCCGCAGGAGTTCGCGTTCCTCCGCACCGCCTTCGAGGTAGTCGGCCGCGCTGCCGAACTGACTGGAGTCGCCTTCGGTGTAGGTGTGCGGGGGCAGGACGGCGGCGTTGGTGCGGGCGATGAGCGTGTCGCTGCCCGAGGTGACGGTGAGCGACGCGAAGTAGACGCCCCGGCCGGGCACGGAGAAGCTGATCGCGTCCTCGGCGACGGCTCCGGCGTCCACCGTCGGCCGCACGCCGCGCCGGCCGACGACCTTTCCGTCGAAGTCCCGCACCTCCCAGTCGATGGCCAGGGCACGGCGCCCCCGCCCGTTGATGACGGCGGCGCGCAGGGTCAGGGGCTGTGAGGCGGAGGTCCAGATGTTGAACCGCCGGTCGCTGCTCAGCTTGGCGCCGAAGGTGGCGCCCACGGCGAGGGCGGCGGCGAGCTGCGGTTCGGCGGGCGCCCCGACGGCTATGTAGGCGGTCGCCCGGAAGGTCTTGGAGCCGGTGGCGGTCTCGGTCGCGGGCAGGTGGAGCGCCGAGGAGTCGCGCCACGCGGTGTTGCTGCCCTTGGCGCAGACGGCGATCGACAGATCCCCGAACGACTCGTCGTACACGGCCCAGCCGGGTGCCTGGTAGGGGGCGCCGCCGCGTGCGTCACGGGTCCAGTAGGCGGTGGTGTGGGCGGTCTCGACGACCGAGGAGGGCAGCACCTGGCGGCGCATCATGCCGTTGCTGTACGAGGTGAGCGTCGTCGACCTGATGTCGAAGACGACCTCCAGGCGCCGGCCGCGCGGCACGAAGGTGCCGGTGACGGTCGTGCCGTCGCCGGCCGGCGCGTACGTCATGACGATCGCGGGGGTGCCGTCGGTGGCCTGACCGAGCACGGCGGTGCCGCTGCCGGTGCTCACCGAGCCGGCCCGGTAGCCGCCCAGGGCGAGCCTGGCTGTGCCGGCGGCGTCGGTGACGGTGACGGTGGAGCCGGTGGCGGACAGGGTGTATCCGTCCCCCGGCAGGGACACGTCGGCGGCGCGCGCGGGGGCGGCCGTACCGGGGATCAGGACGAGCTGGCTGCCGACGGCTCCGAACAGACCGGCGAGTACGACGTTGCGGCGGGGCAGTCCGGCGGGGGCGGGACGGTCATGGGTCATGGGGTGGCTTCCTTCGCGGGTCGGAGGGGGCAACCGGGGTGTCATCCCTTGAGGCCGCCGGCCAGGCCGACGCCTCGCAGGAACTGCTTCTGGAAGATCAGGAAGACCGTGACGGGGATGACGACGGCGATGAACAGCGCGGCCATCAGGAGCGAGACGTCGGCGGTCTCCGCGGCCCGGGGAATGGCGACCGACAGGGGCTGTTTCGCGGGGTCGGTGAGGACCAGCAGTGGCCAGAGGAACTCCTTCCACGAGGCCACCACGGTCAGCAGGGACACCACCCCGAGGATGGGCCGGGACAAGGGCAGGACGACGGACCACAGGATGCGGACGCGTCCCGCCCCGTCGGTGCGCGCCGCCTCGAACAGCTCACGGGGCAGGGCGTCGAAGAACCGTTTGACGACCACGACGTTGAAGGCGTTCGCGGCGGCGGGCAGCCAGACGGCGAAGAAGGAGTTCTGCAGGCTTCCGCCGGTCACCGGCAGGTGGAGCACGGTGAGGTACATCGGTACGAGGGAGACCACGCTCGGGATGAAGAGGGTGGCCAGCACCAGTCCCGACAGCAGCCCTCCCCACCGGGGCCGCAGCACGGACAGGACGTACGCCCCGGTGACGCAGACGAACAGGGTGGACGCCCACGAACCGACGGCGACGACCACGGTGTTGCCCAGGGCGTCGCCGACGCCGAGCCTGCTCCACGCGTCGTACAGGTTGCCCGTGCGCAGGCCGGACGGCCACAGCGCGAACGGCCGCTGCAGGGTGTCCTGGGTGTCGGAGGTGGCCGCCTTGAACAGCCACAGCATGGGTCCGGCGCCGGCGACGACCAGGCCGGCCAGGACCAGGGCCTGGGTGATCCGCATGGTCACCCGGACCATCGGCCTGTTCAGGTCGGCGTCGGAGACGAGCGCGCGTTCGTGCTCGGTCCCCCGGCCCGCCGGCTCCTTCTTCTCGATGGTGGTCATGTGCTCTGTCCCAGCTTCCGGGTGGCCAGTTGGTAGACCGCGGCGAAGACGCACAGGACGCAGGCGAGCAGCAGGCTCAGGGCGGTCGCCGCGCCGTAGTCCCCGTTGATGAAGGCGTAGTTGTAGATCAGCAGCAGGATCGTGGTGGTGGAGTTGTCGGGCCCGCCGTTGGTGAACAGGTACGGCTCGGTGAAGACCTGGGCGGTGCCGATGACCTGGAGCAGGACGAGGACCACCGTGATGCCCCGGATCTGCGGCAGGGTGATGTGCCAGACCCGGCGCCAGATCCCGGCGCCGTCCAGTTCGGCCGCCTCGTACAGGTCGGTCCTGACGCCGGTCAGCGCGGCGAGGTAGATGATGACGTTTGTGCCGGCGTTGGCCCAGGTGGCCTCCAGTACCAGGGCCGGCATCGCGCTGGACGCGGAGTTCAGCCAGCTCACCGGGTCGATGCCGAACCAGCCGAGCGCGGTGTTGAACAGTCCGTCGCCCGAGGGGGCGTAGAACACCTTCCACAGCAGGATGGCCACGACGGGCGGGAACATGACCGGCAGATAGGCGAGCGCGCTGTACAGCCCCTTGCGGCGGCGGACCTCGGAGATCACGACGGCGAGGAACACCGGCAGCGGGAAGCCGAACACCAGGCAGAGCAGGCCGTACCAGAGAGTGTTGCCGATCGCGGTCGGCAGCAGCGGGTCGTCGAGGACGTAGCTGAAGTTCTCCCAGCCGACCCAGGTGCTCCCGGACACGAAGTCGGTCCGCTGGAAGCTCATCACGAGCCCGCGGACGATCGGGCCCCAGGAGAAGTAGAGGAACACCAGGACGAGGGGGAGGGCGAACAGGGCGGTGCCGATGTCCTCCTTGCGGGGCCGGCGGGGCAGCAGCCGCCGGGCGGCCGTCTTCGGGCCGTGCCGCCGTGCGTCCTGGGGAGTGTCGGAGCGCCGTGGCTGCGGGGACCGGCGCACGTCCTCGGCGGAGAGCGTCATCGCCGGGCTCGGGCGAGCTTGGTGTCCACGGTCGCCACGGCGTCGGCGAGCACGTCGGTCACGTCGGTGTCCCGGCGGGTGAGGACCTTCTGCAGGACGGTGTCGAGAACGCCGTAGACCTCCTGGGCGTTGTTGACCGGTTCCGTCTTGAGCTTCACGGTGTCGAGCGAGGCGGCGTAACCGGCGAAGTTGTCGACGGGGACGTTGACGTGGTCGGCGATCCAGCTCTCGTACTCCTTGAACGCCTTCGGCTCGATCGGGCTCAGGCGGGGTATGCCGACGGGCGCGCCGTCCTTCGCCGAGGCGGCCGCGTCCGTGACGGCGGTCTCCTTGTCGGTGTAGCGGCCGAGGTCGGAGTACTGGATCCACTTGACGGCCGCGGCCTTCTGCGCGTCGCTCGCCCGGGGGCTGACGATCTCCACGGAGCCGCCGGACAGCACCTCATTGGTGTGTCCCGGTCCCTGCGGGACGGCCGCGATGCCGAGGCTCTTCGCCGGATACTTGTAGTTGATCACGGCGGCCTGGTAGGCGGCGGAGGGCACCGAGAGGAACATGCCGATCTTTCCGGCGGCGAAGTCCTTGGCGATGTCGTTCATGTTGTAGAGGAAGTTGCTGCCCATCGACCGGTCCTGCCAGCGCATCCGCTGGAGGGTGGTGAGGGTGTCGCGCATGGCGGCGTCGTCGAAGACCGCCTTGGAGCCGTCCGCGGACTCGATGGAGCCGCCCCGGCTGTAGCTCTGGGCGGTGAGCATCCAGCCGCCGTTGTTCTCCGTGGTCATCTGCGCGTACCCGGCCTTGCCGGTCTTGCGCGCGATGGCCTTGGCGGCGGTCCTGACCTCGTCCCAGGTGGTGGGCGGCCGGTCGGGGTCGAGCCCGGCCTCGGTGAACAGCTCGCGGTTGTAGAGCATGCCGACCGCGTACGGCAGGACCGGCACCCCGTAGCTGCGGCCGGACTTCTGGGCGACCTTCAGGGTCTGCGGGTTGAGTTTGCCGCCGAGTCCCGACTTCTCCAGCTGGTCGGTGATGTCGGCGACCTGACGGCGGCCGATGAGTGACTGGATCTCGGTGAAGGGGACCTTGAGGACGTCCGGCAGGGTGCCGCCGGCGACGTTCGCCTGGAAGGTCTGGGCGTCCCAGACCTTCTCCACCGGCTTGAGGTCGATGGTGGGGTTGGCCTTCTCGAAGGCTTCGACCCGCCGGTCGTACACGGCGCGGGCGGCGGCCTGGTCCTTGCCGGGGCGGTCCCCGACGGTGATGGTGACGGTGCCGTCGGACGACACTCCGTCGTCGCCGGATCCGGAACAGCCGGCCAGGGTGAGCACCAGGGCCAGGCCGCCGACGAGTGCGGCGGTCCCCGGGCGGTGGGATGTGTTCATGACGTCTCCTGCGAGGAGGGTGAGAAGGAAGGGAGGTCGGGTTTCCGGGGTCAGGCGGTGCGGGCGAGCACGTCCTGGGTGAGTTCGTGCCGGAGCGCGTCCCCGTCGGCGAACCGGACCAGTTCCGCGGCGACGAGGTCGCCGAGCCGGGCCACCTCGGAGCCGAGGCTGCCCGCGATGTGCGGCGAGACGAGCACGTTGGGGAGGTGGAAGAGGGGGTGGCCCGGGGGGAGTTCCTCGGGCTCGGTGACGTCGAGGAGGGCGAAGACGTCGTCCCGGCGGGTGAGGAAACGGGTGAGCCCGTCCTGGTCGATGAGGGCGCCCCGGGCGGTGTTGATCAGCGTGGCGTCCCGCGGCATCAGGTCCAGCAACGGCTCCGGCAGCATGTGCCGGGTGCTGTCGTTCAGCGGCGCGTGCAGGCTCAGTACGTCGCTGGAGGCGACGACCGTCTCGATGCCGGCCAGGCGCAGACCGAGTTCGTCGGCGTGCCGGGCGTCCGCGTACGGGTCGTGGGCGAGCACCCGCAGGTCGTGGCCGGCCAGCCGGCGGGCGACCAGCCGGCCGATGTGACCGAGCCCGAGCAGCCCCACCGTCGCCCCGTCCAGGCCCCGTATCCCCGCCCGGGGCACGGGACCTCGCACCGCGCGGGCGCGCAGGCTGAGCCGCCACATGTTCTTCACCGAGAGGTGGATCTGGGCCAGTGTGAAGTCGGCGACGGCGACCGCGTTGGCGGAGGCCGCCGTGCAGACCCGGATGCCGCGTTCCCAGACGTCGTCGGTGACGATGCCGTGGACGGTGCCCGCGGCGTGCAGGACCAGTTCGAGTGAGGGGAACCGGTCGAGCACGTCGGCCGTCAGGGGCTCGGTGCCCCAGCCGGTGATCAGGACCCGGACGCCGGGGTGCGGTGCCACACGGGCCGCCGGGTCGGTGTCGAGCAGTTCGGCACGGGTACCGATGACCGTCCTGGCCCGGTCCGTCAGCACGGACCGGGCCCACTGGGGGCCGAGAACGGAGGCGACGGCCCAGGGCGGCCGGGCACGGGAACCCGGAGGTACGGGTGTGATCGTTTGACGCATGAGTGCTCGCAGTCTTCGACTGATGTGACGGGTCGACTGGTCCCGGGGGACAGGCATGGGCCACGAGGGCGGCATGAGGGGAGGTTTCAGCCCCGTTACGCCGGGGTGTCCATGGCGTGATTGTTCGGTCGGTTCCGATCGTCAGTCAAGGAGGTATGCGCGATACGATCAAAAACGATACGGCGCGGAGGGGCGGCGGATCACGCGCTTCCGGGCCCGGCCGCCTCGAAACAGGCCCGCAGGGTCCCCTCCGCGCCCGGTGCGCGCACCACCAGCGCCAGGCGGAAGATCCGCTCGCCCCACACCGCCCGCAACTGCCGGTCGTCCAGCCGGATCTCCTCGACCGCCGTCTCCACCCGCCGCGGATCGACGCGCAGGATCACCGGACACGGTCCGGACAGGAGCAGCGAGCCGTCCTCGCGCCTCTCGGGCGGGCCGGCCAGCATCAGGTGCGTGCGCACGTCCTCGGGACGCCGGGCGCAGGACCACGCGTCCTCGACCACGACCGGCCCGCCGTCCGCCGGCACGGTGAACCGCCGTTCGAGGCGGCGCACCCGCTCCCCGGGGTAGGCGGCCGACAACTCCATCGACAGCACGCTCGCGTCCGCAGTCCGCGTCACCCGTACGTCCCGGGCCCGGAACCCGGGTCCCGCCCCCTGCTCCACCCCGTCGATCTGAGGGACGTTGTGGAAGGAGGACCGGGTGAACCACGCCTCGTAACGGCGTGGTCCGAAGCTGTCCTTGGTGTACGTGCCCGTACCCGCGTCGACGACCACCGGGGTGCCGCCGCGCGCCAGCACGTAGGAGCCCACGTCGCAGTGGTTGTGCGGGTCGTCGTTGTGACCGCCCCTGGCGACCAGCCGGAGGCCGTCCGGCCCCTGGACGGACAGCAACTGGAGATCGGGCAGCCACTGGTGGCGCGGGGCCGGGAAGGGCGCCGGGCCGGCCGTCGCCCAGTCGTCGTCGAACAGCGCGGCCAGGGCCCGCTGGAGGGTGGTCGGCAGTTCGAGCGGGGGCGCGCTGCCGCGCAGCGCCCGGGCGTGGCGCCGTACCTCCTCGTCACCGACCCGGAGCCCGAACCGGTACAGCAGCGAGGCCGGGTTGCGCTCCTTGACGACCTCGGCGCCGCGCGGAGGCAGCCGGGCGCCGCCGTCACCGAAGTTGGCACTCCACTCGGCGTCCAGGTTCACGGCCAGCGGATACCGGGCCATCCGGCCGAGCAGCGGATCACCGAACACGGCGTCCTCGCATCGCGGGACGAGCAGCGCGAGGAGGTCCAGGGCCTCGAAGGCGCGCGCCGCCGACTGCCACCAGTACATGATCCCCTCGTCGCAGCCGCCGTCGCGCGGCACCCCGTCGAAGTAGGCGTCGAGGCTGCGCACCGCGAGCCGCAGCGCGCGCACCCGCCGCTCGGTGGTGTCGTCCGTGAGCAGTACGGCGGCGATGACGTTCGAGGTGATCCAGGGGTTCCAGTTGCTGGGCAGGGCGTACCAGTGGGAACGGGTGGCCCGCTCCAGGTACGGGTCGGTCAGACGCTCGGTGACCAACTCGCGCAGCCGGGCCGCCAGCTCCGGCGTCCGGTCGGCCAGGTAGGCCCCGTGGAGGTGTGCCGTCCAGGCGAGCAGCGCCGCGGTCTCCGCCGCGAACAGGTCGAGGACCGGGACGTCGCCGCGCGGCAGGGAACGGCCGGGCTCCGTGGCCGACGTGTCGTGCGCGGGCACGCACCAGCTGCTCTCCTCGCAGAGCAGCCAGACTCCGTCGACCAGCGCGTCGCCGTACCGTTCTTCCCCGGTCACGGCCAGGGCGAGCGCCAGGGCGACGACGCGCCGCCGCCGCTCGAAGTGGCCCCGCTCGTACGCGGTGCGGTCCCCGGTGCGGCGGAAGGTCCGCCACTGCGAGGCCAGCAGGACCGGCCAGGGGTCGGTGACCGCCGGTCCGGCGGCGTCGAGTACCGCGCGGACGGAGGCGGGACGGAGGCGGCTCCAGCGGGCGCGGTCGGTGGCCGGAGGGTAGGGGGAGAAATCCCGTCCGGCCCCCGAGTCGAGGGCGTGGGTGAGGACTTCGGGGGTCAGCAGCCGGGAGAGGCGGCCGGCTTCGGCCCGGTCGGTCGCGTGGTGTTCATTCATGCCCGGGGACGGTACCCTCACCGATGCGATCGGTATAGATCATTCGATCGAAGACGGTCCGAAGTGATCGGTGTGGGCCCGGGGCCGCGGGACGAGCGGCCGACGGCGCCCCACCGGTGCTGCCCGCACGTCCGAGGGAGGTCCTGGGTGATTGCTTCCGAACGCCGAGAGGCGATCATGAATGAGCTGCGGCTGCGCGGCCTGGTGAGCGTGGCCGAGTTCGCCCCCCGGCTGGGGGTCGCGCCCGTGACGCTCCGGCGTGATCTGCGGGAGCTGGAGAACGAGGGCCAGCTGACCCGGGTGCACGGGGGCGCCCGCCATCTCCAGCGGCCCGTCCCGCAGGAGCCGGGCAGCGCGCAGAGCAGGCGGCAACTCGCCGCGACCTTCGGTCTCGCCCCGTTCGAGACCGGGGACGGCAATCCGGTGGCGACGATCGGCATGATCGCCCCGACCAGCACGTACTACTACGCCGAGGCCATCGAAGGGGCACGGCAGGCCGCCGAACTCGCCGGGGTCCGGCTGGTGCTGGCGATCTCCGACTACAACGAGGCGGAGGAGCGGCGGATCTTCGAGCGGATGACCAGGATCGGACTCGACGGCATCCTGGTGACGCCGAGCCGCTCCGGTTACGCCGACGGACCGCTGCGCGACCTCATCGAGGACTCGCCGGTACCGGTCACCGTGGTCGAACGGATCTGGGAGTTCCCCACCCGGGGCCGGGTGGTCGACTCGGTCCGCTCCGACCACGAACACGGCGCGCGCATCGCCGTGGACCACCTCGCGGAACTCGGACACCGGCACATCGCGGTCTGGTCCTACGAGAATCCCCACGCCCACGAGGTCACCGCCGGTGCGCGCCGGGCGGCGGAGCGGCTCGGAATCACCGTGCACACGCCGGAGTTCGACTACGGGCACCCCGACTGGAACTCGGTGGACCTGACCCAGAACGTCCGCCGCTACCTGCACGGAATGCGGGACGCGGGAGTCACCGCCGTGCTGGTCCACCCGGACCAGCAGGCCCTGCAGTTCGTGCAGTGCGCGCTGGACGAGGGGCTGTCGATCCCCGGGGACATCACCGTGGTCGCGTACGACGACGAGGTCGCGGGGCTGAGCGAGATGCCGTTGACCGCTGTCTCACCCCCGAAGAAGGCCATCGGTTTCGTCGCGCTCGACGCCTGTCTGCGCGCGGTCGCCCACGCCTCCGCCCCGGAGCGCGCCTTCCCGCCGCAGCGCATCCGGCTCATGCCCGAGCTGAAGATCAGAGCGTCGAGCGGCCCGCCGCCGGCCACCGGCGGGGCCCGTCCGGGCGATCCGCGACGGGAGGCTTCCAGCGGGGAGGGCGGCCGGGCGGTCGAGGGCGGGCCGAGCACATGACCTGGCAGGCGCTGCCCCTCGACACCCGCGCCGCTCTGCGACAGGCGGTACGCGCCCTCGCCGGTCCGGTGCGCGAGCGGCTGAGCCCGGGCGGGGCGACCGCCCGGCTCGGCGCGACCGGCGCCCACTTCTCCGCGACGGCCGCCGGACTCGAAGGCTTCGCCCGCCCCCTGTGGGGGCTGGCCCCGCTGGCCGCCGGGGGCGCCGAGGTGGACTGGGCACCGTATCTGAGGGGCATCGAGCACGGCAGCGACCCGGCGCATCCCGAGTACTGGGGCACGGCGACCGCGAACGACCAGCGGCTCGTCGAGGCGGCGGCCCTCGCACTCACCCTGGCCCTGGTCCCGGAGCAGGTGTGGGAGCCGTTGCCGGTCGCGGCGCGGCTCCGCCTCGCCCGCTGGCTCGCCCGGATCAACGAGGTCGAGACCCCGGACAACAACTGGCTCTTCTTCCGGGTCCTCGTCAACGACGCCCTGCACAAGGTCGGTTCACCGCTCCACGACCCCGAGGCCGAACGCGCGGCGCTGCGCCGCCTTGACGCCTTCTACCTGGACGACGGCTGGTACAGCGACGGCCCGACCCGGCAGCGCGACTACTACGTCTCCTTCGCGCTGCACTTCTACGGGCTGGTCCACAGCCGGCTGTCCGAGGACCGCGACCCCGAGCGGGCCCGGGTGCTGCGGGACCGGGCCGCGCTGTTCGCCCGGGACTTCGCCCACTGGTTCGACGACGACGGAGCCGCCCTCCCCTTCGGACGCAGCCTCACCTACCGGTTCGCGCAGGGCGCCTTCTGGGGCGCGCTGGCCTTCGCCGGGGTGGAGGCACTGCCGTGGGGCAGCTGAAAGGACTCGCCCTGCGGCATCTGCGCTGGTGGGCACGGCAGCCGGTCACCGACGACGCCGGGCTGCTCACCATCGGCTACGGCTACCCGAACCTCCTCATGGCCGAGGAGTACAACTCGCCCGGATCGCCGTACTGGGCACTGAAGTTCTTCCTGCCGCTCGCGCTGCCGGACAGCCACCCGTTCTGGCGGGCGGACGAGGAGCCGGCCGGTCACCTCGACGCGGTGTCCGCGCAGCAGCACCCCGGCATGCTGGTGTGCCGCGAGCCGGACGCCGGTCACGTCGTGGCCCTCGCGGGCGGGCAGGAGAACACCTGGACCCGGCACGGCCCCGAGAAGTACGCGGAGTTCGCCTACTCCACCGCGTTCGGCTTCAGTGTGCCCGCGGGCACCCGGGGACTCGACCAGGCCGCCGCCGACAGCATGCTCGCGCTCAGCGACGACGGGGTGCACTGGCGGGTGCGGGAGACCAGCACCGAGGCACGGGTCGGCACCGGATTCCTGTGGGCGCGGTGGCGGCCGCTGGCGGGGGTCGAGGTGGAGACCTGGCTGCTGCCCCGCTCGCCCTGGCACGTCCGTGTGCACCGGCTGACCACCGACCGGGCGCTGTGCAGCGCGGAGGGCGGCTGGGCGCTCGACCGGACCGGCGACGACCCGGCGTGCCCGCTGGGCGGCAGCGACACCGGCCCCGGCTACGCGTACTCCTCCTTCCCGGCGGGCCGCTCCGGTGTGCGCGACCTGTACGGGATCCGTACCGGCGAGGCGGTCCGTACCGCCCCCAACACCAACGTCCTGCACCCGCGCACCGTCCTGCCCACCCTGCGCGGGGAACACGGCCCCGGAACCCACTGGCTGGTCTGCGCCGTCCTGGGCACGACCGGCGACGACTGCTGGACGACCGCCTGGGACCGGCCGCCGGCCCTCGACGAGCTACCGGCCGTGCTGACGGCTGAAGGGATGCCCCGATGATCGAGACCGGGAACGACGGCCGGACCTGGCTGCTGACCGGCCGTACCAGTTCGTACGCCCTGCGGCTGACCGACGCCGACGAGTTGCTCCACCTGCACTGGGGCCCGCGCATCACGCCGGCGGACGTCGCCGAACTCGCGACGATCCCCCTGCCCGGCGAACGGGGCTTCGAGTCGCGGCTCGACGGCCATGAGGAGTACCCGGTCGAAGGGGGGCCACGCTTCGCCGAACCCGCCCTGATCGTGCGGTCGGAGACCGTCCGCGGCACGGAATGGACGTTCGGTGACGCCGTCGTCGACGGGGACGAACTGCGGCTGGGCTTCCGCGACGACCTGGCCGGCCTGTCGCTGGTCCTGCACTACCGGCTGCGCGAGGGACACGACGTCCTGGAGCGCTGGACGGACCTCACGCACACCGGACGGGACGGCACCCTGGAGGTGCTGCGCGCCGACTCCGCGACGTGGTCGCTGCCGCTGCGCGACTCCTGGCGGCTGTCCCAGCTGCACGGCCGGTGGGGCGCCGAGTCCGTGCTCGTACGGTCGGCGGTCACCTACGGCGGGAAGACCATCGGCAGCCGCCGCGGTCACACCGGTCACCAGCACCTCCCCTGGGTCGCGCTGGATCCCGAGGGTTCGGCGACCGAGGAGCACGGCGAGGTGTTCAGCTGCGCGCTCGCCTGGTCGGGCAGCTGGCGCATCGCGACCCGGCAACTGCCCGGCGGACGGGTCCAGATCACCGGGGGCTGCGGCCACGACGACACCGGGCTCGTGCTGCTGGGACCCGGTGACACGTTCACCACCCCGGTGTTCGCGGGCGTATGGAGCGCGGAGGGCTTCGGGGGCGCCAGTGCCGCCTGGCACAGGTGGCAGCTGGAACACGTCGTCCCGCGCGCCGACCAGGACCGGCCCGTCCTCTACAACTCCTGGGAGGCCACCGGCTTCGACGTCGGTGAAGCACAGCAGCGCGCCCTGGCGGAGCGGGCCGCCGCCATCGGCGCGGAACTGTTCGTGGTCGACGACGGCTGGTTCGGCACCCGCACCAGCGACCGGTCGGGGCTGGGCGACTGGACGCCCAACCCCGACCGCTTTCCCGACGGCCTGGCGCCGCTCGCCACCGCCGTCCACGAACTGGGCATGCGGTTCGGCATCTGGGTCGAACCGGAGATGGTCAACCCCGACAGCGACCTGTACCGCAGGCACCCCGAGTGGGTCCAGCACGTGCCGGGCCGGGTCCCCGCCCAGTTCCGCAACCAGCTGGTACTGAACCTCGCCCGCGAGGACGTCGCGTCCTACGTCGAGGACCAGGTGCACCGGCTCCTGGAGTCCGCCCCCATCGACTACGTGAAATGGGACTTCAACCGCTGCTTCACGGACCCGGGATGGCCCGGTGAACCGTATCCCCAGCGGCTCTGGGTCGATCACGTGCGGGCGCTGTACGGCATCCTCGACCGGCTGCGGGCGGCGCACCCCGAGGTGGCCTTCGAAGCCTGCTCGGGCGGTGGCGGCCGGGTCGACCTGGGCATCCTGTCGCGCACCGACCAGGTGTGGACCTCGGACAACACCGACCCGGCCGACCGGCTCGCCATCCAGTACGGCTTCAGCCAGCTCCACCCCGCGCGGGTGATGGCCGCCTGGGTCACCGACAGCCCCAACCACCAGATGAACGGACGCGTCAGCTCGTTGCGCTTCCGGTTCGTCAGCGCCATGGCCGGTGTGCTCGGAGTGGGCGGCCACCTCACCCGCTGGAGCGAGGAGGACCTCGCCGAGGCCCGCCGGTGGATCGACCTCTACAAGTCCGTGCGACCGGTCGTGCAGCGAGGCCGGCTGTACCGCATCGGACAGCCCGACGGGCCAGGTGTCAGCGCCGTGCAGTACGTGCTCGGCGACGAGACGGTGGTACTCGCCTTCCTGCGGAGCCAGCGGTTCGGCGAGGAGCCCGCACCGCTGCGGCTGCGGGGCCTCGACCCCGGGGCGACGTATGTGTGCCGGGACTCGGGGCGCGAGCACCGAGGGGCGGTGCTCGCGCACCACGGACTGCGTACCGGGCTGCGCGGGGACCTGGACGCGGCGGTGTTCAGGCTGCGCCGAGCGCGGACCGACTGACCCGCCGCTGGTGCCCCGGACAGGGGCTGGACGACCGGCCCGCCCCGCCCGGACCGTCCGACCGTCCCCCGTCGGCGGGGTGCCCGAGGACACCGGCCGGGTCGGGCGAGGAACTGCCGGGGGAACGGCTTCGGGGCGGGCCGGTGCGGGCCGGTGCGGGTGTGTCCGGGGACTGCTGGGCGGGCCGTGGTGGCGTGTCCGGGGATCGCGGGGCGGGCCGTGGTGGTGTGCCTGGGGATCGCGGGGCGGGCCGTGGTGGTGTGCCTGGGGATCGCGGGGCGGGCCGTGGTGGTGTGCCTGGGGATCGCGGGGCGGGCCGTGGTGGTGCGTCCGGGACCGCCGGGCCGGCCGCGGGGGTGCGTCCAGGAACCGCCGGGCCGGCCGTTGCAGTGCGTCTAGGCATCGCCGGGCCGGACCGGTGCCGGGTCGGAGGCCGGGGCGGCATCGGTGGTGGGGACCCGGAACACGCCGCGCCCGGCGCGCGCGACGAGCAGCGCCAGCAGTACGAGGGCCCCGCTCGCCCACAGCGGGCCGGATTCCCCGGTGCCGAGGGTGGCCGCGGCGACGACCGGGCCGGTGGCGGCGCCGACGTTGAGCGCGGCGGTCGCGTAGGAGCCGGCCATGGTGGGGGCCGCCGCGGCCTCGTACAGGACCCGGGTGATCAGCGTGCCGCCCAGCGCGAAGGACAGCGCGCCCTGGAGGAAGACGAGGGCGAGCAGCGCGGCCGGCCGCTCGGCCAGCAGGGCCAGGGCGGGCCAGCCGGCGAGCAGCAGGGGGCCGCAGACCGCGACGACCGGGCCGGGGCGGCGGTCGGCGAGCCGCCCGGCGACGGTGATCCCGGCGAAGGAACCGGCGCCGAAGAGGACCAGGGCGACGGAGATCCACAGCTCGCCCAGTCCGGCGGGGCCGGTCACGACGGGGGCCAGGAAGGTGAAGCCGGCGAAGGTGGCCGCGTTCACCAGCGCGCCGAGCAGCATGACGAGGAGCAGCCGCGGACGCGCCAGCTGGGCCAGCTCCGGGCGCAGCGCCGGCCGGCCGGCCGTGTCCTGCCGCACCCGGCGGGCCGGGATCGCGGTGAGCACACCGACGGCCGCGGGCAGGCAGAGCGCGGCCACGGCCCAGAAGACGGCCCGCCAGCCGAGCAGCGTGCCGAGTGCGGAGCCCCCGGGGACACCGGCGACCGTGGCGACCGTGGTGCCCGACAGCAGTACCGCGAGGGCGCGGCCCTTCCGGTCGGGGGAGACCAGGGTGACGGCGGTGGTCAGGGCCACGGCGAGGAACCCGGCGTTCGCGAGGGCCGCGGCCACCCGGGTCGCGAACAGGACCGGGAAGCTGGAGGTGACGGCGCCCACGGCGTGGGCCGCCGCGAACACGAGGACGGACCCGAGCAGGCTGGAGCGTCCGGACCGGTCGCGGACGAAGGCTGCCGTGAGCGGGGCGCCGACGACCATGCCGATCGCGAACGCCGGGGTGAGCATGGCCGCGGTGCCGACGGTGACACCGAGGTCCGAGGCGATGTCCGGCAGCAGGCCGGCGAGCATGAACTCCGAGGTGCCCATGGCGAAGACGGCCAGGGCGAGCAGGTACAGGGAAAGAGGCATCGAGTGGCTCCGAGGTGAGGGCGAGCAGGAGAAGGCCGGCTCGTCACCGCGGTCAGCACCCGACCAGGAGCGCGGTGGTGCGCGTACTCAGTGGTTCAGGGGGCTGACGGCGTGACCGAAAGCCCCCACCTCGTCCGACTCGGGGCTCGACATGGCCCGCACGGTACCCGACCGGCGCCGGACGGGGCACCTCGGTTTCACGACGGCGGTGCGGGGCGGACGGCCAGGACGGCGATGTCGTCGGCGCTGTCGGCGCCCAGGCCGATCAGCAGTTCGTCGCAGAACGTCTCCAGCGGCTCCCGGGCCAGCGCCGCCGCGTGCCGGCGCAGCCGGTCGAGGCCGCGGTCGAGGGGCTCGTCGCGGCGCTCGATCAGGCCGTCGGTGTACAGCAGCAGGGTCGAGCGGGCCGGCAGTGCGGTGCGCGCCGTGCGGCGGGGCATCGTGGGGTCCATGCCGAGCAGCAGGCCCGACCCCTCCTCCAGGTAGCGGGCCTCGCCGCCCCAGGTGGTCAGCAGGGGCGGCGGATGACCGGCGGAGGAGTGCTTCAGCTCCCACGGGCCCTGAGCGGGGCCCTTGACGAGACCGTAGAGGCAGGTGGCGGTGGCCTCCCGGTACAGGCTGTGATTGGCCAGGTCCAGGCGGCGCAGCACCACCTCGGGCGGCTCCTGACGGTCCACGGCGATGCCGCGGAGCATGCTGCGCAACTGGCTCATGGAGATGGCCGCGTCCAGGTTGTGCCCGGTGACGTCGCCGATGACCACGGCGGTGTCACCGTTGGGGACGACGAAGCTGTCGTACCAGTCGCCGCCGACCTGCGCGGTGGTGGAGGACGCGGCGTAGCGGGCGGCCAGCTGGAGGTTCTCGACCTCCGGCAGCACGGGCAGCAGGGAACGCTGGAGGCGCTGCGCGATGTTGCGGGTCTCCTGGTACAGGCGGGCGTTGTCCACCCCCAGGGCCAGACCGCGCACCAGGTCGTCGACGAGCACCAGGTCGTCCTCCGTGAACGGCCGCCGCCCGGCCGTACGGGCCACCGTCAGGGAGCCGAAGATCTCCCGGCGGGCCCGCAGCGGCGCGACGACGGCGCTGCCCGCGCCGAGCCCGCGGAACAGCTCCCGGTAGTCGGCGTCCAGCGCGCTGCCGACCTGACCCGCCGGCGGAGCGTCGGCGAGCAGCAACGGCCCCGCGCCGCGCAGCACCCGGGCCAGCGGGCCCCGGGACGACTCGGACACCGGGGGAAGCCGGCCCTCGTACGCCCCGGGACGCAGCCCGCGGGGGTCGCGGTGGACCACACAGGCCCGTTCCACCCGGGCGTCCTCGGTGAACAGGTCCACCGCGCACCAGTCGGCCAGCCGCCGGGTCAGCAGCCGGCCGACCGAGCGCAGCCCCTCGCCCAGGTCCAGCGTGTTGTTCAGCGCGGCCCCCGTGTCGGCCAGCAGGGCGAGCCGTTCCAGCGCGCTCAGGTCCGTCCGCCCGCCGCTCGCGCTCCGGCGGCGCTCCGGGGCGGCCGGCACGGACGCCCCGCCGTCCTCGGGCAGCGACGGCACCGCGCTCCGGCCGGGCGGGGCCGGTGCGTCGACGGACGTGGTGGCCCGGGGCGAGAGCTGGGCGACGAAGACGGCCTGGCCGTCGGCCATCTCCTGGGTCTCGATGTACAGCCGTACGGGCACCACCCGGCCGTCGCGGTGCAGCGCCGGCAGCGGCACGGAACGGCCCACGATGCGGGCCCGCCCGGTGAGCAGCAGCGAGCTGAAGGCCACGGTGTGGCGGCGGCGCAGATGCTCGGGGATGAGCGCGGTGAGCCGCTGCCCGACGAGTTCGTCCGGCTGCCAGCCGAGCAGGTCCGCGGCGGGCCCGTTCACCGCGATGATCCGGTTCCCCGCGTCGGCGGCGATCACCGGGGACCTGCTGGCCCGCACGGCTCCGGGGTCCCAGGGCACCAGCTCCGAGGCACTGGCGTCCGGCTCGCGGGGCACCACGGTCCACGCCGTGGGGCGTTCCCCGGCGAGCTGGCCCAGGATCTGGTCGAACATCCAGTCCTGGAAGGCACGGCCGCGCGGCAGCGCCGGCAGGGTGAGCAGACGTTCTTCCCGGGCCGCCTCCTCGGCCAGGTCCAGCACCTGGCGCAGGGTCCGCACCGCCGGTGCGGCGTCGGCCGGCAGCGGCAGGCGCAGGGTGGCCAGATGCGCCTCCTGGGGCGGCCGCTCCGACGCGGCCGCGACACAGGCGCTGAGTACGTGGTCGATGTCGGCGGCGGTGACGAGGTCCTCGGCGCGCACCCCCGGCACGTCACCGGCCGACGCGACGAGGGCCAGTTCGCGCAGCACGGCGTGCCGGTGCTGCTGGGCCGACGAGCACAGGGCGCTCGGCACGTCGACGAGCGTCACCGTCGTACCGGAGCCGCCGCACGGCTCTGCCGTGACCCATCCGGGCGACGGCGCCGGCGGACCGTCCGGCCACAGCTCGAACCACACCGTCTTGCGCCGCCCGCCGGCCTCCGCCTCCGCCCCGTGGCGCGACGCCAGCCGCTCCACCAGGGCCAGACCCTGCCCGGTCCCGGCGTACGGCGGGTAGCGCCGCGGTACCGGGCCGCGGCCCGGCCGGTCGTCACTGACCCGCACCCTCACCCTGCCGTCGTCGACGCCCACCGCCACCTCGGCGGCCGTGCGCGCGTGCAGCACCGCGTTGGTCACCAGCTCGCCGGTCAGCAACTGGGCGGTGTCGGCCAGCTCCGGCGCTACGTCGTCCAGCGCGGCCCGTACGAACCGCCGGGCCGCCGCCGCGCTCCGGGGCACCTCGGGGAACCACCGTGACACGCTCTCCGGCCGGTCGACGTCGCCCATGACACCAGTGTGCCGCGTGGTGCCCGGCCCGCACCTCGGCTCCCGGCGCCGCTCGCGGACCCGGCCCGGTTCATTCCATCAGCCCGGCGGCGAGCGTCGCCCCCAGTTCCCAGCAGGCCTCCAGATCGGTCCTGCCGGGTTCGCCGGTCACGGTCACCGGCGGTGCCGCGCGCCGCCAGCCGAGCCCGGTGGTGACCGTGTCGAGGGCGCGCACCGCGCCCGTGGTGTCGCTGCCACCGTGCACGTACGCGCCGAACGGCCGGCCGCGCGTCTCGTCCAGGCACGGGTAGTAGACCTGGTCGAAGAAGTGCTTGAGGGCGCCGGACATGTAGCCCAGGTTGGCCGGCGTGCCCAGCAGGTAGGCGTCGGCCGCCAGCGCGTCGGACACGGTGGCCGCCAGCGCCGCCCGCCGCACCACGCGGACGCCCTCGATCTCCGGCGCGGTCGCCCCGGCCACCACTGCTTCGAGCAGGGCCTGGCAGTTCGGTGACGGGGTGTGATGCACGATCAGCAAAGTGGCCATCCCCGCAGCCTGCCGCTCCCCACCCGGCATCGGCAAGGAGCGGGGATATCGCGTCGGGGCGCTGGTGATCACGGAGGTTCGGCGTTCGGGGCTGCTGCGTTCGGCCCCGGTGCGGGGGCGGGTCTGGGGTTGGTCCGTGTCCGTGTGGGGCCCCTGTCCGGGGCCGGCGTCCGCGTCCGCAGCCGTATGCCCGGCCCCTCGTACGTTCGTACGCCCTTCCCCTCGGCCCACCGCCTCCTAAACTGACGCGCGCCCGCCCACCGCCCCGAGGAACGGACCGTCTGCCGTATGCCCCAGCACTGGACCACGCGGGTCGAGACCGCCGCCGATGTCCCCGCCGTCCGCGACGTGGTTCTCGCGGCCTTCCCCACGGCGGAGGAGGCCGATCTCGTGGACGCGCTCCGGGCCGATCCGGACGCCTGGATCGAGGGACTGTCCCTCGTCGCCGTCGACGGCGACGACCGTCCCGTCGGCCACGCCCTGCTGACCCGCTGCCACATCGGCGGGAGCCCGGCGCTCTGCCTGGCGCCGTGCGCCGTCCGCCCGGAACGGCAGCGCGAGGGCGCCGGGTCGGCGGCCGTCCGGGCGGCCCTCGACGCCGCCCGGCGCGCGGGCGAGGCCCACGTCGTCGTCCTCGGGCACCCGGAGTACTACCCCCGGTTCGGCTTCGGCCGTGCCTCGGCGCACGGCATCGGCCTGAGCATCGAGGTCCCGGACGAGGCGCTCATGGCCCTCACCCTCGACCCCGGCCGACCGCTGCCCGCGGGGACCGTCCGCTACGCCGCGCCGTTCGGTATCTGACGCCGGCCACACCCCGGAACCCGGGGTACGAGCGCGCGGGGCCGCCCGCCCAGGACGGGCGTGCGGCCCCGCGCGGGGGTGTCCGCGGCGGCTCAGTGGACCGGAGCCGCCGGGCCCTTGTCGGTCGGGGCGGCGTCGCCCGCCTCCTCGGCGAGCCGCTCCATACCGCTGGTGGTCTTCAGCGGCTTCTCCTTGATGAAGACGACGGCGACCAGCGCCAGCAGAGCGAACGGCGTGGCGACGAGGAACAGGTCGGCGGTGGCGACCCCGTACGCGTGCTCCACGATCTCCCGCATCGGACCGGCCAGCGTCGACATGTCCGGGAGGCTCTCACCGCCGCCCGACTCGCCGCCGGCCGCGCCGGCGACGCCGGCCCTCTCCAGGCTCTTGGTCATCTCTTCGGTGACCCGGTTGGCCAGGATCGCGCCGAGCACCGAGGTGCCGATGGTGCCGCCCATGCTGCGGAAGAAGGACAGCACGGAGGTTGCGGCGCCCAGTTCGGCGGCGGGGACGTCGTTCTGGGCGGCCAGCACCAGGTTCTGCATCAGCATGCCGACGCCGATACCGAGGACCGCCATGTAGAGGCTGAGCAGCCCGAAGTGGGTGTCCGCGCCGATCAGGGAGAGCAGCGCCAGACCGGCGGTCATGATGACGGCGCCCGCCACCAGGTACCGCTTCCACTTGCCGGTGCGGCTGATGATCTGGCCGGCCACGGTCGACGACACCAGCAGGCCGAGGATCATCGGCAGGCTCATCAGGCCCGCGACCGTCGGCGACTTGCCCAGGGAGACCTGGAAGTACTGGGAGAGGAAGACCGTACCGCCGAACATGGCGACACCGACCAGGAGGCTGGCGACCGTGGTCAGCGTGACCGTGCGGTTCTTGAAGATGTCCAGCGGGATGACCGGTTCGGCGGCGCGCATCTCCACCACGACCGCCAGGCCCAGCAGCACCACACCGCCGATGACGAGCGCGGCGGTCTGCCAGGAGGCCCAGTCGAACTGGTTGCCGGCCAGCGAGACCCAGATGAGCAGCGCGCAGACACCGGCCACGATGAGGAAGGCACCGAGCCAGTCGATCTTCACCTGGCGCTTGACGGTGGGCAGCTTCAGCGTGTGCTGCAACAGGAAGATGGCGAGCAGCGCGAACGGCACGCCGATGAAGAAGCACCAGCGCCAGCCCAGCCAGTCGGTGTCCACCAGCACGCCGCCGATGAGCGGACCGGCCACCGTGCCGACGGCGAAGACGGCGCCGAAGATGCCGGAGTACTTGCCCAGTTCACGGGGCGGGATGACGGAGGCCATGACGACCTGGGCGAGGGCGGTCAGACCGCCGGCGCCGATGCCCTGCACGACCCGGCTGAAGATCAGCAGCGTGGCGTCGTGGGAGAAGCCCGCGAGCAGCGAGCCGACCACGAACATGCACAGCGAGAGCTGGAGCAGCAGCTTCTTGTTGAACAGGTCGGACAGCTTGCCCCACAGCGGGACCGTCGCGGTCATCGCCAGCAGTTCGGCGGTGACGACCCAGGTGTAGGAGGACTGGCTGGCGCCCAGGTCGGCGATGATCGTCGGCAGCGCGTTGGACACCACGGTGCCCGCGAGGATCGCGACGAACATGCCGGCCATCAGGCCGGACATGGCCTGGAGTATCTGTTTCTGCGTCATGGAACTGGGCGGCGCGGCGGCGGGCGCCTGCGATGCGGTCACGACATCTCTTTCGACGGTGATGAACGGTGGTCCCGCGCGGACCGGGCCGGCGGCCTGGCGTCGGTGTCCGGGTGCGCGGTCGGACGGTGGGCGGCGCCGCGGCGGGAGGCCGGGGCGGGCGGGGGAGGACTACGCGGGCGGCGCCGGCAGTCCGGCGGCCAGGAGCGCGAAGACCTCCTGGAACACCTCGCGGAAGGTGCGCTCCTCCTGGCGGGCGCACCAGTGGTCGACGCTGACCCGGACGGCGGTGACCGCCACCGCGGCCAGCAGCCGCGGGTACAGGTCCAGCTCCTTGCGGCGTTCCTCGTGGGAGGCGGCCGGGTCCGGCGGGGTGCCGCCGGGGGCGG
>NZ_JAGGOO010000046.1 GCF_018614415.1 Streptomyces sp. ISL-12
AAGGTACCCGCCCCGACCTGCGAAAACACCCATTTCCGCCCGCCGTCCCTCGGTAGACTGGACAC
The DNA here is from genome assembly GCF_018614415.1 of Streptomyces sp. ISL-12. Classification (GTDB taxonomy): domain Bacteria; phylum Actinomycetota; class Actinomycetes; order Streptomycetales; family Streptomycetaceae; genus Streptomyces. The sequence continues at coordinate 66 of NZ_JAGGOO010000046.1, forward strand.
TTATGGCGACGGGCGACGGGCGACGGGCGACGGGCGACGGGCGACGGGCGACGGGCGACGGGCGACGGGCGACGGGCGACGGGCGACGGGCGACGGGCGACGGGCGACGGGCGACGGGCGAACGGTTCTGTTCGCGGCCCGGTCGGCGGTGGCCCTCTACCGCCTGCTCGACGTGCTCCCCGTCTTCTCCGGTGACGACCGGATCACCCGCCTCTTCACCCTCGTCCCCGGTTCCGACTTCGGAGCGGACGCCCTCTCGGCGATAGACGCCCTCGGCGGCCGCACGGTCCCCTGGAGCGAGGCGTGCCACCGCTCCTACGACCTGGTCGTCGCCGCCAGCCCGAAGGGCGACCTGAGACTGCTGCGCGGCCCGCACGTCCTCCTGCCGCACGGCGCGGGCTTCAACAAGTCGATCCCCGGCGAGGGTTCGGCCGACTCGGCGTCCGGACTGGACCCGGCGTATCTGCGCCGGACCGAGCACGACGCCCCGATAGCGCTGCATGCCCTGGCCCACCCCGGCCAGGTCGCCACGGTGGCCGCCATGGACTCCAAGGCCGCCCGGCACGCGAAGGTGATCGGCGATCTCACGCTGGAGCGGGTGCTCGCCTCGTCGTCCCTGCGCGACCGCTACCGGGCGGCGCTGGGCACCGGTGCCCGCGAACTGCTGGTCCTGGTCTCCACCTGGGGACCGGAGTCCCTGATCCGGCGACACCCCGGCCTGCCCGCCGCGCTCGCGGCCCACCTGCCCCACGACGAGTACCAGTTGGCGCTCGTGATCCATCCCAACGAGCGCAGCCTGCTCGGCACGTACGAGCTGACCGAACGGCTGGCACCGGCCCTCGACGCCGGGATGATCCTGCCGGCTCCCCACGAGGAGTGGGCCTCCGTCCTGATCGCCGCCGACGCCCTGGTCACCGACCACGGATCGACCGCCCTGTACTACTGCGCCGCCCGGGACCGCCCCGTCGTGAGCGTCCATCAGGGCGGCGACGAACTGATCCCCGACAGCCCGATGGGCGTACTCCTCGACCGCGTACCGAAGCCGGGACGGGCCGAAGAGATCGTCGACGCGCTCCGGGCCTACCGGCCCGGCCCCGGACAGGCCGCCGCCGAGGCCGCGTTCGCGCCGCCCGGCGACGCCGTGGACCGTCTGCGGACCGAGGTCTACGCCCTGCTCGGCCTGGCACCGCCCACGCACACCCTCACCCCCCGGCCACTGCCCTCACCCGCGCCCGCCCAGCGCACCCCCGCGGCGTTCGACGTCCACGTGGAAACCGCCGAGACCACAGCGACCACAGAGACCACAGAGACCACAGAAATCACCGACCCCGAACCCACCGCCATCCGCATCACCCGCCACCCCGCCGGCGCCGGTCCGCCCGCCCACCACCTGGCCGCGGAACACGGCGCCGCAGGCGAACAACTCTGCCGCTCCGCCGGCCTGTTGTACCGCCGCCCGGTCCCGCCCTCCGCCACCCCCTCCGTCACCCCCGTGGACCTGGCCTGGACGGCCGACGGCTGGACCCGGCACGCCCTGTCCGCCTACCCGAACTGCCGCTCGGCCGCCGCGGTGCTGCCGTCAGGAGGGTGCCTGCTCAGAGTCCGCGGCCACGAGCAGACGTACGCCGTCCGGGCCGAACCACGCGCCGAAGGAGGCCGGATCGTACGGCTCGACCCCGCCGTAGCGCTGTCGGCCGCGTACGCCCGCCTGGTCTCCCCCAGGCCCGCCCCGGACAGCCCCACCACCCTGAACTGTCTCATCGGCGACCGGACCTTCCGCATCACCCTCCGCCCGGCCACGGACGCCGAAGCCACGCGGACGATCTAGACCAGGCCGTCGCGCCGCCGGAGGTTCCGGGCCGCGGCACGGTGCTCGTCGGCCTCCGCCACATTCCCCTCAACGGCGTCGAGTTCGGCGAGCGCGTCATGGACGCGTGCCAGGTCGAAGCCCGAGCGCCGTCTGTCGGCCCGCCCGAGCGACTGTACGTACAGCTCACGGGCCTCGCCCGTCCGGCCGAGGCGGTGCAGCACACCGGCGAGGGCGAACGCCGAGCGTCCGATCAGCCTCTCGCGCCGCTGCTCCAGGAACCCGGTGTACGCCTCGGACAGCAGCCGACGCGCCGCCTCCAGGTCACCCGTCTTCGCGCTCGCCTCCCCCATCCGATAGGTCTGGAGCAGGACGCCGTAGGGGTTGGGGATCGCCCGGTGCAGGTCGCGTGAGCCGGCGAAGTCGTCCAGCGCCGCACGCCACTCACCCCGGGCGCCCTTGAGCATGCCGCGGTGCTCGACGGCCGACGCGGCGAGCTTGCGGTCCCGTTCGGAGTCCCCCAGCAGTGCCAGGGCGGACATCGCGCCGTCGATCTGGTCCCGGGCCTCGTCCAGCTCCCCCGACTCCCACAGGAACCTGGCCAGTTGACAGCGCGTGCGCACCAGCCACCCGGCGTTCCCGCCGTGCCGGGCCGCCGAGTCGACGGCACGCCGGAAGACCTCGACGACCTCGGTCTGGTGGGGGTGGTCCAGGGCGTGCGTCCACACGGGCTCGGACAGGGCCACGACTTCCGTGTCCATCCCGCGGCCGTGGGCGAGGCGCGAGCACGCGAACAGCACATGGCGTTCCTCGGCCAGCCAGCGCGCCGCGCGTTCCGCCCGTCCGGCCCGCGTCCCGTCGTCCCCGGCCGCCGCCGGATCCTCCAGCGGAGCGTCCGGCACACCGGGAACGGGGTCGAAGAGATCCACGACGGTCAGCCGGCGCCCGGCGGCGAACCGGTCGGCCAGCTGGGCCTGCCGCACGAGCCAGCGCACCACCCTGACCTGTGCCTCGGCCACCACGCCGCCGATGTCCCCCGTCTCCCTACGGGACTGGCGCAGGGCGTGCCCGCGCTGCGGCCCCGGCAGCCTCATCTGGCCCGCCACCGTCAACGACAGCGGACGCAGGTCCAGTAACCCGGCCCGGTCCAGTTCCTCCAGGGCGTCCTGGCAGTCCTCCGGGTCCAGCCCCGACAGCGCGGTGGCGGAGTGCAGCGTGAACGTCTCTCCCGGATGGTGCGGCAGCAGCCGGTAGAGCAGGGCCGCCGGGCCGGACAGACCGGCGTAGGCGGTGTCCCAGATGTGCTCCACGCCCGACACCCCCTTCTCGTCCAGCTCGGCCTGAAGATCGGTGAGGATCCGGGACAGCGGACGCAGCCGGTGCGTACGCACCCACCGGCTCGCCACGTGCAGGGCCGCCGGGAGCCCGTCGCACAACCGGACCACCGCCCGCGCCGCCTCCGGATCGGCGGCCAGCCGGTGGTCACGGACGATCAGCTCCAGCAGTTCCATGGCCGCCCCCTCCTCCAGCGGCGGCAGCGGCAGCTCCACCGCCGCCCCGGCTTCGAGGTCGTGCAGCGGACCGTGACTCGCGACGATCACCACGCTGCCGCCGGACGCCGGAAGCAGCGGGACGACCTCCGAGGCGTAGCGCGCGTTGTCCAGCACCAGCACCAGCTTCGCGTCCGCGGTCCTGTTCCAGTACTGCCTGCAGCGGGCCGCGTACGGGGCCCGCACCTGGTCCGGCGCCACGTCGAGCGAATACAGCAGCTGGGAGAGCACGTCACCGGGGTCGAGCACGCCGTCCGCCCGGAAGTCGTCGAGGTCGACCGACAGCACACCATCGCTGAAGGAGTAGCGGTCGAGCAGCGTGCGGGCGATCAGGCCGGCCAGCTCCGTCTTCCCCGAACCACCCGGCCCGCTCAGCGCCAGGACCAGCGGACGGGACCGGCTCCGCCATTCCGCCACGGCCCGCACGGCCCGTTCCCGCTCCTCATCGCGGTTGACGAAGTACACCGGCTCCGGCGGAAGTTCGACCCTCACCACAGTCCCCTCGACCATCCACAGCACCCTGCGCGCACTGCCCGACGATCATGCACTCTAGAGACTTCCCCCTCCCGGCGCCCGGCAGAACGGAATCCTGGGGATCCTCGGCCGAGGTCGCGATGCCCCGGCGAGCGGGCGGGCCGACCGGAATCTCACCGAGCCGCTGCCCCTCCGGCCCCACACCCACATGACCAAGAAAAAGGAAAAACCGCAGGTCATAACCTCGACCTGCGGTTCACCACGGAGCCGCCTTCGGGATTCGAACCCGAGACCTACGCATTACGAGGGCCTGCAAGATCATCCCGACTACTACCGGGCGGTGCCGCAGAATCCTGTCTTACCAGGTCAGAGACCTGCAACCCCGATCGGTACGATGCCTACTGAGGTTGAACTCGTGATGTCGCTGGGTTGCTCAGGCGGGTCTGATGGTCAGGCCGGTCTCGGCGAGGCAGCCGTCTATGAGGTCGCTGCGGTACTGGATGTGCCGTAAGCCGCGTCGGATGCGCTGGTTGAGGTGTTCGGGGGTGCTGAAGGCGACGTTGGAGAGCCAGCCCCGTCGCAGGAGCGACCAGATCCCTTCGACGGGGTTGAGGTCGGGTGCGTAGGGCGGCAGGTAGTAGATGGTCAGCCAGTCCCGGGCGGCCGCCCATTCCCGCAGGCCGGCGGCCTTGTGAACGTTCAGGTTGTCCCAGACGAGGACGATCGGGCCGCCGAGCTGCTGGTGGGCGGCGATCAGCAGGTCCCGGTAGTCGCGCCAGGAAAAGCTCTTGCGCCCGTCGCGTTGTCCGTCGTCCCGGCGGGGCCGGTAGATCAGCCGGGACCGGTGGCCGGGCCTGTAGCAGGTCAGCGCCGCGATGGACACCCGTCTGCGGGAACGGCCCCGCACCCGCACCACCGGGGTGCGGCCGCGCTGTGACCAGGTCCTGGCCTGCGGCGGCGTCATGGAGAACCCGGCTTCGTCCTCGAAGACGAGCCAGGCCCCACGGGCCGCCGCGAGCCTTCCGCGCACGGCCACACCTCCTTGACCCATCCGGCGACCGCCTCGTCGTCCCGCTCGATCGCGCGTCGGGCCGGGACCTGGCAGGACCAGCCGTTGCGCACCAGTAGCTTCCGCACACCCTGGATCGTGTAGGTCAGGTGGAAGCGCCGGCCGATCACCGTCTTCACACGGCTCAGGGTCCATCGCTGGTCCTCCCAGCCGTGCGCGGCCGGTCCCTTGGCCAGTTCTGCCTCCAGCTGGGCGAACTGCTTTTCGCTCAGCCTCGGCAGTGACGCCGGCCCCTGTGACCGCAGGGCCCGCGGACCGCCCTCGTCCCACATCTGCCGCCATCGCTGCACCGAGCGGACGCTGACCCGCAGGTCCTTGGCGATCAACGAGCTCGCCTCGCCCTGGGCGAACCGCTCGGCCGCCTTGAGACGTAACTCCTCGCGGAACTGCTGCCGTTCGGCGGTCAGCCCGCCCCCTTGTGGATACCGCATGTCCCGGTGATACCGCACAGTCGACAAGCTGTCAGCTCCTACGACTCCACGAGTTCAACCTCAGTAGCAGGAACGTACCAAGCTTGCGTCAGACCCTCCTGTCGTGGAGAAAACCCAGCGTGGCGAGCCCTTCGCTGCGACAGAGGTGATCCGAGGCTCCCCGGACTTCGGTCTGGAGGAGCTGGTACACCGCGCCGTAAGTCTGGCCCCAGTGCATGGCCGCCCGCCACAGGTGCCGACCGAGTCCGTGGCCGCGAGCCTCTGGGTGCACGGCGAAGTATTGCGGCATGAGCTGGTCGGCACCCGTGGGGTCGGGACAGATCTCCATGGGGCCGATGGCACCGACAACACGACCCTCCACCACGGCCGCGAGGACCGGGCCGCATCCCTTGGTCTTCATCTGACGGTCTAGGAAGGCGAAGCCGTCGGCCGCCATGGTCTGGGCGAAGGCGGTAAAGGTGCCGCGGATGTGGAGGGGCCAGTCTTCGAGCCGACGGACGGGGCCGGCAGAGGGGGGGGCAGTACCGCGCCGTAAAGTCCTTGAGTTGGATGCGGACGCCATGTGTATGAGTCGTCTCCGGGCCCAGTGGCCGGACAACACGAGCAGAGGCTGCTCCGTGAAGGGCCGCGAGCTTCGCTGCGAGTTCGGCGGCCTGGTACAGGACGTCGCTCCGGTGACCGTAGGCGAAGACCTTCACCGCTCGTCGGCCGCGCGTCAGCAGAGTCGGGATGAGTGTGTGGTCAGGGTGGTGGACCACGTCGCCAGGAAGGACGACCTCCTGCTTCTCGTTGCCCCAGCGGCGGTCCTTGTCGTACGGCAGGAAGCGCCGGTCGGCGGCCACGAGGAGGGTGGCTTCGAAGAGGTCCACGGTCAGGGCGTGCGGGTGGACGGGGCCGAGGGTGGGCACGACCGGTGCGGTGAGCACGGGGCGGAGCCAGTCCCAGCGGAAAAGCATGTGGGCACCTTAGCGCTGTACATGAGGGTGCTCCGGCCCGTCGGTGGGACGGGCCGGAGCACATCGGTCGGGCCGGAATTAGTGGGGGTTGTCGTCGCCGGCGTCGCAGGAGCATTCGGCGCTCTCGACGACGTCATCCAGGTCCGCAACGAGCGTCACAGCGGCCGATGCCACCGGCGGCGCTGCGCGGCGCGCACTGGGGGGCGAGCCTGTCAGGATCTGCACCGGTACGGGTCCGGTCATGAGGTCACCTTCTCCTTGTCTCCGTGCTGGCAGTAGCTGTGCAGCGGCGCCTTCGCCTCCTGGTAGTGCTTGGCCAGGGGACGGCAGACCCGGCAGGTGCCGGACAGGGCGCAGCCCTCGCACCCTCCGGTGCGAAGCATCAAACGGTCGGCGATCGTGCCGAGCCGTCGCAGTCCTTCGATGCCTTCGGCCATGAGGTCGATCTGGTCGTCGCGGCCGACCTTGCAGATCGAGACCTTGGCGTGCGGGTCGGCGTGGAAGAAGGTGTGGCCCGCGTTGCATCCGGCGAACGGCTTGCGCTGGCGCAGGTGGTCTGCCGACTGGGCGAGGAAGGGTTCGCCGCCGCCGTAGATCGTCGGGATCATGTTGGTGTACGCGTGGTGCTCCACGCCCCACTCCTGTGCGAGCGCGGCCATTTCGTCGGCTTCGCTCGCGTTGTCCTCTGCGACCACGATGTTGATGCGCAGCGGCAGCCCTGCGGCGCGAGCGGCGTCCATGCCGCGCCGGAACGCCTTCCACGCTCCGCGCCGCTGGGTGAGCGCGTCGAAGGACTCCTCGCTCGCGCCGTACATGCTGACGACGAGGCGGTACGGCGGGCACTCCTGGAAAAGCTGGAGCAGGTCGGGGCGGAACAGCAGGGAGCCGTTGGTGGAAATCGTGAGCATCATTCCGGCCAGCCAGGCGTACCGGTAGGCGTTCTGGAAGTGCGGGTCCATGGTCGGTTCGCCGCCGGTGATCTGGAGCCAGATGACGCCGGCCTCGCGCATGATGTCCAGGAGCTTGACCTTGTCCTCCCAGGTGAGGCCGGAGAAGGGACGTTCGCCGAGATAGCAGTGCTTGCAGCCGAAGTTGCATCCGAGGTTGATCTCCCAGGAGGCCCGGCAGTATCCGTACGTAGACGGCTCGCGGATCAGGACCGTGTCCGCGGTCGGGGCGCCGGCGACATCGAGACCCCAGGCTTCGGCCGCCAGGTCGACCGCCCAATCGGGCAGGGGCTGCGCACCATCGGCGACGTGGAGCTGCTCGTAGTGGGTGGCCGGGATTCGGGCGCCGGATCGTGCTCCGGGGCGCAGCAGGAGGTGACCGTCGAGAAACGGGGCGGCGATGAGCTGATGCATGGCGTGCCCTTCATGGTTCGAGTCGGCAGTGCAGGGAGCAGTCCGGGCATGCGCGGCCCGAGATCGGGTCGGTGCCGCTGCCGCCGCAGGTCGAGCAGAGGTCAGCGCTCGGGGTTGGCGGCGGGAGCTGGACGCGCCCGAACAGCAGTCGGTCGCCTGCAAGGGCGGCGTCCAGTTAGGTGTCGAGGCGAGCGGCGCCTGCGGACTGCGGCAGCGGGTCGAGACCGAGCAGGAGGATCGCCTGGTCGGTGCGGGTGACCAGTTCGATCCAGGTACGGCGAGTGGGTAGCTGCAGTCGCCGGGAAGCCTCAGGGATGTGCAGCAGCACGCGGTCGCCGACGAGTTGTAGGCAGCTCTCCAGCTCCGGGATGACTTCAAGGGCTCCGGTCAGGCCACCGAGGCGCGCGGACAGTCGCCGCATTCGGTCCTCCGCCGGCACGGCGGTGCCGCCATCAGTCAGGACCGGGGTGTGCGTGATCAGGATGTGCGCGATCTCCCGGCCGTCCGGTCCGGCACCCTGCCAAGTCCAGGCTGCGAGCGACACCAGTAGGCGTAGATCAGGGCCCGGCGGGGTGAGAGCGACGCTCATGCTGACGTCCCACCCGGGGCTTTGAAGCACGACCAGACGATCTTGCCGAACGGGGTGCGGTCCTCCACGCCCCAGCCGTCGGCTCGCGGTCACCAGGAGCAGCCCGCGGCCGGCGGTGTCCGTGTCGCCGGGATGACGGGGGTGGGGGTGCTGGCGGCGGCTGTCGTGTACTTCCAGGCGTACGACTTCGTCGTCGGCGTCGAGTCTGACGAGAAAGCCGCGGCCGGGATCAGTCCCGTGGAGCACGGCGTTGGTGGCGAGTTCGGAGACGCAGAGTCGGACGTCGTCGCCTCGGTCCAGCACACCCCAGATGGTCAGGGCCTCGGTGGTGAAGGCCCGCGCCTCGCTGACCGATTCGGGCCGTGACTCGAAGAACTTCTGGATCGTCTTGGTCATCGCGATGGTCCTCACGACTCGGCGTCCACGACACGGGTGGTGCCGGAGCGTGTGCGGTGGACGGGGGCGCGTCGAGAGACGGTTGAGGGTTTGGGGCGCGGGCACCGGAGCAGCAGCAGCCGGGCACCGGCCGATTCGATCTGTCGCCCGCGTTCGGCCGCTATGGTCTTCGGGCCCAGGTGGGACATGGCGGGGGCGACGACGCCGTAGACGTCCGGCAGCGCGAGCACGTCAAGGAGACCGGTGAATGCCGCCGAGGAGGACCCGGCAGCGACACGGTCGGTGAAGAGGCCGGACAGTTGCAGCTCGTGGCTGCGGCAGTACTCGGCCAGCGAGGCGACCAGTGCGTCCTGCCGTGCTCGGGGCACGCGTACCAGCCGCAGGAAACCGTAGACGACCGGGCCGCTGACCAGGCGATGTTCCGTGAGGGGTTGCATGCTCAGGACCGTCCAATGGCTCGACACGTGGTGACGCTTCGAGCATGTCGGCGGACCACCTCGTTGCAAATCACCGCCTGTTCTACTTCCGTTCCACTTCCGTCCCGCCGCGTCGTCGCGTCTGCTTCGATGACTGGTGGAAGGGAGTGACGCGTGGCGACCGTGCACCACTGGACCGGGCTTGAGGCCAAAGCATTGCGGCTCGCCCTGCGGCTGAGCGTGCGGGCCTACGCCGAGCGTCTGGGCCTGGCGGTCGCGACCGTGTCCAAGTGGGAGAGCAAGCTCGCCGCCACCGAGCCGAGACCCGATACCCAGGCCATCCTCGACACCGCCCTCGGACGAGCGGACGCCGCAGTTCACTTGCGCTTCGAGACCCTCCTGTCGGAAATGGCCGGCAGCGTCGCGACCATCGGCAGACGTGTCGCCTCGTCCGGCCCCAGAGCGTGGGAGTACGAGTCATGGGCCGATGACCTCGACCGGGTCGTGGTCTCCCTGTCCCGGCAGAACTTCGCCTTCGCCGACAGCCTTCTCACTCGGTGGCTGTGCCGATTCAAGGCCCATGAACTGGACGAGAAGGGCCTGTACCTCTTTGCCCGCTCCACGGCCTTACTTGGTGACCTCAAACGCGACCAAGGCGTTGTCCTGGGCCCGCTCTCGGCCCAGCATTCCTACGCCGGTGCCCGGACGGTCTTCACCCAGCTCGACGTCCCTCGACGCGTCGCCCAGCTCGATCTGTCGCTCGCAGTCGTCACCGAGATGTCCGGCAAGCTGGAAGTCGCCGCCCGCAACTACGAGAGCCTCGCCGTCGACGACCGGCTCTCTCGCCGCGACCGGGCTCGCGCAAGGCTGTGGGTGGGGACGGCGCTGAGCAAGGACGGCAAGCACGACTACGCGACCCGCGTCATGCAGGCAGCGACCCGCGAGTTCGAGGACCTCACCGATCCGGACGACTGGTCGGTGGCCCACCAGAAGCTCGCTCTGGCCCGCCGCGGCGCCGGCGATCTCTCTCAAGCCCTGCACTTCATCGACATCGCCCGAAGCAGCGGAACGACCGACTCACCAATGCAACGCGTACGTCTGGACACCGCTCACGGCCACATCCTGCTCTCCGATACAGCGACCCAGGATGATGGAATCCTCGTCCTCGACCAGGCCGCCAAGGTGGCCGCGCAGTACGGACTCGTGCACCAACTGCGCAGCATCGAGGGCGTCAAGGCCATGAGCGAGGGGCTGACCGGCCCCCGGCAACGGTGACCAGGGAGAACGCGTGCGCAACGACCATCAGGGCATCACCGAGAACCAGTGGCACCAGGCCAAGCTGATCTGGGACTACCACCAGATGCAGCACGAGCTGCGCCCCGTCGACGTGGGAATCGGACTGGGCAGCCACGACCTCGGCGTCGCAACCCGCTCCGCCGAGCTGTACCGCGCCGGGCTGTTCCAGACCCTGGTGTTCACCGGCGGCAACAGCCCCACCACCGCCAAGGTCTTCCCTCGCGGGGAGGCAGTCCACTTCCGTGAGCACGCCATCGACCTCGGTGTCCCCGCCGACGCCATTCTGCTGGAGCCCCACGCGGCAAACACCGGACAGAACATCACGCTCTCCCGTGAGGTCCTCGCCGCCTCCGGCATCCATCCGACGACGGTGCTGCTGGTCTCCAAGCCGTACATGGAACGGCGATCGTTCGCGACCGCCCGCAAGTTGTGGCCCGACATCGAGTTTCTCTGCGCGTCGGAGCCGCTGGAGTTCGACGACTATCTGAAGAGCATCGGGGACGAAAAGCTCGTTCTGGACATGCTCGCCGGCGACCTCCAGCGGGTCATCGAGTATCCGAAGCTCGGATTCGCCATCGAGCAGGAAGTCCCCGAGGACGTACATGCAGCGTACGAATCTCTCATTCGCTCCGGCTTCACCAGCCGCCTCATCTCCTCGTGAGCAGCCTGCTCCCGGCGGGCTGTGCGCGATCCACCAGCCCAATCTGTTCCCGAGGCTGACGACGCTGGCCAAGCTGTTCGCGGCGGACTACTGGATCGTCCTGGACGATGTGCAGTTCACCCGCCGCGACTACCAGCACCGAGCGCGCCTCGCCGCCATCGACGAACCAGACCGCCAGCAGTGGCTCTCCATCCCCACCCACCTCCCGAGCGGGCGATCCACCCTCATCCGAGACGCGCTGATTGACGACGTCGAACTCGCCTGCCGAAGAACCGCTGGAATACTGCGGCAGACTTTCGGAACCAGCCCACACTGGCCCTCCCTCGCCCAGGCCCTGAACCCGGTGTTGGATTCCTTCGCCACAGGGCGGACCGCGGCGATCGCGGAGACCTCCACCCGCGTGCTGCTCGACCTGCTCGGCTGGCGTGGCCGGATCCTCAGTAGCAGCCTCTGTCCGCCAGACCGGGCCGCTCCCTCCGACTCGCCGACCTGGCCGCCGCGACAGGTGCTCGTGCGTACCTGTGCGGGACCGGCGGCATGAACTATCTCGACCCGTCCCGTTCGCTGCCAGGAACATCACTGTGGCTGCCTTCCGGCCCCCGACTGCCGGCATCTGGCCGACCGCACGCCGGCTCAGTGCCCTGTGGGCACTGGCGTCGCTCGGCCCAGACACTCTGGCTTCTCGTCTCCGTGCCGTTGCCGACGACCATGCCGCACTCGGGGCCGCCGTACCTGAACTGCGATCATCGGCAACGTCTGTCTGAAGTGCCAGCAGTCCGGAGCGACGAATGGCTGCCCCCTGCAATCGCTACCGCCGAGAGCGGCCCCCTCGCTCCGGAGCGGTAACTGGCTCCGGTGGACGCTGCTGGACCGAGGCTGCAGTGCTGGCCGCTGATATCGACCGCGTCGAGCGGATGCGTGCGGCTTCGGCTTGGCTGATACGTACGGGGTTGCGGCCGGTGTACTGGATGCGTGTGATCAAAACCCGCGCCGGGCGGCGGGCCGTGTCGAGTTCGCGTTGCTCGGCGGCCTCCTTGAGGAGCTGGTGCGGTTTGTGGCCACCGGCCTCCGCATCCGCGAGGACTGCGGCAAGAGCAGGCCAGTTCTCGTCGGCGAGGATGCGTTCGGCATGGTCGGGGACGGCGGCGCGGACGTCGCGGGCCAGAGTGCGGCGGGCCCGTTCGCGCGGCAGACGGCACTACGGAAGGCGCGCCGCGACGAAGACCACGCGCGCTACCACGCCGAGACCGCCCCGAACGCCGACCGTAAGGCCGAGGCCCTCCGCTCTCAGGCCCGTGCCGCCGAGGCGGCCGACGACGCCGCCAGCCAACTGCGCAGAATCCGCGCGTTCATCCAGGAAGAGGGCGTCACGCCCCCGTCCCTATGGCCCGACGTGGCCACCGCGATCGACTTATCCGGGAGCGATCCCGAGACCACCGAGGAGAATGATCTTTGAAGGGCTCCACCTACCGCCGCTGCTCCTGTCGCGACCCGAAGACCGGCAAGGAACTCGGCACCTCCTGCCCCAAGCGCAACAGCAAGAACCACTGCACCTACTCCGTACGCCAGGAGCTCTCGCCCCGCGAGGACGGCAGCCGGCGCTCCTTCGCCCGTGGCGGGTACGGCAGTCTGAAGGCCGCCCAGGCCGACCTCGACCACGTGCGCGCCCTCCTCGGGCTGGCCGAATCGGACGACCCCGAGGGCACCGAACTCATCGCCGAGATGCTGGCCGAGGTCAGCCGCGAACGGTCGCCTCTGCCCGAGGTCGAGGAGACGAGGCGGCGTCTCAACTCAGGCCAGGACCTCATCGGCAGCCTGACCGTGGCCGAGTGGCTCGACCGGTGGCTGGCCGGCAAGCGCATACGCAAGTCCGGCCTCAACCGCTACGAGACCGACATCCGCGTGCACCTGAAGCCTCGCATCGGGAACCGCCGCCTGGACCGGCTCCGCGTGAGCCACCTCAGCGAGATGTTCACCGACATCCGCGACGCGAACGCCCAGATCCTGGAGGACCACGCTCAACGGCGCGCCGCACTCGACGAGCTGGCGACCATGCCGTGGAAGGGCGGGGAGAATCGCGCCCGCCGGAAGACGATGAAGACCGCGATCGATGAGATGCCGCCCTTCCGCCGCGTCACCGGCCCCGCCACGCGCCAGCACGTCAAGGCCACCCTCCGCGCGGCCCTGAACGACGCGATCGGGCAGCAGACCATCACCTTCAACCCCGCCGCCCACGTCGAGATCGATCCCGTACGCAAGCCGAAGGCGCTCGTGTGGACGGACGAGCGGGTCGCCAAGTGGGAGCAGACGGGCGAGAAGCCGTCACCGGTGATGGTCTGGACGCCGCAGCAGACAGGAGCCTTCCTCGACCTCGTCGCCGAAGACCGGCTGTACGCGATGTGGCACCTGATCGCCTTCCGCGGCCTGCGCCGTGGCGAGGCGTGCGGGCAGCCGTGGTCGGAGACGAACCTCGACACGCACGCCCTGACCGTCTCCTCCCAACTCGTGCAGGGCGGCTGGGAGGTCTAGGCGTCCGACCCCAAGACGGACAGCGGGTATCGCGTGGTCGCCCTCGACGACGACACCGTCGACGTCCTGAAGCGGCACCGTGCGCGGCAGGACGCGGACCGCAAGGAGTGGGGCACCGCCTGGGTCGAGACGGGGCACGTCTTCACCCAGGAGGACGGCTCCTGGCTCCACCCGGGCAAGGTGACCGATCTCTTCGAGCGCCTCGTCACCGCATCCGGACTCCCGCCGATCCGCCTGCACGACCTCCGCCACAGCGCCGCCACCCTGATGCTCGCCGCCGACATCGACATCAAGATCGTGTCGGACACCCTCGGGCACAGCGACACCCGCATCACGCGGGACATCTACCAGAGCGTCCTGCCCCAGGTCGGCAGGAGCGCCGCCGAGGCGACGGCGAAGCTGGTCCCCCTTCAGCGCAAGGCCGAGGCCGAGCGGGCGGCGCGCAAGGCCGCGAAGAAGGAGAAGGCCAAGAAGGCTGCGGCCAAGAACGCCGGCAAGGCGAAGGGCGGCAAGCTGAAGACGAAGGCGAACGCCCCGGCCAAGGGCGCCAAGGAGGCCAAGCGCGGCAAGTCCCAGAAGTAGGTCCCCGAGCTGCTTCGCTCACGCAGGCAAAGTCACGCCAACCCGGCCGTGTGACCCGTCATGCCCCGAGCAACAGAAAACCCCAGGTCACGGGCTGTGTGACCTGGGGTTGAATGGAGCCGCCTTCGGGATTCGAACCCGAGACCTACGCATTACGAGACCGTGAGCGATCATGTCGCCGGATACCGCTTGATGCCGCCGAGTGATGTCGTGCCTGATCAGAGTACTTACGGCAGGTTGCCCCCTGCTACCTCGTCCTACCCCGTCCAAAGGCGTCCGGCCACCGAGCGGCCACCGGATCGGGCACTCCCGAAGCAGCGGGTCTCGAATCGTTGAGTTGTCGGACCCGAACAAAGCCCCCACCCACTGAACATCCGGGCCACCGCCACTTGCCACTCCAGCCGTAGATCGTGATCTTCATGTCCGGGATCCGGCTTGCCGCCGGTAGCGACTGGTGCGTGATCACGCCTGGTGGCGGCCACCCCATGGCCCCCCGGAAGGTGCACGCCGCCCCTGGAAGTCCCCAACGCCACCTGTTGGGTCCGAACACTTACGGGCCCAGCTCACGCCCATCGTCACAGCGCCCGCTCGTGCGGACGGTTCCCCCAGTGGTGCGCGCACGCCACGGAAGTCCACCCGTGGGACGGCTCTGTTCGCCGTATCATGACGGCACACGGGAAGGAGCCCTCCATGAGCGTGGACTCGATCATGCACACCGAGTTCCCCAAGGGGTACACGGTCCTGTTCGGGGCCGACGGAAAGGTGATCATGACCCCGCAGAGCGAAGAGCACTCCAGCACCATCAGGTCGATGCAGATCGACTCTCTCGCTCTCGGCCGTCACGCGAAGGTCACCTCCGACGTCTACATCGACTTCCCCGCCGACGAGAACTCCGCCCCCGACCTGGCCATCCTGCGCGAGGACGCGCGCAAGGAGGGCAAGCGCTACAGCTTCGAGGACGTCCTGCTGATCTCCGAGGTCGTCTCGACCTCCTCCGCGCGCAAGGACTACGACGACTGCACCGCCAAGTACGGGCGCTACGGCATCCCGATCTACCTGATCGTGGACCCGTACGCCCAGGAAGTCGTCCTGCACACCCAGCCCACCGGGTCCGGCTACATCGCGGCACACACCCACGCATACGGCACCGGCAAACTCCCCATCCCTCTGGCCGACGGCCGCACCTTCACCCTCGACCTCGACGAGCTCCCCCGACCCGAGCCGGAGACCGACGCCCACTGAGAAGAGGCGCCCCGAGGCACGAACGAGGACGTCCAGGAATCCTGGCTCGGGCCGCTTGCCGCTGCCGAAGCCCGGCAGCCGGTCGGCGATGACGCGATCATCGAAACCGCCGATGAAGAGTTCCATGTCCCGGTGACCGGAATGGGATCCCCCCAGGGACGGCAGAGGGAGTCGGCGTTCGGGATCGTTCTCCTCGGGCGCTGTCGCCGGGTCAGGCACGGGTGAGGTCGGACAGGAGGGCGGGCAGGAGGCGTTCCTCCATGACCGTGCTGCCCGACGCCTCCATCGCGAGGGCCAGTTGGGGGTCCCAGGGACTGGCCGCGGGCGGTCCCGCGAGCGGTGTGGACTCACCCTCTCCGAGTGCCGCCGTGTAGTCGGCGGCCGTCATCCGCCAGAGGCGGGCGCCGTGGCGGGCCATGGCGTCCGCGGTGATGCGCAGGCCGGCCCAGTCGAAGTCGGCACGCCAGTGCAGCCGGGCTCCCGCGCGTACGGCGTCGCCGAGCAGTTTGTGGCAGGCGGCGGACGGGACGCCCTCGGTGCACACGAGGGCCGCGCCGGTGTCCTGGAGTTCGCCGGCGGCGGCGCGCAGTACGGCCGGGTTCTCGCAGACGAAGATGGCGCGGGCGGCGGGGACGACAGGGTCGGTGGCGAGTTGGTGGAGGGTGAGCCGGAAGGGGATGCCGAAGTCCGCGGCGTCGCGCAGCCAGTCGCAGACCACGGTGTCCCCCTCGGCACCGATGTTGAGGACCAGGACCTGGCTGGCGAGGTCGTCGGCGATGGCGCCGACGCTCTCCCACATGGCGCGCCGCCCTGCCCGCTCGCGCGGGACGGCGCACCCGTCACCGGCGCGCTGGGCGAGGGCACGCAGGACGAGCTGTTCCAGCGGAGCGCCGGGCACGAGGGCCTTGGTGTCGCCGGTGGCCCACTCGGCGAGCACCGGAAGCGGCAGGACACCGGGGACCCGGTTCAGGGAGCCCGCGGAGCGGCCCCCGTCAACGGTCAGCCTTTCCAGGACGCGCACCGCCGCGTCGAGAAGCGGCGCGTCCCCCCGGCGTACGAGACGGGTGAGAGTGCCGTCGGCGGCGATCCGCTCCAGCCAGGCGGCGAACCACCCCTGCCCGGCGAGCCGGCTGGAGTGGGCTGACTTCAGGGCCTGGTCGCGGCTCGCTTCCTCGTCGGCCCGTTCGGCCGGCCGGTCACGCAGCGGACCGTGCAGCCGGCCGAGGGTCTGGAGGAGACCGGTGCCGTACCGGCCGCACAGATACCCGTCCAGGTCACGCAGGGGTACGGCGAGGCGCTTGGCGGTCTCGGGCCGGTAGCGGCCGGTGATCCCGATCACGGTGCGGCGCTCGGCCTCGCTGGGCCCCGTGAGCCCGATGTCGCCGTCGAGCGCGCCGCCGGTGCGCTCCAGCCGGCGGCGGGCGGCAGCCAGCAGCCGGATCCATCCCTCGCCCCGCAGCTCGTCGTACCCGTCGCTCGCGGGCCGCTCAGCCGGCAACTGCGGCCTCCTCGGGCGTCGGGATGCGCCGGGTGCCCGGCGAGCCGAGGGCCGCGGTCAGATCACCGGTGTCGTCGGCGAGGAGCCGGTGACCGTCCCAGACGAGCAGCAGCGCGGAGACGGTGTGGTCGACGGCGGTGTGCGCGAGGTCGTAGTGGGCGGCGGCGGACACGGAGGCGTGGGCGGCCCACAGGTCGTAGCCGGTCATGAACAGGTCGAGGTCGAACTGCGCGGCCAGTGACATGAGTTCGCCGCGCCCGGTGTCGTCCACCCCGGCGAAGGCCTCGTCCAGGGCGAGCAGACGCGGGGCGTGCGGATCGGCGGAGTTGAGCATGGCGTGCGCGGCGGCGAACAGCGGCAGGTGCAGCGACACGGACTGCTCACCGCCGGACAGGCGGCTGTGCCGGGCGCGGGTGAGTCGCTCCTCGCTCTTGTCCGGGCGTACGAGCTGGAACGCGAACTGCCGCCAGCGCCGGTAGTCAAGGGTCTCGGCGAGCAGCTCGCGGTAGGGCTGGTCGCGGTGACGGGCGCGGGCGGTCTTGATCTGCGCGGCGAAGTGGACGCGCACCCGGGCCAGCCCCTCCGGGCCGAGGCGGGCAGCGTCGGCGTCGAGGAGGGCGCAGACCGCGCGCTGCTCGTCGTCGAGATGGTCGGCGAGCAGCCAGCTCACCCCGACCGTCGTCCCCGAGGACATCTGCCGCTTGCGCATGTCGGTGTTCATCCGCCGGATCAGGTCGCGGGCGTCGACGGTGCGGTCGTGGATCTGCTGGGCGAGCCGGGTGAGCAGGGCGTCCTCCAGGATGCGCTGCTCGGAGTCGGAGAGCAGTTCGGCCTGGTCACGGCGGTGGGAGGAGATCTTCTGGGCGAAGGCGGCGACCGGCAGCGGGCCCTCCTCGTCGGCCACGCGGACGAGGATGACGCCGTCGGAGCCGTCCCATTCGGGCCGGTAGTCCTGTCCGGCCGCGGCCAGCTGCGCCTGGAGGTCGTCCAGGGCCTTGGTGAGCCGGGTGACGGACTGCTTGAGGCTGGTCTCGGTGGGGGCGAGGTCGCGGGTCGCGGAGAGGATCGCCTCGTGTACGGCGGCCACGGCCGGCGGGAGTGCCTCACCGGTCCAGTCGGCCTCCTGGGCGGGCCAGGCGAGGCCGGGCGGGCAGCGCAGGATGTCGAGGAGTTCGCGGGCGGCGTACGGGCGCAGGGAGCGGGCGGTGTCCTTCTCCTCCGCCGCGGCGACCGACCGGGCCTCGGCGGCGGCCGTACGGCGGGCCTCGGCCGCGGCGGTGCCCGCGATCGCGCCGTGCTGAGCGGTGCGGGCCGCCTCGGCCTCCCCCACCAGCGCGTCGATGCCGTCCTCGGTCTCCTGGACCTGGCGCATCACCTCCTGCGCCTCGGCCCCGACGGCTGCCTGGAGGGCCTCAAGTCCCGCGGCCTCCTCGGCGTGCCGGCGGCGCGCCACGCGCTCGGCGTCCGCCGCCGCCTCCTCGTCCTCGGCGGCGGCGGTGAGCCGGTCGGCGGCGGCCTCGGCGGCCTCGGTCTGGCGGGCGTGTTCGCGGCGGCGGGCGGCGAGTTCGCGGACCGCCGTCTCGAAGGCGCGGGTGGCGGCCTCTACGGCGTCGACGCGTTCGGTCTCGATGGCGTGCTCGGCCGCGGCGCGGCGCAGGGCGCGCTCGGCGACCGAGCAGGCGGCCACCGACTCGTCGTACGCGGCCCGGGCGGCGTCGGCGGCGTCGCGGGTGGCGCGCAGCCTCGCCGCGGCCCGGTCGAGCCCGCGCAGCGCCTGTGTGATGCCGGTGGTGCGGGGCAGGGCGGCGCGGGCGGCGGCATACGCGTCGAGGGCGGCGTCAGTACGGGCCTGCGCGCGCGCCACCTCGTCGAGCTGGGCGGAGAGTTCGGCCAGCAGCGTCTCGCAGGCGGCGATCCGGGCGGCGCGCCGACGGGCGCGGGCGGTGGCGCCGACGTACTCGGCGTGCTCCTTGGTGTGGGCGCCGACCAGGGCCCCGGCCGCGTACCGGCCGTCGGGGCCGATCTGCGGGATGCCCGAGTCGAGGTCTCCGGTGACGGCGACGGAGCGCAGTACGGCGGTGATCCGGGCGGCGGTCGGGATCGCGTCGCCGGTGTCGGGGGCCTCGGGGCGCAGGAGATCGGCGAGGCTCGGTCCGCTCACCGGGGCGCCGGCACGGAGGTAGCCCTCGCTGTGCCCGGCCGTCACGGGGGTGTCCTCGGCTGTGACAAGGGCGTCGAGGAGGCCCGATGCCTCCAGGGCCGCTTCCAGGCCAGCTCGTTGACGGTCCGTCAGGTCGTCGTCGAAGTCGACGAGCCGCCACAGCGGAACGCCCTCGCCGGGCGCCCGGTCGGCGGTGCGGCCGCGGGC
Source organism: Streptomyces sp. ISL-12 (assembly GCF_018614415.1). Taxonomy (GTDB): domain Bacteria; phylum Actinomycetota; class Actinomycetes; order Streptomycetales; family Streptomycetaceae; genus Streptomyces. The sequence goes on from NZ_JAGGOO010000046.1 coordinate 19,291, forward strand.
CGGGGGCGGGGCGTCGTCGTGTTCGGCGGCGATCCGGTCGCGTTCGGCCTCCGCATCGGCGCGGCGGCGCTCCACGTCGGTGCGCTGGGCGCGCAGGGCGGCGAGGGTGTCGCGCACTTCCTGCACGGCGGGCGCGGTGGCCTCGGCGAAAGCGTCGGCGAGCGTGAACGACTCGGCCTCACCGGTAAGTTCGAGAGCTTCGGCGAGTCGGCCGGTCCCCTCCTCGGTCAGGAGTTCGCCATGTGTGCCCATCCACTGGCCGAGGGCCGTACGGGCCTGTTCGCGGGCGGCGTCGAGGACCGACTCGGCGGCGGTCTCCGCGGTTTCGGCCGCGGTGACGGCCTCCTCGGCACGGTCGAGGGAGACCCGGGCGAGGTCGCGGGTCTGCTCGGCGCCGCGTGCCGTCTGCTGGGCGGCGCGCACGGCCCGGACGCCCTCGTGGCGGGCGGCGGCGAGTGCGGCGGAGCGTTCGGCGAGGCGGGCGGGCTCGGCGTCGGCCGGGGTCCAGGGCAGGCCGGCGGTGTGGGCGTGGTCGGCGACAGTCGCGGCGTCCCGGGAGACGGCGGCGTCAAGTTCGGCGGCGAGCCGTGCGGCGTGTTCGGCCTCGGCGCGGGCGCGGCCGGTGGCAGCGCTGCGGCGTTCGCGTTCGGCACTCGCCTGCCGGGCGGTCTGCTCGCAGGTGCGCACCAGGCGTTCCAGGTCGGCCAGTTGCTCGATGGCCTGGTAAGCGGCGGAGGAGCGCAGTTGGTCGAGCCGGGAGCGCTGGGCGGCGAGCGCCGCGTCGGCGGACTCGGCGCGCGTCACGGCGGTGGCCTGCTGCTCGCGGGCCGCCGCAAGATCTGCCGCGGCGGCGCGCAGGGCGGCGGCGCGCTCGGCGGTCTCGGTACGGCGGGCGGTGAGCCGGTCGGCGGCGGCGCGGGCGTGGACCCGCACATAGGTGGAGTAGCTCGCGAGGAAGGCACGGGTGGCGTCGTCGGCGGCGGCCAGCCCCTCCAGCGTGCGCTGCACGGACTCCATGTCGTCGAAGGAACGGGCCGCCTCGGCGATCAGGTCGTCGTCGAGCGGGCGCAGACCGGCGGTGAGGGTGTCGGAGAGCTTGGCCGGGTCGAGGTTCTTGGCGAGCTGCGGACGGCGCAAGGTGAGGATGAGGGTGAGCAGTTGCTCGTACCGCTCCGGGCCGAGACCGAACAGGCGCTGGTCGACGGCGGCGCGGTAGTCGGCCGTGGAGGCGATCAGTTCGCGGCCGAGTTCGGCGGCGAGCTGCTTCCTTGTCATCGGCCGGTCGTCGTCGGTGAGGAGGGAGAAGTCCTCGCCGACGCGGCCCTCCGCGACGAAGTGCCAGCGCGCAGGTGTGTCGCGGTGCCGCTGGGCGTGCAGCCCGATGCCGCAGGTGACGGCCTGGCCGGTCTCCCGGTGGGTGAACTCGATCCAGACGTAGCCCAGCGCGCTGTCCTGCCCGCGGAAGAGCAGGTTGGACTTCATCGTGCGGTCCTCGGCGGCGAACGGGTTGAGCCGCTTGGGGTCGATACGGCCGTCGAGGACGAACGGGAAGAGGACTTCCAGGGCCTTGGTCTTGCCCGATCCGTTGGGGCCGCGCAACACCAGCCAGCCACCGGCGAAGGAGAACTCCTCGTCCCGGTAGTCCCACAGATTGATGATCCCGGCACGAGTGGGGACGAACCGGGCGGCGGAGGCCGTGAGTGAGGGGGTAACCGGAGTGGGAGCGGGGGTGCTCACGGAGTCGGGTCCTTGGTGGTGTCGTCGACGAACAGGGCGGTCTGGGAGGGCGGCCCGGCCGCTGTACGGGTTCTCACGCGGGCCGTGACCCCCCGGTAGCGAGCGAGCAGCGGAAGCGCGAGGGCTCCGCCGTCGACCCGGACGATCAGCGACATGGCGGCCAGCAGGTCGAGGGCCTCGCCGAGCAGCCGGTCCGGGTCGCCGCGCAGATCGGCGGCGAAGCCCGCTCCGTACTCGACGGTGATCTCCCTGAGCCTGCCCCGGAGCCAGGAATCCGTGACGAAGGGGTAACGGGTCTCCGTCGGCCCCTGACCCTCGCCGCCGGGTGCCTCGTACGCCGACTCCTCGTCCGGTTCGGCGAGTTCGGTGATCAGCCCGCGCAACGGCAGGGCCGCGTCGATACGCCGGGCGCGGGCCGCGAGGCGTTCGGCGGCGGTGGGCGCGGGCAACAGTTCGAGGGCGTGCCGTCCGGACCGCTGCACGGCGGCGCTGATCCGGGCTGCGAGCAGCAGCGCCGCCTGCGCGACCGTACCGCCGCCGGGGAAGCGGAGGTCGGACAGCCTGCCGGAGGTGTCGATGAGCGCCACGCCCTCGGCCCGCCGCTCCACCGTCAGCCCGGTCAGCCGCTCCAAGTCCTCGGCGAGGGCGGGGGCCCGCAACTGGCCCAGAAGTTCGGTGTCGGCGTCGGCGTAGTACGCGACCGGGTTCTCCAGTACCAGGCGGCGGGCGCGGCGCGCCTGGTCGCGACGCTGGGCGGCGCGGCCGACGGACAGGCCCATCGCGCCGGAGGAGTCCAGCAGCGCGGTGACCGAGGTCAGATGCTGCAGGACGCGGGTCGGGTGGTGGACGGCGAGGAGAATCTCGCGGTCGATGTCGTACAGGGCCTCAGCGCGTTCGGGGTCGCCGGCCCAGGCGGTGGCGGAGCCGTCGGCGAGGGTGAGCGCGCCTCGCTCGGTGAGCCAGGTGACGGCGTCGACGAAGGCGTCCCGGTCGGGTTTGCGCGCGGTGTCCAGGCCGAGTCCGTCGATGCGTACGGCGTCGGCGGCGACCGCGTCGGCCAGTTCCCCCAGCGCCACCTGCGCGCCGTGGCGGCCCAGCGCCGCGAGGGTGAGGACGAGGTAGGCGTAGCGGCGCCGGTCGAAGGGCCGTCCCGCGCGGGTGAGGGCCGGGCGGGTGGCGTCCAGGCCGTCCTGGGCGCGCTGGAGCCGGGCGGTGTCGGCGGTGGTCACGAGCCGGTACCCGAGCACGTCCATCAGATCGGTGCGCAGATGGTCGGCCCAGCGGCGCACGGTCGCCAGCGCCGCCCTGTCCGGGTACCCGGGCGTGATCAGCGGATGCCGCAGGACGAGCCGTACCGCTTTCTGGTAGTCGGCGAGTTCGAGCGGGGAGACGCCCTCGGCGACACGGCTCATGCGGTGACCTCGCTCATGCGGTGACCTCCAGGCGCAGCCCGTCGAGATGGAGGCGGCCACGCACGGTGTCGACGGTGGTGGAGCCCTCGGCGGGAGTGAGGGTGAGCCGTACCCCGTGGGCGGCGCCGGAGGCCGCGGTGACCCGGCGGCTGGCGGGGACTCGGGCGGCGAGGGCCACGTCCAGCAGGGCCAGCAGCGCCCGCGTCTCGGGCTCGTCGAGCGTCCGGCCGTACACCCCGTCCGACGCGAGGGAGTTCGCGGCACTGCGCCGCTCGGCCTGTTCCTTGAGCTGCTCGGCGCGGAGCAGCGCCCGCCGGTCGTCGTCGCGGTCGATGCGGCCGGGGCCGTACAGGGCGGGGGTGCGGCCGGACTGGACCAGGGTGCGGGCGAGTTCGACCGGTTCGGCCTCCCACCAGGACGTACGCCCCGGGATCCGCTCGGGGTCGGCGTACGGGACGGCGATGTGGCGGGGCGCACCGAGCCCGAAGACCGCCTGGAACAAGGCGTGCGCGTCCTCGTCGCTCTCGCAGGAGGTGAACCACTGGGCGAGATGGCGCAGTTGGCTCTCCCGGCTCACCCCGCCCCGGCGCGCCTCGGTGACCCGGCGCAGCAGGGCGAGGACGGAGCGGATCGCGGTGACGGTGGCGTCCTGCAGCCGCTCGGTCTCGCTGTGCTCGCGCTCGGCGAACCAGTGGACGATGCCGTCCCACCGGTGCCGCCAGTCGGCCAGCCGCTCGGCGGGGCTGCGGAAGAGCCGTTCGTCGGCTTCGGCCGCGTACTCGATCATGCGGTCCACACCGGTGGCCGCGGCCTTCTCGACCGCTTCGGCGAGCAGCGGGGCGTAGCGGCCGAGCTCGGCGGTGAACTCCCGCATGTGCGCGAGGAGCGTGTCCTTGTGGGCGAGGAACACCTCGGGCCGGGTGTCGTTGGTGCGCGCCAGGTCGCCCAGCATGAGGTAGAAGCGGGCGGCGCGCTGCGCCATCTCGTTCAGCACGGAGTCGAGGCGGCCGAGCTTGCGGTACACCTCCTCGCCGTCGCCCGCGGTGTTGGCCTCGGCCAGCGCGCGCAGGTCGCCGAGGATGTCGGGGAAGACGAGGCGGGAGAGCTGGGCGTCCTCCAGGCTCGCGCCGAGCACGTCCTCCACGGCCCGGTACGCCCGGTATCCGGCCTGGGTGAACTGGTACACGTAGTGGCGGTTGCGGTACTCGGCGAGGTTCGCGGCGCGCGTCCCGTCGTACGACCGGTCCAGCACCTGCCACTCCGCGAGCGCGTCGAGCAACGGCTGAACGCCGGCCGAGCCACCCACGGCGCCCGCGGCGGGATGGTCGACGGCGAGCCGCTCCAGCAGCCCCACCGCGTCCGAAGCGTGCAGCAGTACCTGGTAGTTCGCACGTCCGCGGTCGAAGGCCCGCAGCAGCCACAGGTACTCGTGACGCTTCTCGGCGGCGGCGAAGTGGAACAGCCGCAGCCGGTCGTCGAGGGAGAACGCGTCGATACCGAACGCGCCCTCGTCGACGGGGTCCGGGGCGTGCGGCTCCGGAGCGTCGGATTCGTCACTCACGGATCTTTCGGCTTCCCTTGCTTCAGCTGATACTCGTCCGGCTGGAGACCATCGGATCCGCACCAGTGTGCCGTACCCCGACCGGTGCGTGTAAGCCGCTCCCCGGCCCGTGCCACCTGTGCTACCTTGCGCCCGCTTCACGCCGCTACCGGGCGGTGGCCGCCGTGGAGACCGCCCTGCGGCCGGCTCAGAGACGGATCGCCGCGTACACCCCGAGCCATCCCGTCCCCAGCCGGTCCCCGCGTGTGAAGACGGCCGCTCCGGTGCGCCCCGCCGACAGATCGGACGGGTCGTCGGGCGGCAGAAGCAGAGTGTTCTCCTCACCGTCGCCGCTGTGCAGGGTGGTGGTCGTACCGTTCCACAGCCGGATCACGGAACCGGGCGGAGCCGTCACCCGGACACGGTCCTCCCGAAGGTCCAGGCGGACGCCGGTGGCGCGCTCCGCGAGCAGTTCGCGGTAACGGTCCGGGGGCAGGGTGCAGTCGTTCGGCGGTGTCGTACCGTTCCAGTCGGGGGCTTCGACGCCGCGGGCGCGGGCCGCGCGCCACATCCGGGGCACGAGATCGGCTGCGAGCGGGGCGGTAGCCATCCGCTCGCACATCCACAGCAGCCGTCCCGCCCCTCGGCCGGGCCCCAGTGTCCGCCACCGGATGCGCTGGGCCAGGTCACCGACGACGACGGCCGCCCAGGGGTGCACAGTGCCGAGGGGGCCCTGCGCGCCGAGCCAGGCCAGGTAGCGCTGGGCCTCGGCCAGGATGCCGGTCATCGAGTCGACGGGGATGCCGAGGACGTAGCCGGGCCGACCACGGAAGAGGCGCGGTCGGTCGGCGACGAGGTGGAGGACCGCGCGGGCGAGGTCGCCGGCCACAGCCTTCGGCTCGTCCTCCGCCGGCTCGCCGCTCTCCTCCGGCTCCTCGTGCTGCTGCTCCGCCTCGCGCAGTACGCGGCGCAGCGCAGTACGGGCCCGGTCGGTGAACGGTGCCTGTTCCAGCACCGGGAGGCGGGTGCTGAGAAGGGCCGCCAGCAACCGCTCGGCGGTGAAGGCGTCTTCGGGCACGGGGGCCTCCCGCACCGCGGTGGCCAGTTCGTCGGCGAGGGCGGCGTCCACCATGAAGCGGCTGGTCAGCCTGCCCAGCGGGCTCGTCTCCCAATGGTCCTCGTCGGCGACGGTGCGCAGACAGCCCGCCGTCGTGAGGAACCTCTCCGCCTCGCGCAGGGGTTCGACGCCGGCGTTTCCCTGGTGCGCGGCCAGCGTCCCCGCCCACCACCGCTGCGCCTCCTCGACGCTGCACACCCGTTCCTGGACTGCCTCGGCCAGGAGGTGGTCGGGCAGGTGGTCGCCCAGCCGGGACCGCACCGTGTATCCGGCGGCCAACCGGGCCTGCCAGTGCGCCCGTTCCGCCGGGTCGGCGAGCAGGAACGCCCAGCCCTCCCGCTCCCCGGCACCGATCCGGCCCGCCCGCCCGAACATCTGCTGGACCATGGACACCTCGACGCGGTCCAGGCCGATGGTGGTGTCGGCGACGATCACGGCCCGGGCGGGGAGGTTGACGCCCGCGGCGACGGTGGAGGTGGCGACCAGGATGTCCGCCTCACGGGTACGGAAGGCCTGCTCGGCCTCCCGCTTGTAGGGCCAGTCCCGGTAGTGCAGCCGCACCCCGGCCTTGGTGCACAGCCGCTGGACGACTTCGGCGTCGTCCGCGTCCACACCGCCGGTCGGCACACCCCGGTCGGCGGCGAGCGCCAGCGCGGTGGCCCGCACCCGGCGCTTGCTGCCGCAGAAGACCAGCACACTGCCGCCGTCCGCACCGACCCCGCGGGCGATCCGTACGGCGACCTCGGTGCGGACGGCGGCCCGCGCCGCCCAGTCCGCCTCGTCCACCGACGGCAGGACGGGCAGCTGCCAGGTCAGCCGGGTCGGCCGCCAGGCGGTGCGGACCAGGCGGGCACCCAGCCACTCGGCGACCTCGTCCGCGTTGGCGACCGTCGCCGACAGCCCGACGATCCGCGCGCCCGTACCGTCCTCCCGTACCCGCGCGAGCAGCGCTTCCAGGACGGCCCCACGCGCCGGATCACCGAGCAGGTGGATCTCGTCGACGACCAGGCAGCCGACCTCGGCGAGCGCGTCGCGCAGCGATCCCGCGCGGCAGATCGCCTCGAACTTCTCCGTGGTCGCCACCCACACATCGGCCGCCCGGATCAGCTCGGTGTCCACGGCGGCCTCACCGGTCAGCCGCACCACGCGCAGGCCCCGGCGCCGCCACAGCTGAAGCTCCCGGTCGAGTTCGTCGGTGAGCGAGCGCTGCGGCACCAGCCAGGCGGCCTTCTTGCCCCGGGCATGCGCGTCCAGCGCCGCCACCATGCCGATCGGGGTCTTGCCCGCGCCGGTGGGCGCCACCACGACCAGGTGCCCGGTGCCCTCCCGTACGACGGGAACGGCAGCCGCCTGGGCCGGGTTGAACGCCGGATGCGGCAGCAGCGCGGCCCACTCGGCGGGCACCAGCTTCTCCACCGGTACGTAGGTTGCCCCGTCGTACTCCGGCAACTCCTCCAACGCGTCCCACTGCGCTGCGAAGGCGTCCCGGGCCGCCACCGCCCAGGGACCCGCGGCCGGGACAGCGCCACGCGGACCGACCACGACCAGATCCGTACGGCCGCCCAACTCATCGACCGTGCCGACCTGTTCGGCCTCTTCCCAGTAGCGGCTGACCCGGTACGGGACGCCGCGCCCGGCGAGCAGGCTCCGCAGCACGTCGTAGCCCGGGCCCTCCGGCAGGATCACCCGCACGTCCTCGGCCGCCGCGACCGCCTCCTCGGTGGGGCACCAGTCCGGATCGGTCACCTTGCACCACAACAGGGCCCGCTTCTCGGCCTGCTCCGGCACGGCCAGGTCCTCCGGCCACGCCGGACGGTGTCCCCCGCGCACTGCCCCAGGGAACTGCCCGGGAACACGGATCGCGGTCACGGCGACCCCGAGACCACTCGGGCAGGGCCCGGGCGGCACAGGCGCGGACCCCGAAGGTGCCGCCGTGAGCTGGTCGTACGTCTTCACTCCCAGGTCCGCGAGGCTGAACGCGGTGGGGCAGGCAGGGCAGATGAGAGCGGCGTACCGGTACACCCGCCCCTGCGACTCGTACGGCCTGCGGAGCGCATGCAACTCCCCCTCACAGACGGGACAACGACGCCCCACCCGTTCCTCGTAGACCCAGCCGGGCTCGACGAACCGCGCCGGGAGCACCCCGCCCAGGGCGACACCCCACCGCCGCCACACCACCTCGGCGACGGACCCCTCCGCGCCCGCCCCCGACTGTGCCGGGACGCCCCCGTCCATCACTCCGTCCGCGCTGCGCATACCGCGACTGTGGCATGTCGTGATCTACACCCGCAGGCGGTTCATCCGTCTTCCACCACTACGGGTTCCACCACTATGAGCGAGGCTTGTGCTCAACCGGCCAAGGAGTCACGGTCTCGCCGCGCGACGCCTACGGACGGCGCGTTGTCGAGCGGCCACAACAGCACGGCACCCTGACCAGTATCCGCCGAGCCCACGTCATCCCGCACCGTGCACCAACGCCGCACAGACCGGCCCCGGCTGGATCGGCCGTCACGGCTGTTGTCGTAGGTCGCGAGGTCCAGGGCCGACGCAGCCAAGGCCGAGGCCGCCAAGGCGGTCGCCGACGCGGCCGATCACGCGTACACGACCGCGCAGGCGGCCAAGGGCGTCGGCGCCTCCACGCAGCAGATCACCGCGCCGGCCGACGACGCGATACAGCTCGGCTCGCCCTACTGGGACGGCCGGTAGTGAAGCAGCGCGTCGTCGCCCGCGCCTCAGGAAAACCCGGCCGACCGCGCGATTGTACGGATGGCACAACTCCCATGCGAAATCCGCGAGGCTGACCGAGGAACCATCTGCACGCCCTCTGCACGCCTGGCCACCAAATGGCCACCAGCTCGAACCGGACGGGGGCGGGGAGATCGACAGCCATGAACAAATGCCGAGGTCACAGCCCCGCAATCCACAGCCGCCACTGGCCGTCAACTCCACACCTACGCATTGCGATGCACAGACTGCACGTGCCCGATTGGCCCGAATTCCAAGGTCAACCAAAACAAGAAACCCCAGGTCAGAGGCCTAACCTGGGGTTCACCACAGAGCCGCCTTCGGGATTCGAACCCGAGACCTACGCATTACGAGTGCGTTGCTCTGGCCATCTGAGCTAAGGCGGCGTGTCCTGCGCACCAGGGTGCGATCAGCGACGTCGGTAAGTCTACACAGTTTCGCGGGGTGCTTCGTACCGGCCCCGGGTGGGCCCCGGAGCCGGTGCGGGGCCGGTGCGGGGCCGGTGCACGGGCCGGCTACGAGCAGCGCTTTCCGTCCGCCGGGGCGGTGCCCCGCAGGAGGTAGGTGTTGATCGTGGAGTCGACGCAGGTGCTGCCGCGGCCGTAGGCGGTGTGGCCGTCGCCGTCGTAGGTGAGGAGGCGGCCGGAGGAGAGCTGGGCGGCCAGGGACCGGGCCCAGCGGTACGGGGTCGCCGGGTCCCGGGTGGTGCCGACCACCACGATGGGTGAGGCGCCGTCGGCGGTGATGCGGCGGGGTTCGCCCGAGGGCTGGACCGGCCAGTACGCGCAGTTCAGGGAGGCCCAGGCGAGGCCCTCGCCGAAGACGGGGGACGCCTTCTCGAAGTCGGGGAGCGCGTCGCGGACCTCGCCGGGTGAGGAGAAGGCCGCCGGGAGGTCGAGGCAGTTCACGGCGGCGTTGGCGGACATGAGGTTGCTGTAGGTGCCGTCGGGGTCGCGCTCGTAGTAGCTGTCGGACAGGGCCAGCAGGCCGGTGCCGTCGTTCTTCCGCATCGCGGCCGTCAGGGCCTCGCGCAGCTGTGGCCAGGCGCCCTCGTCGTACATGGCGGCGATGACGCCCGTGGTGGCCAGGGACTCGGTGAGTGCGCGGCCGTCGGCGTCGCCGGTGCGGACCGGCCGGGCGTCCAGCTTCTCGAAGAACGCCTTCAGGTTCTTGCCCACCTGGTCGGGCGTGGTGCCCTTGCCGCCGAGCGGGCAGCCTGACCGCCGTACGCAGTCCTCGGCGAAGGACCGGAAGGCGGTGTCGAAGCCGGCTGTCTGCTCCCTGTTCAGCCGCCGGGCGGGGAGGGAGGGGTCCATCGCGCCGTCCAGCACCAGCCGGCCGACCCGGTCCGGGAACAGCCCCGCGTACGTCGCCCCGAGGAACGTCCCGTACGACGCCCCCACGTACGTCAGTTTCTCGTCGCCCAGCGCCCCGCGCAGCAGGTCCATGTCGCGGGCCGTCTCGACGGTCGAGACGTGCCGGAGCAGCTTGGGGGCATCGGTGGCGCAGCCCTCGGCGAAGTTCTTGTAGGCGGCGACGAGCGCCTCGGTCTCCCGCTCGTCGTCCGGAGTGACGTCCGTCCGCGTGTACGCGTCCATCTTCCGGCCGTCGAGGCACTCCACGGGCTCGCTGCGGGCCACGCCCCTCGGGTCGACGGCCACCATGTCGTAGCGGGCGCGGACCTCCTCGGGGTAGCCGACGCCGGCGTACTGCTGGAGGTAGCCGACCGCCGAGCCGCCCGGTCCGCCCGGGTTCACCAGCAGTGATCCCAGCCGCTTCCCCGGGCCGGTGGCCTTCTTGCGGGCCACGGCGAGGCGGATGTCCCCGCCGGACGGGCGCGCGTAGTCGAGGGGCGCCTTCATCGTGGCGCACTGGAAGCCGGGGACACCGCAGTCGCGCCAGCTCAGTTTCTGCCCGTAGTACGGCGACAGGCCCGACGGCGTGGCCCGTGGCAGCGCGGCCAGCGACGCTTCCGAGGCCGGGCCGGCGGAGGTCGACGCGCCCGTCGAGGAACACGCGGCGGCGAACAGCGCGGCGGTGAGGAGTGCGAGACCGGTACGGGTTCTGCGGAGAGTGCGCCTTGTGTGCATCCGGCGAGCGTAACGCTCCGCGACGGATTGAACGCCGTGCGTGCTCGATGTGCCACGGATGAGTTACCCGGCCCCCTCCCTCTCTGCTCCTCTCTCTGCCTCCGGTCTTTCCCGGGCTCCGGCGCCGTCCGCTCAGCCCGCTCTCAGTGCCATCGTCATCGCCTCCACGGCCAGCAGCGGCGCCACGTTGCGGTCCAGGGCCTCGCGGCAGGCGGCGATCGCCTCGATACGGCGGAGCGTGGCCTCCGGGGTGCCGGCGCGGGCCAGCCGCTCCAGGGCGTCCTCCGCGTCCGTGTTGGCGAGGGCGATCCGGGAGCCGAGCTGGAGGGCGAGGACGTCGCGGTAGAAGGCGGTGAGGTCGGTCAGGGCCAGGTCGAGGCTGTCGCGCTGGGTGCGGGTCCTGCGCCGTTTCTGCTTGTCCTCCAGGTCCTTCATCACGCCCGCCGTGCCGCGTGGCATCCGGCCGCCCTGGGCCGCGCCCAGTGCCGCCTTCAGCTCCTCCGTCTCCTTGCCGTCCACCTCCTCGGCGAGCTGCTTGGCGTCCTCGCTCGCCGCGTCGACCAGTTCCTGGGCGGCCTTGAGCGCGCCGCCGACCTCCTCGACGCGCTGCGGCAGCTTCAGCACGGCGGCGCGGCGCGCGCGGGCGGCGGGGTCGGTGGCCAGCCGCCGGGCCCGGTCGACGTGGCCCTGGGTGGCGCGGGCCGCGGCGGCGGCGACGTCCGGTTCGATGCCCTCGCGGCGTACGAGCATGTCGGCGACGGCGTCGACGGAGGGCGTGCTCAGGTTCAGGTGGCGGCAGCGGGAGCGGATCGTGGGCAGGACGTCCTCGATCGAGGGGGCGCACAGGAGCCAGACCGTGCGGGGGGCCGGTTCCTCGACGGCCTTGAGGACGGCGTTGGCCGACTTCTCGTTCAGCCGCTCGGCGTCCTCGACGAGGATGATCTGCCAGCGGCCGTTCGCCGGCGAGGTGAACGACTTGCGGACGGTGTCCCGCATGTCCTCCACCAGGATCTGCGAGCCCACCGCGGCGACCGTGCTGACGTCCGCGTGCGTGCCGACGAGCGCGGTGTGGCAGCCGTCGCAGAACCCGCAGCCGGGGACGCCGCCGAGCGCGCGGTCGGGGCTCACGCACTGCAGCGCGGCGGCGAAGGCCCGCGCCGTCCGTGTCACGCCCGCGCCGGGCGGCCCGGTGAACAGCCAGGCGTGCGTCATCTTCGACGCCCCGGGCGGCGGGGTGTCGGCCGCGGCGGCCGTGACGAGGGCGTCGGCGTCCCGGGCGGCGGCGGTGAGCTGCTCGCTCACCCGCTCCTGCCCGACCAGGTCGTCCCATACGGTCATGGGTCACGCCGTCCTTCCACGCACTCTCCGTGCCGCTGCCACTGCCCACGCGTTTCCGCGCACCGCCCGCGCGTGGTCTGTTCACCGCCCGTGCACTGTCCGCGCGCCATCTGTGCACTGCCGTGCCGCAGCTGTCCCTGTCGTCCGCGTCGCCTTCCGCGCCGCGTCCCTCCATTGTGGAGGCGACCACTGACAACGGACCGCCGACGGCCGCAACGCTGCCGGCCCTGACGCCGTCGGCCCGGACGCCTGCCGGTCAGTGCCCCCGGCCGCCCCGGCCCCGGCGGCCTTCGTCGTCGCCGTCGTCCGCGCGCGGGCCGAGCAGTTCGTCCGCCAGCGTCGGCAGGTCGTCCAGCGGCGTCTCCTCGGCCCAGTCGGGCCGGGGCCTGCGCCGCGGGGCCTGCGGGACGCCGTCGGGGTCGACCTGCGGCAGCTCCCGCGTACGGTCCTCGCCGTCGCCCGGCCCGCCCTGCCCGCCCGACCTGTCCTGCCCGGCGCTCCGCTCCTCGTCCCGGAAGTAGCCCGGCGGGACCCGGTCGGCCGGCGCGTCCTCGCGTACCTGGGGCAGCACGGCCGTCTCGTCGGCCGCACCGGGCGCCACCGACGGCAGCTCCGCCGTCACCTCAGCCTCGCCCGGCCGCACCGCCGGAAGCACCGCCGTCTCCTCCGCCGCGCTGGGCGAAGCGTCCGGAGCCGGCGGAACCGGCAGTTCAGCCGTCACCTCGGCCTCGGACACCCCGGACGACACCCCGGACGAAGACCCGGAGTGCCCGCCCGCGTCCTCGTCGTCCTTGAAGAGGCTGACGCGCTCCCCCCGCGCCCCGGCGGAAGGCCGGCCGGCGGGCTCGTCCCGCACCGGCCGCAGTACCGCCGTCTCATCCAGCGGACCGCCGGAGGCGTTGGTCGGCGTGACCAGCGGCGTCGGTACGGTCATCGCGTCCGGGGGCGTCGGGCGGCGGGGGGCGTCCGCCGCGGGCGGCGCCGTGGGCCGCGGTCCCGTCGCCGCCGCTGCCGCCGCCTGCTCCGCCGCCCGGCGGGCCTCCTCGGCGCGGAGCAACGCCTCCTCGGCCTTGCGCTGCTTCTCCAGGCGCTTGGCCTCGGCCTCGGCCCGCAGCCGCGCCTCTTCCTCGGCCCGCTTGCGCAGCCGCTCCTGCTCGGCCTTGTACCGGGCCTCCTCCTCGGCGCGTGCCTTCTCCTCCGCGAGCAGCCGCTGCCGTTCCTCCTCGGCCCTGCGGCGTGCTTCCTCGGCCCGCTGCCGGGCCTCCTCCGCCTGCCGTTCGGCCTCGCGCCGCTGCGCCTCCTCCAGCTCGCGCCGCTTGCGCTCTTCCTCCTCCTTGCGCAGCCGCTCCAGCTCCGCCAGGCGCTCACGCTCCAGCCGCTCTTCCTCGGCCTTGCGCGCGGCTTCCTCCTCCGCCTTGCGCCGCGCCTCCTCCTCGGCCTTGCGGCGCGCTTCCTCCCGGGCCTCGATCTCGGCCTCGGACAGCGGCAGCACCCGGTCGAGCCGGTGCCGTACGACGGTGGTGACGGCCTCGGGCTCCTGGCCGGCGTCGACCACCAGGTACCGCCCGGGGTCGGCGGCGGCCAGGGTCAGGAAACCGGCCCGTACGCGCGCGTGGAACTCGGCGGGCTCCGACTCCAGCCGGTCGGGCGCCTCGGTGAACCGTTCGCGGGCGGCCTCCGGCGAGACGTCCAGCAGGACCGTCAGGTGCGGCACCAGCCCGTTGGTCGCCCAGCGGTTGATGCGGGCGATCTCGGTCGGGGACAGGTCGCGGCCGGCCCCCTGGTAGGCCACCGAGGAGTCGATGTACCGGTCGGAGATGACGACCGCGCCGCGCTCCAGCGCGGGCCGGACCACCGTGTCGACGTGTTCGGCGCGGTCGGCGGCGTACAGCAGCGCCTCCGCGCGGTGCGACAGTCCGGCGCTGGAGACGTCCAGCAGGATGGAGCGCAGCCGCTTGCCGACCGGCGTCGCGCCCGGCTCGCGGGTGAGGACGACCTCGTGGCCCTTGCTCCGGATCCACTCGGCGAGCGCCTCGGCCTGGGTGGACTTCCCGGCGCCGTCACCGCCCTCCAGGGCGATGAAGAACCCGGTGGTCGCGGGCGCCTGCACCGGGTCGTCGCCGCCGAGCAGCGCGTCGCGCAGGTCGTGCCGCAGCGGCACCCCGGAGCGGTCGTCGACCTTGGCCAGCACCAGCGCCGCCACCGGCAGCAGCAGCGCGCCGACCAGCATCAGCGTGAACGCGGCGCCGCCGTGCGCGAAGACGAACTTGCCGTTCTCCAGCCGGTGCGGCCCGATGCCCGCGGCCACCAGCGGGGCGATCACGGCGGCGAGCGCCACGACGAACCGCACGCACGCGTGCAGGTGCTCGGTCGTCCGGGCCCGGCGGGCCTCCTCGGTCTCCTGGTCGAGCAGGGCGTGCCCCACATTGGCGGCCACACCCGCGCAGGCACCGGCCAGCGCCAGGAGCAGCAGCACGGTGGTGCCGTCCGGGACCAGGCCGGCGACCAGCAGGAGGATGCCCTCGACGGCGATCGCCAGGGCCAGCAGCCGCCGGCGGGACAGCGAGGGCAGCAGGGCGGGCGCCGTGCGGATGCCGACGACCACGCCGCCGGTCAGCAGGCCCACCGCCAGCCCGTACAGCACCGGGCCGCCGCCCAGGTCCTTGGCTTGCAGGACGGCCACGGCGACCGCGGCGGCCACCGCGCCGGCGACCGCGGCACAGGCCAGCACCAGCAGCGGCAGCACGCCGGTACGGCCCTTGTCGGCGCCCGTGCCGCTCTTCGGGCGGCGCAGCCCCTCCAGCGGCGACCGCGCGCGCGGGGTGCGCGTGGCGGGCAGTTCCAGGAAGGCCACCACCGACACGGACGCGGCGAACAGTCCGGCCGCGACGTACGAGGCGAGGGCCGCCTGGTGCTCGGCGAACCAGTCGATCCCCGCACCGAGGAGGTTGTTGAGCAGCCCGGCGACGACGAGCGCCACCGCCGCGAGGGGCACCGACACGAAGCCGGTACGCAGCGACAGCCTGCGCAGCGTGTCCATGTGGTCGGGCAGCGGGCGCACCGTCGCGCCCTCCAGGGGCGGCGCCGGCAGCAGCGCGGGGGCCGCGCTCTCCCGGCACACCGTCCAGAACCGCTCGGCGACGCCGACGACGAAGACGGTCGCCAGCAGGGCGGCGAGGGCGTCGTCCGGCGTCCAGTCGATCCACAGCGGCGCGACGATCAGCAGCGCCGCGCGCAGGCCGTCGGCCCCGACCATCGTCCAGCGGCGGTCCAGCGGACCGTCCTGCGAGGTGAGTGAGGTGAGCGGTCCGAGCAGTACGGCGCCGAAGAGCACGGTCGCCAGGATGCGCACGGCGAAAACGGTCGCCACTGCGAACGCCACGCCCCGGTAGCCACCGCCGAACGAGCCGACGGAGATGGCCGCCTGAACGGACAGCAGGACCAGGACCAGCAGGGCGAGCGTGTCGCCGACGCCGCCCACCAGATGGGCGCTCCACAAACGCCGCAACTGCGGCCGGCGCAACAGGGCACGGATGGCGCGCTCGCGGGAGTCCGCCACCAGCGCGTCGTCAGGGGCCGGGTGTGAGGCCGTGGGCTGCTCGGCTCGCGTCATGCGTTCAGCCTATCGGGAGCCACGGACAACACCGCCTCCCCGCCCGAACGTACGCGCGCCCCGACACCGAATCGATGCCGGGGCGTTCGTTTCGCGAAGACAGACGTTCCCGAAGACAGAACCTCAGCCTTCGGCGCCCTTAGACGCGGTCGCCTTCTTCGCCGCCGTGGTCGTCTTCTTCGCGGTCGTCTTCTTCGCAGCGGTCTTCTTCGCGGCCGTCGTCTTGGCCGCCGTCTTCTTGGCAGCCGTCGTCTTGGCAGCCGCCTTCGTGGCCGTCTTCTTCGCCGGGGTCTTCTTCGCGGCCGACTTCTTCGCCGTCTTCTTGGCGGGCCCCTTGGCCCGCTTCTCGGCGAGCAGTTCGTAACCGCGCTCCGGGGTGATCTCCTCGACGCTGTCGCCGGAGCGCAGCGTCGCGTTGGTCTCCCCGTCGGTGACGTACGGCCCGAAGCGGCCGTCCTTGACGACCACCGGCTTCTCGCTGACCGGGTCGGTGCCCAGCTCCTTCAGCGGCGGCTTGGCCGCGGCCCGACCGCGCTGCTTGGGCTGGGCGTAGATCGCCAGCGCCTCCTCCAGCGTGATCGTGAAGAGCTGCTCCTCGGAGGTGAGGGACCGCGAGTCCGTGCCCTTCTTCAGGTACGGGCCGTAGCGGCCGTTCTGCGCGGTGATCTCCACGCCCTCGGCGTCGGTGCCGACGACCCGCGGCAGCGACATCAGCTTCAGGGCGTCGTCCAGCGTCACCGTGTCCAGCGCCATCGACTTGAAGAGGGAGGCCGTGCGCGGCTTGACCGCGTTCTTGCCGGTCTTCGGGGTGCCCTCGGGGAGCACCTCGGTGACGTACGGGCCGTAGCGGCCGTCCTTGGCGACGATCGTGTGCCCGGTGGCCGGATCGGTGCCCAGCTCGAAGTCGCCGCTCGGCTTGGCGAGCAGTTCCTCCGCCAGCTCGACGCTCAGCTCGTCGGGCGCCAGGTCCTCGGGGATGTCGGCGCGCTGGTGGTTCTCGGAGTCCTTCTCGCCGCGCTCGATGTACGGGCCGTAGCGGCCGACCCGCAGCACGATGTCGTTGCCGACCGGGAACGAGGAGACCTCACGGGCGTCGATCGCGCCGAGGTCGGTGACCAGTTCCTTCAGACCGCCGAGGTGGTCGCCGTCGCCGTTGCCGGCCTCGGCCGCGCCGCCCGCGCCCGAGCCCTCACCGAAGTAGAACCGCCGCAGCCACGGCACGGCCTGTGCCTCGCCGCGGGCGATGGCGTCGAGGTCGTCCTCCATCTTGGCGGTGAAGTCGTAGTCGACGAGCCGCCCGAAGTGCTTCTCCAGGAGGTTGACCACGGCGAAGGAGAGGAAGGACGGGACGAGTGCCGTGCCCTTCTTGAAGACGTAACCGCGGTCGAGGATCGTGCCGATGATCGACGCGTACGTCGACGGGCGGCCGATCTCGCGCTCCTCCAGCTCCTTGACCAGCGACGCCTCGGTGTACCGGGCCGGGGGCTTGGTGGCGTGGCCGTCGACCGTGAGCTCCTCGGCGGTGAGGGCGTCTCCCTCGCTCACCTGGGGCAGCCGGCGCTCGCGGTCGTCCAGCTCGGCGTTGGGGTCGTCGGCGCCCTCGACGTACGCCTTGAGGAAGCCGTGGAAGGTGATCGTCTTGCCGGACGCGCTGAACTCGACGTCCCGGCCGTCGGCCGCCGTGCCGCCGATCTTGACGGTGACGCTGTTGCCGGTGGCGTCCTTCATCTGGGAGGCGACGGTCCGCTTCCAGATCAGTTCGTACAGCTTGAACTGATCACCCGTCAGGCCCGTCTCGGCAGGCGTGCGGAAGCGGTCGCCGGAGGGGCGGATCGCCTCGTGCGCCTCCTGCGCGTTCTTGACCTTGCCGGCGTACGTCCGCGGCTGCGCGGGCAGGTAGTCGGCGCCGTACAACTGCGTGACCTGGGCGCGGGCGGCGGAGATCGCCGTGTCGCTCAGGGTCGTCGAGTCCGTACGCATGTAGGTGATGTAGCCGTTCTCGTACAGCTTCTGGGCGACCTGCATCGTCGCCTTCGCCCCGAAGCCGAGCTTGCGGCTCGCCTCCTGCTGGAGCGTCGTCGTACGGAACGGGGCGTACGGCGAGCGGCGGTACGGCTTGGACTCGACGGACCGGACGGAGAAGGCGGTGCTCTCCAGGGCGGCGGCGAGCGCGCGGGCGTTCGCCTCGTCGAGGTGGAGGGTGTTCGCGCTCTTGAGCTGTCCCAGGGAGTCGAAGTCACGGCCCTGCGCGACCCGCCTGCCATCGACGGTCTGGAGGCGGGCGACGAGGGAGGAGGGGTCGCTCGCGTCGCCGGCCCGGCCCGTGCCGAACGTGCCGGTCAGGTCCCAGTACTCAGCCGAACGGAAAGCGATCCGCTCGCGTTCCCGCTCGACGACGAGCCGGGTGGCGACGGACTGGACGCGGCCCGCCGACAGGCGCGGCATGACCTTCTTCCAGAGCACCGGCGAGACCTCGTAGCCGTAGAGGCGGTCGAGGATGCGGCGGGTCTCCTGGGCGTCGACCAGCTTCTGGTTGAGCTGGCGCGGGTTGGCGACGGCGTCCCGGATCGCGTCCTTGGTGATCTCGTGGAACACCATGCGCTTGACCGGGATCTTCGGCTTGAGGACTTCCTGGAGGTGCCAGGCGATGGCCTCGCCCTCGCGGTCCTCATCGGTGGCGAGGAAGAGCTCGTCGGAGTCCTTCAGCAGGTCCTTGAGCTTCTTGACCTGCGCCTTCTTGTCGGCGTTGACGACGTAGACGGGCTGGAAGTCGTGGTCGACGTCCACGCCGAGGCGGCGGACCTCACCGGTGTACTTCTCCGGCACCTCGGCGGCGCCGTTGGGAAGGTCGCGGATGTGCCCGACGCTCGCTTCGACGACGTAGCCGGGGCCGAGGTAGCCCTTGATCGTCTTCGCCTTGGCAGGCGACTCGACGATGACGAGTCGGCGGCCGCCGTTTGCGGTCTCGCTGGTCGGGGACAACTTCGCTCTTCTCTCCGGTCGACGCTGGGGACTGCCCCAGGCGTGGGTCCGGGGTAGGGTCCTGCTTCCTTGTTCGCTCGTGACGCTGCGGAGTGTGACGGTACCTCCCGCCCCCGTGTCAAACGGGAAAAGCCCGCAACGGCCACTCGAACGGTAACCCGACCGACCCGCTTCCTGCCGCCCGGAGTGCCCACGGGCTTTCCCGGGTGTATCCGGAGCGCGATCTTTCGGTTACGCCCCGGGCGGCGTCCGGAACCTCCGGAATCCGCCACGCGGAACTCCCGTCGAACGCCCGCCAGGCACCCCGCCGGACGCCCGCCCGGCGCTCGTCAGCCGCTTGCCCGGCGCCCGTCAGCGGCTTGCCGAACGCTGGTGAGGCGCTCGTCAGAGGCGGGCCGGGGTGGGGCGGTGACGGGCCGGCGGCGCGTCGAAGGCACGGGTCGGAGACGCGCGTCAGACGTACGTCAGGCGGGCGTCAGATGCGCGTCAGGCGTGCGTCAGACACCAGGCGCCGACCGCCAGCGCGACCACGCCGGCGATGCTCGCGACGGTCGCCGATGCGACGGGGCTCACACCCTGGGCGACGGGGCGCCGGTAGCGGACCTGCGTCGCGGTCCACGCCAGCAGACCGCCTCCGAACAGGACGAACACCACGCCCACGAAGATCGCCGGTCCACGTTCCATGGCTCCCGTGCCCCTTGCTTTCCGTCCGCGAGTACCACGCCTCACGGAGGGTGACACGCGCGGGCGGCGGCCAGGCGAAGCCGAGGTGAACAAGGGGCCGACGGGGCGCCTCACGGCCCCTTCCGGGATGCCCCCAGCCCCTTTCCCGAGATGCCTCACAGCCCCTTTCCCGGGATGCCTCACGGCCCCTTTCCCGGGATGCCTCACGGCCCCGTCGTCTGGGCGGCGACATGGCCGATTGCCGACGGTGCGCACGGCTCGTCACGGCGGGTGGCACGCCGTGCGCGGACAGACGTCCGCTACTCACCCGACCGACATCCCGGGCGCCCGCAGACGCCCCGGACCGCCACAGACATCCCGGCCCGGACGACGGCAGCGCCCTCACCCCACCGGTTCGAGGAACCCCTGCTCCACCAGCAGCCGGATCTGCGCGGGCGTACGGTCCCGGAGCAGTACCGGGTCCTCCCCCAGCAGCTGCGCGATCGCGTCCAGGATGCGGCCCGCGCTCATCGTGCCGTCGCAGACGCCGGCGAATCCGGCGGCGACCGTGTCGACGCGGGTGGCCCGGCGCATGCCGCGGTTCTGCCGCAGGACGACGTG
The DNA here is from genome assembly GCF_018614415.1 of Streptomyces sp. ISL-12. Classification (GTDB taxonomy): domain Bacteria; phylum Actinomycetota; class Actinomycetes; order Streptomycetales; family Streptomycetaceae; genus Streptomyces. Next base: position 39,149 of record NZ_JAGGOO010000046.1, read on the forward strand.
CTCCGGATCCTCGGCGCCGGGCAGCCCGACCTGTTCCTGGACGACCTCGCCGGCCAGCGTGAAGCAGGCCTCCAGCAAGGCCGCGTCGTCATGGGTCCGCAGGTAGTCGATCCGGTCGAAGTGGGCCCGGACCGTCTCGCCGAGCGGCTGCTCGACCGGGTGCGGCCATTCCTCGACGGTGACCGAGGGTTCGGCGGCGTCGCTGCGGCGCAGCGTGATCCAGCCGAAGCCGACGGCCCGGACCCCCCGCGCCTCGAACTCGTCCAGCCACGCGTCGTACCGCGCCTGGTACGCGGCCACGTCGTCACGGTGGTCGCCCGCGTCCCGCAGCCAGAGCTCGGCGTACTGCGTGATGTCCTGCACCTCGCGCTGCACGATCCAGGCGTCGCAGCCGCGCGGCACCCAGGAGCGGAGCCGGTCCGTCCATTCCTCCCCCTCCACGTGCTGCCAGTTGGCGAGGAACTGCGCGAACCCGCCGGCGGTCAGCCGTTCCCCCGCCTCCTGAACGAGCGTGCGGCACAGATCGTCCCCGCCCATCCCGCCGTCCCGGTACGTCAGCCGGGCGCCCGGCGAGATCACGAAGGGCGGGTTGGAGACGATCAGGTCGTACCGCTCGTCGTCCCGGACCGGCGCGAAGAGCGAACCCTCGCGCAGGTCGGCGCCGTGGACCCCGGACAGGGCGAGGGTGAGGCCGGTGATGTGCAGGGCGCGCGGGTTGACGTCGGTCGCCGTCACGCGCGTGGCGTGCCGGGAGGCGTGCAGCGCCTGGATGCCGGAACCGGTGCCGAGGTCGAGGGCGGCGGCGACGGGCGTACGGACGGTGAGCCCGGCCAGCGTCGTGGAGGCGCCGCCGACGCCCAGCACGACACCTTCCGCGCGGCTTCCGACACCGCCCGCGCCACCGACCGCGCACCCCAGGTCGGACACGATGAACCAGTCGTCGCCATCGGACCCGCCGTAGGGCCGTACGTCGACGGTGGCGGCCACCTCGTCGTCACCGGCCCGCACCAGCCAGCCGCTCTCCAGGCAGTCGTCGACGGGCAGGATCGCCGTCACGCGCGCGTACGGCACCGGCTGCTGGAGCAGGAACAGCCGCACGAGCAGCTCCAGCGGCGTGTCGCCGCGCGTGGCGCGCAGCGCGGGGACGGTCTCGCTCCGGGAGAGCGCCGCGTAGGCGGGGGCGCCGAGCAGCTCCAGCAGTCCGTCGGCGGTGTACGAGGCCCCGAGCAGCGCGTCCCGGAGCCGGGCGGTGACGTCGGGGCGGTCGGTTGCGGGCAGCGGGGAGAGGGCGTCGGCGTTACTCACGTCCCCATTGTGACCCTGATCGCGTCCGCCGCCCGTCCGCCGATGTACCTCAGCTCGTCGTCGCGGACGCCGACGCCGAGGCCGACTTGCAGCTGGCCTGCTGGGCCATCGCCTGGCCGACGTCGCCCTCCTCCAGCGCCTTGAGGGCGTCGTTGCCGCTCTCGCTGAGCTTGTTCAGTTCGGTGGCGATGTCCTTGAGCCCGTCGGCGAACTTCGCCTGGTCCTCGGTGTCCAGCTCCTCGACCTGCTTCTTCAGGGAGGCGTACGACGTCGACAGCTGGTTCAGCTCGGCGACCGCGGCCTTCTGCTTCTTCTCGCCGTCCTCGACGTCCGGCGCCCCGGCCTTCCGCACGGCCGTGCCCATCGCCTTGTAGGCGTCCGACATGTCCTGGAACGCCTGGGCGTCGGTCTTCTGCACGTCGGCCGGCTGACTGCTGTCCGAGGTCTGCTTCTGGATCGCGGCGTTGGCGGCCTCGATCTTCTTCGCCTGCGGCTGTACGCCCTCGCAGACCTGCTGGGCCCAGGAGTTCAGCTTGTCGCTGCTGTCGTCGCCGCCGCATCCCGTCAGCGCCAGTACCAGTACCGCACCGCCGGACAGTGCGGCCGCGAGCTTCTTGTTCACCGGATTGGTCCCTTCCATGGCTCTCGGCCCCGGAACATACACGCCATCCGGGCGACAACCGCGTGACCAACATCCGATACGACCGCTATTGCAGCCATTTGAACCAAGCGAGAGAAGGCTCACGGGAGCTGCGCGGACGTGCTGGTGAGGGGGCGCGCACGCGCACGCCGCAAGCGGACGGCACGTCAACACGCGCCGTCCGCCCGCATCATGGCCTACAGCGGCTCGACCGCCCTACGAAACCACCGCCCGGTCCGCCACCTCGGGCTCCCGTCCGCTGTCGTCCCCGTCCCCCATGGCGATGCCGCGCCGCTTGGAGACGACCACCGCGCCGGCGATGACCAGGAAGGCGACCGCCGCGATCAGCACCCGGACCCCGACGTTCTCGTCCGGACCGTAGGAGAACTTGATCACGGCCGGCGCGATGAGCAGCGCCACCAGGTTCATGACCTTCAGCAGCGGGTTGATGGCCGGTCCGGCGGTGTCCTTGAAGGGGTCGCCGACCGTGTCGCCGATGACGGTGGCGGCGTGCGCCTCGCTGCCCTTGCCGCCGTGGTGGCCGTCCTCGACCAGTTTCTTGGCGTTGTCCCAGGCCCCGCCGGAGTTGGCGAGGAACACCGCCATCAGCGTGCCGGCGCCGATCGCGCCCGCCAGGAACGCGCCGAGGGCGCCGACGCCGAGCGTGAACCCGATGAAGATCGGCGCCAGCACGGCGAGCAGCCCGGGCGTGGCGAGTTCGCGCAGGGCGTCCCGCGTGCAGATGTCGACGACCTTGCCGTACTCCGGGGTCTCGGTGCGGTCCATGATCCCGGGCCGTTCCCGGAACTGCCGCCGCACCTCGAACACCACCGCCCCCGCCGACCGCGACACCGCGTTGATCGCCAGCCCGGAGAAGAGGAAGACGACCGCCGCGCCCGCGATCAGCCCGACGAGGTTGTTGGGCTGGGAGATGTCCATCATCAGGCTCATCGGCGCGCCCTCACCGCTGAGCCGCTCACCGACGTCCCGCGCGCCGGTGGTGATGGCGTCGCGGTACGACCCGAAGAGCGCCGCCGCCGCCAGGACGGCCGTGGCGATGGCGATGCCCTTGGTGATGGCCTTGGTGGTGTTGCCGACCGCGTCCAGGTCGGTGAGCACCTGCGCGCCCTCGCCCTCGACGTCGCCGGACATCTCGGCGATGCCCTGCGCGTTGTCGGAGACGGGTCCGAAGGTGTCCATGGCGACGATCACGCCGACCGTGGTGAGCAGACCGGTGCCGGCCAGCGCCACCGCGAACAGCGCCAGCATGATCGACGTACCGCCGAGCAGGAAGGCCCCGTACACGCCGAGGCCGATCAACAGGGCGGTGTACACGGCGGATTCCAGGCCGATGGAGATGCCGGCCAGGACGACGGTGGCCGGGCCGGTCAGCGAGGTCTTGCCGATGTCCCTGACGGGGCGTCGGGTGGTCTCGGTGAAGTAGCCGGTGAGCTGCTGGATCAGCGCGGCCAGCACGATGCCGATCGCCACGGCGACGAGCGCGAGGACGCGCGGGTCGCCGCTCCTGCCCGCGATGGCCGCGTCGGTGACGCCGTCCAGTTCCGAGTACTTCCCCGGGAGGTAGACGAAGACGGCCACCGCGACCAGAACGAGCGAGATCACCGCGGAGACGAAGAAGCCCCGGTTGATCGCGCTCATCCCGCTGCGGTCGGCCCGCCTCGGCGCCACCGCGAAGATGCCGATCATGGCGGTGACCACCCCGATCGCCGGGACCAGGAGCGGGAACGCCAGCCCGGCGTCCCCGAAGGCCACCTTGCCGAGGATCAGCGCGGCGACCAGCGTCACGGCGTAGGACTCGAAGAGGTCGGCGGCCATGCCCGCGCAGTCGCCGACGTTGTCGCCCACGTTGTCGGCGATGGTCGCGGCGTTGCGCGGATCGTCCTCCGGGATGCCCTGCTCGACCTTGCCGACCAGGTCGGCGCCGACGTCGGCGGCCTTGGTGAAGATGCCGCCGCCCACCCTCATGAACATCGCGATCAGTGCCGCGCCGAGTCCGAAGCCCTCCAGGACCTTCGGCGCGTCGGCCGCGTACACCAGTACGACGCAGGAGGCGCCCAGCAGGCCGAGCCCCACCGTGAACATGCCGACGACCCCGCCCGTACGAAATGCGATCTTCATCGCTTTGTGCGAGACGAGGGTGAGATCCTTTTTCGGTTCCCCCGGCCCCGGTGTCGCCTCCCGGGCCGCCGCGGCGACGCGCACATTGCTGCGCACGGCGAGCCACATACCGATATATCCGGTGGCCGCCGAGAACGCCGCGCCGATCAGAAAGAAGATCGAACGTCCGGCCCGCTGATTCCAGTCGTCTGCGGGCAGCAGCATGAGCAGGAAGAACACCACGACGGCGAATGCACCGAGGGTGCGCAACTGCCGGGCCAGATAGGCGTTGGCGCCTTCCTGGACGGCGGCCGCGATCTTCTTCATGCTGTCGGTTCCCTCGCCGGCCGCGAGCACCTGGCGCACCAGGACGCCCGCGACCACCAGCGCCGCCAGGGCCACGACGGCGATGACGGCGACGAGCAGGCGGTTGCCGTCGGTCAGTTCCGCGGCCAACTGCTGTGAGGTGGAAAGCTCCGCCATTCGTCCTCCTTGACGCTTGGGCTGAGCTCAAGATGTGGACGGATTCTAGATACCGGAACCGGTTCTCAATAGAGCATGACAAAAGTATTCGACCCGTCAAGCGGAAAGAGTAATGCGTAATGCCTTTGACGCATTGACCGGACCGGACGGAGATCAATGGACGCGGTCCAGCTTTACAGAATCGGACTGCCCGTAAAGGAATTCACTCGGCTCCCGCACGGAACCACTGTAGGCGGGGGCACCGACTTCCGCACACGGCAAAGGGCCCTACGTGGTAGGGCCCTTTCGGTTCGGTGAGTGTTCGGCGCGCCTTCGGTGAGCGCGGGCGGCTGTCAGGCCAGGGGCGACAGCAGGGGAGGCGGGGTGGTGGGCCAGGTCATGCGGATCAGTCCGCCGTCCGGGCCGGCCTTGACCTCCACGTCGTCGACGAGCCCGCTGATGACCGCGAGGCCCATCTCGTCCTCCTCGGCCTCCGGGTCGTCACCGGCGACGCCGGGCACACCACCGCCGGGCGTGTGCGGCGCCTCGTCGCCGACCTCGATGGAGAACTGTTTCTCCTCCTCGATCAGCGACACCTTCACGGGCTCCGTGATCCCACCGTTCTGGTGCAGTCCCACGGCCCGGCTGCAGGCCTCGCCGACGGCGAGCCTGACCTCGTCGAGGACGGCCTCGTCCACTCCGGCCCTGCGCGCCACCGCGGCCGCCACCAGCCGGGCGGTCCGGACGTGCTCGGGCAGCGCGCTGAAGCGGAGTTCAACGGTGGCCATGCATCCCCCTCGGAACTACGGGCGTGCTGTCGAGGGACCGGGCCGCCGAAAGCCCGGCCCCCTGCTGTGACCGCGCGCCGTCCCGGACCCGGGGGCCCGGGACGGCGGCCGTCATCAGTCGGTGGCCGCTACCGCTTCCTCGACCGAGGTGTGGATCGGGAACACCTTGGTGAGGCCGGTGATGCGGAAAATCTTCAGAATGCGCTCCTGGTTGCAGACCAGGCGCAGCGAGCCCTCGTGGGCACGCACCCGCTTCAGGCCGCCGACCAGTACGCCGAGCCCGGTGGAGTCGAGGAAGTCCACGCCCTCCATGTCGACGACAAGGTGGAAACTGCCGTCATTCACCAGCTCGACCAACTGCTCGCGCAGCTTGGGCGCGGTATACACGTCGATTTCGCCACCGACCCTGACGATCGTGCGATCGCCCATGGTCTCGGTCGACAGGGACAGGTCCACGGATCCTCCAGCACCTTGCTATCGAGCGGTCGCCCCTCGGGGTTACCTCGGCTTGGAGCCCCCGGGACGGTTCGCCAGCCGCGATGGCATTCAATCACTTACCGGCAGGCGTGCACGACGCCTTGGTCCCATTGTCCGTCACGCCAGTGACAGACTCGGTGCCGATGGCCAAGAATCACCGTTCCGATGGACTCCCGACGGACCCCGTTCCCCGGCCGGATCCGGGCGCGGTCCTGGACCGGCTCGCCGCGGGGCGGAGCCGGGCTTCGCGCATCACTCATACGGAGCACTTGCCCCCGCGCGCGGGACGCCATGCCCTCTGGCCCGACCGGATTCGCCCCGAAGTGCTCGCCGCGGTGCGGGCCGCGGGTATCGAACACCCCTGGGCCCACCAGGCACGTGTGGTCGAGCACGCCCTCGACGGCGACTCGGTGGTCGTCGCCACGGGCACCGCCTCCGGCAAGTCCCTGGCCTATCTGGTGCCGGTCCTGTCGGCCCTCCTGGACGGCTCCGAGGCACCGAACGGCCGGGGCGCCACCGCCCTCTACCTGGCCCCGACGAAGGCCCTCGCCGCGGACCAGTGCCGGTCGGTGAAGGAACTTTCACAACCTCTCGGGACCGCGGTGCGCGCCGCCGTCCACGACGGCGACACCCCGTTCGAGGAACGCGAATGGATTCGTCAGTACGCCACCTTCGTCCTCACCAATCCGGACATGCTGCACCGCGGCATCCTGCCCGCCCACCCCCGCTGGTCCTCCTTCCTCAAGGCGCTGAAGTACGTCGTCATCGACGAATGCCACACCTACCGCGGCGTGTTCGGCTCGCACGTCGCCCAGGTCCTGCGCCGGCTGCGCAGGCTCTGCGCCCGCTACGGCTCCTCCCCCGTCTTCCTGCTGGCCTCCGCCACCGCCGCCGAGCCCGCGACGGCCGCCCGCCGGCTCACCGGCCTGCCGGTGGTGGAGGTCGCGGACGACGCCTCACCCCGCGGTGAACTGGTGTTCGCCCTCTGGGAACCGCCGTTGACCGAACTGGAGGGTGAGAAGGGCGCACCCGTCCGCCGCACCGCCACCGCCGAGGCCGCCGACCTCCTCACCGACCTCACCGTGCAGGGCATGCGCTCCATCGCCTTCGTCCGCTCCCGGCGCGGCGCCGAGCTGATCTCCGTCATCGCCCAGGAACGCCTCGCCGAGGTGGACCGGTCGCTGGCCCGGCGGGTCGCGGCGTACCGCGGTGGCTATCTGCCCGAGGAACGCCGTGCCCTCGAACGCGCCCTGCACTCCGGTGAACTCCTCGGGCTCGCGGCGACCAACGCCCTGGAACTCGGCGTCGACATCTCGGGCCTGGACGCCGTGGTGATCGCCGGCTATCCGGGCACCCGTGCCTCGCTGTGGCAGCAGGCGGGGCGGGCGGGACGGTCCGGGCAGGGGGCGCTGGCCGTCCTGGTCGCCCGCGACGACCCGCTGGACACGTTCCTCGTCCACCACCCCGAGGCCCTCTTCGACCAGCCCGTCGAGTCCACCGTCCTCGACCCCGACAACCCGTACGTGCTCGCCCCGCACCTGTGCGCGGCGGCGGCCGAGCTGCCGCTGACGGAGGAGGACCTGGAACTGTTCGGTCCCGCGTGCGAGGAGCTGCTGCCGCAGTTGGAGGCCGCGAAGCTGCTCCGGCGCCGTACCCGGGCCTGGCACTGGACGCGCCGCGAACGGGCCGCCGACCTCACCGACATCCGCGGCGAGGGCGGACGCCCGGTCCAGGTCGTCGAGGAGGGCACGGGCCGGCTCCTCGGCACGGTCGACGCCGGCGCCGCCCACACCACGGTCCACGAGGGCGCGGTCCACCTGCACCAGGGGCGCACGTATCTGGTCCGGTCGCTCGACCTGGACGACTCGGTCGCCCTGGTCGAACAGGCCAGTCCGCCGTACTCCACGGTGGCCCGCGACACCACCGCCATCTCCGTCCTGGAGACCGACATCGAGGTCCCCTGGGGCGACGGCCGCCTGTGCTACGGCTCCGTCGAGGTCACCAACCAAGTGGTCTCCTTCCTGCGCCGCCGACTGATCACCGGCGAAGTCCTCGGCGAGACGAAACTCGACCTCCCTCCCCGTACGCTGCGCACCCGAGCCGTGTGGTGGACGGTCACCGAGGACCAGCTCGACGCCGCCCGGATCAACCCGGAGATCCTCGGCGGCGCCCTGCACGCCGCCGAACACGCGTCGATCGGCATGCTCCCGCTCTTCGCGACCTGCGACCGCTGGGACATCGGCGGCGTGTCCATCCCCTTGCACCCGGACACCCTCCTCCCCACGGTCTTCGTCTACGACGGTCATCCCGGCGGCGCGGGCTTCGCGGAGCGCGCCTTCCACACGGCCCGCGCGTGGCTCACCGCGACCCGCGAGGCCATCGCCTCCTGCGAGTGCGACGCCGGCTGCCCGTCCTGCATCCAGTCCCCCAAGTGCGGCAACGGCAACGACCCGCTGCACAAGAGGGGCGCGGTACGACTGCTCACGGTGCTGCTGCGGGGGGCACCGGGGCAGGCGGGGGCTCCGATGCGGGGGCAGGGGGCTCCGGGGGAGGCGGGGGCTCCGGTACGGGAGCCCGGGGCGCCGGAGGCAGAGGCGCCGTCGGGGGGAGAGGCGCCGTCGGAGGAAGTGGCGCCGCCGGACCCGCACGGGCCCTGACCTCCGCCGCGAACGGCCCCCGTCCCGACGCCGCCGTCACGTCCGACACCTGTCCGGTGAGCACGCACCGCACGATCCGCGTGCCCTGTGCCCGGGCCACCCGGTCCGCCCTGGAGCACGCGCCGGCACCGCCCCGCGCCCAGTGGTCCGCGGCCGCGAGTGCCGCGAGGTCGGCACCGCCGGCCGCCCGGTGCCGGGCCACCACCGCCTGCCCCAGGGCCAGGACGACGCCGAAGACCACGCACAGCACCGTGATGACACCGACACTCCAGACGGTGGCGGAGCCGCGGTCCGAACTCCGGTCGGAACACTGGTCGGAACACCGGCGGGAGTACCGGCCGCGGTCCGGGGACCGCTGGAACCGCCCAGGCGCCCCTCGCCGGTCCCCGCCGCCGCCCCTCACGGTCCCGCCCCTCACGGCGCCGCCTCCACCGTCCGCTCCACCGAGGCCACGGCCTCCTCCCGTACCTCGAACGGCAGCCCGCTCAGCACCGGTGGCCGCGCCACCACGACCACCCGGACCTGTTCCGCCTCCCGGCCGACCGTGACCTCCGCGCCGTCCGGCGCCGCCGCCCGGGTGACCTCCACGACCGCCTCGGCGGGATCCTGCCGGGCCGCGGCGCGGGCGCCGGTCCGGGCCGCGTCCACACACTGGATCTGCGCGGCCACCACCAGCAGCCCCCACACCAGCGCCATGGCGAACATGACCAGCACCGGGAGCGCCACGGCCGTCTCGGCGGTCACGAAACCCCCGTCTGCCCTGCGGCCCGCGCCCCGCTCACATCCGCGCATCGAGCGCCTGCTTCACGATGCGTTCCAGCTCACCGCTGACCGTTCCGCTGGTCACCACCTTGTAGAGGACCACCGCGAACGCCACCGCCGCCACGATGCCCATCGCGTACTCCGACGTGACCATTCCCGCGTCCCGCCGCGCGGCTCCGCCCGTCCAGCGCACCGCACGCACCCTGCGCACCAGGGCACGCAGCCGCGCCCGAACCATTCGACCCATCTCGACCCCCGTGGGATTCAGTACTTCTTCTGACGTTTCTCGCTGTTCTGACTCATCCGCATCACTCGGCACCGCCTCAGCCACCACCTCCCCCTCCCAGCGCCCCGCCCGCCAGACCGATCACCACCGGCAGCACGCCCACCGCGATGAACGCGGGCAGGAAGCACAGGCCCACCGGTGCGGTGACCGCGACGGCCGCTCGCCGGGCCCGTGCCGTGGTCGCGCGGGCCCGGTCCGCGCGGGCCTGTTCGGCGAGGTGCGCGACCGGGCCGGCCGCGGGCAGTCCGGACTCGTCGGCGCGTTCCAGCAGGCGCGCCAGCGCCGAGGCACCCGGCAACACGGCCAACTCACGCCACGCCCCGTCCGGTTCACCGCCCAGCCGGACCTCCGCCGCACCGCGGGCCAGCGCGTCGCCGACCGGTCCGCCGAGGGCTTCGCCCACGGCCCGGGCAGCGACCACCGGACCGGCCCCCGCCGCGATGCAGGCAGCCAGCAGATCCGCCGCCAAGGGCAGTTGCCGTGCCGCCTCCGCACCGTCGGTCCGCGCGGCGACACCCGTGGGGGGCCGCCGCCGCTGCCAGCGCCACAGCCCCGCCGCGACGACCGTCCCCACCAGAACGCCCGTGACGCCGCCGACCAGTGCCCACCCCGCGCCCGCCGTACCCACCAGGGGAAGCCACGCGCGGAGCCGTCGGCCGAGGGCGTCCACCCGCGGGGCACCGCGCGTCCGTCCCGGAAGCAGCAGCGCGGCGAGCCGACGCCGGGCCTTTCCCTCGCGCCGGGCGGCCCACGCCCACCCCACCAGCCATCCGGCGAGCAACAGCGTCCCCATGACCGCCCCCAGGCTGTGGACAACGTTCCCGCTCACGCCTCCGCCTCCGCTCGCCGCACGATCCCGTTCACCCACCACATCCCGAGCCCCTCCAGCACGCCGCCGGCCAGCAGACAGCCCAGTCCCGCCCCGCTGTGCAGCAGGACGCGCAGCGGATCGGCCCCGAGGGCCACCCCGAACAGCAGGCCCAGGACCGGCAGGCCGGCCAGCATCACCGCGGTGGCCCGGGCCCCGGCCAACTGGGCGCGCAGATCGGCCCGTCGGTCCCGTTCGGCACGCAGCGCCCCCGCCAGCCGGTCCAGTCCGGTGGCGAGACCCGCGCCCTGGTCGACGGCGACCCGCCAGCACGCGGCCAGGCCCCGCAGCCCTTCGGCACCCGGTTGCCGCGCCGCCGTCGCGAGCGCGCCCGGCACGTCCCCGCCGAACCGGGCCGCCGCCAGCACCGCCGCCTGCCCGTCGCCGAGCCCGCCGGACTCCCGCGCGGCGCACAGCAACGCCTCACCGGGCTGCCGTCCCGCCCGTACCTCGCCCGCCAGGAAGGCGCACAGCCCGATCACCGCGTCCTGCCGCCGCTCCCGGGCACGTCGCGCCCGGCCGGCCAGTCGCGCCCGGCGCAGTACCGGAACCCCGGCCGCTCCCATGACGAGCGGCAGGACCGACGTCCCCAGCAGCGCCAGCACCAGCCCGGCCACCGGGGACCACCACTCGGCCCGCAGCCGCCCCCGAAGCCGGCGCAGCCCGTCCGTCAGCCGGATGACACTCACCGTCACCTGATCGGCTCCCGGCGCTCCGGCCCCGCCCGCGCCACCGCCCGCACCACCGTCCGCCCCGCCTCCCGCCTCGCCGCCCGCGAGCAGCAGACGTGCCCGCCGCGCCCCGGACTGCCGCTCACCGGCCAACCAGGCGGCGGCTGCGAGGCAGACGAGGGCCACCGCCGTCGACAGCTCGCTCACCTCACTCACTTCACTCACCCCCCGTACTCCCCTCACCTGCCAGCAGCCCCCTGAGCCGCGCCCACCCCCGCTCCGGCACGAACGCCTCCTCGCCCCACCGCAGCGCCGGCACGGTCCGCACCAGCCCCGCGGGGTCCCTCTCCAGCACCCGCACCTCCGCGATCCGCCGCCGCCCGGTACGGTCCCGTACGAGGTGCAGCAGCACCGACAGTGCGGCGGCCACCTGGCTGTGCAGGGCGGCCCGGTCGAGTCCGGCGGCCGTGCCGAGCGCCTCCAGCCGGGCCGGGACGTCCGCCGCGGCGTTGGCGTGAACAGTTCCGGAACCGCCCTGATGGCCGGTGTTGAGGGCCGCCAGCAGGTGGACCACCTCGGGTCCCCGTACCTCGCCGACGACCAGCCGGTCCGGCCGCATTCGCAGTGCCTGGCGCACCAGGTCCTCCAGCGTCACCAGGCCGGCGCCCTCTTGGTTGGCCGGTCTGGCCTCCAGCCGTACGACGTGCGGGTGGTCGGGCCGCAACTCCGCCGAGTCCTCGGCCAGCACGATCCGCTCCCCGGCACCGACCAGCCCGAGCAGGGCGCTCAGCAGCGTCGTCTTGCCGCTGCCCGTACCGCCGCTGACCAGGAAGGACAGCCGGGCGTCCAGCAGGGCGCGCAGCACCCGGTCGCCGCCCGGCGGCACCGTCCCCGCCGCGACCAGTTCGTCGAGCGTGAACGCGCGCGGACGCACCACCCGCAGCGACAGGCAGGTGCAGCCGACCGCGACCGGGGGCAGCACCGCGTGCAGCCGGGTCCCGTCGGGCAGCCGGGCGTCCACCCAGGGCCGGGCGTCGTCGAGGCGGCGCCCGGCGACGGCCGCGAGCCGCTGCGCGAGCCGCCGTACCGCCCCGGCGTCCATGAAGGACACGGAGGTCAGCTCCAGTCCGCCGCCCCGGTCCACCCAGACCCGGTCCGGGGCGGACACCAGTACGTCGGTCACCGACGGGTCGGCGAGCAGCGGCTCCAGGGGCCCACTGCCCACGAGTTCGGACCGCAGCCGCTCGGCGGCACCGAGGATCTCGGCGTCGCCGAGCACACGTCCCTGTGCGCGCAGGGCCTGCGCCACGTGTGCGGGCGTCGGTTCCGCCCCGCTCTCGGCGAGCCGGCGCCGTACGCCGTCGAGCAGTGCCGCCGGCATGCCGGCACCGGACTCCTGACGGCCCCGCACCGCACCGCCGTCCCTGCCCCGCACCACACCGCCGTCCCGCCCATGACCGCCCACCGGCTCCGGAAACTCCCGGCGGCCACGCACCACACCACCCCCACGCCCACGACCACCCGCCGGCTCCGGAAACTCCCGGCGCTCCCGTACAGCGCCACCTCCCCGCCCGTGACCGGCGTACTGGTGACCGTCCCGCCCGTCCAGCGCCCTCATCCGGTCCTCGCCTCCGTCAGCGCCCGCTCCCAGAACTCACGGCAGAAGCGCGCCAGCGGTCCACGGGCGGCGGCCCCCGGCGGCCGGCCGCCCTCCACGGCGCGCGGCAGCCCGGGCTCGACCGGAACCTCACCGGCGAGCGGCAGTCCGAGCAGCCGCGCCACCTCCCGGTCGTCGAGTCCCGGCACGTACGGCCCGCGCACCGCGACCCGCAGGTCGCCCAGGACCATGCCGACGGCGGAGGCGACCCGGCCCGCCGCCGCGACCGCCCGCAGCTCGGCGGGGACGACGAGCACCCCGAGGTCGAGCTGGGCGAGGACCTCGGCCGCCCCGTCGTCGATCCGGCGCGGCAGGTCGACGACGACCGCCCCGCCCCGGCGCCGGGCCGCGGCGAGCACCGCGCGGACGGCCGGGGGCGGCACGGCGACGCAGTCGCCGCGGTCCCAGCTGAGCACCCGCAGGGAGTGCAGTGCGGGCAGCGACTCCTCCAGGGCGCCGCCGCCGACCCGTCCTCGTGAGGCGGCGAACGCGGGCCAGCGCAGTCCCTCGGTGGTCTCGCCGCCGAGCAGCACGTCGAGTCCGCCGCCCAGCGGGTCGGCGTCCACCAGCAGGGTGCGCAGCCCTTCCCGTGCGGCAGTGACGCCGAGCGCGCAGGCCAGGGTGGAGGCCCCGGCGCCGCCCCGGCCGCCGATGACGCCGACGGTGAGCGCCGGGCGGCCGACGCCTTCGGCGACGTCGGCGATGCGGTCGATCAGCCACTGCTCGCCGTCGGGCAGCATCAGGACGTGGTCGGCGCCGATCTCGACGGCGCGCCGCCACACGCCGGGGTCGTCCTGGTCACGGCCGACCAGCACCACCTGGCGTCTGCGGGGCGCGCCCCGCACCCGGCGCGCGGCGTCGTCGCCCACCAGGACGAGCGGCGCGGTCTCCCAGCCGCCCCGGCGCTCGGGCACCGTGGGGTGCACCTCGGGTGTGGCGCCCGCAGCCGCGCACAGCCGCAGCAGGTCGTCGAGCAGGTCGGGATCCTCGGTGACGATCAGCGGTCCGCTCTGCCGTCCTCCGGCGGCGGACGGCGGGTCGTGCGTGACTGTTCCGGTCATGGCGGGTGCCCCCCTCAGGCGTCTCGCGCGGCCTGTGGGGCCCCGCGATTCCCAAACGTGTGAAGAACCGGCGAGCGGCCTCCATATGAGTGGCCGGCGAAAACCGGCAGCCCGCGTCCGACAAACGGAAGCCGCCGTGAACTCGGCGCGACCGGGACGCGTTGGAATCACGGTGCAGCGATCCGGGAAATCGTGTGGATCTTGGTCGATAACTGTGGACAACTCGGCGATTGTGAATATCGCCGTCACCCGAACCGGTGAGTGCCCGCACACTCCCCGCAGGACTGGGTACGACTGCCGCAGAGCAGCACAACGACTACCCAAAGTGACGTTCAGCGATCACGGAGTACGAGCGTGGACGATCAGAGAGAGGCCGCGGCCGGAGTCCGCGGTATACGCGAAAACCCGTCCGGACATGCGACGACCCCCGCCGGGGGGGAGAGCGGGGGTCGTCTCCACGGCCGACTCGGGGGGGGGAGGAGTCGGACCGGGTTAGCACGGTCGCGAACGATCCGTGACTTCCATGGTGTACCCGAGAGCCTTCTCAGGCAAACCCACACGCCCCACGATACGCCGAATGGGGTGCGCCTATGCTCAGGGCGTGGAAAACCACTCGTCGCCCCACTCGCCGACCCACTCCGCACCCCACTCGACACCCCGCGCCGCGGCCTTCTTCGACCTGGACAAGACGGTCATTGCGAAGTCGAGCACACTGACGTTCAGCAAGTCGTTCTACCAAGGCGGCCTGATCAACCGCAGGGCTGTCATGCGTACCGCATATGCCCAGTTCGTCTTCCTCGCGGGCGGCGCCGACCACGACCAGATGGAGCGGATGCGCGAGTACCTCTCCGCGCTCTGCCGGGGCTGGAACGTCGAGCAGGTCAAGGAACTCGTCGCCGAGACCCTGCACGACCTGATCGACCCGATCATCTACGACGAGGCCGCCTCCCTGATCGAGGAGCACCACACGGCCGGCCGGGACGTGGTGATCGTCTCCACGTCGGGCGCCGAGGTCGTCGAGCCGGTCGGCGCGCTCCTCGGGGCCGACCGGGTCGTGGCCACCCGCATGGTGGTGGGCGAGGACGGCTGCTTCACCGGCGAGGTGGAGTACTACGCGTACGGCCCGACGAAGGCCGAGGCGATCCGCGAACTGGCCGACTCCGAGGGGTACGACCTCGCCCGCTGCTACGCCTACAGCGACTCGGCCACCGACTTGCCGATGCTGGAGGCGGTCGGACATCCGCACGCCGTGAACCCGGACCGCGCGCTGCGCCGCGAGGCACTCGCGCGCGCGTGGCCGATCCTCGACTTCCACCGGCCGGTCCGGCTCAAGCAGCGCGTCCCCGGTTTCTCCGTACCGCCCCGTCCGGCGCTGGTCGCCGCCGCCGCGATAGGCGCCGCGGCGGCCACCGCGGGGCTCGTCTGGTACGCCGCCGGCCGGCGCCGGGCGACAGCGGCGTGACGCCGCACCAAGTCTCGCACCGGTCCCTATGTGTCCCGTTTGCGCTCAAAACTGAATTTGAACCTAAAAGTAAAGAAGTGCGGACATCACTTCCGCTTGTCCCCCGCCTGGAGTACAAAGGACTCAACGGCCCGCGAGACCAAGGGCATCCGAGAGGATCACCTTAATAACGCACATGGCCCCACGGACCGAGCATGGTCATCGGGCACCCACGCGACGTCGACCCGTCGATTACGGGCCAGCCGCACCAGGTGACGGGCGAAGTTCCCGACCTGATGGGCAACTTGAGAGGACGCTTGGTAACCCGGTGAGCATGCCAGCGGCGGTACGGATTCCCGTACCGCCGCAACCTGTGTCGTCCCCCGGTCTCCCTACGCGGCTCCGCGCTGCAGCGCCTCGCACACGGCCGTCGACTCCCGCGCCCCCAGCACGACCGCCTTGCCGCAGTGCTCGATCCAGGCGGCCATGCCCTCCGCGGTCCCGGAGACATATCCGTCGAGGGCCGCGAGACACGCCGCCCGGCCCAGCTCGGCGTACCCGACCTCGGCCGGGCAGACCGACTTCGGGTCCAGGCCGCTGCCGACCAGGACGATCCGTTCGGCCGCGCGCGCGACCAGGCCGTTGTGGGAGGTGAACGGGCGCAGCGCGAGCAGCTCGCCGTGCACGACGGCGGCCTGCACCAGCGCCGGCGCGGAACTGCCCGCGACGAGCAGGGCGGCCAGCCCCTCCAGGCGGCCGTGCGCCTCCTCGGCGCCCGGCAGCGGCAGCCCGACCAGAGGCTCGTCGACCGGCTCCCCCGCCTGCCGCGGGCGCCCCACCCGGTCGTCCTTGTCCGCCGCCGCCACCAGGTGCAGCCGGGCCAGCACCCGCAGGGGCGACTGCCGCCAGACGGACAGCAGCTGCCCCGCCTCGGCGGTCAGCCGCAGCGCCGCGCCCACCGTGCGCGCCTCGCCGTCACCGCTGAAGTCGGAACGCCGGCGCACCTCCTCCAGGGCCCAGTCGGCACCGGCGAGCGCCGCCGAGCCGCGCGCGCCGCGCAGCGCCGCCTCGGAGGTGATCTCGTTGCTGCGGCGCCGCATGATCCGGTGGCCGTAGACCCGGTCCACGGCCTTGCGCACGGACTCCACGGACTCGGCCACGCCGGGCAGTGCGCCCAGGGCCGCCAGGGGATCGGACTCGGCGGTCGCGCCTGTCGTACTCATGAGTACGACAGTAGCCGTGCCGTCACCGCTTCTCGGCCGTCGCCCCGGGCACCCCCTTGGGAGCCGGCGCCGGGTCGGCCGACAGGTACGACGCCCAGCCCTTCGCCGGGGCCTCGCCGACGCCCAGGTCGCGCAGCTTGCGCAGCGTCCCCGGGTCCTGCGCGTCCAGCCAGTCCGCGAGCTGCCGGAAGGAGACGCAGCGCACCTCTTCCTTGGTGCACACCGCCTCGACGACCTCCTCCACGGCGCGCATGTACGTGCCGCCGTTCCAGGACTCGAAGTGGTTGCCGATGATCAGCGGGGCGCGGTTTCCGTCGTAGGCGCGGCGGAAGCCCTGGAGGAGGCCGTCGCGCATCTGGTCGCCCCAGTACTCGTGCATGGCCGGGTCGCCCTGGGTGGTGCCGCCCGACTGGTTGACCATGAAGTTGTAGTCCATGGTGAGCTGCTCGTAGGAGTGCCCGGGGAAGGGCACCAGCTGCATCGACAGGTCCCACAGGCCGTTCTTCTTCTTGGGCCACACCTGGTTGTTGACGCCGCTGCTGTCGTAGCGGAAGCCCATCTCGGCGGCGGCCCGGGTGAAGTTCTTCTGGCCCTCCAGGCAGGGTGTGCGGGCGCCGATGAGTTCCTTGTCGTAGTCGAAGGGCAGCGGTGCGGCCTTCGTCGACCCGGTGTTGGTCTTCCAGGTCTTCACGAACCGCTTCGCCTGGCGGATCTCGTCCTTCCACTCCTCCACCGACCACGCGCCGACCCCGCCGTCGGCACCACAGAAGTGACCGTTGAAGTGGGTGCCGATCTCGTTGCCCTCCTGCCAGGCCAGGCGGAGCTGCTCGACGGTGTCGGCGATGCCCTGCTCGTCGCCGAAGCCGATGTCGGAGCTGCCCGGGGAGTGCTGCGGCGGCCGGTACTGGTCCCGCTTCTCCTCCGGCAGCAGGTACACGCCGCTGAGGAAGTACGTCATCGTCGCGTTGTTGGCCTTGGCCACCTGGCGGAAGTGGGAGAACAGCTTCTGGCTGTCCTCGCCCGCGCCGTCCCAGGAGAACACCACGAACTGCGGCGGCTTCTGGCCCGGCTTCAGCCGCTCGGGTCTGGGCAGGTGCGGCTGCGCGCCGGTGTAGGCGGTGGAGCCGTCGCCGATCAGCCGGACCGCGTGGTGCGCGCCCGGAGCCTGCTTCGCCTTCGGTCCGTGCGCGCCCGCGCCGGAGTCCTCGGCGCCGCAGCCGGCCAGCGACGCGGCGCAGACCGCGGCGATCACGGAGCCGGCCGTGATCCGGCGAGTGGCGGCGGTCCTGCGGGGGGCGGTGATCCTGTGGTTGGCGGCCAATCCGCCCACCTTCTTCCTTCTCTCGGGCCAACGCCGATGAGGCGATGTCGGGTGCTGTGCCGGCAGTGCCGTGCCGACGGCGCCGACAAGCTCGCACGGAACCGAGAAGGAATTAGTACGACAAGCCGATGAAATAACCCCATTCACCCTTACGAGCGCTTCATTGCTCCAAATGGGGGCAAAAACTATTCCCGGCCTTTACTTTGCATTACGATCCATTTACTCAGCGTGAGAAATTCGGCGCTGAGGCATCCCGCCGCTGTACGCCGTGACCCACGGCCGCGACCGACCCCGCCCCGAGCGGGACCACCCAGCAACGCGACCGCGCAGCCCCGGAGGAGACGGGAAAACATGTCAGCCTGCGTTCCCACCCGTGCCGACTCGGCCAGTCCCAAGCACGTTCATCCGCCGCACAGCCCGCCACAGGGCCCGCGCCGCTTCCGTATCGCCGGCGCCGATGTGTCGGCCTCGATCGCGGTCTTCCTGATCGCCCTTCCCCTGTCCCTGGGCATCGCCCTCGCCACCGGCGCCCCCCTCCAGGCCGGCCTCGTCGCCGCCGCGGTGGGCGGCATCGTCGGTGGCCGGCTCGGCGGCTGCCCGCTCCAGGTCAGCGGACCGGCCGCCGGTCTGACGGTGGTCACCGCCGACCTCATCCAGCAGTACGGCTGGCGGGCGACCTGCGCCATCACGGTCTTCGCGGGCTTCGCCCAGCTCGGCCTGGGCTGCCTGCGCGTGGCGCGCACCGCGCTCGCCGTCAGCCCCGCCATCGTGCACGGCATGCTGGCCGGCATCGGCGTCACCATCGCCGTCGCCCAGCTCCACATCGTCCTGGGCGGCAGCCCGCAGAGCTCCGTCCCCGACAACCTGCGGGGGCTTCCCGCCCAGTTGGCCGGCCTGCACGCGGCCGACGTGTCGGCGAGCGCGCTGACCCTCGCGCTCCTGCTGCTCTGGCCCCGGCTCCCCGGCCGGGTCGGAAAGCTGCTGCGCACCATTCCGGCCGCGCTCGTCGCCGTCGCCGTGGCCACCGCGGCCGCCGCCCTCATCGGGCTCCGGCTGCCCAAGGTCGACCTGCCGTCCTGGAGCAGCCACGCGCTGGCCGCGCTGCCCGACGGCCCGGCGCTCGGCGTCGTCGCCGCCGTCCTCACCATCACCCTGGTGTGCAGCGTGCAGTCGCTGCTCGGCGCGGTCGCCGTGGACAAGCTGGTCGCCGCCCGCGCGGACCTGTCCGGCCGCGTCGGACGCTCCAACCTCGACCGCGAGCTGCTCGGCCAGGGGGCGTCCAACATCGTCTCCGGCGCGCTCGGCGGCCTGCCCATCGCGGGCGTCGCCGTCCGCAGCACGGCGAACGTGAACGCGGGCGCGGTGAGCCGGAACTCCACGATGCTGCACGGCGTTCTCGTAGTGATCGCCACGCTGCTGATGGTCCCGCTCCTGGAGCTGATCCCGCTCGCCTCGCTCGCCGCCCTGGTCATGGCCGTCGGCATCCAGATGGTGTCGCTGAACCACATCCGCACGGTCACCCGCCACCGTGAGGTCCTGGTCTACGCGGTCACCACCGCGGGCGTGGTGTTCCTCGGCGTCCTGGAGGGCGTCGCGCTGGGCATCGCCGTCGCCGTCAGCGTCGCCCTGCACCGCCTCACCCGCACCCGTATCACCCACACCGAGACGGAAGGAGTCCACCACGTCCACGTCCGCGGCCAGTTGACGTTCCTGGCGGTGCCCCGGCTCAGCCGCGCCCTGCACCAGGTCCCCCAGGGGACCGACGTCGTCGTGGAACTGGACGGCTCGTTCATGGACCACGCGGCCTACGAGACGCTCCAGGACTGGCAGAAGACGCACACCGCGCGGGGCGGCTCCGTCGACATCACCGGCCGCCGGCCCGGCACGCGCATCTCCGAACCTGCCGACGACTCGGGCAACTGCCGCTGCCGTCCCTGGACGGCCTGGCGCAACCACCAGTGCGAACCCCCGCCGCCCACCCTGCCGACCGGCGAGCCGCAGGACGGGGGCGAGCGGTCCAGCGGCCGTGCGCTCGCCCGCGGCATCAGCGTCTTCCAGCGCAACACCGCGCCCCTGGTCCGCGGCGAGCTGGCCCGGCTGGCCCGGGAGGGACAGCAGCCCTCCCAGCTCTTCCTCACCTGCGCCGACTCCCGGCTGGTCACGTCGATGATCACCTCCAGTGGCCCGGGTGACCTCTTCACCGTGCGCAATGTGGGCAACCTCGTCCCGCTGCCCGGCGAGGAGAGCGGCGACGACTCGGTGGCCGCCGCCATCGAGTACGCGGTGGACGTGCTGAAGGTGCGGTCCATCACGGTGTGCGGGCACTCGGGGTGCGGCGCGATGCACGCGCTGCTCCACTCCGAGCCCGGGGGCGCGCTGACGCCGCTGAAGCGGTGGCTGCGGCACGGCCGGCCGAGTCTGGAGCGGATGACCCAGGACGACGGTTCCTGGGCGCCGCTGGCCGGACGCCGGCCCGCCGACGCGGCGGAACTGCTCTGCCTGACCAACGTGGTGCAGCAGTTGGAGCACCTGCGGGCCCACGAGGCGGTCGCCCGCGCCCTGCGGGAGGGCACGCTGGAACTGCACGGCATGTACTTCCATGTGGGCGAGGCCCAGTCGTACCTGCTCGTGGAGGAAGCCGGTGCGGAGGTTTTCGATCCCGTCAGGGAAGCGGAGCAACCCGCCTGACCTCAGGCCCGCCGGGTGTGACCTGTGAAAAGCGGGGCAGGGCTGAACTCCGGCCGTCCGGCGTCCGTGGGTAGGGATGACCCCGGTGCCCCCGGTGACGCCGGACCGCCGGAGCGAGCCCCGCTCCGCCAACAGGTCTACACCAGTTGTCCGTCAACGACCCTTGTCAGCGGACCGCACGGTCTGATGAGCTGTGGCCTGGGACACAGCGGACAACCCGCGGACAACCCTGGGAAAGGGAGATGTCGTGAGCAATGAATCCTTGGCCAACCTGCTCCGTGAAGAGCGCAGGTTCGCGCCGCCCGCCGACCTGGCCGCCCACGCCAACGTCACGGCCGAGGCGTACGAACAGGCCAAGGCTGACAGGCTCGGCTTCTGGGCCGCGCAGGCCCGCCGGCTGAGCTGGGCGAAGGAGCCGGCCGAGACGCTGGACTGGTCGAACCCTCCGTTCGCCAAGTGGTTCAAGGACGGCGAGCTGAACGTCGCGTACAACTGCGTGGACCGGCACGTCGAGGCCGGGCACGGGGACCGCGTCGCCATCCACTTCGAGGGCGAGCCCGGCGACAGCCGCGCGATCACCTACGCCGAGCTGAAGGACGAGGTCTCCAAGGCCGCCAACGCCCTGCTGGAACTGGGCGTGCGCAAGGGCGACCGGGTCGCCGTCTACATGCCGATGATCCCCGAGACGGCCATCGCGATGCTGGCCTGCGCCCGGATCGGCGCCGCCCACTCGGTGGTCTTCGGCGGCTTCTCCGCGGACGCCCTCGCCACCCGCATCCAGGACGCCGACGCGCGCGTGGTCATCACCTCCGACGGCGGCTACCGGCGCGGCAAGCCCTCCGCGCTCAAGCCCGCCGTCGACGACGCCGTCGAGCGCGCCGGGAACGTCGAACACGTCCTCGTCGTCCGCCGCACCGGCCAGGACGTCGCCTGGAACGACTCCCGCGACAAGTGGTGGCACGAGACCGTCGACCGGCAGTCCGCCGAGCACACGCCGGAGGCGTTCGACGCCGAGCACCCGCTGTTCATCCTGTACACGTCCGGTACGACGGGCAAGCCGAAGGGCATCCTGCACACCTCCGGCGGCTACCTGACCCAGACGGCGTACACCCACTGGGCGGTCTTCGACCTCAAGCCGGAGACCGACGTCTACTGGTGCACCGCCGACGTCGGCTGGGTCACCGGGCACTCGTACATCGTCTACGGGCCGCTCGCCAACGGCGCCACGCAGGTCATGTACGAGGGCACGCCCGACACCCCGCACCAGGGCCGCTTCTGGGAGATCGTGCAGAAGTACGGCGTCACGATCCTCTACACCGCGCCCACCGCGATCCGGACGTTCATGAAGTGGGGCGACGACATCCCCGCCAAGTTCGACCTGTCCTCGCTGCGCGTCCTCGGCTCGGTCGGTGAGCCGATCAACCCCGAGGCGTGGGTCTGGTACCGCAAGAACATCGGCGCGGACACCACCCCCGTCGTCGACACCTGGTGGCAGACCGAGACCGGCGCCATGATGATCTCCCCGCTGCCGGGCGTCACCGAGGCCAAGCCGGGCTCCGCCCAGCGCGCGCTGCCCGGCATCTCCGCCACCGTCGTCGACGACGAGGCGGGCGAGGTGCCCGACGGCGGGGGCGGCTACCTGGTCCTCACCGAGCCGTGGCCGTCGATGCTGCGCACCATCTGGGGCGACGACCAGCGGTTCATCGACACGTACTGGTCCCGGTTCGAGGGCAAGTACTTCGCCGGGGACGGCGCCAAGAAGGACGACGACGGCGACATCTGGCTGCTCGGCCGGGTCGACGACGTGATGCTGGTCTCCGGGCACAACATCTCCACCACCGAGGTCGAGTCCGCGCTGGTCTCCCATCCCTCGGTCGCCGAGGCGGCCGTGGTCGGTGCCGCCGACGAGACCACCGGACAGGCCATCGTCGCCTTCGTCATCCTGCGCGGCACGGCGTCGGAGACCGCGGAACTGGTCGGCCAGCTGCGCGACCACGTCGGCGCCACGCTCGGCCCGATCGCCAAGCCCAAGCGCATCCTGCCGGTGGCCGAGCTGCCCAAGACCCGCTCCGGCAAGATCATGCGCCGGCTGCTGCGGGACGTGGCGGAGAACCGGCAGCTCGGCGACGTGACCACGCTCACCGACTCGACGGTGATGGACCTGATCCAGTCCCGGCTGCCGGCGGCACCGAGCGAGGACTGACAGAAGCCGGCGGCGGAGGGCACCCGGCGCGCCGGGTGCCCTCCGCGGTTAAGGTAAGAAGAAGGTCAACAACCGAACAAGAACCTCATTGGGGCGCCGGGAAGTCTGGTCGGCACATGATTTGTGCTGCTCACATACCGGAAGGGTCTCCACCGTGTCCACGCCCCGCAAGCTTCTCGACCGTCTCTCCTTCCCGGAGCGGACCTACCTCGCGGACGCGTTGCGCACCGAGACCGTCGGCGGCGTCCTGCTGCTGGTCGCCGCGGTGACCGCGCTGGTCTGGGCGAACGTACCGGCGCTGGGCCACAGCTACGAGAGCGTCAGCCACTTCCACCTCGGCCCCGCCGCCCTCGGCCTGGACCTGTCGATCGCGCACTGGGCCGCCGACGGACTGCTGGCCGTCTTCTTCTTCGTCGCCGGCATCGAGCTGAAACGCGAACTGGTCGCCGGAGACCTCAAGGACCCCAAGGCCGCCGCGCTGCCGGTGGTGGCGGCGCTGTGCGGCATGGCCGCCCCCGCGCTCGTCTACACCCTCACCAACACGGCCGGCGGCGGCTCCCTGGCCGGCTGGGCCGTGCCCACCGCCACCGACATCGCCTTCGCGCTGGCCGTGCTCGCCGTCATCGGCACCTCCCTGCCCAGCGCCCTGCGGGCCTTCCTGCTCACCCTCGCCGTCGTCGACGACCTGTTCGCCATCCTGATCATCGCGGTCTTCTTCACCGAGAGCCTGAACTTCGCGGCGCTCGGCGGCGCGGTCGCCGGCCTCGCCGTCTACTGGCTGCTGCTGCGCAAGGGCGTACGCGGCTGGTACGTGTACGTCCCGCTCGGCCTCGTCATCTGGGCGCTGATGTACAACAGCGGCATCCACGCCACGATCGCCGGCGTCGCGATGGGCCTGATGCTGCGCTGCCACCGCGAGGAGGGCGAGGAGCACTCACCCGGCGAGCGGATCGAGCACCTCGTACGTCCCCTCTCGGCGGGGCTGGCGGTGCCGGTGTTCGCACTGTTCAGCGCGGGGGTCTCGGTCTCCGGCGGCGCGCTCGCCGACGTGTTCACCCGGCCGGAGACACTCGGCGTGGTCCTCGGGCTCGTCGTCGGCAAGACGCTCGGCATCTTCGGCGGCACCTGGCTGACCGCCCGCTTCACCCGGGCCTCGCTCAGCGACGACCTGGCGTGGGCGGACGTGTTCGCGGTGGCGACGCTGGCCGGCATCGGCTTCACCGTCTCGCTGCTCATCGGCGAACTGGCCTTCGAGGGCGACGCGGCCCTGACCGACGAGGTCAAGGCCGCCGTACTGACCGGCTCCGTCATCGCGGCGCTGCTGGCCACGGTGCTGCTGCGGATACGGAACGCCAAGTACCGGGCCCTGTACGAGGCCGAGGAACGCGACGAGGACCAGAGCGGCGTCCCGGACGTCTACGAGCAGGACGACCCGGCGTACCACCTGCGGATGGCCGCCCTCCACGAGCGGAAGGCCGCCGAACACCGCCGGATCGCCCAGGACATCACCCGGGAGCGGGAGTCCGCGCGGCTTGCCGACGTACCGGGCGGGGCAGGCGAGGAGGGCGACCGTCCGGCATGATCTGACGAGACGGTACAAAAGACAGAACCGTACGCGGAGAAGTTCGCAGAGCAGTCCGCGGCGAAACAGAAGAGGGAGACCGCGATGAGCGCACCCGACGGCAGCCCGGTCGGTACCGAAAGCAGCATCGGCCAGCTGTTCGCCTCGGCGACCACCGAATTGTCGGCGCTCGTGCACGACGAGATCGCGCTGGCCAAGGCGCAGCTGAGGCAGGACGTCAAGCGCGGGGTCACCAGCGGCGGCGCGTTCTCGCTGGCGGGCGTCCTGCTGGTGTTCTCGCTCCCGATGCTGAACTTCGCCCTGGCGTACGGCATCCGGACCTGGAGCCACTGGAACCTGGCGCTCTGCTTCCTGCTCTCCTTCGCGGCCAACGTCCTGGTCGCCGTCGTCCTCGCCCTGATCGGCGTCGTCTTCGCGAAGAAGGCCAAGAAGGGCAAGGGTCCGCAGAAGGTCGCCGCCTCCGTGAAGCAGTCGGCGGGCGTGCTCCAGAACGCCAAGCCGCACCCGCGTCCGGAACTGGCCCAGGACCGGTCCCCCGCCGCCGTCGAGGCTGTGGCACGCTCGTCCTCATGACGGATCCCGCCACACCTCCGGCGCAACCCGCCTCACCCGTACTGCTCGGCCTCCCCGGACGGGAGGTGCTCCACCGTGACGTCGCCGCCAACGGCGCCCGCTTCCACATCGCCGAACTGGGTGACGGACCGCTGGTGCTGCTGCTGCACGGCTTCCCGCAGTTCTGGTGGACCTGGCGGCACCAGCTCGTGGCGCTCGCCGACGCGGGCTTCCGCGCGGTCGCCATGGACCTGCGCGGCGTCGGCGGCAGCGACCGCACCCCGCGCGGCTACGACCCGGCCGGCCTCGCACTGGACATCACCGGCGTGATCCGCTCGCTCGGCGAGCCGGACGCCGCGCTGGTCGGCCACGACCTCGGCGGCTATCTGGCGTGGACGGCCGCCGCGATGCGCCCCAAGCTGGTCCGGCGGCTCGCGGTGGCGTCGATGCCGCACCCGCGCCGCTGGCGCTCGGCCATGCTGAGGGACGCCCGGCAGACCCGCGCCAACTCCTACATCTGGGGGTTCCAGCGGCCCTGGATCCCCGAGCGGCAGCTCACCGCGGACGACGGTGCCCTCGTGGGCAGGCTGATCCGCGAGTGGTCCGGCCCCCGGCCGCCCGAGGACGACGCGGTGGAGGTCTACCGCCGCGCCATGTGCATCCCGTCCACGGCGCACTGCTCGATCGAGCCGTACCGCTGGATGGTGCGTTCCCTCGCCCGGCCCGACGGCATCCAGTTCAACCGGCGGATGAAGCGGCCGGTGCGGGTGCCGATGCTGCATCTGCACGGCTCGCTCGACCCGGTGACGCGCACCCGGAGCGCGGCGGGTTCCGGGGAGTACGTCGAAGCCCCCTACCGCTGGCGGCTGTTCGACGGGCTCGGCCACTTCCCCCACGAGGAAGACCCGGTCGCTTTCTCCACCGAACTGATCAATTGGCTGAAGGACCCGGAACCCGACCGGTGACCCAGTGGCCACATGCCTGGCGCATAGGCCAATTGGGGGCCCCTGGAGCGGTTATGGACCTTGGGGCGGGGGCAGACGTCGGGGTATGGGCTGGACGCACGACTACAGTGACGCAGCACGCACTCGCCGCTCCCCGAGCGGTTTGAGCCCCCACCAGCAAGGCGGCACCCCGCAACTCGCGGGCACCGATCTGCGGGTGGGCATTCCGCGCATCCTGCGCCGCCGCGCCCGCTGGGTCTCCGTACGGCTGCGTCACCCGCGCGGCTGAGCCGAGGGCGCACCGGGGCCGGGCCCTGCCCGCACTCACAGCGCGCAGCTGTCGCTGTCCACCTGCTGGCTGGCGGTCCGCCCCTTGACGATGTCGTCCTGGATCTCGTCGGCGGTCAGCGCGTAGCCGGTCTGCGGGTCGTCGAGGGACTTGGCGAACACCACGCCGTAGACCTCGCCGTCGGTGGTGAGCAGCGGCCCGCCCGAGTTGCCCTGGCGGACGGTCGCGTAGAGCGAGTAGACGTCCCGGCTGACGGTGCCGCGGTGGTAGATGTCCGGGCCGCTGGCCGTGATGCGCCCGCGCAGCCGGGCCGCCCGGACGTCGTACGACCCGTTCTCCGGGAAGCCGGCCACGATGGCGCCGTCGTTGATGTCCGCGTCCTCCTCGGCGAACCGCAGCGCCGGTGCCCGCAGGTCCGGTACGTCGAGTACGGCGATGTCGCGCCGCCAGTCGTAGAGGACGACCGTCGCGTCGTACGTGCGGCCCTCGCCGCCTATCTGGACGGTGGGCTCGTCGACGCCGCCCACCACATGGGCGTTGGTCATCACGCGGCGCTCGCCGTAGACGAAGCCGGTGCCCTCCAGGACCTTGCCGCAACCGGTCGCGGTGCCCATCACCTTGACGATGGAGCGCTGGGCGCGCACGGCGACGGCGCTCTTGGCGAGGGCCGGGTCGGGCGCGGGGACTTTGGCGATCGGCTCGTTGGAGAAGGGGCTGAAGACCTGCGGGAAGCCGTTCTGCGCGAGGATGGAGGAGAAGTCCCGGAACCAGCGGTCGGTCTGATCGGTGGGCAGCGCGACGGCGACCCCGTTCAGCACCCGGGAGTCACGGACCGCCTTGCCGATCGTCGGCAGCGTGGTCCCGGCGATGGCCGAGCCGATCAGCCAGGCCACCAGCAGCATGGCGATGACGTTGACGAGGGCGCCGCCGGTGGCGTCCAGGGCGCGCGCGGGCGACCAGGTGATGTGCCGGCGCAGCTTGCTGCCGAGGTGGGTGGTCAGGGCCTGGCCGACGGAGGCGCAGACGATGACGATGACGACCGCGACGACGGCGGCGGTCGTGTTCACCTCCGCGTTGCCGGTCATCGCGTCCCAGACGACGGGCAGGAGGTAGACGGCGACGAGTCCGCCGCCGAGGAAACCGATCACCGACAGGATGCCCACGACGAAGCCCTGGCGGTAGCCGACGATCGCGAACCAGACGGCGGCGACCAGCAACAGGATGTCCAGCACGTTCACCGCTTCTAGCCTCGCCTCGTCATTCCGCTCGCTTCGGACCGGCCGGGGCCCCGGGACGCGTCCCTCCGGTGGGCACGGCACGGCGCCCACCCTGTCATGCGCGTCATGCGCGCCGGTCCAGCGGGACCTGCCGGGTCCGGTCCCAGGGCCGCTCCCAGCCCGCGAAGTGCAGCAACCGGTCGATGATGCCGGCGGTGAAGCCCCACACCAGGGCCGATTCGACCAGGAACGCCGGGCCCCGGTGGCCGCTGGGATGGACGGTGGTGGCCCGGTTGGCGGGGTCCGTGAGGTCCGCCACGGGGACCGTGAAGACCCGGGCGGTCTCGCCGGGGTCGACGACGCCGACCGGGCTGGGCTCGCGCCACCAGGCCAGTACGGGCGTGACCACGAACTGGCTGACGGGGATGTAGAGCTTGGGCAGTACCCCGAACAGCCGTACGCCGGACGGGTCGAGCCCGGTCTCCTCCTCGGCCTCGCGCAGCGCGGCGCGCAGCGGGCCGTCGCCCTGCGGGTCGCCGTCCTCGGGGTCGAGCGCGCCGCCCGGGAAGGCCGGCTGCCCGGCGTGCGAGCGCAGCGAGCCGGCCCGCTCCATCAGCAGCAGCTCGGGGCCGCGCTCGCCCTCCCCGAAGAGGATCAGCACGGCCGACTGCCGCCCGCCGCCGTCCTTCGGGGGCAGGAAACGGCTCAGCTCGGTGGGCCGCACCGTGTCCACGGCCCGCACCACCGGCTCCAGCCAGCCGGGCAGGCCCGACCGGTCGAGCGCGACCTCCCGCATGTCGCTCGCATCGCTCGCACGCGTCATCGCCACCCCCGTTCTGTCGTGTCCAACGCCCGGCCTCCCCGAGATCGTTCCGCGGTTCGGCCCCCGGCATGCGTCATCAAGGACGTCCCAGCGGCGGCGCCGGTCTGCCGCCCGCGTCCAGGTACGCCTGCGGCGGGTTCAGCCGCTGCCCCGGGAAGCCGCCCTTCTCGTACTTGAGCAGCTTCCGCGCCTTCTCCGGGTCCGTCTCGCCCTCGCCGTACGCCGGGCAGAGCGGGGCGATGGGGCAGGCGCCGCAGGCGGGCTTGCGGGCGTGGCAGATACGGCGGCCGTGCCAGATGACGTGGTGCGAGAGGTCGGTCCAGTCGCTCTTGGGGAACAGCCCGCCGACGGCCGCCTCGATCTTGTCCGGGTCGGTCTCGGCGGTCCACTGCCAGCGGCGCACCAGGCGCTGGAAGTGGGTGTCGACGGTGATGCCGGGGCGGCCGTAGGCGTTGCCCAGGACGACGAAGGCGGTCTTGCGGCCGACGCCGGGCAGCTTGACCAGGTCTTCGAGGCGGCCGGGGACCTCGCCGCCGAAGTCCTCCGTCAGAGCCTTCGACAGCCCTATGACCGACCTGGTCTTGGCCCGGAAGAAGCCGGTCGGGCGCAGGATCTCCTCGACCTCCGCCGGGTCGGCGGCGGCCAGGTCCTCGGGGGTGGGGTACGTGGCGAACAGGGCGGGGGTCGTCTGGTTGACGCGCAGGTCGGTGGTCTGCGCGGACAGCACCGTGGCCACCAGCAGCTGGAAGGGGTTCTCGAAGTCCAGCTCGGGGTGGGCGTACGGGTAGACCTCCGCCAGCTCGCGGTCGATGCGGCGGGCGCGGCGGACCAGCGCGGTACGGGACTCCTCGCGCGGGGACCTGGCGGGGACGCTCTTCGCCGGGGCCACGCCCTTGACGGAGGCGGTGGCCTTCTTCGGCGCGACGACGGGCTTCTTGGCGACGGGCTTCTGTGTGCTGACGGCGGGCTTCTTCGCGCCGGGGACGGACTTCTTCCCACCGGCGGCGGCCTTCGTCGCGCTCTCCGTCGCTTTCTTCGCCGCCGTCTTCCGGGCGGGCGCCGCCTTCTTCGCCGTACCTGCCGCTGCCTTCTTGGCCGTACCCGCCGCTGCCTTCTTGGCCGTACCCGCCGCTGCCTTCTTGGCTGTACCTGTTGTCGCCTTCTTCGCCGTACCCGCCGCCGCCCTCTTCGCCGTACCCGTCACCGCCGCCTCCGTCTCCGCCGGCCTTTTCGACGCTTTCGCCGTTTCACTACCGCCATCGGAGCCTTGTTCGCCCACGGCGGAATTCCGACGTACAACCACCTGCCCGGCCCCCTCGGCCTGCGCTCTCACCGGCGATTTGGACACCCGGCCACCCTACGGCCCGGCACTGACATCCGCCCCGGCCCCTGAAGATCGGCGCCCAATTGGACCCCTGCCGCGTACCCCGGGACACCTGTGCGGCATCCTTGTGACAGATCACACTGTTTGGACCGTCCCGCAAAATGGGCACCACGGTCCCCTGGAACCACCGGGGAGCAAGATCCCCTGAGCAGGTCGAATAGGAGAGAACTCGTGGACGACGTTCTGCGGCGCAACCCGCTCTTCGCGGCGCTCGACGACGAGCAGGCCGCCGAGCTGCGCGCCTCCATGAGTGAGGTGACCCTCGCTCGCGGTGACTCGCTGTTCCACGAGGGGGACCCCGGCGACCGCCTGTACGTGGTCACCGAGGGCAAGGTCAAGCTTCACCGCACGTCCCCCGACGGCCGCGAGAACATGCTGGCCGTCGTCGGCCCCGGCGAGCTGATCGGCGAACTGTCGCTGTTCGACCCGGGCCCGCGCACCGCGACCGCCACCGCGCTGACCGAGGTCAAGCTGCTGGGCCTCGGCCACGGCGACCTCCAGCCCTGGCTGAACGTGCGCCCGGAGGTGGCCACCGCCCTGCTGCGCGCCGTCGCCCGCCGGCTGCGCAAGACCAACGACGCCATGTCGGACCTGGTCTTCTCGGACGTCCCGGGCCGCGTCGCGCGCGCCCTGCTCGACCTGTCCCGCCGGTTCGGCGTGCAGTCCGAGGAAGGCATCCACGTGGTGCACGACCTGACGCAGGAGGAGCTGGCCCAGCTGGTCGGCGCCTCCCGCGAGACGGTCAACAAGGCCCTCGCCGACTTCGCCCAGCGCGGCTGGCTCCGCCTGGAGGCCCGCGCGGTGATCCTGCTGGACGTGGAGCGGCTGGCCAAGCGCTCGCGCTGACGCCCTCAGGGCGCGGGCGGCTGGATGAGCCCGTGCTCCTCCAGGTACTCCAGCTGTGCCCGTACCGACAGCTCCGCCGCCGGCCACAGGGAGCGGTCCACGTCCGCGTAGACCTGGGCGACGACCTCGGCGGGCGTCCGGTAGCCGTCCTCGACCGCCGTCTCCACCTGCGCGAGACGGTTGGCGCGGTGGGCGAGGTAGTACTCCACGGCCCCCTGGGCGTCCTCCAGGACGGGACCGTGCCCCGGCAGCACCGTGTGCACGCCGTCGTCGACCGCGAGCGACCTGAGCCGCCGCAGGGAGTCCAGGTAGTCGCCGAGGCGGCCGTCGGGGTGGGCGACGACGGTCGTGCCGCGTCCCAGGACCGTGTCGCCCGTCAGCACCGCCCGGTCGGCGGGCAGGTGGAAGCTGAGCGAGTCGGCGGTGTGCCCCGGCGTCGGTACGACCCTCAGCTCCAGGCCGCCGACCGTGACCACGTCCCCGGCCCCCAGCCCCTCCTCGCCCAGCCGCAGCGCCGGGTCCAGCGCCCGCACCTTCGTACCGGTCAGCTCGGCGAAGCGGGCGGCGCCCTCGGCGTGGTCCGGGTGACCGTGCGTCAGCAGCGTCAGGGCGACCCGCCGGCCGGCCCGCTCGGCGGTGTCGACGACGTGCCGCAGGTGACCCTCGTCCAGCGGGCCCGGGTCGACCACGACGGCCAGGCCGGATCCGGGCTCGGCGAGGATCCAGGTGTTGGTCCCGTCCAGGGTCATCGGCGAGGCGTTGGGCGCCAGGACGTTGACGGCCCGTGCGGTGGCGGGTCCGGTCAGCACCTGGCCGCGCGGCTGGCCGGGCAGGGCGGTGGCGTCCGTCATGCGGGGGCTCCCCCGGTCTCGGTACCGGTCCCGGCGGTCGTCGGGACGTGCTTGGTGAACTCCTCGTGCCCCGGCCACGACAGCACGATCTCGCCGTCCGCCAGCCGGGCCCGGGCCAGTACGGGCGTCAGATCGCGCCCGGCGGACCCCGCCAGCGCCCCGGCCGCCGTGCCGTACTCCGTGAGCGCCCGCAGCGTCGCGATCGTCGGCGGCATCATCAGCAGCTCGCCCCGGTCGTACCCGGCGGCGGCCTCGCCCGGCGTGATCCACACCGTGCGGTCGGCCTCCGTGGAGGCGTTGCGGGTGCGCTGCCCCTCGGGAAGGGCGGCCACGAAGAACCACGTGTCGTAGCGCCGGGCCTCGAACTCCGGGGTGATCCAGCGCGCCCAGGCACCCAGCAGGTCGGAGCGGAGCACCAGGCCCCGCCGGTCCAGGAACTCCGCGAAGGACAGCTCCCGGGCCACCAGCGCGGCCCGGTCCGCCTCCCAGTCGTCGCCGGTGGTGTCCCCGACGACCGTCCCGGCGTCCGGCCCGGCGAGCAGGACGCCCGCCTCCTCGTACGTCTCCCGTACGGCGGCGCAGACGATCGCCTGGGCGTCGGCCTCGGCCACGCCGAGCCGTTGCGCCCACCACGCGCGCGTGGGGCCCGCCCAGCCGACGGCGCGGTCGTGGTCACGCGGGTCGACGCCGCCGCCCGGATAGGCGTACGCGCCGCCGGCGAAGGCCATGGAAGTGCGGCGGCGCAGCATGTGGACGGCGGGGCCGGGGT
This sequence comes from Streptomyces sp. ISL-12, assembly GCF_018614415.1. GTDB lineage: Bacteria > Actinomycetota > Actinomycetes > Streptomycetales > Streptomycetaceae > Streptomyces. The sequence continues at coordinate 71,034 of NZ_JAGGOO010000046.1, forward strand.
CCTTCAGCAGCATCACCGTGGCCGCGCGTCTGGGCGTGACCGGGGTGAGCGCGCCGGCCGCGAGCGCGCGGATGCGCTCCGGCCACTCCGGTGGGTACCACTGGCCGTTCACCTGAGCGCTCGCCGGACCGTTCGCCTGAGCGCTCGTCCGACCGTCCGCCTGACCGTTCGCCATGGCCGGAGGCTATCCGGTGACCGGCGGATGTTTCGAGTGGCCGGTGGTGCCGGTCAGGCGGGCAGCGCGGCGAGCCAGTCGGTCAGCAGCCGGTTGGTGTCCTCGGGGCGTTCCTGCTGGAGCCAGTGGCCGCAGCCGTCCAGGAGGTGTGAGGCGGTGAGGCCGGGCAGGGTCTCGGGGTAGGCGGCGATGGCGTCGGACAGCCAGGTGGTGGAGGCGTCCAGGGCACCGCCCAGGAACAGGGCGGGCTGCTCGACGGGGGCGCCGTGGTGGCCGGCGAGGTCGGCCCAGTCGCGGTCCATGTTCCGGTACCGGTTGAGGGCGCCGGTGAGGCCGGTCCGCTCGAACTCCCCGGCGTAGACGTCGAGGTCCGCCTCGGTGAGCCAGGCGGGCCGGCGCCCGGAGGGGAAGCGGTCGCGCAGGGTGCCGCCCCGGGCGACGAAGTGCGGGTCGGGGGCGCCGGGCGCGGGCATGGTGTCGCCGGACAGGGCGGCGTAGAAACCGGCGAGCCAGCCGCGTACGTCGGGCTCGATCTCCGCCTCGGCGCGGCCGGGCTCCTGGAAGTACGAGACGTAGAACTCCTGCTCGGCCTCCGGGCCGCCCATCGAGGCGAACACCTCGCTCGGCCGGGGCCCGCCCGGCGGCGTGTACGGGACGCTGAGCAGGCCGACCGCGCGGAAGACGTCGGGACGCAGCAGCGCCGAGGTGGCGGCGATGGTGGCGCCCCAGTCGTGGCCGACGACCACCGCCTCCCGCTCGCCCAGCGCCTCGACCACGGCGACGTTGTCGGCCACCAGGTCGAGCATCCGGTACGCCGCCGGCTCGGCGGGCCGGGAGGAGCGCCCGTAGCCGCGCACGTCGAGGGCGACGGCGCGGTACCCGGCGGCGGCCAGGGCGGGCAGCTGGCGGCGCCAGGAGTACCAGGACTCCGGGAAACCGTGCACCAGGAGGACCAGCGGCCCGGTGCCCTGCTCGACCAGGTGGACACGGCCGGCCGGGCCGGGCACGAGGTGGTGGACGGGGGCGGTCGGGGGCTGCTGGGGCATGGGTCCTCCCGGACGTGCGGAGATCGCGGTCAGGAGCCCTGGACCGGGCTCCCGGCAGCGATCCTGGAACGTCGGTCACGGACCCGACCAGGTTTGTTGCCGACCTGGCAACAGCGCGCGGCACTACGCCTGCCCGGTGCCGCACCCGCCCGGTACTACGCCTCCTCGGGTGCCGCACCCGCGCGGTACTACGCCTCCTCGGGTGCCGCACCCGCCCGGTACTACGCCTCCTCGGGTGCCGCACCCGCCCGGTACTACGCCTCCTCGGGTGCCGCACCCGCGCGGTCCTACGCCGCCCCCTCGGTGCCCCACCCGCGCGGTACTACGCCCCCTCGGCCAGCTCCACCTGGATCTCGACCTCCACGGGCGCGTCCAGCGGCAGCACCGCCACGCCGACCGCGCTGCGCGCGTGCACGCCCTTGTCGCCGAAGACCTCGCCGAGCAGCTCGCTGGCGCCGTTGAGCACGGCGGGCTGCCCGGTGAAGTCGGGGGCGGAGGCGACGAAGCCGACGACCTTCACCACGCGCGCGACGCGGTCGAGATCACCGGCGACGGACTTCACGGCGGCCAGGGCGTTCAGCGCGCAGGTGCGCGCCAGCTCCTTGGCCTCCTCGGGCGTGACCTCACCGCCCACCTTGCCGGTCACCGGCAGCGCCCCGTCCACCATCGGCAGCTGGCCGGCGGTGAAGACGTACGCCCCGGACCGCACGGCCGGCTGGTAGGCGGCCAGCGGCGGCACGACCTCCGGCAGCGTGATGCCCAGCTCCGCGAGTTTCGCCTCGACGGCACTCACGCCTGCTTCTCCCGCTTCAGGTAGGCCACCAGCTGCTCGGGGTTGTTCGGCCCGGGCACGACCTGGACGAGTTCCCAGCCGTCCTCGCCCCAGGTGTCCAGGATCTGCTTCGTGGCGTGGACGAGCAGCGGTACGGTCGCGTATTCCCACTTGGTCATGGGCCGACTGTATCCGCTGTTATCCACAGCCCTCCGCGTAGGCCGGGCCCGGACTGGTTACGCTCGAATACGTGAGCAGGCTCCAGGTCGTCAGCGGCAAGGGCGGAACCGGCAAGACCACGGTGGCCGCCGCCCTAGCGCTGGCCCTGGCCACGGAGGGGAAGCGGACGCTCCTCGTCGAGGTCGAGGGCCGGCAGGGCATCGCGCAGCTCTTCGAGACCGAAGCGCTGCCTTATGAGGAGCGGAAGATCGCCGTCGCTCCCGGGGGCGGGGAGGTGTACGCCCTCGCCATCGACCCCGAACTGGCCCTTCTGGACTACCTCCAGATGTTCTACAAACTGGGCGGCGCCGGCCGGGCCCTGAAGAAGCTCGGCGCCATCGACTTCGCGACCACCATCGCGCCCGGGGTCCGGGACGTCCTGCTGACCGGCAAGGCGTGCGAGGCGGTCCGCAGGAAGGACCGCGCCGGACGGTTCGTGTACGACTACGTCGTCATGGACGCGCCCCCGACCGGCCGCATCACCCGCTTCCTCAACGTCAACGACGAGGTGGCGGGGCTGGCGAAGATCGGCCCGATACACAATCAGGCGCAGGCGGTGATGCGGGTCCTGAAGTCCCGCGAGACGGCCGTGCACCTGGTGACGCTGCTGGAGGAGATGCCGGTCCAGGAGACCGCCGACGGCATCGCCGAGCTGCGCGCCGCCCGGCTGCCGGTAGGCCGGGTCATCGTCAACATGGTGCGGCCCGAGGTGCTGGACGCCGAGGACCTGGAACTCGTACGGGCCCTCCCGCGTTCCTCCCTCGCCCAGGCCCTGTCCGCCGCCGGGCTCGGCGGGGCGCGGCGGGGCGGGCACGCCGAGCGGCTGGTGGACCCGCTCCTCGACCAGGCCGGGCAGTACGCCGCGCGGTACGAGCTGGAGCAGGAGCAGCGGGCCGTCCTCGGCGAGCTGGACCTGCCGTTGCACGAACTGCCGCTGCTCGTCGAGGGCATGGACCTGGCGGGCCTGTACGAACTCGCCACCGAGCTGCAGGAGCAGGGGATCGTATGAGGCGGAAGCAGGGGATCGCATGAGCCCGAGCCGACCGGAACCGGACCGTGCCCCCGCGCAGGAGGGCGCGCGGAGGCTGTCCCCCACGCGCGCGCTGGAGATCGATCCGCTGCTGGAGGACCCGGCGACCCGGATCGTGGTGTGCTGCGGCTCGGGCGGCGTCGGCAAGACGACGACGGCGGCGGCGCTGGGCCTCAGGGCGGCCGAGCGGGGCCGCAAGGTGGTCGTGCTGACCATCGACCCGGCCCGCCGGCTCGCCCAGTCGATGGGCATCGACTCGCTGGACAACGTGCCGCGCAGGGTGAAGGGCATCGACGACTCGGCGGGCGGCGAGCTGCACGCGATGATGCTCGACATGAAGCGCACGTTCGACGAGATCGTCGAGGCGCACGCGGATGCCGAGCGGGCCCGCGCGATCCTGTCGAACCCCTTCTACCAGTCGCTCTCGGCGGGCTTCGCGGGCACGCAGGAGTACATGGCGATGGAGAAGCTGGGGCAGCTGCGCTCCCGCGACGAGTGGGACCTGATCGTCGTCGACACCCCGCCGTCCCGCTCCGCCCTGGACTTCCTGGACGCGCCCAAGCGCCTGGGTTCCTTCCTGGACGGCAAGCTGATCCGCGTCCTGCTGGCCCCGGCGAAGGTGGGCGGCCGGGCCGGCATGAAGTTCCTGAACGTCGGGATGTCGATGATGACGGGCGTCCTGGGGAAGGTGCTCGGCGGGCAGTTCCTGAAGGACGTACAGACGTTCGTGGCGGCGATGGACTCGATGTTCGGCGGCTTCCGCACCCGCGCGGACGCCACGTACAAGCTGCTCCAGGCCCCCGGTACGGCGTTCCTGGTGGTCGCGGCCCCGGAGCGGGACGCGCTGCGCGAGGCCGCGTACTTCGTCCAGCGGCTGGCGGCCGAGGACATGCCGCTCGCCGGTCTGGTCCTCAACCGGGTCCACGGCAGCGGAGCCGACCGGCTGTCCGCCGAGCGGGCGCTCGCCGCCGCGGAAAATCTTGAGGACGCCGGCATTGTGGATCAGCGCGAAGGGAAAGCTGGAGTTCGTAACTCTCCCGACACACACGGCAGTTCCGGCTTCCCCCTGGCTGAGGATCCCGCCGAGCAGGTCGTCGGCGGGGCCGCCGCGGCGACCGAGGACGCCGAGTACGCCGAGGACACCGAGGGCGAGGACACCACCGAGAGCGCGTACGACACCGACACCGGGACGGGGACGGACGCGGACGGCACCGGGACCGACCCGGAACGGTCCGTCGACCAGCTCGCCGCGGGCCTGCTCAGGCTGCACGCCGACCGTATGCAGCTGCTCTCCCGCGAGCAGCGCACGCGTGACCGCTTCACCGCGCTCCACCCCGAGGTGGCGGTGACCGAAGTGGCCGCGCTCCCTGGTGACGTCCACGATCTCGCGGGGCTGCGGGACATCGGCGACCGTCTCGCGGCGGACCGGCCCGAGCTGCCCGACGCGCGGGTGTGAGGGCTGCGGCGCGCGCGCCTCAGCCCACGGCCGCGTAGTTCTCGTAGATCTCGTCGTCGTCGAGGGGCACGATGCCGGCTCCTCGCTCGTACTCCGTACGCGCCGTCTCCAGGAGCCGGCGCCAGGAGGTGACGGTGGGCCGCCTGCGCAGCAGTGCGCGGCGCTCCCGCTCCGTCATGCCTCCCCACACGCCGAACTCGACGCGGTTGTCCAGCGCGTCGGCCAGGCACTCGGTCCGCACCGGGCATCCGGTGCACACCGCCTTGGCCCTGTTCTGCGCTGCTCCCTGAACGAACAGTTCATCCGGATCGGTAGTGCGGCAGGCGGCCTGCGCACTCCAGTCGGTTACCCAGCCCATACCGGCGCCGTCCTCTCCCGAATCGAGGCTCCCCCACGGCGGCAGCGGCATATTCACCGCCGCCAGTTGAGGACGTTACGGAAGGTGGGCACAGCGCAACACCCCCAGCGGGCCCAATCTTGAATGGCCCGAACGGACTATGGGTAAGCGGCAGATCACCCGGGGGAGTGAGGTGGCGACATTCAGGGCGAATGCGGCATCGAGGTCGTTTCCACTGCGCCACAACGGACACCATTCACCACACAAGGCCAATTCGGACACGCGCCGCACCCGCTCCGGCACGCGCCCGTACGCCCCGCAACGCTCCGACAGGCCCCGCCGTCGCGCCCTCGCCGGAAAAAGTCGAGTGGTGGTGGAACGATCCGGCGCCGACAGGCGTATTGATACATGGCCGTACTGCTGTGACAGTTGAGAGCAGCTTAGGCCAAGGCATATACGTGTGTCCGGCGAATGAGAACGTAGGCTGCCTCCATGGCAAAGAAGCGCTCGGGCGGTGGTCTGTCACCTGCGCAGCAGGCCGCCAAGTTCCTCGGTGTCAGTGTGCTCGCGGGAGCCGTCCTGGCGGGCATCGCGCTGCCCGCCGTGGGTGCGCTGGGGCTCGCCGCGAAGGGCTCGGTCGAGAGTTTCGACGAGCTACCGGCCAACATGAAGACTCCCCCGCTGAGTCAGCGCACCACCATCCTCGACTCCGAGGGCGGCACCATCGCGACGGTCTACTCACGCGACCGCACGGTGGTGAGCCTGAAGAACATCTCGCCCTACATGCAGAAGGCGATCGTCGCGATCGAGGACTCGCGCTTCTACCAGCACGGGGCGATCGACCTGAAGGGCGTGCTGCGCGCGGTCAACAAGAACGCCCGCAGCGGCGGCGTCTCCGAGGGCGCCTCCACCCTCACCCAGCAGTACGTGAAGAACGTCTTCGTCGAGGAGGCCGGCGACGACCCGACCAAGGTCGCCCAGGCCACCCAGCAGACCATCGGCCGCAAGATCCGCGAGCTGAAGTACGCGATCCAGGTCGAGGAGGAGCTGGGCAAGAAGAAGATTCTCGAGAACTACCTGAACATCACCTTCTTCGGCCAGCAGGCGTACGGCGTCGAGGCCGCCTCCCAGCGCTACTTCTCCAAGCACGCCAAGGACCTCACCCTCCCCGAGTCCGCCCTGCTGGCCGGCATCGTCCAGTCGCCCAGCCGGTACGACCCGGTCAACGACGAGGCGGAGGCCACCAAGCGGCGCAACGTGGTGCTCGCCCGGATGGCCGAGGTCGGTGACATCTCCGAGGCGGAGGCCGCCGAGGCGCAGGAGGCACCGCTCGGCCTGAAGGTCAGCACGCCGAAGAACGGCTGCATCACGGCCGTGGACGGCGCGGGCTTCTTCTGCGACTACGTGCGCGAGGTCTTCCTGAGCGACCCGGTCTTCGGCAAGACCGAGGAGGCCCGGGCCAAGATCTGGAACCAGGGCGGCCTGACCATCCGTACCACCCTCGACCCGAGCGCCCAGGAGTCGGCGCAGGCGTCGATCAAGGAGCACGTCTACAAGGACGACGAGGTGGCGACCGCCGCCACCATCGTCGAGCCCGGCACCGGCAAGATCCTCGCGATGGGCCAGTCGCGTCCGTACGGCTTCGGCAAGAACGAGACGCAGATGAACCTCTCCGTGGACCAGGCCATGGGCGGCGGCATCGGCTACCAGCCCGGTTCGACGTTCAAGCCGATCGTGGCGGCGGCGGCGATCGAGGGCGGCACCCCGGCGACCAAGTCGTACTCCTCGCCGTACGAGATGGAGTACCCGAGCCCGATCGCCGCCTGCGACGGCAAGACCTGGCAGAACGACCCGGCGAACCCGGCGAAGCTGGAGAACGAGAACGAGTCCGAGGTCGGCCCGTACTCGATGAAGGAAGCGACCGCGAAGTCGGTCAACACCTACTACGTGCAGCTGATCAGCGACATCGGCATCTGCCCGGTGACCGAGATGGCGCAGAAGATGGGTGTCGAGCGGGCCGACGGCGGCACGATGCAGCAGGCCCCGTCCATCGCCCTGGGCACCCAGGAGATGTCCCCGCTGACCATGGCGAACGCGTACGCGACCTTCGCCTCGCGCGGCATGTACTGCACGCCGGTCGCCATCGAGTCGATCACCCAGCGCGTCGGCCAGCAGAACAAGTCGCTGGAGGTCCCGAAGTCGACCTGCTCCCGCGCCATGTCGGAGACGACCGCCGACACCATCAACACGCTGCTGCGCGGCGTGGTGGAGGACGGTACGGGTACGGAGGCCGGCCTAGGCAGCCGTCCCAGCGCCGGCAAGACCGGTACGACGGACTTCCGTTACGCGGCCTGGTTCGTCGGCTACACGCCGAACATGGCGGGCGCCGTCTGGGTCGGCGACCCGGCGCACGAGCGGCAGATGGTCGACATCACGATCGGCGGCGTCCCGCACGACAAGGTGTTCGGTGGCGAGGTCCCCGGCCCGATCTGGCGCGACATGATGACCGGCGCCCTGGAGGGCAAGCCCGCGACCGACTTCTCCTACGTCGACATCCCCGACTCCGCCGACAAGGGCAAGGGCGACAACGACGACGGCGGCAACGGAGACGACGAGGCCGACGACGGAAACGGGACCGGCAACGGCGACGGCGGCACCGGTGACGGCGCCACGGCGGACGGCGGCACCGGCGACGGCGGCACGGGCGACGACGGCGACGTGAACCTCATCGGCGACCTGGGCAACGGCGGCAACTGGGGCGACATCTTCCGGGGCCAGGGCAACGGCGGCGGACGCGGCTGAGGCACCCGCCGGACGAACGACGACGGCCCCTTCACCTTCCGGGAACCGGGAGGTGAAGGGGCCGTCGCGTGTCTGCCCTGGACGTCCGCCTGCTGTGGACATCTGTCTGTCATGGACATGCGTCTGTCATGGACATGTGTCTTGTCCTGGACGTCTGTCTGTCGTGGACGTCCGCCCGTCCTGTGCGCCTGCTCCGATCCGTCCGTCCGCTCCGCTCAGCCGGCCAGCAGCCTCTTGACCGCGGCGGCGACCCGGCCGCCCTCGGCCAGCCCGGCCACCTTCGGGTTCACGATCTTCATGACGGCACCCATGGCCCGCGGTCCCTCGGCACCGGCCGCCTTCGCCTCCTCGACGGCCTGCGCGACGATCGCGTTCAGCTCGTCGTCGCCGAGCTGCTTGGGCAGGTAGGCGGCGAGCACCTCGCCCTCGGCCTTCTCCCGCTCGGCGCTCTCGGCCCGGCCGCCCTGCGCGAAGGCGTCCGCGGCCTCGCGCCGCTTCTTCGCCTCGCGGGCGATCACCTTCTGCACCTCGTCGTCGGAGAGCTCGCGCTTGGTGGTCCCCGCGACCTCTTCCTTGGTGATCGCGGAGAGGGTCAGCCGCAGCGTGGAGGAGCGCAGCTCGTCACGCTCCTTGATCGCGGCGTTGAGGTCGTCCTGCAGCTTCGACTTGAGGGTGGTCATGCCGTCGATTGTCGCAGGTACGGGAGGCTGGACGCCCGCCTATTTGCCGCGTGGGGCCCGGTGGGGCCGGGCGGCGCACGGAAGTTGTCCACAGGCGGACATGACTGACCTCCGGCATCTGACACGATGGTCGTATGCGCGCGCGATACGGAGTGCCCTTGTCCATCGCGGCGGCTGGCGCCGCCGGTCTGGTCTACGCCGCGGGCTTCGAAGCCCGCTCCTTCCGCCTCCGAAGGGTGACGGTCCCCGTCCTGCCCTCCGGCATGCGTCCCCTCCGCGTGCTCCAGGTCTCCGACATCCACATGGTCCGCGACCAGCGCAAGAAGCAGCGCTGGCTGCGCTCGCTGGCCGGCCTGCGCCCCGACTTCGTGATCAACACCGGGGACAACCTCTCCGACCCCGAGGGCGTCCCGGAGGTCCTGGACGCGCTCGGCCCCTTGATGGAGTTCCCCGGCGCGTACGTCTTCGGCTCCAACGACTACTACGGCCCCGCACTCCGCAACCCCGCCCGGTACCTGCTGGAGAAGCTCCAGGGCCGCCACGGCCTCAACGGCAACCCGCCCGCCGCCAACGTCGTCCACAACCCGTGGGAGGACCTCCGCGACACCTTCGACGCCGCGGGCTGGCTGGACCTCACCAACACCCGGGGCACGCTCAAGGTGGACGGCGTGTCGATCGAGCTGACCGGCCTGGACGACCCGCACATCAAGCGGGACCGGTACGCGGAGGTGGCCGGCGGCCCGTCCGGCTCGGCTGACTTCTCGATGGGCGTGGTCCACGCCCCCTACCTGCGCGTACTCGACGCCTTCACGGCCGACGACTACCCCTTGATCCTCGCCGGCCACACCCACGGCGGCCAGCTGTGCATCCCCTTCTACGGCGCCCTGGTCACCAACTGCGACCTGGACACGGACCGCGTCAAGGGCCTCTCCACCCACACGGCCGAGGGCCGTACGTCCTACCTCCACGTCTCGGCGGGCTGCGGCACCAACCGCTACACGCCGGTCCGCTTCGCCTGCCCCCCGGAGGCGACGCTGCTGACGCTGGTGGGCCGCGAGTAGGACGACCAGCGCCACCCCTGGGGCGATACATCCGACGTCCGCCGTAACCCACACAGTCCACCCGTATCGCCCCCTTTGCCCTCCTTGCCTACGTTGAGGGCATGACCGCACCGATACCCAGGGACATCCCGGACCTGCCCGCGGTCCCGGGCCCGCCCGCGCTGCTGCCCTCACCGGTCCCGGCCACGGCCGTGGTGACCCCGGTACGCCGCCCCCTGGTGGCCGTCTTCCGCCTGCTGACGGCCACCCTGGCCGCGGCGGGCGTCACGATCGAACTCTCCCTCGCCGGCCCCGCCACCCCGGCTCTGAGCCACTTCACGGTCCAGAGCGGCATCCTGCTGGCCGTCGTCCTCGCCCTCTCGGCCCGCCGAGCCTGGACGGCCGCCCGCCCCCTGTCGCCCGCCCTGACCGGCGCGGCCCTGCTCTACACCGTGGCCTCGGCCCTGGTGCACCACACCCTCCTCGCCAACCCGGCCAGCCCCTACGCCCTCCCCGACGCCCCCACCGGCTGGCACGCCGTCGCCGCCCACCTCCTCTACACGGCCCTCCCCCTCGCCGCTACCGCCGACTGGCTCCTCCTGACCGTCCCCGGCCGCCTCCGCCTCCGCCACGCCGCCGGCTGGATGCTGTACCCCCTGGCCTACCTGGCCTTCTCCCTGGGCCGCGGCGAGCTGCTCATCCCCGACAGCACGGCCCGCTACCTCTACCCCTTCCTCGACGTCGACCAGCACGGCTACAAGGGAGTCCTCGGCAACGCCCTCCTCCTGGGCCTGTCCCTCTACGCCCTGGCCACCCTCCTCGTGGCCTTGGACCACACCCGCCCGAACCCCCTGCGCCGGCCCTGCTGAATCGGATTTCGTCTCCGGCGCGCGGTGGGCTAAAGTAAACGACGTCGCCGCGACAGCGACGACACTCGGGGTGTGGCGCAGCTTGGCAGCGCGCTTCGTTCGGGACGAAGAGGTCGTGGGTTCAAATCCCGCCACCCCGACAGAGAAACACCAGGTGAGGCACCTACCAGTTTGGGTAGGTGCCTCACCTGTTTCGTGTGCGTGTCTATCCGCGTGACTACCGCTCCGGTGCGCGCTTGAAGATGCCGTCCATGACCACGGCGCCGGTCTGGATCACGGGCCGGATCTGCTTCCGGTAGTCCTCCTCCGTCACGGCCGTACCGGAGTGGCCGACGAGCCGGGAGATCTCTTCCAGTGGGACACCACGGTCGGAGAGCAGCGACACGAAGCTGTGCCGGAGCTCCCGGGGCGTCCACTCATCCGCGTCGATCCCGTCGACGTCCTTGAGCGTCTGCCGGAAGGCGCGCCGGACGTTGGCAGCATCAAGCGGCTTACCGACGGCCGAGGAGAAGACGAGCCCGTGTTCCTCCCACTTGTCGCCGGCGGCGAGCCGATCCCAGCCCTGATCTTCGAACTGCTGCCAGAGCGCTTCGACGCAGCGCGCCGGCAAGGCGAGCGTGCGCCGGGACTTCCGCGTCTTGGTGTCCCCGCTCCGCCGGACCGAACGCCACACGGCGATGTGCGGAGGCTGCGGCGGGTCGAACTCCGGGCGTCCCTTGAGGAAGGCGTGGTCCCAGGTGAGGGCCAGCAGTTCCTCGGTACGGGCGCCGGTCAGCAGCGCGACGACGATATACGCGTACATCGAGGTCCCCTCAGCCCCCTTGAGCACGGCCTCAGCCTGAGCGAACGTGAGCGCCTTGGACGGCCGTCCCGCCTGCCCCTGAGGGACGGAGCACAGCTCGACGACGTTGCGCTTCGCCTTGTCCCGCGCCATGGCCCGCTTGACCGCACGGTTCGGGCAGGAGTGGAGCGACTGGAGAGTACGGGTGCTGAGCGTCCTTGCCTTGGTGGCCAGCCAGCGGTCTACGTCTTCCGCACTGAGGTCGCGGAGCTTGCGCGCGCCGAGCGACGGGATGACGTGCTTCTGGCTCAGGAGCGTGGTCGTCTCTACGGTGCTGGGGGCGAGGCCGGCCAGACCGTAGGTGAGCCAGTCCGTCACCGCGTCCTTGACCGTGTAGTTGGTGGGCGCGATGGCGAGACCGTCCCCGCCGCGGCCGATGCGGGAGGCGACGGGCTGGGTGCCCGGCGGGCGGCGGTGGTGCTGGGCCGGGACAGCGCGTCCGCTTCCCGTGTCGAAGGTGCCAGGGCACGGCTGAAGCGGCTGGTGGAACGAGGCTGGCTGGTCGAGGCGAAGCCGGGCGGGTTCACGCCGCTTGTTTCCCCTGCGCAGCAGAACGCCGGCACCGGGCGGCCAGGCGGCGGCTCATGAGCATGGTCATCGACCACAGGACGACGGCTTCGCCGGTGTCGGTGCGCCGCTACCTTCTTCCATGCGTCCACGCCGGCAGACTCACCCAGACGACGCCCCTGTTCGAACCCGACCGGCCACCCGAGCGGTCAGAGAACAGCCAATCAGGGAGGAGCAACGGTGGGGTGCCCTCTTGTCTGCCCCCGCACGTCTTGTGTCCCGATGGCGGGGGGTAACAGAGTGAGATGCTTATGCCGAGCTATCCGAGGGGGGACGCCTTGCACCAGCACGAGCGCATGCACAGGGAATCGACCGGAGGGGCACCCGCAAGGGCACCGCGGCGGTCTGCTCCGACCGGCCCAACTGGTGACCTGCCTCGGGGCACGACCGGCCCCCAGGGCCCGTCGGCAGTGACCGTCCTGCAGCGCATGGCGGGCAACGCCGCGACAACGCGTGCGCTGGCGGCCGACCGCGGTCGCACGCCACGTGGCACGGACCAGACCGTCCAGCGCGCCGAGAACGACAACGCCGGCGGGGGCACAACAGCCGGCGCGGCGGAGGTGAAGAGCGTTGCCGAGGGCGAAGTCAAAAGTGTCGGCCCGGGCGGCACGCTCATCTATCCCTCGGTCACAAGCTGCTTGACCATCACCGTCTACCTCCGGGACGGCGGAAAGGTCGGCGGTCATGCCAGTCTGTTCAAAGCGTCCGGTGGCATGTACTCGGACCAGATCCTGCCGGCGATAAAGGCACAGGTGGGCAAGAGCAGGGTGGAGAGGATCGACGTCAGTGGTGCCATCTCGTCATGGAACCCCGCGTACTTGAGGACTGCCATCGAGAATTCCGACTCGGTCCCGGAGCAAAAGAACGACCCGGACGGTATCCGCGAGGTTGTGTCCAGCGTCCTGGGCCGACAGGCGAAGAAAGTCTTCGTACATGAGACTCCGGACGGCACGCTGACCAGGTGACAGGACGAGGGACTGCCGCCCTCCGACCGCCGGCGCATCCGATTGCGATGCGCCGGGGGCCTGCCGGGAGGTTGGCGTAGTCCGCGAGGTTGTCGAGCAGTTCGCGGGCGCCGGGGGGTGGTCAGGAAGACGTCCTGGACGCGGGGGTGGAGGCCGTCGAGATCACCGACTGTGAGTCGATGACCGCCGCACTCGGCTCCTGGTCACGGCCCTCGGCCCGGCGGACGGCACCGCGCAGCCCGTCGTGCAGCTCGGAGATCAGGCCCGCATCCCGCCAGCGGGCGAAGAAGGCGTACACCCGCGGCCAGGGCGGGAAGTCGGACGGCATCACCCGCCACTTGATGCCGTTGTCGACGAGGTAGCGGACCGCATCGATCATCCGCCGGTGGCAGGAGCCTTCCGGCCGCCCGCCCCGGCCCGCCAGCCATCCCGGCACCGGCAGCAGATCCCGCACCACGCCCCACTCGACGTCACTCATGTCCGAGCCGTACCGGGGCCGGCGTCCCGGCCGGTCGCCCGCGTCCCCGAACCGATGGGCGAGACAGTCACACCCAGGAGTGGACCGACCGACCCGACAACCGCGACCACGCGACACTTCGACAACAGGGCCTCTTGCTCCTCGCTGGACTCGACATCCGCGAGCTACCAAGAGGCCCTTCTTCCATGCGTCCACGCCGGCAGACTCACCCGGACCAGGCCCCTGTTCGAACCCCACCGACCACCCGAGCGGATAGAGAACAGCCAGTTACGGGGCCGAGAAAGGGGGTGCGTCCGGTGAGGGCCGTGCTGATAGTTGCCGCATGGATGCGATCGAGGCCGCACGTGCCGTCGTAGAGGAACATCACCCCGACGCGCGAGCCGCGTTCCTGGGAGGGAGCGTCGTGACAGGCCGGCGTACGGCGACGTCGGATCTGGACGTCGTGGTGCTGCTTCGCGGCGCACCGGCGCCGTACCGGGCGAGCCTCCAGCACGCCGGGTGGCCGGTGGAGATGTTCGTGCACACCGAGGCGACGTGGCGCTCGTACATCGAGCGGGAGCTGGGCCGGCGCCGTTCACCGCTGCTGTGGATGTGTGCCGACGGGTTGCTGCTCTTCGACACCGACGGACTTGGAACGCGTCTCGCCGCGGAAGCCCGGAGGCTGGCCGTCGCGGGACCGCCGCCGGTGTCGGTGGAAGAGATCGAGAACCGCCGCTATGCGATCACCGACCTCCTCGACGACCTCGCGGGAAGCAACGACCAGGGCGAGCGTCTGTTCATCGCCACCGAGTTGGTCCGGCGCACCGGCGAACTGGCGCTGGCCATCGGCGGTTCCTGGAGCGGAGGGGGGAAGTGGCTGGCACGCCGTCTTGAGACGACCGCCCCGGGACTCAGCACGCGCCTGCACCACGGTCTCCACGAGGTACTGGGCGGGCGGGCGGAACCCCTCGTGACCGTGGTGGACGAGGTGCTCGCACAGGCCGGCGGCCGGTTGTGGGTCGGCTACCGGCGCGCCGGCACTCCCTGAACGATCGGGCACGGCCGACGCGCCGGCCGGAACGCTGCTGGGTTCTGCTCGCGAGTCGGACACGGAGGGGGTACTCGTAGAAGAGCACTCGGAGGTGGGCGCATGGTCGATGACAGGCCCGCGTGGGCGAGGCGTATCGCTGCCGAGCGGGTGGCCCGTGGGTGGTCGGAGCGGGAGGCGGTACGGAGGCTGCGGGCGCACGCTGCCGCGGAGCTGCTCTCGGAGGACAGCATGGTCCGCCGGTGGAAGCGCTGGGAACAGGGTGAGATGCCGGACGGCTTCTGCCGACCGGTCGTCGCCGCCCTCTTCGGCACCGTGACGCACGCGCTCTTCCCGGCGCCCTCGCGGCGGGACGGGGACCGGGAGGTCCTCGCCGCGTCCGGTATGGAGACGCCGGAGATCGTGCGCCGGCTCGAACGGTCCGACATCGACGGCGCCACGCTCGACGCCCTGCGGGTCACCGCGGACCGGCTCGCCTCGGAGTACCCGGTCGTGCCGGGTGAGCGGCTGCTCGTCGAGGGGCGGCAGTGGCTGCGCCGTGTCGTCGCGCTGAACACCAGCAGCCTCACTTCCGCACAGCGCCGTGAGGTGCTCGCGGTGTCCGGTCGGCTCGCCCTGCTGGTCGGCTGTGCCGAGTACGACACGGGGGCGCACCACGCGGCGGAGTCCACGCGGCAGGCGGCACTGTCGCTCGCGGCCGAGGCCGGCCATGCGGAGATCGCCGGGTGGGCGCACGAGATGCGGGCGTGGTTCGCCCTCACCGACGGTGACTACAGGGGCGTCGTCGCGGCGGCGCGGGCCGGGGCCGAGAGGGCTCCGAACCGTGGTGTGGCCGTACAGCTCGCCGCACAGGAGGCCAAGGCATGGGCTCGGCTCGGGGAGCGCCGGCGGGTCGAGGCGGCCCTGGACGAGGGGCGACGGCTGCTGGAGCGGATGCCGTACCCCGAGAACCCGGAGAACCACTTCGTGGTGGACCCGGCCAAGTTCGACTTCTACGCGATGGACTGTTACCGCCTGGTCGGCGAGGACAGGCTCGCTCGCCTGCTCGCCGAGGAGGTGCTGAGGGCGGGGACGGACGCCGACGGCACCGAGCGGTCACCGATGCGCAACGCGGAAGCGCGGGTCACGCTCGCGGTCACGGCGGCGCGTGCGGGGGACCTGGAGCAGGCGCTCGCCCTGGGGGTACGGGCCCTCGAAGGAGACCGCCGGTCGGTGCCGTCGCTCGTCATGACCGGCGGGGAACTCGCCGCCGAGCTCAAAAGCCGGTACGGCACCGAACCGGGGGTACGGGACTACCTCGCCCGGATGCGCCGTATGCGCCGTATGCGCCGCATGAGCCTCGGGGTCAGCCGATGTTGAAGTCCATGTCGGTCACGTACCAGGCGCCGTCGAGCTTGCCGGCCCCGATCTTCACGTCCAACTGACCCGGCTCCACGCCGGTGGAGTTCGACACGATGATCTCTTCGAGGGTCTTGCCGTCGATGGTGATCCGGTCGGCGGGAAAGACCGCCTTCTCGGCGGAAACATCGGCGGAGGCGTCGGTGGGCGCGGTGGCCTCCACCTTCGGGTCGGCCGTGGGCGGGTCGGGAGTGAACGACTCCTTGAACTGACCGACCGTGTCCTGGATCCGCTTGCCCTGCGCCGAGTCCTCGGCGCAGGTCTCCTCACTGCCGGTCCGCGCGGGGGACGAACCGGTGGCAGGCTCCCCCATCAGCAGGCACGCCTCCTTCGTGTCGCCCTTGACGACCGCGGCCACCCACGCCGCGACCGTTTCCTCGGGGCTCCCCCCTCTGTCGGAGCTCCCCTCGGCCGTCGGGGACGAGCCGGCCGTCGCGGACGAGGCCGCCGTCGTCGGCTTGTCGCCCTCGGCGGAAGCGGAGGCGGAGGCGGAGGCGGAAGCGGAGGCGGAAGCGGAAGCGGAGGCGGAAGCGGAAGCGGAGTCCGCCTCCGGTCCGTCCGAGCAGCCGGTCAGGACCACCAGCGCCGCTGCCGTCAGCGCGCCCGTGGTCATCCAGCCCGCGCGCCTTCTTCTGTGCGTCATCGACACCCTCCGGGAGTTCCGACAGTTCTCTCCGACAGTCCGAGAGACGAGAACGGAAGGCGCGCGGTTCGGATCCGGAGGCGTTACTTCAGATGGACCAGACCGTCCGTGGTGATGGTCGGGCGACCGCTCGTGCCGACGACCACGACCTTGATCGTGTGCTTGGCACTGCTCGACCAGGACTTCGTCCAGATCACCTGGCGGTACTTGGTGGTCGCCGACTTCAGATCGACGGTCGCGGCCTTCTTGCCGTCGACGTAGACGTACGCCTGGCCGGAGGACGAGGCCCGCGACACCACCCACGCCGCGGAGCGGCCGGTGAACGTCCAGGTGAGGCTCGCGCTCTTGGCGGAGCTGGAGTACGACTTCCCGCCGAGGTAGCTGGAGGAGGAACGCGTGCTCCAGCTGCCGGACTTCTTGGCGGAGCTCTCCTGGAGGATCACCGGGGTGTAGGAGGGCGAGGAGGTGCGGTAGTTGCCGGCCCAGTCGTACGCCCGCATCGACCAGGTGGCGGCCGAGCCGGACTTGGCGGTCCGCTTGGAGGACGTCGTCGTCGGGCCGAAGGTGGCCGTGGTCGGGGACAGCAGCTTCACCTGGCGCAGCGCGGCGCTGTCGGCGGCCTTCCAGCCGAGGGTGACCGGGACGGCGGTGGTGTCGACGGTGCCGGTGCGCAGGGTCAGCTTGGGCGTGGTGGTGAAGGTCGGCGCGGTGGTGTCCGTGACGACCTTCTTGGCCGCCGTCGTCGTGGTCCTGCCGGACTGGTGCACCGCCCGTACGGCGACGGTGTGGCTGCCGGCGGCGAGCGTGACGCTCTGGGAGGTCGCGGTGGCCGGGGCGGTGGCGACCGACTCGCCGTCGACCAGGATCTCGAAGTTCTTGATGAGCGTGCCGGGGGTGGTCGCCGACCAGCGGGCGGTGATCTTGCCCTTGGTGTAGTACGTCGAGCCGTTCAGGCCCGTACCGTCGAGCGCGGTGACCTTCAGGCCCTGCACCGGGCCTGCGGCCAGGGTGCGGATGGCCGGCAACTGGGCGTAGAGGGAGTCGCCGGGGCACTCGGTGTTGTAGCCGTCGCGGTGGGCGGCGATGCGGCCGAAGTCGTACGTGCCGCCCGCGGTGAAACTCGTACCGAAGTAGTTCTGCTGGGTCGCGCCCGCGGTGAGCTTGACGGTCGAGGACGGGTCGGCGCCGTACTGGCCGAGCTTCCAGGCCGCCACCCGGGCGATCGCGGTCAGGGTCGCCTGGGGCGCGGCGGTCGAGGTGTGGTCACCGAGTACGGCGATGCCGGTGGACTCGCGGTTGAAGCCGTAGGTGTGCGCGCCGAGGACCGGCAGGTCGATGCCGCCCTTGCGGCCCTCGAAGACGGTGCCGCACTTGTCGACGAGGAAGTTGTAGCCGAGGTCCTTCCAGCCGTTGGTCTGCACGTGGTACGCGTAGATGCCACGGACGAGGGCGGCCGAGTCGGCGCAGGAGTAGTCGTTGGTGCCGGCCGTGTGGTGGACGAAGACCGACTTCACGTCCGCGTTGTACTCGGGGCCTTCCGGGCTCAGGTTCTCGTCGGCGCCCCAGCCCGCGCGGGAGACGACCGGCGGCTGGGGGGCGGTGGACGCGGGTGCCGTGGGAGCGGCCGTCGGCGCCGCGGACGTCGGCTCCATAGCCGTCGGCGCCGCGGACGTCGGCTCCATAGCCGTCGGCGCCGCGGACGTCGGCTCCATAGCCGTCGGCTCCGCGGACGCGTCCGTCACGAACGCCGCCGGGTCGATCCGCGTCTCCGCCTCCGTCACCACTCCGGGGTCGACCAGGTTGACCTCGAACCCCTTGGGCAGCCCCGCGTCCGTGGAACCGTCGTCGTGGACGACCTGGACCTCGACGCCGTCGGACGGGCCGGTCCACAGCGGCTCGGACGCGCCGCGTTCCTCCGAGTCGGCCTCGGGGACCTCGACCGGGTCGACGCCGGTCTCCAGGTCCCGCCAGCCGGTCCACGCGCCGCTTTCGGCGTCACGGGTGCGCACCTGGATGCTGCCGTTCAGCTCCCGGTCGGCGTCCGTCCAGGAGACGCCGAGCAGCGAGAACTGCTCGGTCTCCGTGCGCGGCAGCTTCCGCCGGTCGCTCCCGGCGCCCTTCAGCGCCAGGTCGTAGACCTTCACCGGCCGCTTGGCCCGGGTCGCGGGCCCGGTGTCGGCGGACGGGCTGGCGGCGGCGTACGTCACCACACCGCCGCCGCCCAGGACCACCGCGCCGAGCGTCAGCCAGGCTCTTCGCTTCATGTTCAGCGGTCTGTACGCATGCGACGTACGACGACTCACGAGAATTTCCCCCCACGGGAAGACAGCGGAAAGTTGATCGGGGCACATCAGCCCCGGGAATGGTACGTCCGGCCGGTTACGCGTCCCCCCGGTACAGCTGAAGATCCTGGTTCGCGAACAACTGGACGTACCCGCACTGCCAGCAGATCAGGCCGGTCGCCGACTCGTTCGCCCAGGCCAGTTTCATGAACTCCATGCCGGAGCTGTTGAGGAGGACGGAGCGGTCGCGGAAATGTTCGCTGCCGCAGATCTGGCAGGTGATCCGGATGTCTCCGACCGCCGCGCGGACCGGTTTCTTCGCCATGGGGGTGTCTCTCCTGTCGGAACCTGTCAGAGGGGGTTGGCCGGCCAGCCCAGCAGGCGGGCGCCGATCACCGCGGTCTGGAGGGTGTAGCGGTGGACCGGGTCGGAGGGGTCGGCGCCGGTGATCCGGTGGATGCGTTCCAGCCGGTAGGTGAGGGCGCGCACGCTCAGGGAGAGCCGGCGGGCCGCCTCCGCCGCCACGCAGCCGGAGTCGAAGTACGCGGTGAGCGTGTCGAGCAGCGGCTCGGCGCCGCCGCGGGCCTCGCGCAACGGGCTGAGGGTGCTGGTCACCAGGTCGGCCATGGCCTGGCGGTCACGGGTGAGGACGGGGTAGACGAGGAGGTCCGCGGCGCGCAGCAACGGCTCGTCGAGTTCCAGGCGTTCGGCGAGGTCGAGGGTGTTCAGCGCCTCCTCGTAGGACTGGACGACACCGGCGGCGCCCGGCTGGGAGCGGCCGATGGCGACCTGGCCGCCGTCGGTGGCGGTGTGCGCCAGCTTGGCGAAGAAGGTGAGGATCTCCTGCTGGTCGCCGGGGGCGACGCACACCAGGCGGCCGTCCTTGGTGGTGAGGAGTATGCGGCGGTCGCCGAAGCGGCCGATCAGCGCGCGCTCCACCTCCCGGGGGACGGGGTCGCCGTCGTCGTACGCCAGGGCGCCGCGCGCCACCGCCACGGCGTGCTCGTAGGCCAGCCGCAGACCGTAGCGCTCGGCGCGCTCGGCGACCCGGCCCAGGTCGCTGCGGCCGTAGAGCAGGTCGTCGATGAACTCCCGCCGGGCCGCCTCCTCCTGACGTACCGCCAGCCGCTGCGCCCGCTCGTACCCCTCGGCCAGCGCGTCCACGGCCTGGGTGACGACGGCCAGCACGCTGTCGGGGGTGACGCCGGGGCCGGTGGGCCAGTCGGCGCGGGTGGCGTCGAGGTGGGCGACGACCAGGTCCCGCAGCTTCAGGCCGGCCTCCGCGGCGCGCTCCCCCAGGGCGCGGCGGGAGTCCAGCTCCTCCCGGTTCAGCCGGCGGCCGGTGGCGGCGGCGGAGGCGAGGAGGTCCGCGTAGCCCTCGACGTACGCCCGCGCCGCCTGCCGGTCCGCCACCTCCGCCCACCCCCGCCGCACCCGTCGTGATACGTCCATGCCGTCGCCGGCGCCTTCCAGGGTACGGGCGGCCACTGTCAGCCGGTGATCTCGACCTTGCCGTCCTCGGCCGCCGCCGTCTTGCGCGCGGTGAGGTCCTTCAGGAGCCCGGCCAGGTCCATGCCGGTCGTGGAGTTGAGGAGTTCCATGCCCTGGGCGACGTTGTCGGCGACCGTGCGGGACAGGCGGCTCGCGCCGTCCGTGGAGATCACCGTCATCTTGTCGACGGCGGACAGCGGCTCGGACGCCTTCGCCACCACCTGCGGCAGCACCTCGACCAGCATCTGGAGCACCGCCGCCTCGCCGTACCGGTCGAAGGCGTCGGCCTTCTTCCGCATCGCCTCGGCCTCGGCCGCGCCCTTGGCGCCGATCGCCGCGGCCTCCGCCTCGCCCTCCAGCCGTACCGCCTCCGCGATCGCCGCGCGCCGGGACCGCTCGGCCTCACCCTGCTTGAGGCCCTCGATGGCCTGCGCCTCGGCCAGCGCGCTGCGGCGCTGCTTCTCGCCCTCACCGGTCAGCCGCGCCCGCTCGGCCTCCGCCTGGGCGGCGGCGATGCCGGCCGCGCGCTCGGCCTCGGCCTGCTTGACGCGGGACACCCGGCGGGCCTCGGCCTCCTGCTCGGCCTCGTACCGCTTGGCGTCGGCCGGCTTGCGGACCTCGGTGTCCAGCTGGCGGTCCTTCAGGGCCGCCTGGCGTTCGGCGACCTTCTCCTGCTCGGCGAGGATGTCCTGCTGCCGGGCCGCCTCGGCGAGCGGGCCGGCGGCGTTGGCGCGGGCGGAGGCCTGGTCGGTCTCGGCCTTGATCTCGGCCTGCTTCAGGTAGAGCGTCCGCTGGGCGACCGCGATCTCCTCCTCGGCCTTCAGCCGGGCCTGCTCGGCCGCGCGCCGCGCCACCGCCTCGGCGATGTCGGCCTCCTGCTTGGCCCGGGCGGCCTCGGGACGGCCGAGGTCCTCCAGGTAGGAGCCCTCGGTGGTGATGTCCTGGATCTGGAAGGCGTCAAGGACCAGGCCCTGCCCGGAGAGGCTGGCCTCCGCCTCCTCCGCCACCTGGCTCGCGAAGGCGGCCCGGTCGCGGATGACGTCCTCCACCGACATCCGGCCGACGATCGCGCGCAGCGCGCCGGACAGCACCTCCTGGGTGAAGCCGACGATGCCGTCCTGCTGCATCAGGAACCGCTGGGCGGCGGCCCGTATCGCGTCCTCGGTGCCGCCGACCTTGACGATGGCGACGCCTTCGAGGTGGGCCTTGACCCCGCGCAGCGTCACCGCGCCGCGCACGGCGACCGGGATGTGCCGCGAGGACAGGTCGAGGGTGAACTTCTGCTGCACGAACGGCACGACGAAGACACCGCCGCCGACCACGACCTTCTGGCCGCTGTTGTCCGTGAACACCCGGCCGGTCTCCGGGTCGGTGGACTTCTTGCCGCGCCGGCCGGTGACGATGAACGCCTCGCTCGGCCCGGCCACCTTGTACCGGCTGACGACGACCAGTGCGAGCAGCACCAGGAGTACGACGACTCCCAGTGCCGCGATCAGGACAGGACTCATGGCTGTGCCCCCGTATGGGTTCGTGGAGAAGTTCGTGGAGAGAGGTGGGTTCAGCTGTCGACCGGGCGGACGACCACCGACGTCGGGGTCGGGACCGCCTCCACCCACACCCGGGTGCCGCGCGCCACCGGCGC
The DNA here is from genome assembly GCF_018614415.1 of Streptomyces sp. ISL-12. GTDB lineage: Bacteria > Actinomycetota > Actinomycetes > Streptomycetales > Streptomycetaceae > Streptomyces. The sequence continues at coordinate 92,794 of NZ_JAGGOO010000046.1, forward strand.
CGCGCTGCGCGCCGCGCACTTGAGCGGCTGGCCGCCGAGGTGCAGCAGGACCTCGCCGAAGCCGTCGGCGGGGATGGCGGTCACCACCTTGCCGGGGGTGCCCAGCAGCTGGTCCGCGGTGGGCGTCACGGCGGTCCGGTCCCGCATCAGCGCCCGGCTGAGGCGGTACGTCAGCCAGCCCGCGCCCGCTCCGGCGAGCACGCCCGCCGAGGCGGCACCCACCGGGCCCGACCAGCCGCTGCCGAGGACGATGGCGCCGGTGAAACCGGTCATCGACGTGAAGCCGGCGAGGACCGGCAGCGACAGCCACCCGTCGAGTACGCCGCCCAGCGCGCCGTCGAGAGCGCCGTCGAGGGCGCCTTCGAGGACGCCGCCGAAGATCAGCGACAGGGCGAGCAGCACGACCCCCGTGATGCCGAGGCCGAGAAACCAGGCCATGCGTGCCGCCCCCTCTCGCCCTGCCGCCGACCTCCGGTGCGGTGGAGTCTGGCATGCGGCAGCACGGGCCGTCATTGCCGGATTCCGGCAATGTTCATACGTCTTCCATGCCGCGTCTTAACGCGTTCTTAACGCCCCTCGGGAGGGCATGGCAGTCTGTTGCCTCGTGCCTAGCCTTCCGAATCAGAGTCAGCAGGGAACGCCCGCCGCGCACATGGTGGTCTGCGGCGACGACGGGCTGGCGCACCGGCTCGCCGCCGAACTGCGCGGTGTCTACGGCGAACAGGTCACCCTCGTCGTGCCGCCCTCCGGGCGCCGGGTGCGCCAGCCGGTGGTGGGCCGCGCCCGCGCCGCCTCCGCCGCGCTGCTGGACCTGGTGAACGCGGCCGTCAACCGCGACGGCGGGGGTGGAGGCGGGGTGGCGGGTGGTGGCGGTGGTGGTGGTCAGGAACTGGAGGCCGGGGAGCCGACCGAGGACGTGCTCGCCGAGGCGGGCGTGGCACGGGCCGCCGCGCTGGCCCTGGTCTATGACGACGACGAGACCAACATCCGCGCCGCCCTCACCGCCCGCCGCCTCAACCCCCGGCTGCGGCTGGTGCTGCGCCTGTACAACCGGCGCCTCGGCCAGCACATAGAGGAACTCCTCGACCAGGCCGCCGCGTTGGCGACGGGCGAGACCCGGACCCCTGCTCTGGACGCCTCCACCACCGTGCTCTCGGACGCCGACACCGCCGCGCCCGCGCTGGCCGCGACCGCGCTGGTCGGCACCAGCAAGGTCGTGGAGACGGACGGGCTGCTGCTGCGCGCGGTCGAGCGGCAGCCGCCGCGGCCCGGCGAGGTGGCCGACCCGGGGCTGTGCACGCTGGCGCTGCTCTCCGCGACCAGCAACGACCCCGCCGGGACGGACGGTTCGGAGGAGAGCGGCGACCAGGGGCCGCGGCTGCTGCCCGACGCGGCGGAGGTGGCCCGGGCGACGGGGCGGGGCACCGTCGTACTGGAGCAGGTGTCGTACTCCGGGCCCGCGCTGTCCGCGCGGGGCGGGGTGGTGCCGCCGTTCGCCTCGCTGTTCTCACGGCGGCTGCGGTGGTCGATCGCGGGCCTCGCGGCCTGTGTGGTGGCGCTCGCGGTGGCGCTGACGCTGGTGACCGGGGAACATCCGCTGCACGCGACGTACGTGACGCTGCTGGATCTGTTCGCCATCAACGAGCCGGCGCTGGAGGGGTCGACCGGAGAGCAGGTGCTGCAACTCCTCACCGGACTGATGGGGTTGCTGCTGCTGCCGGTGCTGCTGGCGGCGGTGCTGGAGGCGCTGGGCACGCTCCGGACGGCGACGACGCTGCGGAAGCCGCCGCGCGGGCTCGGCGGACATGTGGTGCTGCTGGGACTCGGCAAGATCGGTACGCGGGTGCTGACCCGGTTGCGGGAGCTGCACATCCCGGTGGTGTGCGTGGAGTCCGACCCCGAGGCGCGCGGGATGGCGACGGCGCGGCGGCTGCGGGTGCCGGTGGTGCTGGGGGACGTCACGCAGGAGGGCGTGCTGGAGGCGGCGAAGATCCACCGGGCGCACTCGCTGCTGGCGCTGACCAGTGTGGACACGACGAACCTGGAGGCGGTGCTGTACGCGCGGTCGGTGCGGGCCGACCTGCGGGTGGTGCTGCGGCTGTACGACGACGACTTCGCGACGGCGGTCTACCGGACCCTGCGGGCCGCGCATCCCGGGGCGCTGACGCGGAGCCGGAGCGTGACGCATCTGTCGGCGCCGGCGTTCGCCGGGGCGATGATGGGGCGGCAGATCCTGGGGGCGATCCCGGTCGAACGGCGGGTGCTGCTGTTCGCGGCGGTGCGGGTGGCGGGGCATCCGCAGCTGGAGGGGCGGACGGTCGGGGAGGCGTTCCGGGCGGGGGCGTGGCGGGTGCTGGCGCTGGACACGGAGGCCTCCGGCGGTCGTGGAGGCGGGGGTGGGGGCGCGGTGGATGTCGCCGGGGCGGGGCTGGTGTGGGATCTGCCGGACACGTATGTGCTGCGCGGGTCGGATCGGGTGGTGCTGGCGGCTACGCGGCGGGGGCTGGCGGAGTTGCTGGGGCGGCGGGGGGCACGGCGGGGGGTGGGTGCGTAGGGCTGGGTGC